>NZ_CP046155.1:2400000-3000000 GCF_016403105.1 Leptolyngbya sp. BL0902
CAGGTGGTTGCAGGTGCCCACAAAGGAGCTGACAAAGGGTGTAGCCGGACGGTCGTACAAATTGCTGGGGCTGTCGAACTGGTGAATTTCGCCGCCAGACAGTACCGCAATGCGGTCGGACATACTCATGGCCTCCTCCTGATCGTGCGTCACCATGATGGCGGTGATGCCGCGATTGCTGAGGATGCGGCGAATTTCAATCTGCATATCCAGGCGTAGGCTTTTATCGAGGGCGCTGAGGGGTTCATCCAGCAGCATGATGCGCGGCTCTACCGCCAGGGCACGGGCAATGGCCACCCGCTGTTGTTGGCCTCCCGATAGTTCGCTGGGCACCCGCTTAGCCAAGTGGCCGAGCTGCACCATGTCTAGCATTTCGCCTACCCGGTTGGCCACCTGAATGCGAGACATCTTGCGTCCCGCCCGCAGCCCGTAGGCCACGTTGTCCCACACGGTCATGTGGGGGAAGAGGGCGTAGTTTTGGAACACAATGCCCGTGCCCCGCTCACTGGGAGACAGCCCCGTCACCGATTTGCCGTCGATCAAAACGCTGCCCGATGTGGGGTCGAGGAAGCCAGAAATGATTCGCAGCAGGGTGGTTTTACCGCAGCCGCTCGGCCCCAACAGCGACACAAACTCTCCCGGCTGAATGGCTAGGTTGATGTCCTTCAGGGCCACAAAGGAACCAAATTGGTGCATCACCTGGGACAGGGTCAGGCTGTGTCCTGAGTCGGTGCCCAGGGTGGCGACAGCGGCTAGGGTGGCGGGAGATTGGGTGGCTTGCATGAACCTTAGGGGGGGTGGATGGACATTGAATGTTGTGGCCTAAACAACCTCAATCAACCGTCAAATCCCAGTCTTAGACTAGGGCGCGGCCACAACGCTGGGATCGGGAGGGGTGGGAATGGCAAGGTGGATGAGTTCACCAATTTTGGTGTACTCCACCGGGCCACCCAGGCGAGTGACAGGCTGCATGTGCACTGTATCCACCAGCCCCAGCTGACTTCTGTATAAATCCTTGCGGATATGGAAACGCAAGACCTGACCCAGCACCATAATGCTGGCGGCTTCGGCCACGGGCACAATTTGGGTGACTCGGCACTCCATCGCCACCGGGGCACCCTGAATCATCCAGGGCCGCACCTCCGTGGCGGGCACGGCTTTCAGTCCCGCTACCTCAAACTCATTGGTGCCGTGGGGCAGTTCCATGGCGGTTTTCACCATCGCCTCCGACAGGGCTTCATCCACCACATGGCAGACAAACTCTCCCACCTCTCGCACATTGCGTAGGGTGTCTTTTTCCTGGGGGTCGCGGCGACGCAGGGCCACCGAAAACATCAGCGTGGGCGGAAACCCCGACACCGCATTAAAAAACGAGTAGGGCGCTAGGTTGGGCTGGCCCTCGGCGCTGATCGTAGACACCCAGGCAATCGGGCGCGGAGCCACCACGCTGGTTAACAAGTGATAGGGGGCAGGCACCTCCATCTCCGCTGTGGCCAGGGTGATCATCTCTGGGGCGTCAAGGTCGGGCATGGTGGGTCGGGCACTGTAGGCTCAATGGGGAAGAAGGGCGAGGAGACCTCGCCCCCACGGGGTCAACGCTGGGGCATTGGGAGGCTTGGGCCTAGGACTGCACGGTTTGGTTGAACCGCTCAATCCATTCAGCCCGCTGGGGGTTGATGGTGGGCCAATCGAGGTTGTGGGCCATGGCGATGAAGTCATCCACCGACTCGATACCCATGGAGGCCAACTGGGGCGGTAGTTCCACGGTGTTGTTGGAGGGGATGTAGAAGTAGGGTGCACCCGTCACCTTGGCTTGGGCGGCAGCGCTGAGCATGGCATCCACGTAGGCCACGGCGCGATCAAGTCCAGCCGCCGGGTTTTTCACAATGTTGAGGCTATAGCGGGCAGCGGCGATACCGCTCTCCAGGTTAGCAATGGCCATGGGCACACCCCGTTCCGCCAGGGTAAGCACGTCGTTGTGCCACATGGGGCCAATATCTACTTCGCCTTGCTGGAAGAGGGTGAGGAGTGCGCCGGGGTTCGCCGCCACACCGCTCACCCGGGGCAGCATTTCGGCCACCGCCTCAAAGGCAGGCTCGATGTTGTCTTCGCCACCCCCCAGCACCTTGGCGAGTTCTACCATGAAGGAAGTACCCAAAATGCTGTTGAGGCTGACCAGTCCCAATTGAGCGTTTAGGTTGGGGTCGAGCATCGCTTCCCAGGAGGTGGGGGGCGTTTGCACCCGCTCGGTGTTGTAGGCCAGCACAATGCCCTGGGCGTAGAAAATTGGCGCGAGGCCCTGGGCACTGAGGAAGGCCGGATTCACATCGCTGCTGTTGGGGCTTTTGTCCATCGGGAAGGGCTGGAGCAGGTCTTCAGCTACAGCCACGGCATTTTGCCCGTCGTCCAAAATCAGCACATCAAAGGGAGGGTTATTGGGAGAGGCCTTCACCCGCGCAATTTGCTCGAAGGCTAACAAAGGCTGAGCACTGACGCTCACTCCGGTCTGCTCTGCAACCACCGGAGCCAACGCTTCCCGAAATAGGCTATCTGTGGTGCCAGGGAAAGAGGCAACAATGAGTTCACCTTCAACGCCACTGGCCGCCGTTGAAGTGGCGCTGCCCTGGGGGGCCGAGGCATCGCAACCTTTCAGCGCCCAACTAGCCCCCAAAAACAAACCCGCGCCCAAAACAGAGCGACGGGAAATCCGCTGAATAGATCGGTTGTTCACGTTCTAGAGACCTCTCTGGATAGTAGCTAGACAAACACTAGGCATCTGTCAACGCCTGCCTTACCACCTCTGCCCAGGATGCTGAAACAGAGACGGCACGGGGCAACCTTAGCCCCAAGCCCTGGCTAATTTTTCCCAAAGTTAACTTTTCTCAAAACCTGGGTAGTATTCTGTATACAGACAAGTTCCAGAGGCGTCCGTAGTCCAGGCTACCGTTTTGGCAAGAGAGTCATCTAACCCCCAGGCCCATTGCAGGCTGCGCGCAGCCCCCATGGAGAGAAGAGGGGCGGGGGGATCTTCATAGTGCACTTCCATGCCCTTCGTCCGGACGCAGTCTGCTACCGCACGTCCTACGGAGAGGACGTCAAAGCCTGACCTTGATAGACCTGAGCCATGTTTTGGTTATGGAAAACCTGCTTAAATTCCACGGAGATAGAGAGTGTAATCATCGCAAAAAAAATCCAGAAGAAGTCATTTTGAGCCAATAGGGATGGCTCGGCTAGGTTAGTTTGAACTAAAAATATCAGAGCTATAATGACCCAAAAATAATCCAAACAGAATTTTTGTCGGACTAATAAATAAGCTTTAATCAAAGTAGACCAGTAGATTCCCAAGAAGATCAGAAACCCAAGAAGGCCGAGCTGAAGCAAAAAGTCTAGGTAGCCATGGTGAGAGTGAGTCACTGGCCATCGAACAGCTACCGTACCGTTAACCAGGCTAACGGCCCATAGCTGTTCTCCCTTGAGTCCTGATCTAAGCACCGATCTGAGTACCGCTGAGTACCGAGGAAAATTTGCTCATCATTGGGGGATGCCGCTTTACACCAGGGTTGTCGCGTTGCTGACCCATGATTTGAAGGCTCTGCCATGGGCTGCGTGGCTAGGGATGGAGATAATAGCGGCTATCAAGGGGCTTGAGAAGAGGGAGGAGCCTTACCAGGGGATGGGGCAAGGGCCATAAAAATTTCCCCAACGGCGATGCCATTTTGGGGAGTAAACAGCCCATAATAGGGGTCGGTGAACAGAAGGGAGCGCAAACCATGCCAAGAACGCCCAGTGAATACGTGATTCACATGCTGTTTGACGGGGGCCACCACGAAGAAGTGCGCTTCTCCTCCATCCAGGATTTTCAGAAGTGGTACAGCGGCGAGCTCATGCCCAAGGCCAGTTCCGACGAATTTATTACGGTGCCCCTGCCCAAGGTCAATCCGGGAGAATACATGGTGATCCGGCCTTCCCGCCTCACCGCCATTCGGGTGGAACCTGTGTTCAGTTCCAGCGTCGAACGATTTTAGCCTGCCTGCCGTGAACCGACGGCGGCAGGAGGTTGCTTCACAGGATAGAAGGCATGGGTAACAAGGCATGGCGGCAGCAACATCTGCGGCTTGGAACGCTGGGGCTAGCGGCGGGGTTGGCGTTGATTGTGGGGCTAGAGGGAGCTTTGGCGCGAACGGCGGAGCGGCTGGAGCATCGTCCGGCTACCGTTGAGGGCACCCTTCACCCTAGGGAGACCCAGAGGCCCCTCGCCCAGGCCACGGTGTTGCCCGACCCTACGCCCATTGTGCCCTTGCGGCCTCTCCCTGCGTCGGATGCTGCCCGTGTTTGGGCCACGGTGACGCTGCCCCAGGATCGCCGCCCCCTGCTGCAAGCCATTCAGCATAGTTTCACTTACCTCGCGACGCCTAAGGCCAGGGCCGACTACCAGGCCCACCCCACCCCCGGCGTGACCCATGATCGGGTGGAGCGCAGTCTGCGTCGTTTGCGGCATTTGGTGCAGCATAGCCCCAACGATGCCGCCTTCCAAGCGGCCCTGACCCGAGAGTTCGTGCTGTATCAGTCCGTGGGTCGAGATGGGGCTGGAGAGGTGGGGTTTACGGGCTATTTCGAGCCCTACTATGCCGCTAGCCCCGTGCCCACCGCCGAGTTTCGCTATCCCCTCTATCGCCGCCCTGCCGATCTGGAGTCTTGGCCCACGCCCCACCCCACCCGCCTTCAGTTGGAGGGGGCCGATGGCTTGCAAGGGAGTCAGGGGCCGCTGCGGGGGCTGGAGTTGGTCTGGCTGGCCAGTCGCCTAGAGGCGTTTTTGGTGCAGGTGCAGGGGTCGGCCAAGCTGGGGTTGCCCGATGGCCAGGTGATGACCGTGGGCTTTGCGGGCCGCACCGATTATCCCTACACCAGCATTGGCCGCGCCCTGATCGAGTCTGGGAAAATTGCCGCCGAAGACCTGTCGCTGCCCAACCTGCTGGCCTACTTTGAGGTCCACCCCGACGAACTCGATATCTACATCCCCAAAAACGACCGATTTATCTTTTTCCGTTCCACCGATGGCGGGCCACCCACGGGTAGCCTCAGCGTTCCCGTCACCGCTGGCTACTCCATTGCCACAGATAAGTCTCTAATGCCGCCCGGAGCCATGGCATTGATCCAAGCGCCCCTGCCCCAGCACACCCCAGACGGCGACTGGGAGCACCCACCCACCACCCGCCTTGTGCTCGACCAAGATACGGGCGGAGCCATCCTTGGCCCCGGTCGGGTCGATCTGTTTGTGGGCTCTGGCCCCGAAGCCGGGGAACTGGCAGGCCGGATTAATCATCCCGGACAGCTTTACTACCTCCTGCTGCGGCCCTAGCTTTGTCCTGGGGTCAGCCCCCTAGCGGCGACAGGTGGGACGATTATCCCCTGGACTTTGGATGGTGCCTAACCAGGGAACCCTGGATAGACCTAGCCAGGATGATACAGCCCTCGGCGGGTGGTGGTGTAGCCACAGGCCACCAGCGATTCCGCTAGCTTGGTGGCACAGGCAATGCCGTCGAGAACGGGCACCCCAAGTTCTGCGGCTATCTGGCTGGCCATTCCGGTAACGGGGCCACCACCCAAAATCAACACATCAGCTCCGTCGTGGTCGAGGGCCTGTTGTCCGGCGGTGCGGCAGGCGGTGATAGCTTGGGTGGGGTCGGCGAGCATGGCGGCATGGCTAACGGGGGCAATCCGCACGGAGGCAAGGCGGGTGTGGAGGCCATAGTGGCGGGCCAAATCGGCAATGGTGACGGCATTGTGAGGGCCGAAGGTGACGATGCTGTAGGATCCGCCCAGCAGGTGGGCGCTGAGCATAGCGGCTTCGGCCATCCCCACCACCGGAATCGACAGCTCGTGGCGGGCGGCCTTTAGTCCTGGATCGCCAAAACAGCCGATGATAGCCGCATCGTGATCATGGGCCTGGGCTTTGAGGGCCACCACCGTTTCCACCGCCGCCGTTGCGAACTCCCAGTGGGTGCGAATCACCGGGGTTCCTGCCGCCGTTAGCCCAGTAATGGTGGTCTTTGGGGCCGCGACCGTGCGGGCCACGGCAACCATGCGATCCGTCACCGCCTCGGTGGAGTTGCTGTTAACCAGTAGAAGTTTCATGGGCGTGGTCATCGCTGATGGGGAAAGCCAGCTTCATCGTGGGTTGACCAGGGCTGAATCGTCAACCCCTATGGCCCACTGGTTGGGGGCCATCCATGGGGAGGGGCACGAAATCGGCTATGGTCGGTCAGGGAATGCCTGGGCTCAGCCCCATGCGGTGCGGTGGCTAGGCCCAATTAGACCAGGGCATGAGGATGCGGATCGTGGATATGGCCACTGTTGCTCTACTGTTTGCCGTTGCCGTTGTGGCGGGCTGTGTCGATACCATCGCAGGCGGTGGTGGGCTGATTACCCTCCCAGCGCTGCTGATGACGGGGATGCCCCCGGCGATGGCTCTGGCAACCAGTAAGCTCCAGGCCACCGGGGGATCCGTCACCGCGACGCTCTTTTTTCTGAGACGGCAGGCCATCCAACTGACCGCCCATCGCTGGGCCATAGCCACCACGTTTTTGGGGGCAACCCTAGGGGGATGGCTGGTGCTGACCCTGGACGCCAGCCTTCTAGCCCGCCTGATTCCCTTTTTGCTGATGGCCCTGGGCACCTACTTTGCCCTTTCTCCCCAGGTGGGGCAGATGGATCAGCAGCAACGGCTAGGATCGACACCCTTCGCCCTGACCATTGCGCCCCTGATTGGCTTCTACGACGGCTTCTTTGGCCCCGGCACCGGGATGTTTATGGCCCTAGCCTTTGTGGGCCTGCGCGGCTATAACCTTACCAAGGCCACCGCCCACACCAAATTGCTGAACGCCACCAGCAACGTGGCCGCCCTTCTGTATTTCATGGTGTTTGGCCAGATCGATTGGCGGGCCGGACTGGCCATGTTTGTGGGGCAGTTGCTCGGAGCCCTGCTGGGGGGCAGGCTTGTGCTGAAGCATGGCCCATGGCTGATTCGGCCCATGATTACGGGGGTCTGCTTTGTCCTGGCCCTCAGACTGCTGCTGGCACCGCCCCCGTGATGCCAGAAATTTCCATCCATCCGCTTTGATTTCTGAAGAGAGGATGTCACACTCAGAAAACAGTGGACGATAGAAAAACCTTGGCGAGAAAACCAATGAACATGAAGCGATGGGGTCAGGCGGTGTGGGGATCCTTGGCGCTGGGGCTAGCGCTGAGTGGTCAGGTTCCAGCCCAAGCCGCAGACACCGTGATTTTAGAATTTGGCCCCTTCAGTCGGTCGGTATCGGTGTCGGCCCTGGAGGAATTTGCCCAGGGCAACGATGCCAGTCGAGAATTGGCCCCGCTGCTGCGCCGCCTTACCCCCGACCAACGGGAAGGGCTGCGGACTGGGCTAACGGCCAGCCGGGATGTGGAACTGGTTCCCCTCAGCCAGTGGTTCAACGACCCCATGGGGGAACAGTCCCTCTCCTTTTTGGGCCAGATGATCCGCACCCAGGCGCGGCTGAACGGCCAGCAAGCGCTGCGGGCGGCGGTGGTTAAGGCGGCGGCGGAAGACAACACCCTCTCCCTGCTAGATGTGATTCGCCATTTCCCGACGGGTACCCTGCGGCTAGACCTGGCCCAACTGCTTTTCAGCGCCCAGCAAACCCTAGATGAAGCCGCCCTCACCCATCAGGTGCTCGAAGCCGTGCGAACCCAGTCTCAGCAGGACGCCGCCCAGCAAATCCTTGACACCGCTGGCCTGCCCGACCTCACCCAACCCGGCCCCCATGGCCACCGTCAGGTGTCGCTGCAACTGACGGATCCAGCCCGCAACCGCACCATTCCGGTGGAGGTGGTGGTGCCCCAGGATGTGGCCACCGTCCCCGGCCCGATTCCGGTGGTGGTGCTGTCCCACGGCCTAGGCGACCACCCCGAAAGCTTCTTGGATGTGGCGGCCCACGCGGCTTCCCACGGTGTAGTCATGGTGTTGCCCGAACACATTGGCAGCAACTTTAGACAGCAGCAGGCCATGCTCAACGGTGTTGCCCGCGAGAGCTTTCTACCCGAAGAATTCCTCGACCGTCCCCTGGACGTCCGGTTTATGCTGGACGAACTGAGCCGCCGCAACGCCGATACCTTTGGCGGACGGCTGAACTTAGAGCGGGTGGCCGTAGTGGGCCACTCCTTTGGGGGCTACACGGCTCTAGCCTTGGCCGGGGCTACCATCGACTTCGAGCGCCTAGCCCAGCGCTGCGCCCCCAACACCAACATCGTGGCGGATGTGGCCTTGCTCTTAGAATGCCGCGCCTTGGCCCTGCAATCTCAGCCCGCCGTGGTCGAGCAACTGGCCACGGGGGTAGCCGATGATCGGGTGGCCTTGGTGATGGCCTTTGCCCCAGTAGCCAACCTCTTTGGCCCCACGGGGATGGCGAATATCCAGCGTCCGGTCATGATTTTGGGAGGAGCCCTCGATATTGTGGCTCCGGTGGTGCCCCAGCAAGTATCAGCCTTTAGCTGGCTAACCACCCCCGACCGCTACCTCTACCTGGCGGACAACAGCTCCCACAGCCCTGCGTTTACCCGATCCATCAGCCAATTGCTCAACTTTGACCAAGACCTCGACCGCAGCCTCGATGAGGCCCTCAGCATCTCACGGGGGGTAAACAAAGCGCTCATTGTGGCCTTCACCCAGGTCTATGCGGCTAACCGAGAGGAGTTTACCCCCTTTCTCACCGCCCGCTACGCAGAAACCGCCAGTGCTGATCCCTTCCGCTTCCACATGGTTCAAGCCCTACCCGCCGACATCCTGCCGCTGCTCACACCCTAGCGCTACCCCAGGCTTCGGGGCAGCGTGTCTAGAATCGACCGAAAATCAGCCAAATTGCCCTATTCAGGCGGCTCTCCTTGGGCCTAGTCTAGCCCCAGTTCTCGCTTCAGCAGGGTGATGGATTTTTCGCCGATGTAGTTGTCGCACACCACCAGGTGGGGCGGACGAATCAGGTCATCACGGGCGGCGGCGATGGTTTTCTTCACCGTGGGCAGGCTGGCTTCGTCAAACACCACGATGGTTTGGGCACTGCGCACCACGGCACCGAGTTTATAGCTGTCTTCGGTTTGGGCGGTCATCACCAAAATGTCGTCGCCGCGCAGGCTGTAGCTAATCACCTCCGCCGCCCGCAAAATGCCCGTGCTGAGGCTGACCATGCCGAGGCAAGTGCCCTGGGGCAAATCCTTCAGCAGGCTGAGTTCTTTTTTGTAGTCGTAAATGTCAACAGCAATCACCCGTACCGATTTGGGGGCGGCGATGGCCTCGGCTTCGTTAATGAAGTAGCGGCTTGTCACCACCGTGCCAGACCGAGCCTGGGCCAGCACCGCATCCAATTCCTCTAGGGGCACCAGTTGTAGGGGAATTTTGAGCGCTGCCTCCAGTTCCCGCACAATCAGTTGGCCCGCGCCGATGTCTTGGCTGGGCACCGTCACCAGCACCCGCGCACTGCACCGCAGCCGCCAGTCAATTTCTGCCAAAAACAACTCCCGCGCCTGGTTGAGGGAACAGCCCTGGCGCAGCAACTCATCCAAACCCGATTCCACCACCGACCGCGCCTGGGGAAACTCATCCCACAGGGCCGACTGGGGCCGCGCACTTTCCCCCACCCCCTGCTCCCGCACGTAGATGCCGGATCCGGGCAGGGCTTCTACTACTCCGGCATCCTCAAGCTGGCGGTAGACCTTGCTGATGGTGTTGCGGTGTAGGCCCGTGTGCATCGCCAGTTGGCGGGTGCTGGGCAGTCGGTATCCGGGGGGATACTGCCGGGAGGCAATGGCAAACCAAATTTGGTCGTAGAGCTGGGTCGAAGCGGGAATGTCGCTATCGGGCTGAATATGAAACTGCACCACCACACTTACCTCCGAACAAAGGCCACGGGATTGATTGTCGGTTTGTCCTTAGAGACTTAGAACATGGCTAAGCCCCTGCGGCCCTCACCCTAAATCCCTCTCCCCCTGGAGGAGGGACTGTGAAGGAACTTTCCGGCTCCCCTCTCCCGTCCTGGGAGAGGGGCTGGGGGTGAGGGCTCTTCTCCATTGATCCACAGGCCGTACTGCTAATTTAGGACGAAACCTCCACAACGCGCCGTCATCTTTCCCTGGCCGTAGGGCCGCGCAATAATTTTTGACATTTGCCCCAGCCCCAGCGGTAAGGTAAGGGATGTTGATCATCCCCAGCCGCCATGTCTTCCCTTGTCCGTAGCGCCACCGTTTCCATCACCAGCGGCGACCTGTCTATCCCCGCCTATCTGGCCGAACCCTCCCGTGAGGGCCACTTTGGCGGCGTGGTGGTCATCCAAGAAGTCTTTGGCGTCAACAGCCACATCCGCGACGTGACGGAACGCATCGCCGGAGCGGGCTACGTGGCCATCGCTCCCCACATCTACCACCGCCAAGCCCCCCACTTTGAGGTGGACTACACCGACGAGGGCTTAACCCAGGGCCGTCAATACAAAACGGGCACCCACGCCGAGGAACTGCTGAGCGACGTGCAGGGGGCGATTGACTTCCTGCTGGCCAAGGACAACGTGCGTCCCGGCGGCGTGGGCTGCATTGGGTTTTGCTTTGGGGGCCATGTGGCCTACCTGGCGGCGACCCTGCCCCAGGTGAAGGCCACCGCCTCCTTCTACGGTGCGGGCATCGTCAACAGCACACCGGGCGGCGGCGAACCCACCCTCAGCCGCACGGGCGACATCGGCGGCACCCTCTACGGCTTCTTTGGCGACCAGGATCCGCTGATTTCCCTGGAGGAAGTGGATCAGATGGAGGAGGCGCTGAAGGCCCATCAGGTGCCCCACCAAATCTTCCGCTACCCCGACGCCGACCACGGTTTCTTCTGCGACCAGCGCTACAGCTACAACGCCGCCGCCGCCCAAGACGCCTGGGAACGGGTGCTGGATTTATTCAGCAAAACCCTCTAGCCTCAACAGCACCAAAAGCGCAGGGTTTCATCGGCACTGGCACTGACGATCATGCGGCTATCGGGGGTAAAGGCGAGGGCCGTTACCGACCAATCGTGGCGCATCGGTTGCCCCGGATCAGGTTCCCCCAAGCTCAACTGGGCCAAATTCATCAGGGTCAGTCGTCCGGCCTCGGTGCCGATAGCGAGCCACTGCCCATCAGAACTCAAGGCCAAAGCCGTAATCGAGGTGGAAAACCGTTGGATCAGCGATCCCTGATCAGAAGCTTGCGCCGTCCACACCTGCACATTGCCCTGGGCATCGCCGCTGACGATGCGGCCATCCTGGGGGTGGCAAGCCAGGGCCGTAATCGGGGCTTTGGGGGCGGTGATGGTGTGGCTCAGCCGTCCGGCGGGCAGCGACCACAGGCGAATCGTGCGGTCTTGGCCACCGCTGATCAGAAGCTTGTCGGTCACGTTAACGGCCAGGGTCGTCACGGCAGCTTGGTGATGCACCAACACCTTGGGCTGAAACTGCTGCGAGGGGGACACCAGATAAATCCGCCCATCGCCACAGGCCACCGCCAGGGTATCGCCGTCGGGGCCTAAAGCCAGGGCCGACACCTGCCAACTCGTGAGGGGAAGCCGTTGACGATCACCTGGATGGGCCAAATTCCACTGAATCACCTGCCCATCTTCGCCGCCGCTAATCACCGTTTCGTTAGCGCCAAACGTCACTGCGTTCACCTTGCCCCGATGCCCCGGTCTGCGCAGGGTTTTGCGAAACTGGTGCAAAAGCTGACCATTGGTACAGTCCCACAGGCGCACCGACCCATCCGCACAGGCCGCCGCCAGGGTGCAACCTTGGGGGCTGATGGCTAAATCCTGAACCACAATTCCGGGGAGATCGATGCGGTGGCGGGCTTGCCACGTGGGGGGTGGGGTAGGGGCGAGGTCTCCTCGTCCCACAGGAGTCGGGTAGGGGCGAAGTCTCCTCGTCCCCAAGAACTTTGGCATCGGGAAGGCTTTGCCTGGGGAAGACGGGACTGGGGAAAGACTGCCCCATCGCAGGTCGGCCATCACCTCCTGGGCGCTGCGGTAGCGTTCCTTCAGGCGACGGTTCACCATTCGGTCTAGAACGCGGGTCAGGGCAGGGCTGATGGGTTGGGTAAGGAACGGTTGCCAGATCCAGGCATCCTCGCCCACGGCATAGAGGTCGAAGGGATGAAGCCCGGTCAGCAGGTGCAGGGCAGTGAGGCCGAGGCTGAAAATATCGCTGGCAAAGACGGCCTTGCCGAGGGTTTGTTCGGGGGCGGCATAGCCCGCACTGCCGATCACAGTTCCGGTTTGGGCCATCGCCTCCAGGTTCACGGTTTTGGACGCGCCAAAATCCACCAGCACCCAGGGCCGATCATCCGAGGGGGCGATGATGTTGGCGGGTTTGATGTCGCGGTGGATGACCTGATGCTCGTGGACAAATTGCAGCACAGGCAGCAGGTCGCTCAGCAGGCGGCGAATCTGGGCTTCCTCTAGCGGCGGATTCAGTTGGTCGAGGTTGGGGCCAGGGATGTATTCCTGCACTAAAAACTGACCTTGTTCGGTATCCAAGGCTTCTAACAGCCGGGGAATTTGGGGATGGTAGCCCAGGGTGGCGAGCTGTTCGGCCTCCTGCCAAAACCGTTGTCGTTGTGCTTCAGGCGTTTTATCTTGGCGAAAACCTTTGGAATCTGGCCAAAGCTGCTTGATGACGCAAACTTCCGGCGGCTGAACGCCCTCATCCACCGCCCGATAGGTACGGCCAAAGCCCCCCTGCCCCAGCACCGCCCCACACCGATAGCGCTGATTCAGCCGCAAAGGCGCACCGCAAGACTGGCACCGCAGGGCCGCAGCCGGGTTAACGGGCTGGGCACATTGGGGGTTAAGGCAGAGGCTGTCCATAGGTAGGACGGATGAAAGGTAACGCCATCCTACTGAAGATTCGGCAAGATTTGGCTTGGGTAACAACAGGCAATTATCGAGGGAGCCTCCGAGTCTGTATTGGTGGAGGTGCTTGATTTTCTCCAGTTTTTGCAGGCTAAGCAGGCTGAAGATGCTGCTGATCTTCAAGCGGCCCGTGAAGCTCTGGCGACCGTGGCCACGGAAGGTACGGTGTCTTGGGACGCCCTCAAGGCCGATGTCGGGCTATGAGCTATCGCCTGGAGTTCACCAAGCCTGCTGCCAAACAATTTAAGGCGCTTCCTCTGCCAGTACAGCAACGGCTGCAATCCAAAATGGAGGTCGCGGTATGAAAAAAATTAGCTACAGCAAAGATGTGGATGCCCTGCTGATAGAGCTATCCCAGGAACCCATCGCCTACGCCGAAAAAAATGGTCAGGTGATTCTCCACTACTCCCCCGACGACAAACTCGTTTTGGTTGAAATCCTTGATTTCAGGCGTTTTATGTCGGAAGATGCGGTGGCCGCTCTCCTGGCTTCTTAGAGCTTTGGTGCATTGCGGCCAGGGGGTTGATTGCATCGTCCCACAAGATATCGATGCCGCGAATGCACCCTACGCTGGGGTAGAAAGCTGCGCCACAAAAGCCTGATGTTCTGGAGATCGCAGCCCCCTTTGCAGCACCGTTAACACCTGGGCCATATCGCCGGAAAGTATCGCCCCCGTCGCTAACCACAGCCCCGGAAATCGCTGGCTGCGGATTACGCCCTCGTTGTCTATGGGCAGGGGTTGATAGTCGCCTTCGGTGAGGTGGTACCAGTCAATTTTTTGCTCAAACGCTTGCCATACCAGGTATTCTGCCACCCCATTGCGGCGATAGGCTTGTTTTTTGGCCCCTAGGTCAATGGCGGCGCTGCTGGCGGCAATTTCGATTACAAGTTCCGGTGTGCCCTCTAGGTAGCCGTCTGCATCCACGCGGGTTTGGCCCCCGGCAGCTTCGTTAATCAGCAGCACAACATCGGGTTGTAGCTCGTTATTCCAATCGAGGCGCACGGTGGGTTCGATACCTAGGCTTAGCCCAGGGGTCATCACCTGATACGTCCACACCCAACCATGGATGCGGCTGTGGGGTTCGGCGTGTTGTTGAAACCGCAGGGGTGAGGCCACGTAGACAACTCCTTCAATCAGTTCGGCCTGGGTGACGGGGGCAGTGGCATAGCGACGCTCAAACTCTGGGCGAGTCAGACGGTCGCCGCTTTCGAGGGGTGGGGCCACCGTGGGTTTGGCCGATTGAACGGAAGTCGCGGGAGTGGTCGTCATGGGACGGGGCATTGGTAGGGTGGTTCTATGCTAGCCAATGGCCTGGAGTGTGGGATACATCCTGATCGTTGAGCATACCAGTCTCTCAGCACACACCATCTCTAACCGCATCGCATCAAGGCATCCCATCAAGATTTTGCCGCTCTACTACCTTGAATGGTTAAGCCCGCCACTTGAGCAGTTGCGTTTTGACGGGAGTAACAAACTCTCGCGATTCGTCCTGGGAGCGCTGGTATTCCTTTTTAAGCTGATAGTACCAGCGGGCCAGGGTGTCGGAATCTTTGATCAGCCGCAGCACCGATTCGTGTTTTAGCCCCTCCTGTTGTTTGATCACCACATCCCGATCCTGTCCTAAGAAGGAGCGAATCAGGGTTGGCAAAATGGGCTTCAGCAGGTTGCCCCAGGGGATATCCCAATAGAGCTGAAAGGTAACGTCAGTTTGGTCGTCGGTGAGGGGCGTGACGGTGGTTAGGTTTACGACCCGGTTTTTGGGGGTCGTGGTTTCTTCGGTGCGTACCCCCGGCAGGTAAAAGATGATCTCGTTTTCGGGTAGGCCGCCAATTAACCAGTAGCCTCGGCCCATGTGTTCGGGCATTTGGTGACGACGCATGGTGAAGCCGTAGGGCGAGGGGTCGAACCATTTGATTTCGTCGTTGAGGGTGCCGCCCCGCCACCACCAGGAACGATGGACAAAGGGCGAGTGGGCCGGGTCCATTAACCCCACCACGGCATGGTCGATGTAGCAGGGAAAGCGCATGGTGTAGGTGACGTTGGGGGCCACCTCATCGCCAAAACCGGGCACCCTGGGCACGTCGAATCGGGGCGGTTGGGCCTTTGTGCGGTCGGGGTCGGGGATATACACCCAAAGGTTGCCCTGCACTTCTTTGACCTCGTAGCTGCGCACGTCAAAGCGGCTCAGATCCATCTCCTGCTCTGGCATCAACGACGGAATTTCGGCGCACTTGCCATGCTCATCAAAGCGCCAGCCGTGGTAGCAGCACTGCACGGTCTCGCCATCGTACCAGCCGCAGCTTAGGGGAACCGCCCGGTGGGGGCAAAGGTCGCGGATGGCAAAGGCTTTGCCCTGGTTGGTGCGGCCAAACAAAATCGGCTCGTTGAGCAGGGTCTTGGCCACCATTTTCCCGCGCTTGAGGTCGGCGCTGGGCATGGCATGGTACCAAATATTACGCAGCAGATAAATATCGTTGACAGCAACCACAGGCCCTAAGCTCTTTGATGAAAATAGCCTTTACAATACTATCGCGCCGTTCAATGGCTCATGATGATTTTGAACAGCAAGGGTGTGCTTCTGCCCCAAAATTAAGGCAGATTAATGCGATAAAACCGCCCTTGTCCTAGCTGTCTCCCCCAAGGAGAGGCGTAGGCAAGGGCGGTATGCCCAGGATAATCCAGATGTCTAGTCGAGGTAGCCCATCAGCACGGACGGACGGGGATCGATCACGTCGTTGGGCGCAATGGGGCGATCACCGGGAAGCGTATGGAGGTCGGAAATAATTAGGGTACTCACGCCGACCGGACGGTGGCCGGGTAGGGTATCGAGGGTGGAGATCATGAACGTATTGGCCCCAATGGGACGCTGACCCGCCTGATCGAGGGTGCCCACAATTTCAAAGCTGCTGAGGGCAATGGGCCGATGGTTGGGCAGGCTATCGGTTTCCACCAAGCGAGTTTCGTCATCCAGAACAAATACCACCCCACTGTCGCCAGCTTTCACCAATCCTCCTTCCGAGGTGTTGCGCTTGGCTCGGCTAGGACGTCGAGGGCTGGTCTCTTTTTCTGGGGTTTCGGGGTTGCTGGCGTCGTTGGGGGTAGTCATCGGTATTAAAGTCCTTATTGCAACAGGCCGTCACCAGGAGGGCGACCGCCGGGGTGAATATCAAGGCCGCACCCTCGGCTAGCCGAGGTAGCTCACTGCTGCCCGAAGTTAGGGAAACAGGATGCTTAAGAGATAATTATACGTCGAGGGCTGTCCCTCTCAGTTTATGAATGATTATCAATGCTATAAGGGCGCAGCGGCTAAGGGGGCATCCGGGGTGGGCCGTCACCGACCGGAAGGGCGGCTTTCCCTACCGCAATTCTAGGGCAACCCTCTCCCAGGGGTAGAATCTTGGCCTATAATAAACGAAAGAGTTCACCCAGGGGGCTGTAACGGTTTCGACGTTTTGACGAAAGTCACGCTGTGATACAGGCCGAGAGGGAGTCCACTCTCGTTAATCCAGGCTCAAAACAAACGTAAGTGCGAACAACATCGTTCCTTTTGCTCGTAAAGCTGCACCTGTTGCCGCTTAACTAAAACTCTTTTAGCGAGCGTTCATAGTTTGACTCCGTTAAGGACTATGGACAAAACCCCAACGGATGCACTGACAGGCGTTCTCTAGTGAGTCTGTCGGCTAAGCTTTCATTAGAGCATCCCACCGTCCGGGATAAGTGGCGGTTCCTGCCCCAAGGATTAGCGGGGCTAAGCCTGTGAATGAGTGGTGTGTTAATACTCAAAGCGGACACGGGTTCGACTCCCGTCAGCTCCATTCCTACAACATGTGTTTGATTATTAAATATTTTTCCAAGTAAGAGACTCAATGTTGGGTCTCTTTTTGCATCTGCCTATACTGAGAAGGTAGCCCTAGGCTACGGAAGGTTGGCAACGCTTAGGGAGGTCGATCTTCCTGAAAGTTGTCTGCTGCTATTGTTTTTTTTAAGAGTTTTAGGAACATGCAATTCCCCGTCTGGCCTTACCTAAACCAACCCATCTTTAACCGTAACCACCAGGCGATTTATAATCCCTGGCGATTTTGGCGTACCTACCAAGTGCGATTTCTAGAGCGTTGCTGGCTGCGGGAATATCGTCCTGAGGAACATTACAAATCTTAGTTTAAATGTCGCAAAAAAACTAAGAATTCCTGACGTTTAACTCGATCCAAGCAACCGTTGTGATTCCCCCTAAAAGACGGCAGTGTGCCCAGGTGTAGGGAGAGCATTGGCTCATCGGTTATCACTAACTTCAAATTTCGCTACATTAAGATACACACAACACCGGATGGGCGAATTGGCGACAGCTATGGTAAATGGGATCGCAACCTGGCAAGAGGTGACGGGCAACTGGATTTTGATGCCTCCCCGCCCTCGGGGTATTATCCATTTTCTCGGCGGGGCGTTTGTGGCAGCGGCCCCCAGCGTGACCTACCGCTGGTTGCTAGAGAACCTGGCAAGCCAGGGCTACATCATTGTGGCTACTCCCTTCATCAATACCTTTGACCACGAAGCAATTGCGGAGGAAGTCCTGATTACCTTCAGTCAGGCCCTGCGCTATCTGGATCGACGGCTCGGCATCAATGATCCGTATCTGCCCATCTATGGCCTAGGGCACAGCATGGGTTGCAAGGTACACCTCCTGATTAACAGTCTGTGGGAGGTGGATCGGGCGGGAAACATCTACATGAGCTTTAACAACTACCCAGCCAAACGGTCGATTCCTTTTTTAGAGCAGGTGGCGCAGTTTAGTCCTGCGCTGGATGTGGAGTTTACTCCCGGCCCGGAGGCGACGCTAGCCCTCGTGCGGGATCAGTATCCGGTAGCGCACAATCTGCTGATCAAGTTTCGGAACGACACCATCGACCAAACCCGACCGCTGGCGGATACGCTGGTGCCGCGCTTTCCACAGCAGACGACGGTGCAGATCCTTCAGGGTAGCCACACAACGCCTATTGCTCAAGATATTGGCTGGCAGCCAGGGGATTCGTTTTCGCCCCTCGATGCCCTAGGCCAATTTGTGAAGCAGGAGTTTTATCGGGATCTAAACCAGCTCAAGCAGACACTTTTGACCTGGCTGGCCGAGCCTATCGTCCCTCCCAAGGCGACGCCCATTGCCCTCAAACGAAAGGGAGCCGAGACACCCTAGGAGGGTGGCAAGCCGTGTCCCTCCAGGTGGGTGCGAGTCAACAGCGAACGAGACGGTTAGGTTGGCAATGCTCAGGCTGACTCCCCCTGAAGCAGGCGCATCATTTTGGCCACCATGGCGAGGCTTTCTTCGTAGAGCACATCTTCGCCCCAGCGCTGGAGTTGTTGGCCCAGCATGAAGTCCGCCTTTTGGTCGGAGAGGGCCGTCACCTGTTCTACTTGGCACGCCTGGGCACCGCCCCCCGCCTCCATGCGCATACAGCCTGTGGTTTCGGAGCAAAGGATGGTGCAGCAGTTGGCGCACTCGTTGGTGGAGAGTAGGCGAATTCCGGTGAGGTCGCCGATTACTTCGCCGGAGTCGGCTACGGGAATGCCCGCCAGTTCCGCCTCAATTTCGATGCCATTTGGCCCCCGGAAGTGCAGGGTTTTGAGGTTGTAGACGCCCCCTTGTTCGGTGTAGTCCACGGGTTCCCACCCCAGGCGACTAGCAAACCAGCCTAGGTACATCAGGGCTTGGGCGGCGTTGCCCTGCTCGTAATCGACGCTGATGCGGTCTACATCCTTGAGGGATTCGCGGCGTTCCGGGGGGTCGTAGGCGGCGGCAGTGAGTTCTTGCCACGGGGCCAAACGGTGCCAGTTGAGGTCGGCGATGGTGATGCCTTCTTCGATCAGGCACTGCATGGTGTGAAGTTCGGCTTCGGCATCACTGAAATAGCTGGAATCGACGATGATGCAGTTGCTGGATTTAGCCAGGTTTTGGAAAATCGGCTGCTCTGGGCTAGGGGTGGCCTTCCACCACACAAACCGGGGCAGTTCCGGCAGAATCAAAGACGCCACCAGGTCGCTCACCCGTTCCAACGCCGCCTTGGTGCCGCGCAGGGTGATGTACTCGCAGCAAATCAGGTTGCTGGTGCTTTTCTTTTGCACGGGGCAGTAGGCGGAAACCTGGGCTGTCACCCCGGTATCTTCGCCGAAGGTGGGGCAGAGGGTGATGACGCGACAGGGGTTATGGGCGGAGATGGATTCGCTGAGGTTGAAGCCGCGC
This sequence comes from Leptolyngbya sp. BL0902, assembly GCF_016403105.1. NCBI lineage: Bacteria > Bacillati > Cyanobacteriota > Cyanophyceae > Leptolyngbyales > Leptolyngbyaceae > Leptolyngbya > Leptolyngbya sp. BL0902. The sequence goes on from NZ_CP046155.1 coordinate 2,419,174, forward strand.
AGGTCGGGGTTTGGGTATTCCTTTTGGATTTGGGAAAGCTGGCTATACTCCTCGCGCACCCTGGCCAAGGTGGGTGGATCGATGCGTCCCGTCACCCGCAAATCATAGGCGATCTGGGCCTGACGAATGCCCTCACGGGTGAGGGGGCCGTGGTTGCCGTCGATGGGGCCGGGGTAGAATTCCAGGGCTGCGAGGACTTGCTGCACCTCCTCCGGCTCATAGATCACCATGGTAAAGGTGCTGGCGCGGGTGGCCACGGGGGCGGCGGCTCCGGCATCCTGCTGTCGCCAGATATTTCGCAGTTCCGATTCAATCTCGTCGATGGAAATGTCCTTGGGGCGCTGGAGCGCAACGGTGGGGGTCATGGTCATGGCGGTTTGGGGAGTTAGGGGTTAGGGAGCAGGGAGTGGGGAAGAGAGTGGATTTCTTGTCCCCCTCTCCCACCTTGGGAGAGGGGCTAGGGGAGAGGGCCTCCGGGGCTAGGGGTGTAGCTTACTTCCCAAAGGGTGGGCTACAACCTGCGCCAGCGGCGACCGTCTTTGTTGAGCAAAAACTCCGCTTCCATTGGCCCCCAGGTTCCGGCTTCGTACATGGGGATGGCGGCGGGATCGGCGGGGGCGTCCCACACTTGCAGCAGGGGGGTGAGCAAGCGCCAGGAGGCTTCCACTTCGTCGCCCCGGGTGAACAGGGTTTGGTCGGCTAGCATACAGTCCACGATCAGGCGAGCGTAGGCATCGGTGTTGGCTTGGCCAAAGGCGGCATCGTAGCGGAAGTCCATATCCACCGAGCGCGTCCGCAGGGAGTTGCCGGGGGTTTTGACCTCAAACCGCATAGAAATACCCTCGTCGGGCTGAATCCGCAGGGCCAAGACGTTGTGGTTCATCTGCTGGGCGGCAGACTGGAACATTAGGTGGGGCACTTCCTTAAAGTGGATAGAAATTTCGCTCACCTTTTTGGGCATTCGCTTTCCGGTACGCATGTAGAAGGGCACCCCCTTCCAGCGCCAGTTGTCGATTTCCAGCTTGAGGGCGCTGAAGGTTTGCACCGTGGATTCAGGATTTGCGCCCTCCTCCTCACGGTAGCCCGGTACCGATTGCCCCTTCATCCATCCGGCGGAATATTGCCCCCGCACAGCGCTTTGGCTAAGGTCGTCAATATCTGAGAGTCGGGTGGCTTGCAGAACTTTCGTTTTTTCGTTGCGAATGCTGTCGGCATCGAGGGAGTTGGGCGGCTCCATTGCCGTCAGACAAAACAACTGCATCAGGTGGTTTTGCACCATGTCCCGCAGGGCACCGGAGGTTTCGTAGTAGCCCGCCCGTCCTTCTAGGCCCACGGTTTCCGCCACGGTAATTTGGACGTGATCCACAAACTGCCGATTCCACAGCGGCTCGAAAATGGCGTTGGCAAAGCGAAACACCATCAAGTTTTGGACGGTTTCTTTGCCGAGGTAGTGGTCGATGCGGTAGATCTGCCGTTCGTCGCACACCTTCTGTACCACCCGGTTCAGCACCTGGGCCGAGGCCAGATCTTTGCCGAAGGGTTTTTCGATGATCAGCCGCTGCTTGTCGGGGTCTTCCAGCATCCCTGCCGCCCCAAGCTGCTGGGTGGCTTCCCCAAAAAAGCGGGGGGCCACCGAGAGGTAAAACACCCGATTGCCCTTGGTGCCCCGCTGCTCGTCCAGTTCTGCCAGCAGAGTTTTCAGGGTTTGGTAAGACTCCGGGTTGTCAATATCCCCAGGGCAGTAGTACAGCCCCTTGGCAAAATCCTCCCACACCGCCTCATGGCCGATGCCGTTGCCAAATTCCTCGATGCCCTCGCGCAGGTGCTCCCGGAAGAAGTCGTGGCTCCATTCCCGCCGCGCCACGCCTACAATCGTGAGCTCTGGGGGCAAGCGCCGCTCCCGCCGCATTTGGTAAATGGCGGGGACAATTTTGCGCTGGGTGAGGTCGCCAGAGGCCCCAAAAATCACCAGGATTTGCGGCTCCGGGATGCGGTCTTGCTGAAGGCCAACCCGCAGGGGATTTTCAATCAAAGACACCATAAGCGTTGGGGGTAGGGAGTAGGGGCAGTTGTAACCAAAGCCGTCGCGACTCAGAAGGCCAGCGTGGGTGAACCCAATGGGCCCACGTTGTTATTGTGGCGGCACTTGCCAAGAATCTGCCCATACTATAGATGGTCTTAATCAACGGCGCGGGGCTTCCAGTACCCATGTGATTGATGGAGCCATGCAAGACAAAAGCGCCTAGCCGGATTCGTCTTGGCCTCTTGATTTTAAGGCAGTCCATTCACCCACGCCCTGGAAAGCCCGTAAGTTAGCATCAAAACTTGGCTTGGCGGAGACAGCCATGGTCATAGCCCACTTCAGGGGAACTTCTCGTCCGTTGCACCAGTCATGGGCCGATGGCCCGCCCTGCATCGTCGCGACTTGTTAGGAGCAAGAAACCATCATGATCACCACTACCCACCTTAAAATCGGCGAAGTGTCACGCCAGACTGGGGTGGCCGTCGGTGCTCTGCGCTACTACGAAAGCCTGGGCCTCATTACCTCCCAGCGCGGCCAGAACGGCTACCGATACTACGCCCCCACCACCGTGCAGCAGGTGGAGTTCATCAAAAAAGCCCAGGCCCTCGGATTTTCCCTAGAAGACATTAAGGAGGTGTTGACAGTACATCAGCAAGGCCACACCCCTTGTCACTTTGTCCAGTCCCTCTTGCAGCAAAAAATTGATCATCTAGAGGCCCAAATTCATCAAATGACAGTCTTCAAAGCAGAACTCGAACAGTACCAGGATCAATGGGCCAGCCATCCCCCCCAGACGACCGATGGGGAGATTTGCCCCCTCATCGAAACCGTTTCCTTGGCATAGTCAAAGGCGGTGATAAGCTACCCTAGCCCTCTTAGGGCATCCTGCTACTCATTCCGTTTTCCCTGTGTTAGCCAGCCTTGCGTTCTGGGAATACTTTGGCTATCCCCAACATAGTCTCGATGGATGAAAGACTATGACGTATCTCCAACTTACACAGCAGACAATCAAGAACTTAAGAAAGGTATCCGGTTCTATCCCCGACAGGATGCCCATCTTTTGGAAAGGATTCAGAATGTCCCTAGACGAAGCTTGTGAGGTGATTACCGCGCTAGAGCAGGCCAAGGCCAGACGCATTGAGCGCTATCGGAACTCTCAGGTAGGCTCTCAAATTACAGCCATGGCTTTTGAAGGAACGAAAGGGGCATTGCAAGTCACCGCTAAGGGTCTGAAACTTAACCCTATTACCGCCTTAGCAGGAATTATTGTGGATGCAGCGGAAAGAGGTATTGATGCAACTGGTGGCCTGATCGTTGATGGCATCAGTACAAGCAGTGCTACCATTAACCTCCCAGTTGTTCAAGAACTGGAAGAGGCTATCCAGCAGCTTAACAAGCTCGTCTCTGATGCCCAAGCCTCGAACTTATAGAGCAACAGCAGGAGACTCATAGGGTAAGCCAGCCCATCGTCAAAATACCCGTTTAACCCAATACTTAGGGGATTCTGCGTATCCCTGGCGGGCATAGAAGCGATGGGCTTGCAGACGGCGGCTGTGGCTGTGGACTTCAAGGCGATCACACCCCCGCTCTTGGGCAAGTTGATAGGCTTGTTCCTCTAGGGCGGTGCCAACGCCTTGTCCTCTGGCTTCAGGGCTGACGCAGAGATAGCTGATGCGGCAAAAGTCCCCCGGCAGGGCCAGTTGGGGGATGAAATGCAGGGAAATCACACCCACTACGGCCTGCTCAACCTCGGCTACCAGCAGCACGGCATCGTCGTGATCAAGCTGGCGCTGAATGCTGCGGTTGAGAAAATCAAGCTCAACGGGATAGCCTAAGGCATCGAGGAGCATGGCTATCACCGCACTGTCTGCTACAGTGGCGGGCCGGATGTGGATGGATCGCATGGCTAGAGGGCTAGGGGTAGGCCGTTGTGAAACACCAGCAACTCGCCGGATTTGATGGGCGTCCACTGTTCGTTATCGGTTAGGTGGGTGGTGGCGATGATGGCGACTCGGTCGCTGGGGGTGGTGAGTTCTTGAAAGTTCACCGTCAGGTCTTCGTCAATCAGGTGGGCGGCAGCAAAGGGCGCTTGCCGCACGATGTAGCAGAGCTTGGTAGAGCAGTGGGCAAAAAAGTGTTCCCCGTCGGAGAGCAGGTAGTTGAAAATGCCGTGCTGGGCAATGTCGGCGGTGATGGTTTTGAGGGCCGAGTAGAGGTCGGTGATCGGGGGCTTGCCCTGGGGAAACCGCTGGCGCAGACGGTTGAGGATTTGGCAAAAGGCGCGTTCGCTGTCGGTTTGGCCCACGGCTTGATGGAGGCCGGGATTAACCGCCAGGGTGGGGACATCGCCGTTGTGGGCAAACACCCAGTAGCGGCCCCACAGTTCGCGCTTAAAGGGGTGGCAGTTTTCTAGCCCCACTGGCCCCACCGTGGCCTTGCGAATGTGGGCAATCACGTTCATGGATTTGATCGGATACTGCCGCACCAAGGTAGCAATGGGGGAGGTACTGGAGGGGTTGTCATCCAAAAACACCCGGCAACCCAGTCCTTCAAAAAAAGCAATGCCCCAGCCGTCTTTGTGGTCGTCGGTTTTGCCACCCCTGGCACAAAAGCCTTCAAAGGAGAAGCAAATATCCGTTGGCACGTTGCAGTTCATTCCGAGGAGTTGGCACATGCGGATGGTGGGGATGGGGTGGCACGACTCCCGAAAAATTTTAGCGGATGTTCTGGATCAAAGTTCCTCGTCGGCCAGTTCGCGCTCTAGCTCTAGGCTGAGGGGTTGGGCCAGTTCTTCGGTGGCCGAGGCTTCCAGGGCCAGGGGTTCGGCCACGGCTTCTTCCTGCTTGGCCTCCAGGTTGATGGGCAGGCGTAGGGGTTGTTCTTCCTCCATTGCCGCCTGGGGCAGGGAGTCCGCCAAGTCATCCAAGGGCCGAGGAATCACCATTACTGCATGGAGTTCGCCGATGCGTTCCGCTTCGTGCATTCCGGCTTCGATGGCAATGGCCACGTTGGGCAATGAGCCGCGAATCAAAATCGTACAGAGCCCGTCGCCAATGGTTTCGTGGGAAATCAGCTCCACATCGGCGGATTTGGTCATGGCATCCGCTGCGCCCACCATGGCCGGAAAGCCCCGCGTTTCCAAGAGCCCAATGGCTTGACTGCCCAGCCGACTTTTGCCTTCGCGCCGCAGTTGTTCCCACCGGGCACAGATGGGCAGCACTGCTTCCAGATTAGGCAAAGGCCGAGGAATCAGGCTGGAGGACGCCGTTTGGCCCGCCTCTTCCACCGCTTCGACGCCCGCCGAAACCGCCATCCGCACGTTGGCCACCCCGCCCCGCACAATGGCCGTACAAAGGCCACTTCCGGTTTTTTCGTAGCCGACGAGATACACATCAGCGGCCTTCAGCATGGCATCCGCCGCCTTCACTACCACCGGAAACCCCGCTGCCGACACCATGCCCAGGGCCGAGCCACGGTACTTGTCAAACCGACTTTTAGGCTCCGACTGACTGGCGGGAGGGGTGGCCAGGTTCAGCTTAGCCTTGGGGGCCAATTTCAAGTCTTGTTTTGAGGCTAATTTACCGTCGGCTTGCATAGAGCGCCTCTAGGGGATGAGATCCGTATACTCCATTCTAAGGCTTGTCCTCAGGAGACACACCCCCGGACGTGACACCATTTAACGGCTGCCGATGGGGAAACAGCTTGGATAGGAGGTCTTGCACCTGCTTTTGCCCGTGGGCGGGTGGACGGGTGCCGTTAGAAGGGATGGGTGAATCGGCCTGATCAGCCGGATCGGCTTCCAATTCTACGTCACCACCTCCCTTTTCCTTAGTTTCGGCCTCATTGGAGAGGGACGGGGTAGACGTGTCAGCCGCGTTGTCTTGAGAGGTTTCGGAAAGTGTCTCTTGAACGAAGCTTTCCTGCGGAGAAGTGACTTGAGCAGGGATTGCTTGAACTGAGGTTGCCTGAATAGGGGTTCCTTGAATGAGTGTCTCTTGGGCAGATCTTTCCTGAACCGATGCGTCTTGAATCAATGCAGCTTGCTGGAAGGCCACTGGATTCGGGGCCGTTCCGTTTGCAGAAGACTGGCTGGGATCGCCCAATAGAGAGTTAGGGGGCACCACTTGGCCGGACGAAATCGCGGGATTAATCAGGGTGCTTTCTGCGCCAATGCAGGCGTTTTGGCCAATGCGTCCGGCACCAACAATCAGCACACCGCTGCCCAGTACCGCCCCCGGTTCAATCACCACATCTCCCCGGACGGCCTGGATAATCACGCCGCTGCCCACGCACACCCCAGGGGCCACCACCAACCGACAGCCCGGAGCCGCATCCAGCACCACACAATCGCCAAGGGCCACGCCCTCGGCTACCTCAACCTGTCCCCCCAAAGCAGGAGCGTCAGGATTGGCAAGTGCCGTTGGCAGTGGCCCTATCATTGGCTATCGGTATCCCTAGGAACGCCCTAACTTAAGGACGCTGGATGGTGACTTCCGCCGCCCGCCGCTTGGCCTTGGGATCCACGGCAACTAGGCGAACATACTCGCCCTGGTGTGCCCGCAGTTGGCCATCAATGGCGGCCAGCAAATCCGAGACGCGGCTCCCTTCTAGGGTGGCGCAGGTCTTCCATACGTTGCTGCGATAGCGACGCTGATCAGCGGCCTCTAGGCTGAGACGATAGCCCTGGTTGACAAACTGGTTCACCTGTTGGGCGGTGTCTTGGCTGAGACCTTGACCGCCGCCCTGGCTGGCCGGAGCAGGGGCGGACGCTTGGGGTGCAGAGTAGGACGCTACGGGAACACTGGGGCCGGATGCGGGGGCTTGACCAGGCCGTTGTACGGTCACTTCAGGCCCACGGCGCTTGGCTTTGGGGTCGATGCCGAAGATGCGGACATACTCGTTGGGGTAAGCGGCCATGCACTGAGACACCGCCGCCAGTACCTCGTTCTCGCGGTTGGAGGTGATGGGAGCGCAGGTTTGCCACACGCCACTGCGGTAGCGACGGGTATCGGCGTGCTCGGCCCCAATGTGGTAGCCCTGGCTGATCAGTTGCCGCACCTGCTGGGCGAGGTCGCCACTGAGGTTCACGGCACCACCGCTGGCCGGACGCTGACCCACGGAACGGCCAAAGCCTGTCCCCGCTGGAACCGAGGAGCCGCTAACGGGCTTGCCATCGGGCCGCTGAATGGTGATGGGTGCAACCCGCTGGTTGGCGCGGGGGTCAATGCCGAACAGGCGCACGTATTCCCCGGCATGATCGGCCAGACAGGCTTCTAGGGCCGCTAGTACCTCCCCCTCACGGTTGGAGGTAATGGGAGCGCAGGTCTGCCACACGCCGCTGCGATAGCGACGGCCATCGGCGTGCTCGGTGCCGATGCGGTAGCCCTGGCTGATAAACTGGCGCACCTGATTCACCACCTCAGCGGACAGGGATCCCGCCGCCACCGCCGCCGGACGGTAGGCTTGGCTGGCCCCGCTGGAAACCGCAGGCACAGAACCATTCACCTCAACGGCCTTGCCATCGGGCCGCTGAATCGTCACCGGAGCCACCCGCTGCTTGGCCTTGGGGTCGATGCCGAACATCCGCACATACTCGCCCCGGTGCTCGGCCAGACAAGCCTCTAGGGCGGCAAAGGCTTCCCCTTCACGGGTGGCCTGGATGGGGCTACAGGTTTGCCACACCCCACTGCGGTAGCGGCGATTGTCGGCGTGCTCGGTGCCAATGCGCAGACCTTGGGCCAAATACTGGCGCACCCGCTGCACAACATCGGGGGAAAGCTGTTGAGATTGCATAGTACCTAATCCATCGCGTTCGTTTAAGTTGGAGCCAGCTAAGTTAGAGCCTGCCAAAGCCGAGGGCGACTCCGCCGATAGGGCGTTCAGCTCAGTTGATAAAGCATTCAAATCAGCGGGGGCGGGGCCATAGCCGAGCAATTCTCGCACCAGAGCCAAGTCTTGGGGGCTAACGTCCGGCAAACCATCGGCCTGACTTTGGCGGGTAATCACCGATCCCGACGGCACCAATTTGCCTGGGGGAACCTCCACATCCTGCACTAGGGCGTGCATCATCACAATGCTGTTGGCCCCCAGGCGGGCATTGAAAATGGTGGAGCGAAACCCGATGAAAACGTTGTCGCCAATGTAGGCTGGGCCTTGAATCAGCGTCCGGTGGGTGAGGGTTGCGCCTTGACCAATCCAGACGGTGTAGGGTCGCTGGTCATCGCCAAGCACCCTAGCCTGACCCAGACCGTTAATCGTGACCCCTTCCTGGATAACCGTGCGAGAACCCACCACACAGGTTGCTCCCACCTGAGCCCGCAAAGCCGCGCTGGGGGCAATCGCCACCCCCTGGCCTAGGCGCACATCGCCCACGGACTCAAACCTAGAGAAAGCTCCCTCAGAGGTGGCATCCGACACCCGAGACGCCGCCAGCGTGCTGACCGTCATGATCCAAGTCTCCAAAAAAATCAGCGCCCCTAACCAGGAACCCCTTAGCCCGGATAGGCAATGTCCAGAGCGGTTCCCCAACCCTGGACGGTTGCCATTGCGGCTTGGCTACCCCTAGCTAAAATCGTGCCGCTTGTCGTAGAGGGCACCGCTGTCGAGGCTGACGGTATCAACAATGGCGATCACCGCTGCATCCACCGGACGCCCCTCATAGCCGGGATGTTGACGGGCACCGCTGCCTTGGGTAATCAACACCCATTCCCCTGTCCCTGCGCCGACCACATCTGCCGCTACGGTGTAATCGGGGAGCAAGTCCCCCGTTTCGCTGATGAGCTGCACCAGCAAAAATTTCACACCGCTGAGGCTGGGCTCTTTGCAGGTGCTAACCACCGTGCCGCGCACCTTAGCCAAGAGCATGGCTTACCTATCTGCCGTAGGGACGAATACCGCTGACGCTCTCGCGGAACTGTTCCACCGCTTCGGTGTAGCGAATGGGCAGCACGAACTCTAGGTTTTCGTGGGGGCGGGCGATGATGTGGGTGGACAGCACTTGGCCACCGTTCACGCGCTTAACATTTTCAATACCAGCGGCCACAGAGGCTTGCACCTCAGACACATCGCCACGGACGATGACAGTGACGCGACCGCTACCAATTTTTTCGTAGCCCACCAGGGTGACGCGAGCGGCTTTCACCATCGCATCGGCGGCTTCCACCACAGCGGGGAAACCCAGCGTTTCTACCATACCAACTGCAATTGCCATGCTTGTAAGCCCTTCCTTAAGCTTGTATTGTTTACTGGCTGTGTGCGTAACCTACGTCGCCCTTGGCCAGACGCCCTTGGGCAACACGTATAAAGTTAGGAAAGCCATTTTTACCGTTCCACACGTCCGTCACGGACTTGGGCCCCATAGACCTGGGTTGCAGAACCAAAACGACAACCTATGAAGCAAGGTTTACCCTAGCTTCGGAACTGCTCCACAGCCTCGGTGTAGCGAATGGGCAACACAAACTCAAGGTTTTCGTGGGGACGAGCAATGATGTGGGTAGACAGCACTTCGCCACCGTTGACGCGCTTGGCGGATTCCACCCCAGCGGACACAGACGCTTGCACTTCGGACACATCACCACGCACGATCACGGTGACGCGACCGCTACCGATTTTTTCGTAGCCCACCAGGGTTACACGGGCGGCTTTCACCATGGCATCCGCCGCTTCCACGACAGCCGGGAAACCCAGGGTTTCAATCATTCCAACAGCAATTGGCATTGTCGTAATCTCCTTGTTAAATCTAGATCTTTTCCCCTGCGTTCACCCAGGAATTCAGCCTTTATTGGCAGCATGAACAGTCCCGAACTCATCAAGAAACGGGATTTGCTCAAGGTTAGTGAAGGCGAAAAGAGCTGATTTCTCTTTGATGACAACCTAAGCATAGGTGTCGATTGACACTTTTGCAATATAAGTCTCAATGATTGTTGCTAATGTTGAGTATTATTAAACCTTATCCCCAAAGCCCTTGCGAAAGCGGCCATTGGCGGCTCTTTCCGGGGTGAGTCCTCACCCTCATTTAGGGTCTGCCAGGGGGCTGCTGTTGACCTGAGTCGCCCTCTATCGCCACCTAAAATTGATGGATGCCAGAGTTGCAGTATTAAAATTATATCTGGGCATTGCATTGATATAAATCAATTGTTTTGGTCGCTGGGCATGATCTCCGGGGGGATTCACGAATCGGGTAGGATGATGGCTAACGGCTGATAGCTCGGTCTGGCCTTCTGGGTTTTGGGGCGGGCGAGGGGGTGCAGATCAACGGTTGGAATCCGCCATCCCGGCATCGCTTCGTTCACATATCTTAATGGTGCAATGGCCACGAATTCGTCAGGCTGGAAGGAGTAGGTCTGCGGTGACGCCCTCTTTCCCGATGGGTCAGCGTTGGGTGGATGGGTGGCCTGTCGCAGATTGTTTAGACGAGGTAGTGACGAATTTATGAACCAAATGTGGGTGGAGACAAGTTGGCTGCTGCCAATCTATGGGCTGCTGGGGGTGGTGTTGGCCCTGCCGTGGTCTATGGGCTTTATCCGCCGCACGGGGCCAAGGCCAGCAGCCTACCTCAACATCGCCATGACGCTGTTCGCCTTTATCCACGGCCTGTTGGTATTTCAGGGCATTTGGAATGAAGGTTCCCAGGAACTCGTTTTCTCCTGGTTCAAGTTTGCCGACCTGCATTTAGAGCTGGCCTTTGACATCTCGGTGCTGAACCTGGGGGCGCTGGAGCTGATTACCTTCCTCAGTCTGCTGGCCCAGGTGTTTGCCCTAGGGTATATGGAAAAGGACTGGGCCTTGGCTCGGTTTTACTCCCTGATGGGGTTCTTTGAAGCGGCCATGAGCGGCTTGGTGCTGAGCGGGTCGCTGTTCGTCTCCTACTCGCTGCTGGAGATGCTGACCCTTTCCACCTACCTGCTGGTGGGCTTTTGGTATGCCCAGCCCCTCGTCGTCACCGCCGCCCGCGATGCCTTTTTGACCAAACGCATTGGCGACGTGCTGCTGCTGATGGGCGTCGTAGCCCTGGCGGCAATGGCCGGAAGCCTAAACTTTAACGACCTCTATGGGTGGGTCAAAACCGAAAATCTTTCGCCCCTGGTGGGGACGCTGCTGGGGCTGGCGCTGATTGCGGGGCCGATTGGCAAATGCGCCCAGTTTCCCCTGCACCTGTGGCTGGATGAAGCGATGGAAGGGCCGAACCCAGCGTCGATTTTGCGAAATTCCGTCGTCGTCACCTGCGGGGCCTACGTGCTGATTCGCCTTCAGCCGATTGTGGTGCTGTCCCCTGTCACCTTGGGGGTGCTGATTGCCCTGGGCAGCATTACGGCCATCGGGGGTTCCCTGGTGGCCCTGGCCCAGATTGACCTGAAGCGGACGCTGTCCTACTCCACCAGCGCTTACCTGGGTCTGGTCTTCGTGGCCGTGGGGACAGAGTGGCCCGGTGTGGCGATTACCCTGCTGCTCACCCATGCGGTGGCCAAGGCGCTGCTGTTTATGGGGGTGGGCAGCATCATCACCACCACCACCAGCCAAAACCTCACGGAAATGGGCGGTTTGTGGTCACGGATGCCCGCGACGACCCTGGCCTTTGTGATTGGCTCCCTGGGCATGGTGGGAATTTTCCCCCTCGGCTGCTTCTGGGGGCTGCGGATGGGGGCGGATTTCCTCAGCCAGAGTTCGCCCCTGCTGGCCTTAGTTTTCCTCTTGGTGAATTTCTTAACGGCCCTGAATTTGACCCGTGTCTTCCGCCTGGTCTTTCTGGGGCAGGCCCAGCCCAAAACCCGCCGCGCCCCAGAGGTGCCCTGGCCGATGGCGGTGCCGATGGTATCCCTCTCCATCGTGACCCTGCTGGTGCCCGTGATGATGGCCCGGATGTCGCTATTGCCGCCCGTGGAGTATTTGAACTGGCCCGTAACCGCCCTCCTGGTGGCCTTTGGGGTGGCAGGGGTCGCCCTGGGATCGGCGATTCCCCTGTCCAAGTCCCTGGCCCGGTCGCGCAATCGTCCGGTGCGGATTCTCCAAGACCTGTTGGCCTACGACTTCTACACCGAACGGCTCTATGCCAACACCGTGGTCGCCGCCGTGGGAGGGCTGTCGCGCCTGAGCAATTGGTTTGACCGCTACGTGGTGGATGGCCTGGTGAATGCCGTCGGCCTAGCGTCACTCTTGGGCGGAGAAAGCCTGAAATACAGCGTTTCTGGCCAATCTCAACTGTATTTGTTCACCATCATGGCCGGGGTGGGCCTGATTGGCGTTTTCATGACCTGGAGCCTGTGGTAGCCATGCTGAGCGTACTGATTCTGATCCCGTTAATTGGCGCACTGGCGGTTATCCTTTGGCCCGGAAAAATTACGCCGCTCACCGCAAAATGGGTCAGCGGCGGCACCATCGGCCTAACGCTGCTGTGGGTGATTTTTCTGGCGACCCAGTTTGACATCACTACACCGGGCTTTCAGTTTGAGGAATTGCTGCCCTGGGTAGAGCCGCTGGGCCTCAGCTATCGCCTAGGGCTGGACGGTCTTTCCCTGCCCTTGCTGGTGGTGAATAGCCTGCTGGGGATTGTCGCCATCTACATCAGCGACCCCCACCTGCATCGGCCTCGGCTGTATTACGCGCTGATTTTGGTGATCAGCAGTGCCGTGGCGGGGGCGTTCCTCTCGGCTAACCTGCTGCTGTTCTTCATCTTTTACGAATTAGAACTGATTCCCCTGTACCTGCTGATCGCCATCTGGGGCGGGGCACGGCGGGGCTATGCGGCCACCAAGTTTCTGATTTACACCGCTCTCTCGGGGATTTTGATCCTCGGTGCCTTCCTGGGCCTAGTGTGGCTGTCGGGCAACACCAGCTTTGACTACGACAGCGGCTTGGCGACAGCGTTACCCCTGGCCCAGCAAATCATCCTGCTGGTGGCGCTGCTGATTGGCTTTGGCATTAAGGTACCGCTGTTTCCCTTCCATACCTGGTTGCCCGATGCCCATGTTGAGGCGTCTACTCCGGTTTCCGTGCTGCTGGCGGGGGTGCTGCTGAAGCTGGGCACCTACGGCCTGGTGCGGTTTGGCCTGGGCCTGTTCCCCGATGCCTGGATGGCCCTGGCTCCGGTGATGGCGACCTGGGCGGTGATCAGCGTTCTGTATGGTTCCCTCGCGGCCATTGCCCAGACCGACATGAAAAAAATGGTGGCCTACAGCTCCATTGGTCACATGGGCTATGTGCTGCTGGCAGCGGCGGCTTCGACCCCCCTCAGCATTGTGGGTACGGTGTTCCAAATGGTGAGCCACGGGCTGATTTCGGGCCTGCTGTTTTTGCTGGTGGGGGTGGTCTACCACACCACGGGCACCCGCGATCTCACCGTACTGCGCGGCCTGCTGAACCCAGAGCGGGGCTTACCCTTCGTCGGTTCCCTGATGATTTTGGGGGTGATGGCCAGTGCAGGGATTCCCGGCATGGTGGGCTTTATCTCGGAATTTCTGGTGTTTCGGGGCAGTTTCCTAATTTTCCCGGTGCAAACGCTGCTTTGCATGGTGGGGTCGGGCCTGACGGCGGTGTACTTCCTGCTGCTGGTAAATCGGGCCTTCTTTGGACGGCTGGCGGTGGCTCCCCCCAGTGGCTCCCCCCAGTTGGATGTTGACCTGCCGGGTGTGACCTGGCGCGACCGCCTGCCCGCCCTGGCCCTGGCCAGCCTGATTATCGCCTTTGGCCTTCAGCCCAACTGGATGGCCCGCTGGAGCGAACACACCACCCTCGCCCTCCACGAACCCTACCAAGGCTTTGTCCAGGCCAGCATCCTACGGATGGCTCCCCTGAACGAGTCCCTCGTCGCCGATACCCTAGTGATGGATGCCCCAGCAACGACCCCGCTGCTTCCCTGATCGTCCATCCCCCCGCCGCCCCCCTTGCCGATAGCCCTATCGAGACCTCACAGCCATGACCCACACCCTCCCCAAACCCGCGTCGGTGCATCCCCTAGAGCCATTCATCGACCGTCTGCTGTCGGCGGATGCCCTGCTGCCGCACTCGGACACCAACGTGCTGGAGGTGGTGGGCATCCTCAAAAGCTACGGGGTGGTGCTGGATGCCTACTCGAAAAACCTGATCTACATCGCCGATCATCAGTTTTTGGTGCTGTTTCCCTTTTTCAAATACTTCAATGGTGAGGTGTCCTTCGGGAAATTACTCAAGCACTGGTGGCACGACCGCATCAACTTCGAGTACGCCGAATACTGCATGAAGGCCATGCTCTGGCACGGCGGCGGCAAAATGGACGAGTACTTGGACTCCGAAGAATTCCTAGCCCTCTGTCGCACAGCCACCACGGCCAAAACGAAATCGAATCCCCTTGTACGCAGCATCAACGCCGTTTTTCCCGATTTCCTCACCGAGCAAGTGCGCCAACTCGCCTACTACAGCGCCCTCGGCCAGTTTTGGCGGGTGATGAGCGACCTGTTCATTGACCTCTCCGACGCCTACGACGCTGGCAAGGTCAACACGATTCCCGAAGTAGTGGCCTTCATCAAAGCGGGCCTGGTTGCCGCCGCCAGTAACCCGATTACCTACAGCGTCAACATCAACGGCCAAACCTACGACCTCATGCCCAAATCGGCAGGGCTCACCTTTTTGATGGATGTGGCGGTGCCCTACGTGGAGGCCGTCTTTTTCCGGGGTGCGCCGTTTTTGGGCACGGTCTCCTACAACGCCCAGGCCAACCAAATCCCCGCCGAACAGGGCCAATTCCAGTACGGTGCCCTCTACGCCGACCCCATCCCCGTGGGCGGTGCGGGCATTCCCCCGACGCTGCTGATGCAGGATATGCGCCACTTTCTGCCGGATTATTTGACCGAGTTCTACCTCGCCAGCGGTCGCGGCCTGGATGATGTGCGGGTGAAGATTTGCCAAAGCTTCCAAAAATCCATGTTTTGCGTCACCAGTGCCTCGTTGCAAGGCTTGCTGCCCCACGCCGCCGACACCACGAACCCCCAAGAGCAGGTCGCCAACCGGGATTTTCTCGCCGCCTGGATGGATCGGCTGATGACCTCCCGTTTGGATGTGGTGCAGCTTTAGAGCCACTACCGGGGACGATTGGCAGCGATTGACTAGGGGAAAGGGCAACCACTTTAGACCGCCACTATTCTGTAGCCTTGGGCGAGTCAATTGGGGGCGGAGGGATAATGACCCGAAAATCGGCATCCACCACACCCTCATCATCGAGATCGGGAGAATTAGGCTCTTCGTCCTCGTAGGCGTCCCCATAGTTATCTTCGCCATAGTCAGGGTCATAGCCGCTGTCGTCGCGATCCCCATAGATATCATCGGGGGGAGCATAGATGCGGTCAGTCTGGCCGGATTCGGCCTGTTCGCGATAGCTGTAGGAGTAAATTGATCCGTCTCGATAGACCTGGGTGGGCGGCTTCGGGGCTTCGTAGGCCCTGGCAGGGTGAGGTTCCGATCCGTAGGAGTCGGGGGCAGGCTGACCGTCGATGTCGTCCCAGCCTTCGGTGATCTCCTCCAGGCTTTCCTCCACGGGGCTAACACCAGAGGAACGGTAGGATCGGGGATCAACGTCATCCCAGTCGTCGGTGATTTCCCGCAACGATTCCTGCACCCGTGGGTCTGGGCCATCGTCTGGGCGGCGACCCAACCAGCTCAGGGGAGATCGGAAAGTGCCTGGGGATGGAGAGGGATGGGGAGATCGCGGCGGTGCTCCCGCTGGAGGTCGCTGGGGTGCAGGTTCGGGGCGACGGTGATCGTCCCAACTGCTCCACTGGGTGGGAGATTCCAGATCCGTCCAATCGCGCCAAGAACCATCGGCTGGAACGGATCGGGCGGCGGCATCAGCGGAAGATTGCACCTCTTGGCGACGGTCAACATCGCTAGGACGAGAAGGCTCGTTGGGATTGGCAGGCTCGTAGAAGGGTTGGGGCTCGTACTTGTAGCGATGGCGCGAGGATTTACCTCGAGTAGGTGGCCCCACGATGGCATTCATGGCTAGGGTGGTCAACCCGCCGAGAAGAATGGCCAGCACTAGCCAAAGGCCCACGGGCAGGGCCAAGGTGCGCCCCCCCAGGAACACCAGAGGCAAGCTAAGAGACAAATTTTGCAGGCCCAGGAGCAGCAGCGTGCCCAGCGCCAGTAGTCCCACAACCCAACGTGTTGTTGCCATGGCCTCAATCCTCTCGGTCAACGGCTTTGCCTATCCTATCGTGCTGGGCGACTTGCCTGAATGCGAACCCCAAACCCCGGTTTGTGAGATCAGTAGCTCACAAACCTGCTCTTTTGTCGTAAGCTCACCCTCACCCTAAATCCCTCTCCCATGTTGGGAGAGGGACTTTGAACAAGGCTCTGGCTCCCCTCTCCCGTCCTGGGAGAGGGGCTGGGGGTGAGGGCGACAAGACTTTGCGATCTACTGAGCTTAAGCAGCCCATGGTTGCTGGAGCAGTCGGTGAAAAACCGGGGTTCTCCCGAACATCAGGAATCTTCTGGCGGTGCAATCTCATGGGGCAGATGGCCCTGCCAGCGGTTGAGGGGTACGCAGTCGATATCGAGCTGGTCTAAGGCGCGGGCGATAACAAAATCCACCAAATCCTCGATGCTTTGGGGATGGTGATACCAGGCGGGAATGGCAGGCACAATGCGGGCTCCAGCTTCCGCCAAGGTCGTCAAATTCCGCAGATGAATGAGGCTGAAGGGGGTCTCGCGGGGCACAATCACCAGTTTGCGGCCCTCCTTGAGCTGCACATCGGCGGCACGTTCCAGCAGGTCGGAGCTCATGCCCGCCGCCAGCCGTGCCACGGTGCTCATGCTGCACGGAATCACCACCATGCCCGCCGCCCGAAAGGATCCGCTAGCGATGGAGGCCCCTACGTCGCCCCAGGGATGGCAGCGCAGGGTACCTGCGGCCTCAACGCCAGCCTGCTGTCGCCAAAATTGGGCCTGTCGTTCGGGGTCGAGGGGCATGGGGATACCTTCCTCGGCCTGCCACACCATTTGACAGGCCTTGGAAGCCACCACATCCACCGTGCCCCCCGCCGTTAGGACGTGCTTGAGGGTACGGACGGCGTAGATCAGCCCGGAGGCTCCCGTGATCCCCACAATCAAGGGCCGAGCCGGGGGCTGGGGCATGGATTGCATGGTCACAACCTATTCGCTCTCGTCGCTGCTAAGGTCAGATCCAGCGGTTTCAGGGGCGTCCTCGTCGTAGGCGGGGTTTTCTTCGTCGTCGGGCATTTGACTGCCGCCACCCACGGCCACTAGGTCAATCTGCTGACGATAGTAATCGACGCTCTTCACCTGCACATCTACCTTGTCGCCAAGGCGGTATTGCTGGCGGTTTTTACGGCCCACCAGTTTTTGCTGACGGGCGCGATACTCATACCAGTCGTCCTTGAGGGAGCTGACATGCACCAGCCCTTCCACCAGCAGCTCTTCGATTTCCACAAAGAAGCCGTAGGACTGAACGCCCGTAATCAGCCCGTGGAAAACTTCCCCCGTGTGGGAGCGCATAAATTCGGCCTTTTTCAGCCCCTCTAGGTCAGATTCGGCCTCCTGGGCCAGCCGTTCCCGTTCGGTCAGGTGGATGGCAAGGCGGGGTAGGTCGTCCTCTAGATCGTGTTGAATTTCGGGGGGCAGCACATTCCAGCTAATTTGACCGTGGCAGGCGCTATGGTGCAAATCCACACCGTCCTTAGATCGGGTGGAGCGACGATCTCGGCCCGACTCGAACACCGCATGGAGGATGCGATGCACCACCAAATCCGCATAGCGGCGGGAAGGGGAGGTGAAATGGGTGTAGCCCTCGGCCAAGCCCAGGCCAAAGTGCTGGGAGGGATGGGTGCTATAGAAGGCGGGCTGGATGGTTTCGAGCAGCAGGTAGGTGAGGATTTTCTCGGCGCTGGAGTCGGCAAACTGCTCCACAAACCGCTGATAATCCTTGGGCTGGGGCGCATCTTCGGCTTCTAGGGTGAGCTGGATGTCCATGTTTTCCGCCAGCTTGGTGAGTTCCTGCACGTCGTTGGGGTCGGGGGCGCGGTGCAGTCGATAGATGGCTGGAACGCCCAGGGCTACCAGATGTTGGGCCACCAGTTGATTCGCCAGCAGCATACATTCCGTCACCAGGGGGCGGGAAGACACCCCTGCCGACACCACCATGACGCCCAGCAAGCCCTCGTCGTCGTACTGGAACTTGGGAGAGCGGTAGTGGGCCAGGGGTTCTTCGGCATCGGCGGGGAAGTCGTACTCCGGTAGGTTGAGCTCGAAGGATCCGCGATGGAGCCGCTGCCGCTTGATGGCTTGGCTGAGGTAGAGCAGATTGTCTAGGAGATCGTAGATGGGGGCGAGCTTTTTCAGGGCCTTCGCGTCTACCCCTAGGGTGCTGAGCGCGTCAGGGTTATCCCGCTCTAGAACAGCCTGGGCCTCTTGGTAGGTGACGTGATAGTTCACATTCACCACCGAGGGGCGAATTTCGTACTCCAGCACATGCCCGGTATCGTCTAGGGTGGCCAGCATCGACAGGGTGAGCCGATCCTTACCAACCTCCAGGGAACCCAAGCTACCCGACAGCGGCGGCGGCAGCATAGGAATCACCGTATCGCCCAAATACACCGAGGTACCGCGCCTAGCCGCCTCTTGATCAATGGCGGAATGGGCCGGGATGTAGTGGGTAATGTCGGAGATGTGAACCCCCAGCCGCCAGTGGCCCGCCTCGGTTCTGTCGAGGGTGAGGGCATCGTCCATCACCGAGGCGTTGGGGCCGTCAATGGTGAGGGTGAGGGCCTCGCGCAGGTCTAGACGATCCTTGAGGGCCGTTTTGCCTAGGCGGGTGGGCAGGGCTTCGGCTTCCGCCAGCACCCGATCAGAAAACTGGCGGGGCAGGTCGTGCTTGCAGTGGACGATATCGAGGTCGGAGGCCGCTTCAGCATCGCTGCCCAAAATTTGCGCCACCCGCCCCTGGGGAGGGTTTTGGCCGAGGGGATAGCGGACAATTTCTACGTGGGCCAGTTGATCGACGGCCTCGTTTAGATTGCCGCCATTGGCCAACAAAGACAGTTCAAACAGCAGCCGATCATCCAGGGGCACCGCCCGGTAGTCTTCCGCTTCCTGCTTGACGCGGGCCAACACCGAGGCATTCGCCCGTTCTAAGATCAGCCGCACTTCACCTTCGGGGCTGCGTCGTCCGCTGCCTTCTTTGGTCACGCGCACCAGCACTCGATCACCATTCCAGGCGGTATTCAGGTGGCTTTCCCGCACGTAGATATCTTCGGCCCCTTCCTCATCTTGGATGGCAAAGCAAAAGCCTTTGCTGGAACAGCGCAGCTTGCCTTCCACCACGCCATCCTCAGAGTTGCGCCGATATTTACCCCGCTCTTTCACCAACACCCCAATGCGTTCTAGGGCGTCTACGGCAATCTGCAAGTCTCGCTGACTCGTGTCGGTGGTGCAGTGGAGCTTCTTTTCGAGGTGTTTCAGGGTAAGGGTTTTGTCTTTGCCAAAACTCGCGAGTAATGCCGCAATCGAAAATTCCATGTAGCGATCATTCCTAAGGATTATTCGTGTCTGACTCGGGCCTAATTCGGGGTGGGTCATCCATCGCGGAGTTGGGCAGTAACGCCTGGGTCTTGTAACCTAGCCATCGCGAGGGAGGTTGATTCAGGGGCTGACTGGGAACAGAACTGGATGGGAGGCCCACCGCCAGCCGTGAATCGAACGGTTTGACCGCAGCCTGAATGGGGTCGGAACGGCCAAACGCCGTGGCTTGCTCAATCCGGCAACGGAACTAGCAAGACCTACCTTTTACAGTGTCTCAACAAATGGGACGCTGTCAAATGTTTTTGTCAATATCGCGTTACGTTTTGCAATGGATTGCGGCGGGGAAGCACCCTGAGGGGGGCTAGGG
Organism: Leptolyngbya sp. BL0902; assembly: GCF_016403105.1. Taxonomy (NCBI): domain Bacteria; kingdom Bacillati; phylum Cyanobacteriota; class Cyanophyceae; order Leptolyngbyales; family Leptolyngbyaceae; genus Leptolyngbya; species Leptolyngbya sp. BL0902. The sequence goes on from NZ_CP046155.1 coordinate 2,439,069, forward strand.
GGGGCTAGGTGCGCTCTCCAGTAATCATGTAGGCCACTCGCTTGCCCACGTTGGTGGCATGGTCGGCGATGCGTTCCATGTAGCGAATGGCCAGCACCAGCAGCACCGTCGGCTCAATGGATCCGGTGATGTTGGTCTGGTGGGCGAGGAGGTTGTACAGCTCTTCGTAGTCGTTGTCTACGGCGTCATCTTTTTGCTTAATGTCTAGGCCAGCGGTGGCGTCGAGTTCCGAGAGGGCCAGCAGACTCATGGCCACCATGGATCGGCAGCGGTCGAGCATGGTGTTCACGCGGCCCATCAGGGGGTGGGCAGGATAGGGAAACAGCTTGATCGCCACATCTCCCAAATCCTTGGCGTAGTCGCCAATGCGTTCGAGGTCGCGCACCATCTGAATAAAGGCTCCCACCCGGCGCAAATCAGCATCGGCGGGGGCAGGCAGGGTGAAGAGGTGCATGCAGTCTACTTCGATTTGGCGATAGAACCGATCCACCTGTTTGTCTTGACTTCGCAACCGTTGTGCCGCCTCCAGGTTGCGATCACAGAGGGCATCGCGCGCGAGCACGCAGGAATTTTCCACGAGGGCACCCATGCGTAATAGATCACGCTGTACCCGGAGCAACTGACGCTCAAACTCGCTGCGCAGGGGGGGCGTCGTGTTTACAGGGGTTGAGGGCGTCAACCATGGATCCGAGTCCTGCACCAATCGTTTCTCCCTGGGGTTGTTCCAATCCAAGGGCTTGGCGGAGTAGTCGCGCCTAGCCTACTGAAAAACTATAGCGCCCTGAGACGAAATGCCGTGTTGGCCCTCGAACAAGGTTTTGTTAGCTTGGCATTAACTTTCCCCAAAATTGCCCAAGTTTCCCCAATACCCTGAACCTCAAGGCCCTGATCCTGGTGATTGCACCCACGGAAGTGACGATGCCTGAAGACGGTAGCCCACCAGCTCGGCTCAATGGCCCTGACGTTTGTAGACCATTAAGCTGTGTAACAGTTACCCCGGCCCCCAGCGAAGAAAAGACCGACTTAGTTAACAATCAGGTCTAGACAAGTCTGTCATCCATCGTTCACACCGTTTGTGAGGAATTGTTCTATGGCGCTTTCTGATACCCAGGTTTACATCGCCCTGGCTCTGGCCCTAATCCCCGGCTTCCTGGCCTTCCGACTGTCCACCGAACTGTACAAATAGCCTCTCAGGATGGGGCTCAACCACCATCAACGCCCCGTTCATCATCCGATATAAAAGCCCCTAGTTCAGCAGAGCTAGGGGCTTTTGTCTTGTGAGGCGATCCCCTACAGACCCAAACTAGGGCCAGTGTGAGTAGCACTGCGGGCTCCGGCGTACACGAGGCCCCGGCGGGTATCGAGGGTGAGGATGGTGCCGTCGCGGATAATTTCCGTGGCGTTTTTCACCCCTACAATCACCGGAACTCCTAGGCGTAGGCCGATCACCGCCGCGTGGCCCGTCAGGCTCTCGTCTTCGGTGATGATGCCCCCAGAGCGGCGGATGGCTTCGACGAAATCAGCACTGGTGCGGGGCACAATCAAAATTTCGCCCTCATTAAAGTCGTTGATATCCAGGCTGCTGTGGGCCACCCTAGCCCGACCGCTGACGGAAGCTTCGCCGATGCCCACGCCCCGGCCCAGCACCGCTGTCACCACATCCACCTTGATCAAATCCGTGGAGCCCGACACCCCTTGCAGGGTACCTGCCGTTAGCACCACCAGATCGCCATCGTTGAGCAGGTGCTTCTCCTGGGCCACCCCCATCGCTGCCTGGAAAGTTTGGGTGGTGGAAGGCAAATCCAGCACCAGCAGCGGCTTGACGCCCCACACGAGTTGCAGTTGGCGAGCCACATTCACATGGGGCGTAATGGCCAGAATCGGCGTTTGAGGCCGATATTTCGACACGTTGCGAGCGGTGGATCCGCTTTTGGTCAGGGTCATAATCGCCGCCGCATTGAGCTGGGAGGCAATCCGCCCCACGGCTTGGCTAATGGCGTTGGGGATGGAGTAGGCTCCGCTGTTTTCCAAATCGCGACGATCCAGCCCCTCCTGTTCGGTACGCACCGCCACCCGCGCCATGGTGGCCACGGCTTCTACGGGGAATTTGCCCACCGCCGTTTCGTTGGAGAGCATCACGGCATCGGTGCCGTCCAAAATGGCGTTGGCCACGTCCGATACCTCAGCGCGGGTGGGGCGCGGGTTAGACACCATGCTATCCAGCATTTGGGTGGCGGTAATCACCGGAATGCCGAGGGCGTTGGCGGTGGCAATCAGCCGCTTTTGCAGAATCGGCACATCTTCAGCGGGCAGTTCCACCCCCAAATCGCCCCGCGCCACCATCACCCCGTCAGACAGCGACAGAATCGCCTCCATCTGTTCGATGGCCTCGTGCTTTTCAATTTTGACGATCACGGGCACAGGCTTTCCGGCCTGGGCAATGATTTCCTTAATTTCCAGCACATCCTGGGGGTTGCGGACAAAACTGAGGGCCACCCAGTCCACCCCCTGGTTGAGGCCAAACATCAGGTCTTCCCGGTCTTTGTCGGTCAGCGCCTTGATAGACAAGTACACCCCTGGGAAGTTGACCCCCTTGTTGTTGGTCAGCAGACCACCCACCACCACGCGGCAGTGGAGTTCCTGGGCATTGATATCCACACCCTCCACCTTCATTTCCACCTTGCCGTCATCCAGCAGAATGGTGGAGCCAACGGGGACTTCCTCCGCCAGCTTGTCGTAGGTGACGCAGGCCCGCTCTTGGGTGCCCAAAATCCGCTCGCTGGTGAGCACAAAGGGATCGCCCTTCGCCAGTTGAATCGCCCCCTGCTCGAACTTGCCCAGGCGAATCTTCGGCCCCTGCAAGTCTTGCAAAATGCCCACGGGCTGGTTCAACTCAAAGGACACCTGGCGAATCAGACGAATACTGCGCTGGTGGTCTTCATGGCTACCGTGGGAAAAGTTGAGCCGCAGGGTGGTGGCCCCGGCTTCAATCAGGGCACGGAGCACGTCAGCATTCTGGGTTGCAGGGCCGATGGTGGCGACAATTTTAGTACGGCGGTGATTGGTACTCAGCGGCATAGTGAACTCTCTAACATGAACTGAACGACAACCCAGAGGCAAGCAAAATCAGGGGGTCAAACCCCGTTGGGATGCCCAGCAGACAACCTCTATCCCCAGACAACCTTTACATCAAGGCAGACAACCTTTACATAAAAATTGGGATTTTGTCACTCTAAAGCAAATCTGAGCCCAAACATCGACGCCCGCCGATGACTTTGATCCAACCGAGGTCATCCTGCCCTACCTCACCGATTCCGGCGGCGTCCTAGGCAAAGAAAGGGGGGTAATTCACGAAACCCGCCCCAGAAAACGCTTCTAGCCGCCCCCAGCCCCCGTGACTGAGATTTTTACCGATAGTCCGTCACAAAACTTTATTAACGCCGCGCCGTAACGTATACTACCGAGGATACTGGTGTAGGAGCGATGCAACATGTCGGCGGCAACGGAGCCCCTGACGATACGAAAAACGGTGCCCCCTGAGTTGTTGAAAACTGAGGGCGGCTTAAGTCCGAATACCATAATGTTTCTGGCCTCCGTAGGCTTGATCAGCGTTTCCACTGTGGGCTACTTTCTGTGGAGTTGGCCCAGTTGGTGCGTGTTTTTGATGAATGTGCTGTCCCTCCACCTGTCCGGGACGGTCATTCACGATGCTTCTCATAATTCTGCCCATCGCAACCGTATCGTCAACGCCGTTCTCGGCCACGGTAGCGCCCTGATTTTGGGCTTTTCCTTTCCGGTGTTCACCCGCGTGCACCTACAGCACCACGCCCACGTGAACGATCCTGAAAACGATCCGGATCACTTCGTCTCCACCGGAGGGCCGCTGTGGCTGATTGCCGCCCGCTTCTTCTACCACGAGATTTACTTCTTCAAACGCCAACTCTGGCGCAACTGGGAGCTGCTGGAGTGGTTCTTGGGCCGCTTGGCCGTCGCCCTGCTGGTGTTTGCCGCCTGGAAGTTTGACTTCCTGGGCTACATCTTCAACTTTTGGTTCTCCCCGGCCTTGGTCGTCGGCATTGCCCTGGGCTTGTTTTTTGATTACCTGCCCCACCGCCCCTTCGAGGAACGGGATCGCTGGAAGAACGCCCGCGTTTATCCTGGTGCCGTCCTAAACGTGCTGATCATGGGCCAAAACTACCATCTGGTGCATCACCTGTGGCCCTCGGTGCCCTGGTACAAATACAAGCCCACCTACGAAGTCATGCGGCCTTTGCTGGACGAGAAGGGTTCACCTCAGTCCCTAGGGTTGCTGCAAGTAAAGGACTTCTTTAGCTTTCTCTACGACTTGTTTCTAGGGATTCGATTTAAGCGCCATTAACGCTCAGCGACGGTCATCGTCTTGACCTCAAACCAGGCAGGGTAGGTCATCACAATGGCCCACCCTGCTCAGCATAGGCTCGGGATCAACCTTAGAGTCTCAAGAACCCTAGAATCTCAGTTTTTAGGACTGTTTGACCCCAAAGGACGGGGCAATATAGTCCTCTGGCAGGTAGTTGGCGGGGATGGTGGAGTGGTTGCCATCCCGCAGGGCGGTGTAGCCCGGTGAGAGAATTTCGATATCGGCGGCGTTGCAATAGTCTTGGATGTTTTGGTGTAGGGCCGAATAGATGAGGGGCATTTGGTTTGGGGCGGCGGTGTAGGCGCTGAGGGTGTAGCTGACGTTGAAGTCGTTGAGGCCCGTTTGCAGAACGAAGGGGGCAGGGTTGGATTGGATGTTGGGGGTGGCCAGGGCCGCTTCGATCAGCACCTCGTGAACCTTGCGCCAGGGCAGATCGTAGCCGAGGGTGATGGTAGTTTGGAGCACCAGATAGCCCCCGGCCTCGCGGCAGATGGCGCTGAAGTTGGTGACGTTGCTGTTCAGTACCGAGGCATTGGGGATGGTGACGGTTTCCTTTCTGGGCGTGATGACGCGGGTGACAAATAGGGATTTGTCCTGCACTTCGCCGATGATGCTGTCAATGCGGATGAGATCGCCAATCCGAAAGGCGCGGGTGTAGATCAAAATAATTCCGGCCAGGGCGTTGGCGACGGCGGAGGAGGACCCCAGGGTCAGCAAGGCCCCGATAAACAGCGACACCCCCTGAAAGGCTGGAGATCCAAATCCGGGCAAAAACGGCCCAGCGATCACAAAGGCGATGGCCACAATAAAAAACATGGCAAGGCGAACGGTGGGCTGCACCCATTCGGGGTAGAACCAGGGGTAGACATCCTGCCGCCCTAGTTCGACAATCACTTGCTTGGCAAACTCGATCACGTAGTAGGTGATGAGGGCCAAAATCCCCAGCATCATCAGGTTGGGTAGATAGGCCACAAACCCCTGGGCCAGGGCACTAAGGCGTTCTGCAATGTCTCGCAGCAGGCTGTCGCCAATTGCCTCTGTGGCTGGAAACTGGCTGAGCACAAAGGGCACATAGAGGTAGAGGGCAAACAGCACGACCCCCATCCGCACCAGTTGGATGATGCTCTGGAGCAGGTAGCTGGTGGCTCCGGCCCCTAGCAGGTGAATCGACCGGATTCGCAGGGCGAGGATACCGCTTTCCCGCTGGGTCTGAATGCGGCTGGACAGCTTAGAACAGAGGAAAAACAGCCCTCGCAGAAAAATAACCAGAATTAACGTGCTGACTACGATAGCGACTAAGTTGGTGGCCGTCCGCCTGAGGGTGCGGGCCTCCCGATAGTCGATCAGAGCCTGCTGAATCCAGTCCACCGCCATCGCTGCCAGTTCGGGGTGAGGCCGACCGTAGACAGCTTCGTCCTCTGGGCGAACGGTAAACAGCACGCTATCCCCGGCAAAAACAACGCTCTGGGTCTCCCCCGTTTCCGCCCGAATGTCGTCGGGGGCAATGCTGCTGTCCGCCACAGCCGCCTGAATGCGCTGGGTGAGGATAGCGGCCCGTTCCTCGGCGGAGACCCCCTCAAGGCCCACCCTGACCCGAAATAACTCCCTGCCATCCAGCACCACCGGAAAGCCGTCGATGGCATTGCCTACGAGGCGGCTAGGTGGTGCCCCCCCCTGAGCCAATGGCGTAGCTGACGGGCTGGCGGTTGTCTCTGGAGCAGGGGCCGTTTCCTCGGTTGCGGTTGTTTGAGCGTTTTGAGTTTGGGCCACGTAAGTGGGGGGAGCAGAAGTCTGGGCCAGAACCCCATGAGCTTTCCCCGGCATAGCATGGGTGCCCCCGATCAGCAGCGCTCCCAGCAGCGCCACCGCCATCCAAAACAGCCGCCATCGCTGCCGAGGTAGCGCCCCACGGAAGGCCAAGGGACTGAACGGATATCGAGATTTCGCGTGGTTAAGGCCCATTCGTGGTGCTGTCCTTTGAAGCGTGAGTGATTGAATCAACGTCGATGGGGGCGAAGGAGTTGGGACGAAGGAGTTGGGGTGAGGGCGACGTCATGGCCCTTGATATTCCCGCTGGTCGGCGAGTTTGCGGATGGCAACCTGCACCGACATCCCCAAATAGTCCGAAGCCTCTCCCATCCAGGAACCCGATAAGGGAATCACCTGTCCGGGATGGCGGGCGATGGCCACAGGGACAAGGTCAAAGCCTTCGCTGATGCGGTTGGTGGGGTCATAGTTGCGCCATCCAGCACCGGGAAGATAGACCTGAAGCCAAGCGTGGGTGGCCCCAGAGCCAGTCATGCCCACATCGCCGCCATCCAAAGCCGCATCATACAAGTAGCCACTGACAAACCGACAGGCCAACCCCAGCCGCCGCAGGGCTTCAATCATCAGCCAAGCATAGTCGCGGCAAGTGCCCATGCCCGTTTTCAGGGTATCGCCAGGGGCCTGGGTGCCCTCCGCCTCGCGGGCTTCATACTTGAGGGTGCTGTGGATGGTATCCATCATGCGGTTGATCACATCCAAGGTACCGTCCTGATCGCCCAGCACAAACCGCCGTGTCCAATCTGCCACAAGGCCATCAACGTCCTCGGCATGGGGCCGCATAAAGACGGCTAAATCCGTCCATTCGTCCGGCGTATACTGCACGGGCAGTTCCTCTGCCCTGGGGTCGAGGGGAAACTCCTGCACCGCCCGATAGCCGAAGTGCTCCCCCCGCACCCGATAGGTGACGGTCAGTTCCTTTCCTGGAGTTTGCAGGTCAATCACCGCCACGTTGTTAGACAGGGTATCCATCACCCAGCGCACCTGGGAGGGCAGGTTAGTTTCTAGGGCGTAGCTCAGCACCCGTCCGCCGTAGCTACCCCTCGGCAAAAAAATAGCGCGGTGGGTTCCAAAGGTAACGGGCTTGGCGTAGCGGTAGGTGGTGACGTGCTCTAGATCATAGATAACGCTCATGGCGGGATGGCTGGAGGGACACAAGTTAGGATAAGACCATTTCCCAGTTCTCTGGGCTTTGTTACCGCATTTCAAGGGATCTCGATGACCGCTTCCACCTCCAGCCGCCAGGGCTGCATCACCCAACACACCCTCACCACCGCCCAGGGCATGGTTCCCTACACCGCCAATGCCCAATGGCAGTTGATTTACGAGCACGATCAGCCCGTGGCTGAACTATTCCACGTGGCCTACACCGTGGATGACGCCGACCCCAGCCAGCGACCGCTAACCTTTGTGGTGAATGGTGGGCCAGGGGCCGCTTCCGCCTACCTACACATGGGGGCGATGGGGCCAAAGCGGGTGGTGTTTGAAGCGGATGGGGGCCTGCCCAAACCGCCCGTGCAAATTGAGGACAACGCCGAAACCTGGCTAGCATTCACGGATTTGGTCTTTATCGATCCCCTGGGGACGGGCTTTAGTCGGGTGTTGGCCAAGGAAGACGGTGCTTCAACTAAGGCCGCATCAAAATCTAGCGATTCCAGCCCCGCATCGGAGGAATTGCCCTCTGACCCCAAGGGGAATCCCCCGTCGGCAACGGCTACCCTCGACAAAGCCAAAACCTTTTGGGATACAGACCGGGATCTCAAGGCCCTAGGGGAATTTATCCAAGGCTATCTGTCAGCCCAAAACCGCTGGCTGTCGCCGATTTTCATCACCGGAGAAAGCTATGGCGGGTTTCGGGTGGCCAAGTTGGCCCGCCACTTGCAGCAGGATTTTGGCGTCGGGCTGAATGGCGTTGTGATCATTTCCCCGGTGTTAGAGTTTGACCTGCTCTACGGCACCGACTACAGCCTCACCAACTGGGCCGTCACCATTCCCTCCATGGCCGCTGCCGCCGTCTACCACGGGCGGGTCAGTACCACCGACAGCCCAGCCGCCCACGCCGCCAAGGCCGAAGCCTTTGCCCGCCAAACCCTGATTCCCTTTTTGGCCCTCGGCAATCTGGCCACCGAGGACGACCGCCAGCGAGTCTATGGCGAACTGGCGGCGCTGATTGGCCTTCCCCTTGATGTGGTGCAGCGCCACCGGGGCCGGGTGGATATGGAAACCTTTGCACGGGAACTGCTGCGGGATCAGGGCCGCATCCTGGGGCTCTACGACGCCTCGGTAACGGCCCTCGATCCCTTCCCCAATCGCCCCCTCAACGAGGGCACCGACCCCACCCTAGATGGGCTAGATCGCCTGTTTACGGGGGCTATTAACCACCACCTGCGCAGCACCCTCGGCGTTTCCACCCCCCTCACCTACCACCTGCTGAACTACGACGTGTTCAAAGCCTGGAAATTTTTGTCGGAGAAAGACCGCAAACAGGGCTTTGTGGGTGCCGTGGACGATCTGCGGGTGGCCATGGCCCTCAACCCCCACATGCAGGTAGCCATCAACCACGGCTTCTACGATCTGGTCACGCCCTATTTTTCCTCCAACCTGCTGGTAGATCTCATGGCCCTCAGCCCCGAGCTACAGCCCAACCTGACGCTGCGCCACTTTCAGGGTGGCCATATGTTCTACACCTGGGAGGCCTCTCGACAACAGTGGCAGCGCTCCATGCAGGCGTTCTACCAAACCGCCCTGGCCTAGAAATATGAGTTGCTTTGTTAACTTTTGTATCTAGATCGCCCTTGACCTGATGCGAGAGCGTAACGGAACTTGATAATTAACTCAGAAAAGCAGGTTAGAAGGACAGACCTATGGGCTTTATCAAATCAATCTTTGGCATCATTGGCGGCGTATTCAAGGCCATCCTAGGCGTGTTTGGCGTCGGCAAAAAATCCGAGTTCTTTATGGAACTCGATGAGGGTGATGTGGCCCCCGCTGCGGCTCCTGCTGCGGCTCCTGCCCCTGCGGCAGCTACAGCCGTTGCAGAGCCCGTAGCTGCCCCTGCCGCCCCTGCTGCCCCTGCGCCTAAGCCTGCACCAGCAGCTCCCCAATCTGCTCCATCAGCCCCGGCGGTTCCCAGCTTTGCGGCTAACTATTTGGTGGGTTCCACCCTGCCCAGCCGTCGCCGCCCTGGCCCCAGCATGTCTCCCTTCCGGGATATGGCCAAGCAAGTTCAACCTCGCTAGGTTAATCAGGCCATTACGACTCAGGCCATTACTACAAGGAAGGGTTCGGGATATAGAATCTCGAACCTTCTTTTTTGGGGGCTTGCTAGTTCTTTGGGCCTGTTTTTCCGCCCTAGCCTTGTTTAATAGATAGGCCAATGCGTTTCAGTTTGGTATCCACATCCATCACGCGAACTTTGACCACTTGGCCCACTTTAACGATGTCGTTGGGGTCACTGACGAAACGGTTAGCCAGTTGGGAAATGTGAACGAGCCCATCTTGGTGAACGCCCACATCCACAAAAGCCCCGAAGTTGGTGACGTTGGTAACTGTGCCTTCAAGCACCATACCCGGCTTAAGGTCGGTGATGGTGTTGATGTCGTCCTGAAAACGGGCGTAGGTAAACTGATCACGAGGGTCACGACCCGGTTTTTCCAGTTCCTTCAAAATATCCTGGAGGGTGAGTTCTCCGGCGGTTTCTGTGGTGTACTGACTAATCTGAAGGCGTTTGAGGCGATCCGTAGCCTGGGAAATTTGGGTGAGAGGAATCCCTAAATCCGCCGCAATTTTATCCACAATGACATAACTTTCGGGGTGAACCGCCGTATTATCTAGGGGATTTTTGCCATCGCGAATGCGCAAGAAACCCGCCGCCTGTTCAAAGGCTTTGGGGCCAAGCTTTTTGACTTTTAGCAGATCCTTGCGAGACAGAAACGCGCCGTTGGTGTTGCGATAGTCCACAATATTATTCGCCACCGCCGGAGTAATGCCCGACACGTAGGTGAGCAACTCGCGGGAGGCCATATTCAGGTCTACGCCCACATAATTCACGCAGCTTTCGATGGTTTCATCCAGCTTTTGCTTCAGCCGTTTTTGATCAACATCATGTTGATATTGCCCCACGCCGATGGATTTGGGGTCAATTTTCACCAGTTCCGCCAGGGGATCTTGCAGCCGTCGGGCAATGCTGATCGCCCCCCGCACGGTGACATCTAAATCAGGAAATTCTGCGGCGGCTACTTCACTGGCGGAGTAGATGGACGCCCCGGATTCATTGACAAAAACCTTCACGGGCGGCTGGCTCAGGGTCTTCAAGACTTCTCCCACAAAGGCATCGGTTTCGCGGCTGGCGGTGCCGTTGCCAATGGCGATCAGTTCGATGCGGTGCTTGCGAATCATTCCGGCCAAGGTTTCCACCGCCCGCTGCCGTTGCTGGGCCGACTGGTGCGGAAAAATTGCCTGGTACTCTAAAAACTTGCCCGTGCTGTCTACCGCTGCCACCTTGCAGCCCGTGCGAAACCCCGGATCTACGCCCAGGGTTGGCTTCATCCCCGCCGGAGGCGATAGCAGCAGATTTTTCAAATTGGCCTCAAAGGTTTGGATCGACACCTCATCGGCCCAGGCTTTTTTCTCTGCCATCACTTCGCTGGTCAGCGAGGGTTTCATCAGTCGGCTGTACGCATCTTGAATTAGGGTTTGGTAGAACTGACGCAGCTCCGGCACTGAAGTTTTTACCGTGCCTTTGGCCAGGGTACTGAGGATGGGTTCAGCCTCAAGCTCAAGGCTCACCTTCAGCACTCCCTCCCGTTCTCCCCGCAGCAGGGCCAGCAAATTGTGGGAGGCTATTGACCGCACCGGATTGTGATAGGCCCGGTACATTTCGTACTTGGTGCTGCCTTCGGGATGATCTTTTTTGATGCTGGCGGTAATTTGGCCCTGCTTTAATAATTGATCCCGCACATAACGACGCAGGTCGGCCCGTTCCGCCACCTGTTCTGCCAAAATGTCTGCCGCCCCTTGCAGCGCGTCCTCCACCGTGACCACGCCCTTTTCGGTATCCACAAATCCCTGGGCAACCTGGCTGAGCTGGAGGCGTTGCCCCGATTGGTTGCTGGCCTCAATCTGCTGGGCCAAGGGCTCCAAACCCTTCTCCTTGGCCATGGTGGCGCGGGTGCGACGCTTGGGCCGATAGGGTAGGTAGAGGTCTTCTAGTTCCGTTTTTTGCTGACAGGCAAGAATCGCGGCCTTCAGGTCGGGGGTGAGCTTGCCTTGAGATTCAATTTCCGTTAGAACCGTTTGGCGACGGTCTTCTAGCTCGGTTAAATACTGGTGTCGCTCCGCAATTTGCCGCAGTTGCACCTCATCCAGATTTCCGGTGCGCTCCTTGCGGTAGCGGGCCACAAAGGGCACCGTCGCCCCTTCCGCAAACAGGGTCAGGGCGGCGTGAACTTGGGGATCGTGCAGATTGAGTTCGGCAGCAATCACCGAAACTAAAGACGGTGCCGAAGGGGGCATAACGGTAGCCCTAGGTAGTTGCAATGAGGAGAGGCAACCAAGGTGTACAGACCCATCAGTTGCCCCCTAGCTAAGTTAGCCGCCTAGCCCAGCAGAGCCTTGGCGCGGCTGACCACGTTTTCTACGGTAAAGCCAAACTTCTCCATCACCAGGCCACCGGGGGCGGAGGCTCCGAAGCGATCCACACCGATGACGTCGCCTTCGGCCCCCACGTAGCGGCACCAGCCCATGGTGATTCCGGCTTCCACGGCAAGGCGCTTGGTGACGGCCTTGGGCAGCACGGATTCTTGGTAGGCGGCATCCTGGGCGTCGAACAGTTCCCAGCAGGGCATGGAAACCACGCGCACCTTGGTGCCAGCGGCCCGCAGTTCCTTGGCGGCATCTACACAGAGGCTGACTTCGCTACCCGTGCCGATCAGGATCAGGTCAGGGGTGCCCTCGCAGTCATCAACCACGTACGCGCCCTTGGCTACGCCCTCGATGGAGGCACCGGGCAGGTTGGGCAGGTTTTGACGGCTGAAGGCCATCAGAGTCGGGGTCTTGCGGTGTTCCACGGCCACTTTGTAAGCGCCGGAGGTTTCGGTGCCGTCGGCGGGGCGAATCACCAGCAGGTTGGGGATGGCCCGCAGGGAGGCGATGGTTTCCACGGGTTGGTGGGTGGGGCCATCTTCGCCAAGGCCGATGGAGTCGTGGGTCATCACATAGATCACCCCGGCTTGGGACAGGGCCGAGAGGCGAATCGCCGCCCGCATGTAGTCGGCAAACACCAGGAAGGTGGCGCAGTAGGGAATTAGGCCAGAGTTGTGCAGGGCAATGCCGTTACAGATCGCGCCCATGCCGTGCTCCCGAACGCCGAAGCGCAGGTTGCGGTTTTCGTAGCTACCCTTCTGGAAATTGCCGGAAATCTTCAGTTCCGTCAGGTTGGAGTGGGTGAGGTCGGCGGAACCGCCAATCAGTTCAGGCAGGGCCGGAGCCAGGGCATTCAGGGTGACTTCGGAGTTCTTCCGGGTGGCCAGAGCCTTGTCTGCGGGGGTGTAGGTGGGCAGGCTGTCGGCCCAACCTTCGGGCAGTTTGCCGGAGAGCATCCGCTCAAATTCGGCGGCTTCGGCGGCGTACTGGGTGCGGTAGGTGGCAAGGGTAGCTTCCCACTCGGCTTGCAGGCTGGCCCCGCGTTCGACGGCCTTACGCATGTGGTTGAGGGCGTCTTCGGGAATTTCAAAGTCGCCGTAGCTCCAGCCCAGGTTTTCGCGGGTGAGCTTGATTTCGTCGGCACCCAGGGCGGCACCGTGGACACCGGGGGTGTCCTGCTTGTTGGGAGACCCGTAGCCGATGGTGGTGGTGACTTTGATCATGGAAGGGCGATCCGTCACAGCCTTGGCAGCTTCGATGGCTTTGGCGATGGCGTCCAGGTCGGTGTTGCCGTTTTCGACGTGCTGAACGTGCCAGCCGTAGGCTTCAAACCGCTTGGACACGTCTTCGGTGAAGGCAATGTCGGTGGAGCCGTCGATGGAGATGTGGTTGTCGTCGTAGAGGGCGATCAGCTTGCCCAGGCCCAGGTGGCCCGCCAGAGAGCAGGCTTCCCCAGACACGCCTTCCATGTTGCAGCCGTCGCCCAGGATAACGTAGGTGTAGTGGTCTACCAGGGTGGCGTCGGGCTTGTTGAACTTGGCGGCCAGGTGCGCTTCGGCCATGGCCAGACCCACGGCGTTGGCAATGCCCTGACCGAGGGGGCCAGTGGTGACTTCCACACCGGGGGTTTCAAAGTTTTCGGGGTGGCCGGGGGTGCGAGCGCCCCACTGACGGAATTCTTTGATGTCGTCTAGGGTCACGCTGTCGTAGCCCGTTAGGTACAGCAGGGCGTATTGCAACATACAGCCGTGGCCCGCCGACAGCACAAAGCGGTCGCGGTTGAACCACTGGGGGTTCTTGGGGTTGAACCGCATGAACTTGTCCCACAGCACGTAGGCCATCGGTGCGGCACCCATGGGCAGACCGGGGTGGCCAGACTTCGCTTTTTCTACGGCATCAATGGCCAAAAAGCGAATGGAATTAATACAGAGTTCTTCCAGGGATTGGGTTGCAACAGCCATAGTTTCAACAGCTTAACGACGGGTTATTCGGAGCAGCGGACGGTGAACCAGAGAATCAGCGAAACAAAACCAAAACCAACAAACACGACAACAAACCTTGACCGCTCAAGATTTCTACAATTGCCCCCGCCTTCAGCAGACCGTTCAACCGGGCAATTGTCAACACCTTCACTCGGCAGGGCCGACCTCACATCGGCCCCTAACGCCAAATCTTTAGGTCATTATACCTATGCTTTTGTAACTCTAGCTACGGTACTTTCGGAAAGCTAGGGTAACATTGTGCCCCCCAAAGCCAAAGGAGTTGGACAGCGCCACTTCGATGGGCATGGGCCGACTCTGATTCGGCACGTAGTCCAAATCGCAATCGGGGTCGGGGTTATCCAGGTTGATGGTGGGCGGAGCCACATCGTTCGCCATGGCCAAACAGGTCGCGACCGCTTCAATGCCACCGGAACCGCCCAGCAGGTGCCCGGTCATGGACTTAGTGGAACTCACCGCCGCTTTGTAGGCCGCTTCGCCCAACGCAGTTTTGATCGCCTGGGTTTCGGTGGGGTCGTTGGCTCCGGTGCTGGTGCCGTGGGCGTTGATGTAGCTCACCTGATCCGGCGTAATCCCCGCATCCTTTAGGGCTAGGCGAATGCAGCGGGCGGCCCCTTCGCCACCGGGAACGGGGGCGGTCATGTGGTAGGCATCGCAGGTCATGCCGTAGCCCACCATTTCGGCGTAGATGGTGGCTCCTCGGCTGAGGGCGTGCTCCAGTTCTTCGAGGATCAAAATGCCGCAGCCTTCCCCAATCACAAAGCCGTCGCGATCCTTATCAAAGGGACGGCTGGCGCGGGTGGGGTCATCATTGCGGGTAGACAACGCACGGGCGGATGCGAATCCGGCGACCCCCAGAGGCGTCACAGCGGCCTCGGTGCCGCCGCAGATCATCGCCTGCACTTGGCCCATTTGAATCAGCCGAAAAGCGTCGCCGATGGCGTTAGAACCAGCGGCGCAAGCCGTCACCGTACAGGTACTTGGCCCCTTGGCTCCGGTGTGGATGGCCGTTAGCCCAGCGGCCATGTTGGCAATCATCATCGGAATCATGAAGGGGCTACAGCGGCTGGGGCCACGGGTGAGGTAGATTTCCTGCTGATCCTCCAGCACCTTGAGGCCACCGATGCCGGAACCAATGCAGGTGCCCACCTGTTCGGCGTTGAGGTCGGTAATTTGCAGACCCGAATGCTGAACCGCGCGCTGGCTGGCGATCACCGCAAACTGGGAGAAGCGATCCATGCGCTTGGCGTCTTTCTTATCCAGAAATTCCGTGGGGTCAAACCCTTTGACTTCCGCCGCAATTTGAGAGGCATGGTGAGAGGGATCAAAATGGGTGATCCGAGCAACGCCGCTCCGTCCTGCCTTTAGCCCCTCCCAATAGTCCGCCAGACTATTGCCGATGGGGGTGATGGCATCCATGCCAGTGACAACAACACGCTTTAATTCAGAGTGGGCCATAACCAAGGTCTATTAAAAATAGAATCAAGCCCCACGCAGAGACAGCGCCCAACGGAGGCTAGATTCGGTACGGTCTGAAGGGTGAATACTAGGGATGGGGCTCCATCGCTGGGGTGAAGCTGGCCCTAGATAACTAGGACAATGGGCCTAGGCGGCTTTTTCGACGATGAAATTCACCGCGTCTTGAACCGTGGCAATGCCTTCAGCGGCTTCATCGGGGATTTCGATGTTGAATTCTTCTTCCAGAGCCATCACCAGCTCAACGGTATCCAGAGAATCCGCGCCCAGATCGTTGGCAAAGCTGGCTTCGGGCTTCACTTCCGCCTCATCTACCCCAAGCTGTTCGCTGACGATCTTCTGAACCTTATCAAAAACCTCTGCGCTCATAGGACTCCTTCGCCTCTCCTGGAAAATGTACAGACAACAGAAAACCTTATCACCTAGCGATCCGAATTCAACCAAAAGGATGGCTAGCCCCGGCACTAAGGCTACTTAAATTTGGGCATTGTTCCATACTACTCGTAAAGCGTCCCCCTTAAAATCAGTGATAGTGGGACGGGAGGACAGGCGCGATGCCATTGGTCACGTTGACCCAGGGACAGCTCAAACTACTGGAACTCTGCCCCCGACGGTTGCAGTACACCCACCTTGACCAACTGGCCGCACCGGAGGATCCCGCCATGCTGGAACGGCAACGCTGGGGCACCCGCTTCCACCTAGCCATGCAGCAGCGGGAAATGGGCCTGCCCCTGGAACCCCTGCTAGATCAGGATCCTGAACTGGCGGCGGCTATCCAAGCCCTAGAGGAACAATCCCCCGATTGGTTTGGCCCTGAAAGCAACCCTACGGAACCGGAAATTCTGCGCCAGAGCGAACACCGCCGCAGTTTGGCCTGGGGTGCCTATGAGCTAACTGTGGTGTATGACCTGCTGCGCCTAACGCCCCACAGTGGCCACATTATCGACTGGAAAACCTACCGCCAACGGCCCAAGAAAACCCAGCTATCCCAAGACTGGCAAACCCGCCTCTACCTCTATGTGCTGGCGGAAACCACCGACCTTGACCCCGCCCACCTATCCATGACCTACTGGTTTGTGCCACCTCCCTCAGCGGGCAAGCCCAAGGCAGCGGATCGCCCTGGAGCCGTCACCATTACCTATTCGTCCCATAAACATCGCACCACCGCCCGCGACCTCCGCCGTTTGAGCCACTACTTGGACGACCTGCTCGTCGCCAAGGAATTTCCCAAGGTCGATGCCGCCCTAGGCCACTGCCTGCGTTGCCCCTTTGCCCTGCGCTGCCAGCGGGCCGATGCCCCCGCCGATCCGCTGTTGTCCCCCATCCCCGCCATCGAGACCATCGACGAAATTCCGGTTTGAGTCGCCATCCAGCAGACTATAGCTCCAGCATTAGGTCTAGATTGGCTCAGAGTGGGCTGTTTCGCACCGGGGCTTAGGCTAAGGTAGGGATAGCCTACCGTCGGGGAAATTCCTGATCTGTTCAGCCCGTCGCTTGTTTCGGCCCATCGATTCCAGTGCTATGACCCTCAAACGTTCACCGCTGCCAATTTTGACCCTGGTGCATCAGGCCACCTCAAACCCTGGACTGGTGGGGGCAATTTTGACTGAGATGGGCTATCGCCTGGATATTCGCTGCTTGGCCGTGGGGGATGCGTTGCCGCCTAGCCTCGATCACCACAGTGCGGCCATTGTCTTTGGTGGCCCCATGAGTGCCAACGATGACCACTTGCCCTTCATCCGCCAAGAATTGGACTGGATTCCGACGGTATTAGCTGCCCAAAAGCCCTATTTGGGGATTTGCCTGGGGGCGCAGTTGTTGGCCCGCACCCTGGGGGCGAAGGTGGCTCCTCACCCCGATGGCCTGCGGGAGATTGGCTACTACCCGATTGTGCCCACTCAAATCGGGCGATCCTTTTTGCCCCAGCCGATGATCGTTTACCAGTGGCACCAGGAGGGCTTTGAGATTCCCCACGGGGCTCACCTCCTCGCCAAAGGACATACCTTTAGCCATCAAGCCTTTGGCTACCAGCGGGCCTTTGGGCTGCAATTTCATCCCGAAATTACCACCACCATGGTCAACCACTGGACAACGGAAGGGGCCGATCAACTCGCCTACCCCGGTGCCCAAGGCCGTGCCCACCACATCAGCCACCATCGCCTCTATCGGCAATCGGTGGAGGGCTGGCTGCGGCGATTCTTAGTCCAGTGGATAGCCGCCCCCACCCAGGCGGAACAGGTCTGGAACCATTACCACCACCCCAGCCATGCCCAGCCCTTGGCCCAGCGGGGAATCTCCCTGGCCTAGCGTTGCAGAATACCGTTATCTGAAGCCACGGTTATAGACATTTCGACTCACTTTGAGACCCCCATGGGTTGGCTTTACAAGGGGCATAGCCGATTCAGATGTCTTATGACTTATCGAAATTAACGATACGATTCCCTCCCTAAGCGCACTTTTTTGGCGAGGATGGGATTTATAAGGTTAATCGCATCAATGCCAATGGCTTCTGGGGGTATTCAGCATGGCAAGCATTGACGTTAGGGCATCAATGGATACCCATGGTTCCCGTCGTCCTACGCGGCCTTTCCACATCAATCATGCGATTGGGGCGCACAGAATCGCAGATATTGCCCTGCAAATTCGCCAGTCGCTGGATCTGTCCACCATTTGGCAAACTACCGTGGATGCGGTGCAACAGGTCTTGGACTGTGATCGCGCCCTGCTTTACCAGTTTGCCGCTGACAAGAGCGGCCAAGTCGTGGTTGAGGCGGTGGCAGATCCGCAATGGTCGATTTTGGGGCAAACCGTCCACGATGTTTGCTTTGAGGCTAGCTGGCTAGAACCCTACGACGAGCGGCAGGTGCGGGTCATCGTCGATGTCGCCACTGCTAACCTCACTCCCTGCCATGCCGAGTTTTTGGCGGGGTTTCAGGTCAGGGCCAACCTGGTGGTTCCGGTGCTGTGCGAGTCGCGGTTGTGGGGTCTGCTGATGGCCCATCATTGCGCTGCGCCCCGCAACTGGTCGTCTGAGGAAATAGCGAGTGTGCAACAGCTTGCGGTTCAGGTGGGTATTGCCATTCAGCAGGCTAATCTGGTGGCCCAACTGCAAGCCGCCAAGGCTGACCTAGAGGCTCAGGTCGCAACCCGCACCGCCGCCCTAGAGCAGGCCAACCAGCAACTCGCCGCCGAGATTGCCGACCGCAAGGCGATCACTGCCGACCTCCAGCAGCGGGAGGGATTTTTGCGCCAGGTGCTCGATAGCCTGTTTACCTTTGTCGGTGTGTTGACCCCCGATGGCACGTTGGTGGAAGCCAACCAGGCTCCTCTAGATCTAGCGGGACTTACCCGCGAGGATGTGGTGGGAAAGCCCTTTGCCGAGGCTTACTGGTGGGCCTACTCGACCGTGGCTCAGGATCGAATTCGAGCGGCGATTGCCCAAGCCAACCAAGGCCAAGCGGTGCGGCTTGATATTGAGGCCCAGGTGCGAGGGGGCCATTTTCTGACCATCGACTTCTCGCTTAACCCCCTCCGCGATGTCACGGGGCGCATTACCCATCTGATTCCTTCCGGGGTTGATATTACCCAGCGCAAACAGGCCGAAGCCAACCTGCGGGCCAGCGAAGCCCGGTGGCAATTTGCCCTAGAGGGCTCCGGCGATGGCGTTTGGGACTGGAATACCCAGACCAACACCGTATTTTTCTCGCGCCAGTGGAAGGCCATGCTGGGCTATGGCGAAGATGAGGTTAGCAATAGTTTAGATGAGTGGAGTAGCCGAGTTCACCCCGATGATTTAGAGCAATGCTATGCCGATTTGCAGCGCCATTTCAGTGGCGAAACTCCCCTTTATCAAAATGAACACCGGGTGCGTTGCAAAGATGGTAGCTATAAGTGGATTCTTGACCGGGGTAAGGTGATCGAATGGGCTGAATCTGGTGAGCCATTGCGCGTGATTGGTACCCATAGCGATGTCAGCAATCGCAAACAGATAGAACTTGATCTGAAAGCCACAAACGAAGAACTGGATCAATTCTTCTCGGTTGCCCTTGATCTACTCTGCATCGCCGATGCCGATGGGTGTTTTCGTCGCCTCAACCAACAATGGCAACAGACGTTAGGGTATTCCCTCGCTGAGCTAGAAGGAGCCCGATTCTTAGACTACGTTCATCCAGAGGATTTGTCGGCCACCCTGGAGGGGTTAGGTCACTTGGCCAACCAGCAAGCGGTCAATCAGTTTACCAATCGCTATCGGTGCCAAGATGGCTCCTACCGTTGGATCGAGTGGCACTCCGTACCCGTTGGCAACCTCATCTATGCCGCCGCCCGCGATATTACGAATCGCCGACAGGCCGAACTCGACTTAAAACAAGCCAAGGAACAGCTTGACTTGGTGCTTCAAGCTTCATCGGAAGGGTTCTCTGACTGGAATGTACTCACTAACGAAATCTACTTTTCTCCCCAGTTCAAGCAAATGCTGGGCTACGCAGAGCATGAATTTGAAAATTCCTTAGCCATGTGGAATTCCGTTATCTTTGAGGAAGATAAAGAAGCCGCCTGGAAATTAGTAGAGGACTACAATAACGGCATTGTTGATAATTTTTCAATGGTTCAACGATATCATCATAAGGATGGCTCTATTGTTCATTTTCTAACCAATGCCATCCACTTAAAAGATGCTGAGGGGCAAGTGGTGAGAATGGTGGGTAGCTATCTAGACATTACCCCGATAATCACCCTGCAAGAGGCCCTAAAAACCTCGGAAATGCAGCTCGAAAGCGTCTTAGATAGCTCCCTCGATGGCATTATGGCGTTTCGCTCGGTGCGCGATGACGAGGGCACCATCGTTGACTTTGAGTGGCTCTTGAGTAACCCAACGGCCTGCGAACTAGTGGGGCGCACCGAGGCCTATCTCGTAGGTCAGCGGCTGCTCGAAGAAATGCCGGGTAATCGCGAAGAAGGGCTTTTTGATGGCTATGTCCATACGGTCGAAACTGGCGAACCCTACCATCGAGAATTTCACTATAGCCATGATGGTATCGAGTCTTGGTTTGAAACTATTGCCGTCAAGCTCGGCGATGGTTTTGCAGTTACCTTCCGCAATGTCACCACCCTGAAGCAGTCGGAGCAAAAGCTACAACAGGTTAACCAGCAGCTCGAAGACCGGGTCGCCGATCTGGATCAACGCCATGCTGAAATGCTGATCCTGAGCGAAATCAGCGACTTTCTCCAAGCCTGCTCCACGGTGGAAGAAGCCTGCCACACCATTACCAACCTGGTCGCCGCCCTCTTCCCTGACTGTGCCGGGGGGATTTTTATCACCCGCGCATCACACAATCGCTTGGAAATGGTGAGCGGTTGGGGTGACGCCCTCCCCTCGAAGACCGATTTTGAACCCCATCACTGTTGGGGGCTACGCCGGGGGCGGATGCACTACGTGGGCCAAGATCGCCTGAGCCTGCGCTGCCACCACATTCCAGCCGATGCCGCCCTAGAGACGACCCTCTGCATCCCGATGATGGCCCAGGGCGAGACCCTGGGGCTGTTGCACCTCAGCACGGCAACACCGGGAAGCTTGCCCGAACCCAAGCAGCAGCTCGCCCGCACCCTGGCGGAGCAGGTGGGCATGGCGATTGCCAACCTCAAACTGCAAGAAACCCTCCGCCACCAGAGCATCCGCGACCCGCTGACCGGGCTCTACAACCGCCGCTACCTGGAAGAAATGCTCACCCAAGAGATCGTGCGCGCCCAGCGCAAACAGCACGCCCTTGGGGTGATCCTGCTCGACATCGACCATTTCAAGCAGTTTAACGATACCTTTGGCCACGATGCTGGCGATTGTGTGCTGCAACAGGTCGGAACTCTCCTGAGAGAGAATGTACGCAATTCTGACATTGCCTGCCGCTATGGGGGCGAAGAAATGATCCTGATCCTGCCGGAGGCCAACTTAGCGGAAACCTCCGACCGGGCCGAAATGCTACGAGTCGCGATTAGCCAACTGTGCCCCCACCATCACGGGCAGAGCCTAGGCACCATCACCGCATCCTTGGGCGTTGCGGCCTTTCCCCACCATGGCCACACCGTCGAAGCCCTGATCAAAATCGCCGACGAGGCACTCTACCAGGCTAAAACGGCGGGTCGCAATCAAGTTTTTAGCCCTGCGTAGCGGATGGATGCAGGTGTACCAGCGCCCGAACCAGGCGGGACAGGTGATGCCCTCGGAGGACACCGTGCTCTATCCCGATGACCGCCTAGTGGTGCTGGCCTCCATCAGCGGGTTGCGCCGTATTGAACAACACCAACTGGCGACCAAAACCTGGGGTATTGAAGTGCAAGCCGCGCTGACGGCTGATGCCCGCTTCGACGGAGCCTCCGAAATTGCCCGCATTACTGGGCTCAACTTGGGCCTAGCCCGTCAGTTCATGGCCCAAATTCCAGGACAACTGCCCCAGCCCCTCTACCACCACCAAGCCCTGCGGTTGGTGCGACACCTGCACCGTGTCCAAGTCAAGGCGCAGATGATTGCCACCCCAGCCTCCCCTAGTAGCGAATTTGTAGGGTGACGCTGGCCTGTACCGTTTGTTCGCCGCCGATGATGGGGGTGGAGTAGTCCGCCGAGGCGCTGGCCATTTCTGCCCGCCGCAGCATGGGTACGGGGATCGGGGCATTGGCCCCATTAATTTGGATATTGACAATTTCCTGTGGCCCCAGGTTGAGGGCGCGGAGCACGGTGTTGGCCTGGGTTTGGGCATCGTTGACGGCCTCCCGCAGGGCATTCTGACGAGCTGTCTCTAGGACGGCGTCATCGGCCACAAAGCTAATTCCTCGGATTTGGTTGGCCCCTACATTGACGGCGTCATCGAGGATGGAACCCATGGCCTCGGTGGGCACCTGAAAGCTCACGGTGTTGCTGCCCGTATAGCCAATCATCTCGGTTCGTCCGTTTTCGTAGTTATAGCGGGGATTGAGCTGCACCCCCGTCGTTTCCAGCTTTTCCACATTGCGCGACCGCAGCAGTTCCACCACCGCTGTGGATCGTCGCGCCACCTCCCGCTGCACCGTGGCGGCATCGGTGCCCTCCACATCCACCCCCAGGGAAACTTGGGCCTTGGTGGTTTGCACAGACACTTGCCCCTGCCCGGTGACGGTAAGGGTACGCAGGACAGTTTCTTGGGCCATGGCGGTGGGGGTGAAGAAGGGGGTAAACACAAAACCGGAGGCAAGGGCCGCTGAGGTGAGCAGGGCGGCGGTCAATTGTTTGGGGGCTAAGCGAGCTAAGGGCTTCACAATCTCAAAACCTCACAGGGATATTAGGAGCTTCGAGTCCTAATCTGCCACGGGCCAGGGCCGTCCCCATCGTTGTTACCGAATTCGATACATCCCTAGGGAATCTTGTGAAAAGCGTCTGGCTCCCCTCTCCTGGGAGGAGAGGGGCTGGGGGTGAGGTCTTCCGGGACGGACTGGAGTGAGGTCTGCCGCGAAGGATCGGTTATTGCGACTTACCCTCGACACTCTCCAACGGTAGGCTAGGCGGGTTAGCACTCGGTCATAGAGAGTGCTAAGTTGGTCTCTGGAGAGCTGAAAGAGCAGGACATGGCAAAAAAAGTTTCCTTTGATGAGGCGTCGCGGCAGTCCCTAGAAAAGGGCGTCAATGCCCTAGCCGATGCCGTTAAGATTACCCTCGGCCCCCGGGGGCGCAACGTGGTGCTAGAGAAGAAGTACGGCGCACCCCAGATCGTCAACGATGGCATCACCATCGCCAAAGAAGTTGAGCTAGAAGACCCCTTCGAGAACCTAGGCGCTCGCCTGATGCAGGAAGTGGCCTCCAAAACCAAGGATTTGGCTGGGGATGGCACCACCACCGCCACCGTGCTGGCCCAAGCCATGGTGAAGGAAGGCTTGAAAAACGTGGCCGCTGGCACCAACCCCGTCAGCCTGCGTCGCGGCATTGAGAAAGCAGTCGCCGCCCTGGTGAGCGAGATCGCCGCCGTGGCCAAACCCGTGGAAGGCAATGAAACTATCGCCCAGGTGGCCACCGTTTCTGCGGGCAGCGACGAAGAAATTGGCCGCATGATCGCCGACGCCATGGAAAAAGTGACCAAGGACGGCGTCATCACCGTGGAAGAGTCCAAGTCTCTCTACACCGAGCTGGACGTGGTGGAAGGGATGCAGTTCGACCGGGGCTATATCTCCCCCTACTTCGTCACTGACCAAGAGCGCATGGTGGTGGAACTGGACAACGCCCGTGTGTTGATCACCGACAAGAAAATCGGCTCCATCCAGGATCTCGTTCCTGTGCTAGAGCGCATCGCCCGTGAGGGTGCGCCCCTGCTGATCATCGCCGAAGACCTGGAAGGGGAAGCCCTGGCTACCCTGGTGGTGAACAAGGCCCGTGGGGTGTTGAGCGTGGCCGCTGTGAAGGCTCCCAGCTTTGGCGAACGCCGCAAGGCCATGATGCAGGACATCGCCGTCCTCACCGGAGGTCAAGTGATTTCCGAAGAAGTGGGCCTGAGCCTGGATACCGCCGACCTGTCTATGCTGGGCGTGGCGCAGAAAGTGACCATCACCAAGGACACCACCACCCTGGTTTCCGAGGCAGGCAACAAGGCCGACATCGACAAGCGCATCGCCCAAATCCGCAAGGAACTGGCGGCGACCGATTCCGACTACGACAAGGAAAAGCTCTCCGAGCGCTTGGCTAAGCTGGCGGGTGGTGTGGCTGTGATCAAGGTCGGAGCCGCCACCGAAACCGAACTGAAGGATCGCAAGCTTCGCATCGAAGATGCCCTCAGCGCCACCAAGGCCGCTGTGGAAGAGGGCATCGTCCCTGGCGGTGGGGCTACCCTGCTGCACCTAGCGCCCAAGCTAGATGCCGTGAAAGCCTCCCTCACCGCCGAGGAAGCCATTGGGGTGGACATCGTCAAGCGGGCCATTGAAGCGCCCCTGCGCCAGATTGCCGACAACGCGGGCCAAGAGGGCTCCGTCATCGTCGAGAAGGTGAAAGCCCAGGGCTTCCCCACGGGCTA
The DNA here is from genome assembly GCF_016403105.1 of Leptolyngbya sp. BL0902. Lineage (NCBI taxonomy): Bacteria > Bacillati > Cyanobacteriota > Cyanophyceae > Leptolyngbyales > Leptolyngbyaceae > Leptolyngbya > Leptolyngbya sp. BL0902. Next base: position 2,463,434 of record NZ_CP046155.1, read on the forward strand.
CAACGCCCTCACCGGAGCCTACGAAGACCTCATCCAGGCTGGGATTGTTGACCCCGCCAAGGTCGTGCGCTCTGCCCTGCAAGATGCGGCCTCCATCGCGGGTTTGGTGCTCACCACCGAAGCCCTCGTGGCCGAAATTCCTGAACCTGCGGCCCCCGCTGGTGATCCCGGCATGGGTGGCATGGGCGGCATGGGTGGCATGGGTGGCATGGGCGGCATGGGCATGATGTAGTCTGCCCGACATGGCCGTCGCCATTCCTTAAATAACCCCTAGCCTCTAAGGGCGCAGTTTCGGCTGTGCCCTTATGCTTTGTATGGCCAGCATTATCCGTGGGTTGAGGAGAGGTGGAAATGACTCGTAAACGCAAGATTCCCAGCAAAAACTCTAAACGGCCTCATCCGTCTACCGCCAACCCTCGGTCAACGGATCGGATACCGGGACGATCTGCCCTCACCCTAGACGCCAATCAGTTTTTGATGGAGTCTCCCACCGATTCAGAGCTCTCCGACCTCGATGAAGATCGCGACGACGAGGACGACCTGGACGAGATCGTCGAGTTTAACTACAGCGCCCCCGGCACCCTCCCCGGCACCCTAAATATTCCAGAAGACGCCCTGCCCACGGAACTGGTGCTGATGGCCTATGGCCCTAACGGCTCCCTCAGCAAAGCCATCGAGCGCATCGAAGACTGCCGCACCATTGTGAGGCAACAGCCCGTGAGCTGGATGGATGCCCGTGGGTTGGGCAGCGAAGGCATTCTGAAGCAAATCAGCCAAGTCTTTTACCTGCACCCGCTGATGTTGGAAGACGTGGTGAACGTGCCCCACCGCCCCAAAATTGACTTTTACGACGACCAAATCCTGGTGATTATGCAAATGGTGCGCTCCAAGGAAACGGGCACCCGCGTCACCAGTGAGCAGGTCAGCTTTGTGCTGGGCCAAAACTTTCTCGTCACCTTCCAAGAAGAACCCGAATGGGACTCCTTTGAGCCCGTGCGCGACCGCATCCGCCGAGGCACCGGAGCTATCCGCAACCAAGGGGCCGACTACCTCGCCTATGCCCTGCTCGATACCATCGTAGACAGCTTTTTTCCGGTTCTAGAATCTATTGGCGAAGAACTAGAAGCCCTAGAAGAAGAAGTCGTCGATAACCCCAGCCGCGAAACCATCGAAAGCATCCACCGAATGCGCCGTGCCCTGATGAAATTGCGCCGCTACATTTGGCCCCAGCGCAGTGTGATTAACAGCCTGATTCGCGATAGCGAAGACCTAGTCAGCCAGGAGGTCAAACTTTACTTACAGGATGTCTACGACCACATCGTACAGGTGGTTGATATTATCGAAAACTACCGAGAGATTGCCTCTAGCTTGATGGATGTGTATCTGTCAGCCATCAACAACCGCATGAATGAAGTAATGAAGCTTCTCACGGTGATTTCCTCTATTTTTATCCCCCTTACCTTCATTGCTGGGGTCTACGGCATGAACTTTAACCCCGCATCTTCCCCCTTCAACATGCCCGAACTGGAATGGTTTTGGGGCTATGCACTTTGCCTAGGAATAATGGCCCTTATTGCAGGATTGCAAATCTATTTCTTTTGGAAACGCGGCTGGTTTGATAACTTTTCCACCACGCGCCGCTAGTGGCCACCACTGGCAAATACTCGGCCAATCACCTCCTCTACCGGAGGATCGCTGACGGTCAAATCCTGCACCTTGAGGTCGGTGAGCAGGCGGCTGACGGTTTGGGTGAGGGCTTCGCGGCGCACAATGAAGCTGGCGGTGCAGCCCTCCAAGGATTCCAGTTCTCCATAAGCGGCCAGTTGGGTGGCGTTGCAGTGGTCGGCCAGTTCTACGGTCACTTCGCGGTAGGGGGCAAAGCGGTTGAGCAGTCCGTCGAGGTCGCCATCGTAGATTAACTGACCCTGGTGAATCAGCAGCACCCGCTTGCACAGGGCGGTGATGTCGGCCATGTAGTGGCTGGTGAGCAGGATGGTGGCCTGGTAGCGCTGGTTATAGTCGCGCAGAAAATCGCGCACCGCCACCTGGGCGTTCACATCCAGGCCCAGGGTGGGCTCATCTAAAAACAACACCTGGGGCCGATGGAGCAGCGCCGCCAGCATTTCCGCCTTCATCCGCTCTCCTAGGGAGAGTTTGCGGACGGGCTGGGTGAGTTTGCCGCCCAGATCCAGCATTTCGCTGAGCTCGTTCACCCGTTCCCGAAACACCGCATCCGATAGCCCATAGATGGCGGCGTTGATGCGGAGGGAATCGAGGGCAGGCAAATCCCACAAGAGCTGCTGCTTTTGGCCCATCACCAGGGTAATGGTCTTCAAAAAATCCGTTTTGCGCTGAAAGGGTTCATGACCGCCCACCGTCACCTGGCCGCTAGAGGGATGGATCAGCCCCGTCAGCATTTTCAGGGTCGTGGTTTTTCCGGCTCCGTTTGGGCCCAAAAAGCCCACCACTTCCCCCGGTTCGATGGAGAACGAGACCCCCTTAACCGCATCCACAGTGCGATACTGCCGACGGAAAAAATGCCGCAGGGTTCCCCCCAGACCCGCCTCCTTCGCCGCCACCTGATACCGCTTGCTCAGCCCATCAACCTGAATGAAACCCATAGCCGTTAAGGATGCCCTAGCTGCGAATCCGGCTTTCACTGTAGCGCCTAGGGTGCCCTCCTCACCATCGGGGCAAGGTATTCCACGAAAATCCATAGGAATCAGTCAGCCAGTTGGTTGGATTCGTCCAGGAATCGGTAGATCAGTTTGCGGATTCGTCTGGGAATTAGTCGGCTAGTTTGCGGATGCGTCCAGGAATCAGTAGGTCAGTTCTTCGGATTCGTAGCTGTGGGGCTCTAGGTGAATGGTGATGCGGGCAGGGCCATAGAGCTTTTCTAGGTGGGTTTCCACGGTTTCAGTGATGGCGTGGGCGGCGTCTACGGTGGTGGGCTTAACCACTAGGTGCATATCAATAAACACCTGACGGCCCAGCAGCCCCCGTGAGGCGATGCTGTGGCAGTTCATCACCCCCGGCACCTGCATCACCTGGGCGTGGATAGCCTCCGGGGCAATGGCCATTTCATCCACTAGCCAGGGCAGATTTTCCCGCAGCACCGTCCAGCCACTTTTGAACACCAGCAGCGCCACCGGAAAAGCCAGGGCCACATCCAGCCATTGAAACCCTTGCCAAATGCCGATGAGCCCCGCCAGCACCACAATCGTCACCCAAATATCGCTCATGGTGTGACGAGCATCGGCAATCAAAATCTTGCTGTTGAGGGCGAGGCCCACCCGCCGCTCATAGAAGGCCACCCCAATGTTGATGCCTAGCACCACCAGCATCACCCACAGCGCCGTTGGCCCCATCGTTACCGGATCGCTTCCGGTTAACAAACGCTCGATGGCGCTGGTGAGAATTTCAAAGCAGGCAATCCCCAAAAAGGCGGCAATGCCCAGGGCTCCAATGGCCTCAAACTTGTGGTGGCCGTAGGGATGATCCCGGTCGGGGACGGGGTTGGCCAAGCGGTTGGTGGCTAACCCCAGCACGTTGTTGGCGCTGTCGGTTACGCTGTGGAGGGCGTCCGCCATGAGGCTGAGGGAACCCGTCAGGCTGGCAACCGTGGCCTTGAGCACGACCACCGTTAGGTTCAAACCCAAGGTAATCAACAACACCCGCTGAACGGTGCGACGGTGATCGGGGCCTCCGTGAGCAAAAGACTGCGCCATCCTTCCCTTCCTTGGTTTCCTTTCCTCAAGACTCTATCTTGCCCTGGCAATAACGACAAAAACGCCAGTCCGGCGAGGCAGAACTGGCGCTATAAGCTCACAGATATGGCTGTTCTTAGGATGCCCAATCTGGTCTGTAAAGCGCCACAGCTAAGCCGCAAGATAGCGAAGCTTTGGATTTTCTTTAGATTTCTATGACGGCCTTGATCAGGCTTCGATCAGGCTTCCGGGGGCGCATCCTCGACGGTTTCCAGCCGTTGTAGGCAGGCCATGAGGGCGGCACGAACGGACTCGTGGGTATATTCGTCGTCGGGGTGCGGGGTTTGGCCCGGTTTCTGGAAATGGGGCCGCTCATCGTACAACCGCCCCCACAGCACGTCGGTTTGGTGCACCAGGTTGTACAGGGTTTCGGGGGAGGCCAGCACCGCTCTCAACAGATCCTTAACGGCCTCAATGGGCTCATCTACATGGCGGCTGAGGCGAATGGTGTCATCCTCCAGCCAGCGGATCAACACCTGCTGAAGGGCTCCCTCCAAGTCCTCCAGATTGGCCTTGAGGATTTGGATCGCCTCACCCTGGGCCTGCACCAGCTTGGGCACCGGAGACTCGCCCTTCATAAACCCGCCTGCCTCCTGGCCAATGGCCTCCGCTAGGGAAAAGGGCCGCCCCCGGCGAATGTCCTGCTGAATCTCGGCGTCGGACAGGTCGGTCGGCGAAGGGTCGTCAGCGTTCAGAGGGTCGGGCATGGTCAACACCGTGGAAAAGGGACGTTACAGTTCCTCCGGTTCCCCTCTCCCTGGGGGAGAGGGGCTAGGGGTGAGGGGCAACAGAGACGCGGCGTTCCGCTGAACTCGCCTATTCGTAGAGCCAGGAATGGGCGCTGGTCTTCCAAGACACCAGTTCCGCCGCCGTGAACCACAGGGCAATTTCGGCCTCGGCGGTGTCGGGAGCGTCAGAGCCGTGGATGATGTTCCGGCCTACGGTGAGGCCCAAATCACCCCGGATGGTGCCGGGATCGGCTTCCTGGGGTTTGGTGGCTCCGATGATTTTGCGGGCGGAGGCAATCACATCTTCGCCTTCCCACACCATGGCCACCACGGGGCTAGAGGTGATGAAGTCCACCAATCCGGCAAAGAAGGGCCGTTCCCGGTGAACGCCGTAGTGCTTTTCCGCCAGTTCGCGGGGCACGGCCATGAACTTCATCCCCACCAGGGTAAAGCCCTTTTTCTCAAACCGACCAATAATCTCGCTGACCAGACCGCGCTGTACGCCGTCGGGCTTAATCATCAAAAAGGTGCGTTCCACAGATACGGGCTCCTAACATGAAAACGGTAAGACCTCTTCTATGCTCAGAAACGGCGGTCACTTTGTAAAGGATTTTTTCAGAGTTTTTGCTTCCGCCCTCCAGCGGTCGCGCCTAGGATCCCGATTAGACCCTGGCCCACCCCAGGCCAAATCGTTATCCCTGGGGCGTTGGAGTACGAATCACCTTGAGGGTGTGGAGGGTGGGGTCGCTAGCTCCGGTCACGTATCCTCCCTGCTGGGCCACGGTAGCGAGATGGGCCAAGGCGGCGGCGGTGATTTCCTCCCCGGCCATCACGGTCGGAATACCGGGGGGATAGGCGGACAGGGTTTCGGCACTGAGGTGGCCCAGGGCTTCGGCGGCAGGCAGGGTGACGGTGGGGGCAAAAAACGCCTCCCGTGGCGATAGGGGCGGCAGGGTAAAGGGCGGGGAGGGGAAGGTTGGGCCGGACGAGGGCAGGATATCGGGGGATGAGGCGGCAATGGTCGGAGAAGCAAGCGAGGCAGAACCACACCGGGCGACCAGTTGGCGAAACCCTTCGATGCAGTGATCCCCGTCGGCAGTGGTGTTGCCCAGGCTGACCACTAGGGTAAGGTGGCGCAGTTCTGGCAGTTCCACGGTGACGCCCAGGGTATCGTTGAGAATTTCGTCGGCCTCCAGCCCTGTGATTCCCAAAGCCGCCACATCCACGGTAGTGCGGGTCAAGTCTAGATCCCGAACGCTGGCATAGGCCGCCACATCCTGGGGAGCAATCACCCGCAGCCCCGGCAGCATTGCCAACTGCTCCCGCAGGGTTTGGGCCAGGGCTAGGGTGTTCGAGAGCAGCGCCTTGCCCTCGGTGGCCATCTGGTAGCGGGCGGCATCCAAGGACGCCAGCAGCAGCGAATTGGGGCTGGTGGACTGGGTGAGTTGTAGCGCCGCCTGTAGCCGATCCCGATCAATGCGGTTGCCCTGAACATGGAGCATGGAAGCTTGGCTGAGGGCGGACAGCACCTTGTGGGTAGACTGCACCACCAGATCGGCCCCCTGATGCAGGGCGGGGGCAGGCAGATCGGGATGGAAGGCGAAATGGGGGCCGTGGGCTTCGTCTACCAGTAGGGGAATGCTGTGGCGGTGGGCGATGGCGGCGATGGCCTCTAGGTCAGAGGTCATGCCGTGGTAGGTGGGCGACACCACCAGCACCGCCCTAGCGTCTGGGTGATGGGCTAGGGCCTCGGCAACGGTTCCTGCTGGGAGGCCCAGGGCCAGACCTAAATCTGGGGCATACTCTGGCTCCACAAACACAGGCCGTGCCCCCGCCAGCACCAGCCCCGCCACGACAGATCGGTGGGCATTGCGCGGCACCAAAATCTTGTCCCCCGGATTGCAGACCGCCAAAATTGCCGCCTCCAGGCCACAGGTGGATCCATTGGCCAGAAAGTAGGTTTGCTCTGCCCCAAAAGCCGCTGCCGCCAGGGCTTGGGCCTGTAAGATCGCGCCTTCTGGTGCGAACAGGTTATCTAGCTCCGTCAGTTCTGGCAAATCGGCCCGTAGAGCGGCTTCCCCTAACAGGTCACGTAATCGGGCTGGTGCGCCTTGCCCCCGCTTGTGTCCAGGGGTATAGAACGCCGCCTGGGGCCGCTGGGCACAGATCTGTAACGCACTCAAAAAGGGAGTCTGGGTTTGGTCAAGCATCATCGCCACGGGCTCCACACTCGCCCCCTAGGAAAGCCGTCCCCATCGGGGCTAGGCCACCGGAGACGTTGGATTTTCAGCGGCGGGCTTGGCTAGGCGCTGCCAGATGGCGGTCGTAACCAGGTGAGATAACAACCCCATCGGCCCCGCAAATAGGGCCAGCGCCAGGGAATGGCGGGTGAACACTCCGGTTTCCTGGCCTTGCAGGTAGATCCAACGGCCCACAAACAGGTCGAAAGCAAGGAAATGTACCCAGCCCGTGGCGGTGATGAAGGGAGTGGCGAAGAGGTTGGCTAAGTCCGCCAGTTTCAGGTTGGGGTCAGAAAAGGCTTCGATGCCCTCCACATTACCGAAGCTGGCCACAAACAGGAACAGGTATAGGCTGGCCAGGGCGGCGATGGGCCATAGGGAGGCCATAATCGTGCGGGTGAGCTTGGCGTTGGGCACCAGCACCATCAGCGTCCAGAAGGGCAGCACAAACAGGTTGGCACCGCTAAAAATTAGCTCTAGCAGGGAATCGTCGATGGCCATTACAGATCCTTCTAAACAGGGGCGTCGGTTTCTAGTGTGCCACTGTCCAACCGATTCGGGGAGGATTGATTGGGGGTGGCCGGAACGCCGCGCACCCTCACCCAGCCCAGGTAAGGAAGCTGCTGCTTCAGGGCGGTTTCAACCTCAGTGACAACGGTTTGGCTAGCGGCAAGGGAGAGTTCGGGGTCTAGGGCCACATCCAGTTCCACGTACAGCCGATGGCCCAACCAACGGGCTTTGAGGGTTTCCGATCCCTGCACCGCCGGGACGTGATCCAGGGCGTGATCCACCGCCTCCAAAAATTCCGGCTCTACGCCATCCAGCAAACGGCTAAAAACAGTTTGGCCCGATTCCCAGACAATTTTCAGCAGCACGGCGGTAATCACCAGGCCAATCACCGGGTCGGCCCAGGGATAGCCCAGGCTCACCCCGATGGCGCTTAGCAACACTGCCAAACTTACCAGCCCGTCGGCCATGGCGTGTTGACCATCGGCGATCAGGGCGGCACTGTTGATCCGTCGGCCCACCCGCATCCGAAACAGGGCCACCAGTTCGTTGCCCACAAAACCGACTAAGGCCGCCGCCGCCAAGGCTCCTAGATGGCTGAGGGGTTCGGGATGGTAAAAGCGCTCGATGGATTCGTAGGCGGTGATGATGGCGCTAATCAGCACGACGCCGACAATAGCCAGTCCCGCCAAATCCTCCAGTCGCCCAAAGCCGTAGGCAAAGCGCTGGGTGGGTTGACGGCGGGAAATTAAAAACGCCACCCCCAAGGGCAGGGCCGTCAGGGCATCGCCGATGTTGTGGATCAGATCCGCCAGTAGGGCCACGCTGCCGGAGAGCCAGAAGACTCCCGCTTGCAGGACGGCTGTAATCACCAGACCCACCAGCGACCATTTCACCGCCCAAAGCCCCTGCTCCGAGGCGGCAATTTCGGGGTCAATGGCTCCGTGGACGTGGCTATGGCCACCTTCGCCATGATGATGCCCGTGGTGGTGTCCGTGGGAATGCCCGTGACGATGGCGATGGTCTTCATGCCCGTGATCGTGAGGCCCGTGATCGTGGGGATGAACGGCTTGGGTCAGATCAGGAGGGGATGGCACGGCAACGGGTACCTCAGAGGATGAGACCGCTGGGGTCGGATAGGAGGGGGATGGGGTCATAACTAGGCCGAAACAGGGAATTAATTGGCGCTGAGGACGGTTTGGGCTGAGGGATCGGCTTCGGCGGCATCAGCGGCCTGGGCTAGATTGGATGGCTCGTCTGCCGTGGGTTGGATGGCGAGGTCAAACCAGAAGGTGGTGCCAACGCCGACTTCGCTGTCGAGGTGAACCTGGCTGTTGTGTTTTTCGATGATGTTTTTGACGATGGATAGCCCCAGTCCGGTTCCCTCCAGGGTGTGGACGCGGTTTTCCACCCGGAAGAATCGGTCAAAAATCGCCTGCTGATCTTCCGGGGCAATGCCGATTCCGGTGTCGGCCACCTCCACACGGATGCAGTCGGCTTGGGTCTCGTCGGCGCTACCGTCCTGGGTTTGGCAGGGCACACGGTGGGCGCGGAGGGTAACTTGGCCACCGGGTTCGGTGAATTTCAGGGCATTGCCCACCAGGTTAGTGAACACTTGCAGCAGTAGGTCGTAGTTGCCCAGCACCGGGGGCAGGTTGGGTTCCACCTCTTGTCGCAGCTCAATTTGCTTGTCTCTGGCGTGGAGGCGGTGGGTGCGGAGGGTTTGCTCGATGGGCTGCACAATGTCCACCGCGTCGATGACGTACTGACGGCTGGATTCCAGGCGCGACAGATCCAGCACGTCGTTGACCAGGCGGGTGAGGCGGTCGGTTTCGTGGTTGGCGGTTTCGAGGAATTCCTTGCGCTCGGTGTCGCTCAGGTCTTCGCCGTATTCGTGCAGAGTTTCGATAAAGGACTTGATGTTAAACAGCGGCGTCCGCAATTCGTGGGAGACGTTGCTAATAAATTGTGCCTTGGCCTCGTTGAGGGCGGCTTCGCGGGTGATGTCTTGGATGGTAATCGCCAGCCCTTTGACGTTTTCCTTGGCCTGATCCAGCACCGTATTCAGCAAAATTCGCAGGGTGCGGTGGCTGGGTTCCGTCAGGGGAATGCGAAACTCCATCGCCTCGGCCTCGCCCTGGACGGCCTGGAATAGGGGCCGTGTCAGTTGCACCCGCACCGGGCTGGGCAGGTGTTCCAAAATATTCGCCCCATCCAGAGTTTGGTTGTCCCAGCCAAATAGGCGGCGGGCGGTGGGGTTCACCAGCACCGCGTGCATGTCGCTATCCAGCAAAATCGCGCCATCGGCAATGGTAGAAACCAGAGTTTCCAGCTTGGCCTTTTCGGCAGTGAGTTCTTCAATATTCTGCTCTTCGTAGCGCTCTAGGCGCTCGGCCATGTCGTTGAAGCTGTAGATCAACTCGCCCAGTTCCCCACCCAAGGGCAGGTCGATGCGCTGCTTAAAGTTTCCGGCGGCGATGTTTTTTACGCCCAATAGCAGTTCTTTGATGGGCTGGGTAATGGTGAGGGCATTGAACACCGCGCCTAAAATCACCATCACCCAAATGGAGACAAACACCGCAATGGTGACATCCCGCGTCAGATGAGAGGAAGCCACGACGGTCGGGTTGGGGTTGATGCCCAGGGCCAACACGCCCAGGTGCTTGCCGTTGTAGTTCATGGGCACAAACACATCGGTCACTTCCCCGGCGGGCGTGAGATGCTGGCGCACCAGGGGACGGTCGGTGGTTTCGGCGTAGCCCTCTGGCAACTGCATCCGCCGCCGCAGGGTGAGGGAATTTTGCACCGCCGCTTCGGAGAAGGGAATGCCAAAGAAAATGTCGCCGTTCTCGTCGGCGTAGAGCATGTACCGCACGCTGGAGGTGCTTTGGTAGAAGCTGTAGGAGAACCGGGCCAACTCCGTGCGGTCGGTTTCGTTGACCAGGGGGGCCACGTTCGCCGCCAGCAAAAGGCCCAAGTCGCGGGCAAAGCGGGTGTCGTTCAGCCGCGCATCGTACTGAATCGTGTTCACTGCCCAAAAGGTGAGGCCGCTGGTAATCAGCGACACCACCAACGTCGCCCCCGCCATCAGCCGGGTTTGTAGGGTGAAGTCGCCCCACCAGCGAAGGAACAGTTCTTGGATCTTAAGAAGTAGCCTGATCAAGGGTGCCCTGGAAGACTAGACGCGCAAGTTAGCCTATATTTTGGCACGATCTCGCCCAGTTCGCCGCCCGCTAGCCATCAAACAGCCCCTCAAACTCCTGGCGCAGGCGGCTGTAGTTCACCACTCGGCCCACCAGCAGCTTGTCTTGGCCTTGGGCGGTGTCAAACTGCTGCTTCCAGTGGCGCACGTCCTCTTCCTGGTGCAGCCAAAATTCCACAATTTTGCTGACAATCTCGTCCCAATCCCAGTCGGGCTTGCGGTGGACGACCTCCGTGGCGCTGATGAAGGCATCCAAGGTGCAAACCGTACTGCCCAAAAAGGCTTGACTGCGCTGGGGTGTGGTTTCCATCCGCTGCTGGTGGGTGAAAAAATCAAGCACCGGAGCAACGCCGACGATATCAAAGCTGTAGGACATGGCGAAATCTTGAACTCAAAGGGGTTTGTGATGGGGAGTGGGAAGTAGGGATTAGGGCAGAGGGCTGATTGCACGATGCCCTAACTAGGCCCAACCGGACGGCTGCACCCCTGGGTAATAACGGGTCGTAAAAAGGTTTCAAAAAATGATTGAAGCCATGCTAAACGCTGGCACCGGAAGCAGCAAGTCCAAGGTGAACATCTTGCACAAAATCCTACCTGGCTAACTCTGATTCCCCTGGGATGCCTTGCGGCGAACCAAAGCGGTCAGAGTATTTCCAGACAGGGCTAGCACCCCGACTACCCTACAATCCTACTCTTTGGCAATCGGGGTTATGAGATTCGGATTTGGGATTCGGATTTGGTATTGGGAGGGTGCTGGCCCCGTGGGGTTGGTGGTACGCCAAGCCCGACTACCATTGGCGGCATTAACCGCCCATCGCTAGCGTTTGAGGCCCAGAGAGACTTTTCTACGAATGTTGCTCACTGGATCTCTGGTAGCTGGGCTCTGTTCTAGTGGAAAGCTCGTCTGCCAAACAACGGCGTTGTCCCGTGTGAGGCTAGAGACCGTTAGGGACTGAATGCCTGACTGGCTGAGCTTATCGGGGCCTTGGCTACGCAAAAAGAAGTGCAGTTGCTCGGCCACCTCTTCAGAATTCACCACCCGCACAGCTAGCCAAGAAACTCGGAGTTCCCCCTCTTGCAGGGCCACCTGGGCTGAAATTCTTTGCTGGCGAAGCAGCGTTTCCAGTTGGTTTACCACACTCTCGTCCTCTGGGGCTTCTGTAGCCGCCTGCTCCGACGCCTCTGGGGCTGAGGGAGTTGCCGTTGTAGCAGCAGCGGGCTTAGGGCTGTGCTCCCAGTAGTCTTTAAGGGCGTAGAATGCTTTTTTCAGCTCTTCGACCCTGGTGCGGTCGCCGTATTTGAGGGCCAAGGCCTTGAGCTTAAAGTATTGGTCTGATGCGGCTTTAAGCGGAGTTCCTGATGCGAGTTCCAGAAAGGCATATTGGGCAGCCATGGGATGATCGTCCTGGGAAGCGGCGATGGCCTCAGTCCCGTCAGTGATGGCCTCAGCCTCGGCAGGTAGCGTAGGATCGGGGACGGTAGTGGCTGCTTCGGGTGGAACGGTCGGCGACACCGCTTCGGCTTCGATGATTGGTACAGCTGGATCGGTGGCAGCCTGTGGGGCGTCCTCCCCCAAATCATGGTCTGATGCAGTAGGAGCCATGATGGGAAACGTTTGTACCTCACCGTCCTCCTCAGCTAAGGAAACCTCGGTACCCCAGCCCGGAATGGACGGATCCGGGGTGTAGGCATAGACCTGAAGACTATGGATATCTCTGACCTGGAGCCGTTTTAGCCCGCGCCGCAGGTAGTTGATGGTGGGAGTAGGCGCAGGAACCGATGGACTGGTTAGCCAGATCTGCAAGCAACTATCCTGGCGCTCGCAGTAGACAGTCATCCCTTTTACCTGAAACGCTTCATTCATGAGGTGGGCGATAGCTGCCGCGTCGCCCTGCCTAGCCTGCTGGACTATGGAGGAGTTCATGGTTCACCTCGTAGAGGGTTGGGAGTGATCGTCACACTTCTTTGAGCATACCCATCCCTTCGGTAAACAATATCGCCACGATCAGAATTTCTTCCTCAGCCAGATCCAGCCCAGATGGCTACCGCCCTCGCCCAGCAAGCAACTGCTTTCCGTAAAGCCCTAGGGTGTGTCATCAAATAAGCCAGAGGACGCAAGCAGCCATGTAAATAGCGCAGAGAAAGGTCTCGGCCAGTTTGTCATAGCGGGTGGCAATGGCTCGGTACTGTTGGAGTTTGGCCAAGAAATTCTCAATCAGGTGACGAGCCTTGTACAAGTCTCGGTCATCCTTCCGGGGTGTCTTGCGGTTGCGTTTGGGTGGAATCACCACCGTGTTGCCTTGGGCTTCGAGCGGTTCAATCACCCGTTTGTCGGCGTCATAGCCCTTATCGGCAAACACGGTGTCGGTGGGAAATCGGCCAACAGAACATCCGCCCCATCGAGGTCCCAGGCTTGTCCGGGGGGCAGATGAAACCCCGTCGGATTGCCCAAGGCATCGCAGGTGGCATGGATTTTGATGCTTAATTCCCCTTTGCTGCGCCCGATGCACTGGGCCTTGGCATCTCCCCTTTTGCCCCAGCACTATGCTGGTGGGCGCGGACGATAGTGCTGTCAATCATACCGGGCAAGAGATCCTGGATACATTCCCACTGGTCGTCACGTAGGGCATAGCGTCGGGTTGGCATGAGTACGAAGCAAATAAACTGTCACCTCCTCACTGTTACCTAAATCGATGACACGCCCTAAAGGCGCAGCCGATGATCCACAATAAACGGTGTTCCGACAACGATGGTCAACGCCAAGCTGCCCTAGGGCCAACCCGCCAGGAGGAACGCCCCCTGGGTGGATCTTGGATTTGATCCCTCAAGATCGGCTGACTGTCACTGCTTACTACTTTGGACTGGGGAGAACTATGGTTGATTTGGCCTCTCGATGGCGCGGTTTATCACGATGGACGATGGGACGACGGCGGTTTGGGCGACGTACCCTTCAGTTTGTGGCGCTGTTTAGCCTATGTTTAGGCGTTGCCCTAGGCTGTGCCGGGAACAACCAACCCGCCGCCAATGCCCCCACCTCAGGATCGAGTAACGGGCGTATTGCCCTGGGTACAACCCTCACTGCCCGCACCCTCGACCCCGCTGACGCCTACGAAACCTTCCCCGGCATTTTGCTGTTTAACCTAGGGGATCGGCTTTACACCTACACCCCCGGCACCACCGACTTGGTACCCCAACTGGCCACGGATATGCCCGCCATCAGCGAGGATGGCCTCACCTATACCATCCCCCTGCGCCAGGATGTCACCCTCCACGATGGCACCCCCTTCACCGCCGAGGTGATGGTCTTTTCCATCCGGCGGTTTATGGAAAATGGTGGCCGTCCGGCCTACCTGCTGTCGGACAAAATTCAGTCTGTGGAGGCAACCGGGGACTATGAACTCACCATTACCCTCAGTTCGCCCTTTGCGGCCTTTCCAGCCCTGCTGAGTTTTTCAGGCATTACCCCCGTTTCCCCCGCCAGCTACGAAATTGGATCGGGCCAGTTTAACCCCAATACCTTTGTGGGTAGCGGCCCCTACAAACTTGCCAGCTTTGCCAGCGATGCCATCAAGCTAGACGTCAACGAAGACTACTGGGGCGAGGTTCCGGCCAACCAGGGCATCGACATCCAAATTTTCACCAGCCCTGCCAACCTCTACAACACCTTTCGCACCGGTGGCCTAGATGTGGCCTACCAAACCCTCGACCCCGAACAAATTGCTACTCTGCAACGGGAGGCTGACGCTGGCGGTTGGCAGGTGATTGAGGGCGGCACTAACGTGATCAACTACATGTCCCTCAATCGGCGCATTGAGCCCCTCGATGATGTGCGGGTGCGGCAGGCCATCGCCGCCATGGTCGATCGGCCCCTGCTGAACAACCGCGTCTTCCAAGGGCAGGCAGAGCCGCTGTATAGCCTGATTCCCCCCAGCTTTGCGGTGTCTCAGCCCGTGTTTCAAGACGCCCTAGGCGACGGCAACTTTGACAAAGCTCGCGAACTGCTGACCGAGGCCGGGTTTTCGGAAGCTAACCCCCTCACCGTGGAGATCTGGTATCCCTCCGCTTCCACTATCCGCAGCATTGTGGCCAATACCCTCAAAGAATCCATCGAAACGGCCCTGCCGGGGCTGGTGACAGTGGATATTCAAAACACGGAGGGGGCAACCCTGTGGCAAAACGTGGGCCAGGGCATTTATCCAATCATCCTCTCCAACTGGTACCCCGACTTCTACGACCCGGATACGTTCATCCAGCCCTTCCTAGGGTGCGAGACGGGCAGCGTGGAGGCAGGCTGTGAGGAGGGGGCGTCCCAGGCGAATGGCTCCTTTTTCTACAGCGCCGAGGCCAACGCCCTGATTGCCCAACAGCGGGCTGAGCAAGACCCCGCCGCCCGTCAAGCCATCATTGACGACCTGCAAACCATGATGGTGGAAGAAGTGCCCTACGTGCCCCTCTGGCAAAATAAAGACTTTGTCTTCGCCCAGGATGGCGTGGGCGGTGTGGGCATTGAACCCAGCCAGCAGTTCCTCCTCTGGCGCATCACTCGCTCCTAAAGTTAGACTCGCCGCTTCGGCACCCTAGGCTCCCTTGGCCACGGTGTTTCAGCCTACACCGGGGGCAACAGCCCAGGGTGTTGGCCTATGGGGGCTGGGGCTGCAATGTTGGAAATGCAGCCTGGTCAGACGGCTAGCGGGCGGCATCGGGGCTGGCATGGCCCGATACCCCGCCATAGTCTCCGCACAGATCGCCATCTCCCTAGCTTTACGCTAGGCTGACACAGTCCTCCTGCCGGAGGAGTTCTCCCCGCAACCAGGGGCAGCCGCACTGACCCCATCACGAACCCTTGCCCCGCCTGCACCACCACCGCTAAGGATATTGACACCATGGTTAGACTGTTTCTTGCGCTAGTCTTGGGCGTTGCCCTCAGTCTGGGCGGCTATCCCAGTTCGGCCCAGGCTATCGGCTGGCCTAGCCTCCCTGCGGCCCTCACGCCTCCGTTGCCCTCCGTTGCCGCCGCCGTCCCCACCGGGGAAGTGAAAGCCTTTGCCAAAGCCTACCAGTCGATCCAAGCCATTCGGGACGAAGCAGAGACTAAAATGGCCGAGGCCGTTGAGGGCGCTGGATTCACCGTAGAAGCCTTTAACGACCTTGCTGACAAAGCCCTCGCCGATAACGAGCCCCCCGCCGATGCCGCCACAGCAGCCACCTTTGATGGCGTGATTGAGCGCATCACCATCCTCCGCCAGGAGGCCGAAGAGACTATGGTTAAGGCCATTGAAAAGGCGGGCATTTCGGTTGATCGGTTCAACGAAATCCTCGACCTCTCTGACCAAGATCCCGATCTCTACCAGCGCATCGGCGACCAAATTAACGGTCGCTAGGCGCTCGGTTCATCCCGTCAGCGCCCATGATGACTCCTTAACCCAACGGGTTGCCAGGGTGCCCATGGGCGTTGCGCTAACAGCAGCGGTCAGCCTGGCCCCATGCCCCCGCTAAAATGCGGCCTTAAGGTATAGCCCTGCTGAAAGGTGGCCCCATTAAAACCCAATGGCGGCGTGGGCTACCATCGCGCACAAATACCGTACTCAATCCCTGAAATCCTGACTACCATTGAAGTAGCGGTTCATGGAACCCCGCCCACAAGAGTCACCATGCTTACCACAGCTTGGGTGCCCAACCTCGCTTCAGGCTATCGCACCCGTTTTTCGCTTTTTCCCAGACTTCCTTCGCCAGAATCTGTGACTGTACCCCCTGCGGCCCCAGGGCTTGCAAGCGCTGGGCCGCGCCCTCTGGAGGTCGGCCCCCAGGCAGGATTGGCGGCCTTGACCCAGCCGCTCCCCGACCCAGCGCCGCCGCGCCCCCGGCGATCCCCAGAACCTACGGCGGCAACCATCAGCCATGGGGGGGCCGAGCTGCATGATCGAGAAACAGATTCCCTAGACGTGCAGCTGACGTTGCCTGTGGATGAGCCAGAGCCCAAACTGCCGGAGATTTCTCCGATGACCCTGGGCTTAGCCACCCAAGATGTCCGAATGGTACTGCGAGAGCAAACCGAACAAAGTCAGCTACTGACCACAAAACTCAATATTTTATTTGTGGCAAATAGTGCTCTGCTCACTAGTTTGAGTATCTCGCGTCTTCTAGTGAGTGGAAATCTGTTTAGCCTAGCGGAAATATTAGGATTTTTAATTAGTTTCTCCCTGCTGATGCGAGCATTTTTGCCTCGCCAAGTCGCCGTTACGCCCAACTTAGAAGACAGCACATTTTTAGAGCGCTACCTAGCCCTGAGTTCCCAAGATTATCAACTGCAAATGCTGGTCAATTTAGCGGAAACCTATAATGCCAATAAACAGCGCCTAGAGGATGTCTCCCAAGGGCTAAAATACGCTGCCTACACCATCTGGGCGACAACTGCTATTATGCTGATCAACATCGTTGCGGTTTATGTTACCAAGAATTTACAAGCCCCGATGCTCTAGAACGTTATCGTTCGTTGATTTAGGGTCTCGCCTATGGTCTCCTCTGATCTAACCGACAGCCACCCAGCCTTTGAGGTTACGCCCAAGCGGGCTGACGCCTATGCAGTGGAGTCCACGGAATCTAATACGGGAAGTCATGATCCGGGAGATCCGGTAGCGGAAAAGCGGGTCGCTTTGCCCAAACCCGACACCAACAACATCACGGTGCTCACCGAAAGCTTACCCAACGACCCCATTTTGCCCTGGCACCACTTCGATTCTCCCTGGCTAGAGAAGGAGGAATCCGCCGCCACTGCTCCGAGAGAAGACGCTGCGCCATCCGCCGATGACGATAGTAGTGAACAGCTTTCCCTGGCGCTTGATGGGGTTACTTCTGCAGAAATGAGGCCCAATTCTGAACTATCGACAGGCCATTCCCTGAAGGCCCACTCCACCGAAACCCCGCCAAAAATTTTGGAGACAGGGGCCTAAGAGGCAGCGGTAAAGGTGGTGAGTCTCACTTTGTAGAAAACGTATTTGAAAACATATTTATAGGCAAGGTTTATAGGCAAAACGCCTAGGATGGGTCTAGGCGTAACTCCCTTCGAGCCAGATCGCGCGGGCGATGCCTCTGGCCTAAGTTTGTTCTCCGATGAGGGATAGCCCTAGGCTTGTGGTAACGTCTAGGCATCGACATCCTGAGGTGCCCCGTGTTTGCCGTTGCCCTAAAAGCTGGCCCAACTTCCACGTATCTGCTGTCGGATTTAGAGACGTCGTCTCAGCTCGAACTGGTGCCTCAGCGAGGGGGCCTTGTCACCCGTTGGCGGGTGGAGGGCCAGGAGATTTTGTACTTTGATGAGGCCCGCTTTGCCGATCCGGCGCTGTCGGTTCGGGGCGGCATCCCTATCCTGTTTCCCATTTGCGGCAATCTGCCCGATAACCAGTACAGCCTTGATAGCCAGACCTACCATCTCAAGCAGCACGGCTTTGCCCGCGATCTGCCCTGGCAGGCCACTGGGCAAGCCACCACTAACGCGGCTAGCCTCACCCTGGAACTGAGCAGTTCTGCCGACACCCTAGCCCAGTATCCCTTTGCCTTCAAGCTGTCGTTTACCTTTATCCTGCGGGGCCATCGGCTAGAACTCCAGCAGCAGTTCACCAACCTATCCGACCGCGCTATGCCCTTCTCTACTGGGCTGCACCCCTATTTCCAGGTCAGCGATAAGCACCAGCTTGAGTTTGAAGTTCCTGCCACTGAGTTCCAAAACCATCTGACGGGCCAGGTAGAGTCCTTTGGGGGCCAGTTTGATTTTAGCCAGCCCGAAATTGACCTCGCCTTCCAGAACCTCACGGCAAAGGCTGCCACCGTGACCGACCGCCACCTGCGCCGACGGCTCACCCTGTCCTGGAGTGAAGCCTATACTCGCCTTGTTTTCTGGACGGTGCAGGGCAAAGACTACTACTGTCTAGAACCCTGGACAGCTCCCCGCAATGCCCTCAATAGCGGCGATAGCCTCCTGCTGGTTGCCCCCCAGCAAACCGTGGAGACCTCGGTGCATCTGGCCGTTGCCTTTTGGTAGGGGAAGGCCCAGGGGGTGGTTCACAGGGAAATTTCAGTGGGGGAGGCAAGCTTGGTTTCGTAGTAGCGGCAGGCCCAGTAGCCTACGGTATAAATGAGCGCGGTGTCTGTGGCCACATCCACCGCCGCCCCCACCAGGGGAACCGGATTGAGCAGGCCCAACCCCGATTTCACCAGGCCCGACGCCGAGGCCGAGATCATCCAAATCGTCAGCACTTCGCCCCGCCGCGTCCTGTCCTCCGGAGAATAGCCGTAGAGGGCGGCAATGCGGTAGATCATCTGGGCCTGCAAGGCGGCGACAGCACCCACATCCATCAGCGACAACAGTAGGGTGAGCGGGGGCGCAACGTTAGAGACCAGGCTGACCCCGGCGGCCTTGAGAGCGGTGTCGGCCATGACCTGCTGGGCCAGGGTGCGGGGGCTGGCCTGGGGATCGGCGTGACGCAGGTAGTCAATGCTCTGGCGCACTTGGTTGACGTTCACTTGGCCCAGGGCGGCCAACAGCCAGCTCAGCCCCGGCAGAGATGTCATCCCCTCAACCAGGGGATGGGTGGCCACAGGGGCGATTACCTGCCCCACGCTGTCGGTGAAGGGTTCTAGCCAGGGCTGCAACGGCATCATCACCCCGTTGCCTGCCTGGGCCACGGCGTCATCTACCGCTTGCAGGCCTCCTTGGGCCAAGGCCGCAAGGGCCTTCAGGGTCTCCTGGGTGAGGTCGGTTGGCGGTGGGGCCGGGTGAGAATGCGCCATGGGAAGCAGCCCTTAACTGGTGGGATAGACCGGGTCTTTATCAATCATCACGGGGGCTTGGTAGAGCAGGGCTGTGAAGGCCACGGTAGAACCCAGCCCCTCTCCCATACTAATAAAATGAACCGTGCCGCCCATGGCTTCGACTAGGCGCTGGGAAATGGCGAGCCCCAGCCCGGTGCCCCCGTACTGCCGAGTGCGTTCACCATCCACCTGACTAAAGGACTGGAATAGGCGATCCTGCTTTTCGAGGGAGACGCCAATGCCAGTATCCATCACGCTAATTTTTACCGTCCCCGGCCAGGTGGTGCCGTCATAGTCTACTTTATGGGGTTTGACCTCGGACTGGATGGTAATACTGCCTTCATGGGTAAATTTTACGGCGTTGCCCACCAGGTTTAGCAGCACCTGCAACAGCCGTTGATAGTTGCCGTTGAGGGTAATTTCGTCGCGGGTAGCGGGGAGGAGAATATTAAATTCTAGGCCCTTGTGTTCGGCCATGGGGCGGGCAAAGTTTTCTACATTGGCCAGCAGTTCCTTGAGGTTGACAGGCCGCATTTCGATCTGCATTTTGCCCGCTTCAATTTTGGCAATATCTAGCACATCGTTAATCAGCTCTAGCAGGTGAATGGCAGACTTGTGGGCCTCCTGCAAAAATTCCTGCTGTTCTTCGGGGTCGTCGGCCATGCCGTCTAGCACGAGCTTCAGAAAGCCAATGATGCCGTTGAGGGGAGTTCTGAGTTCGTGGGAGGTATTGGCCAAAAATTCGCTTTTCAGCCGCGAGGCTTCCTCCGCCTGCTGACGAGCCTCCTCCGCCTGCCGCTGGGCCTCCTGAAATTCCTGCTGCTTTTCTAATAAACTCGCGTTGGCCTGTTGCAGTTTAATCGCTAGGGCATGGCTTTCGGCAAAGCGCTGGGCATGGGCTACGGCGGTACCCACCTGGTCGGCGAGGTCGGTAATGAGGCCAAGTTCTACCCCTGTCCACTGGCGGCCACCCCAGTCGTAGAGCAGAATAAACCCGTTGATTTGGCTTTGGTAGCGGGTGGCGACCACCACCGCCGAGGGCTGGCCAGGGGAATGAACGGGGCTGGCGACAGGCACCTGGCTGGGGTCAACGGGAGACAGCACCGCTCCGGCATACTGGGCCGCCCGTTCCAGGTGCCCCCGTTCGCTCTTGGGCAGGGGTTGCCCCAACCACCGAGGCCCATCGGGCGACTGGATATATTCGGCCACCACCTGGGCCAAGGAAGAGGCTGGGTCGAGGGCACAAATCAAGCAGCGATCTGCCCGGAACAGTGCCCCCAGTCCCTCCACGGTCTGCTGCTGAATGGTCTCTAAATTGAGCGTCCAGCGCACATTGCGGGTAATTTGGTTCAGCCGAGGGGCATAGGCTTGGAACTGAGCCAGGGAATTGGCATGGATGGCCTCTGCTGGATCGGGGGGAGGGCAGGGGGCCAAAATCTCTGACCACAGCGGGGATACCGTCCAGTAGGCCGTAGCGGCAACCCGTCGGGGCTGGCCAGCGGGGGCCAGCAGAGGCTGAAACACCCAGGTAGCCTCTAGGCTGTGGGCTCCTAGCGGGCAGCGCCCCGCCCATGGCCCTACCCAGGGCAGCGGGGCACCTTGGCTTTGCAGGGTGGCCAGCGCCGCCGCAAAGGCATCTACTCGGTCAAAGGCGACCATCTCAATCAGGGGACGACCAACCCAGCTTGCGGCTAGCGTGGTCGGTATCTCGCCCCCAGCCAAGGCTTGTATGGAGATGACGGCCCCCATGGGGCTGAGCACCAATAACCACACTGGCCCCACAGCAGCACTCTCCACCGGGGGAGAAACCGATGGATCGGCAGGAGGAAAAACCGGGGGTTGGGGATCAACGCTCATCGCGGTTCAGGGCAGGGCCACCACAACATCAAGCTTAGCCACATCCAGCGGAGTTGGGATCGGGGTTTGTGGGGATTGGGAGCTGGGCTTTTGGAGCAAGGAAAGGCTAGTCGTTCCACTCGCCTTTGGGGGGCACCGTGGGGTTGCGGGGCAGGGTGCGTACCAGGTCATCTTCTGAGCGCCGATCTCCTCGCAGCCATTGCCGCAGAGCCACTTCAATCACCTTGGCCGGGTCGGGGGTCAGGTGCTTCACTTGGTCGAGCAATTCTCGGTCGATCTGCACCGACAGCTCGACTTTCCCATCGGGGCCTGGGGTAACGGGGGTTGCAACATCTTCCATAGTTTCGTTCATCCGTGGGCTGCCATAGAACGTTCATGCACCCTTCAAGATTACCCCACTCAGCCCAGCAGCGAAGGACGGGAAGATACCATTACAATAGGTAAAGCCTACAGAATCCCTCATTCCCCTGGTACGCCTTTTATGACAGAGGTTCCCGTCTCTCAGATTCGTAACTTTTCGATTATTGCCCACATCGACCACGGCAAATCGACCCTCGCGGATCGGCTTTTACATCGCACTGGCACCGTCAGCGACCGCGAAATGAAAGAGCAGTTCCTCGACAACATGGATCTGGAGCGGGAACGGGGTATCACCATCAAGCTCCAGGCCGCCCGCATGAACTACAAGGCCCAGGACGGCAAAGATTACATCCTGAACCTGATCGACACCCCCGGCCACGTCGATTTTTCCTACGAAGTCTCTCGCTCGCTGATTGCCTGCGAAGGGGCGCTGCTGGTGGTGGATGCCTCCCAGGGGGTCGAGGCGCAAACCCTGGCCAACGTGTATCTGGCCCTAGAAAACAACCTGGAAATTATCCCGGTTCTCAATAAAATTGACCTGCCCGGAGCCGACCCAGAGCGGATCAAAGCTGAAATTGAAGAAATCATCGGCCTCGATTGCAGCAACGCCATCCTGGCCTCGGCTAAGGAAGGGGTGGGCATCGACGAAATCCTGGAGTCCATCGTTTACCTGGTGCCGCCGCCGCCGGATACCGTCGAACAACCCCTCCGCGCCCTGATTTTCGACAGCTACTACGACCCCTATCGCGGTGTTATCGTCTACTTCCGGGTGATGGACGGCAGCATTCGCCACAAGGATAAAGTGCGGCTGATGGCCTCCGGCAAAGAGTACGAAATCGACGAACTGGGCGTGCTGGCCCCCACCCAAACCCGCGTCGATGAACTCCATGCCGGGGAAGTGGGCTACTTTGCGGCCTCCATCAAAGCCGTGGAAGATGCCCGCGTGGGCGACACCATTACCCTGGTGCAAAACCCCGCCACCGAGCCGCTTCCTGGCTATGCCGAAGCCAAGCCCATGGTGTTCTGCGGCCTCTTCCCCACCGCCTCCGACCAGTTTGAAGAACTGCGGGAAGCCCTGGAAAAACTGCGCCTCAGCGATGCGGCCCTGCAATACGAACCGGAAACCTCTAGCGCCATGGGGTTTGGCTTCCGCTGCGGATTTTTGGGCCTGTTGCACATGGAAATTGTGCAGGAACGCCTAGAGCGGGAATACAACCTAGATCTGATTACCACCGCCCCGTCGGTAATCTATCGGGTGACGACCATCCAGGGTGAAGTGCTGGAAATCGACAACCCCAGCACCCTGCCCGACCCCCAGGCCCGCGAGAAAATCGAAGAACCCTACGTCCAGCTCGACATGATCACCCCCGAAGAATACGTGGGGACGCTGATGGAACTGTGCCAGGGGCGGAGGGGTGAATTTAAAGACATGAAATACCTGGCCCAGGGTCGCACGACGCTGATCTACGAAGTGCCCCTGGCCGAGGTGGTGACGGACTTCTTCGACCAGATGAAATCCCGCACCAAGGGCTACGCCAGCATGGAATACCACCTAATTGGCTACCGCGAAAATCATCTCTCCCGGCTGGATATCCTGATCAACGGCGACCGGGTCGATTCCCTGGCCTCCATCGTCCACCGCGACAAAGCCTACTACGTGGGCAAAGCCCTAGTGGAAAAACTCAAAGAACTGATCCCCCGTCACCAGTTCAAAATCCCCATCCAAGCCGCCATCGGTAGCCGCATCATTGCCAGCGAAAGCATCCCCGCCCTGCGGAAGGACGTCTTGGCCAAGTGCTATGGGGGCGACATTTCTCGGAAGAAGAAACTGCTACAAAAGCAGGCAAAGGGTAAAAAACGCCTGAAGGCCATCGGTACCGTGGACGTGCCCCAGGAAGCTTTCATGGCTGTCCTCAAGCTGTCCTAGGCCGCGCCTGCCCATACCGTCTGCCTAGATGGCGAAAAAGGGGATATCCTAAAGCATCGTCGGGCTACGCTCCCGTGGGGGGTTGGGTATGGAGTATTGGGAATTTCTGCTGCAACAGGAGGGGGATCACCATTGGTTGCCCCTAGATACGGCGCAGATGGAAATTTTGGAGGGCCGCTACCGCATCATGGCCCACACCAGCGCGGCCCACACTCCGGTGCGGGTGCAGGTCAGCCAGCGGCTACTCGACCAAGATCCTCCCAAACGTCGCCATTTTAAGCGCCAGGGCCAAACCAATGCCGATGGGCTGATGGTGGTCATTCCCTTTACTCGGCTTCAGGCGGGCACCTGGGATATTCACTGCTCCAGCGTGCTCGAAGACGCTGCCAGCTCAGCCACCGAGGAAGCCCCTTGGGCCTACCGGGTTCAGCTTCAGGTGCTGCCGCCCGGAGGAGACGATGACGAGGTTTGGCTGCTGCCCTCCGATGAAGCGGATCTTGCCTCCGCCCCCGTGGCCCCTGTTCGTCGTGCGGTTCAGCCCGCTCTAGACTTGGAACAGGCCGCTGCCGCCCTCGATGAAGCCCAGGCCGATCTCGCCACGGGCGACGCCCTCCAGGGCGGGGCACACCGTCTGCACCTCACCCAAACGGCTCTGCTAGGCCAGGAGGGCTCCGAGGTTGATCTCACAGGCCATGTGGTCGGAGCCCAGGCGGGAGAACCCTGTGCGGCCCTAGCCTGGGTGGTGCGGTTGGTCGATCCCCAAACGGCCACGGCGGTAGCCCTCACCCCCTTTGCCCTAGAAGCCGCCACCCTGCCAGCGGATTTTCATCTGTCCCTCTCCATTCCCCCCTACCTAGAGACGCGCCTGCTGTTGGGGGAACTGGCCCTAGTGCATACCCCAACCATTGCGGTGCTGGCCCTGCAACGGTTTACCCTCACGGTTGATTTGGCTTCTGTGTTTGACACCATCGCCAACCAGGCCGAAGCAGAAACCGACTACATCCTCGATTTTGCTGGGGGTGGCCCCGGCCAAACCCTCACCGGAGAAGCCAAGGAGGAAACGCCCCCCAGTCGGCCTCTAGATTTGCCCCAGGGGCCACCTCGGTCGGTGCCCGTGTTCACCTTGCCCCGCGATGGGCTCAGCCTCCCCCCCAAGCTCTACGAGCCTTCCCCCCACGAGGCCAGTGCTCGACGGCCTACGCTGCCACCCTTTGGGGCTCAACGGCCCAATACGCTGTCGCCCCAGCCCGCCCCGGCAGAGCCAGACACCCAGCCGGATGTCCTCGCTGACCTTAGCCCGGAAGCCCCTACCTCCCCTGTTGACCCGGTGCTGCCAGCGCTATCTACCGAGCCTGCCCCATCGGCCCAGACCACCAAGGAACCCCCAGCCCCCTCCAGCCCAGAACCGCCGCCGTCGGCCTCAGAGGGGACTCGTTCGGCCCTCCGCCTACCGCCCCTGCCCCACCCTCCATCTCCATCCGCCCCGCCCCCCACTCCCAGCGTCCCCCTGCTGATGTCCCACGAAGTGGCGGGCTTCCGTGATCTGAACCTGCAAGAGCGGTTTTGGTCCCGCCTCAATGAGATGGCCGTGTCGATTCAGCAGGAGGCCCAAGACCGTCGCCCTGAGCCCGATACCGAATCACCCAGACCCACAGAAGACGCCGCCGCTATCCCAGCGCCCCCCGAACCCTTTGCGGGAGAAGTGGTCATCTACGAAGATGAGGACGAAACCCTCGGCCCACTCACTACCCCAGCGGCACAGGTCATCTCCCCCGTGCCCCCCACCTCCGATGAACCCCTCGCGCCACCCCAGCCAGATCTGGGCTTGCCCAGCGGCGACCTGATTGCGGGCGACCCCATCCTGGTAACGTTGCGCGTCCCCTTCCACCCCAACCGTCTGTACCTGAAGGTCTGGATCTCCGATCCACAGACCCGCAGCCTAGTGGACGAACCTCGCCAGGTGATGAACCTCCGCCCCAACGGCCACAACCAACTGGAAGGCAGTCT
This sequence comes from Leptolyngbya sp. BL0902, assembly GCF_016403105.1. Lineage (NCBI taxonomy): Bacteria > Bacillati > Cyanobacteriota > Cyanophyceae > Leptolyngbyales > Leptolyngbyaceae > Leptolyngbya > Leptolyngbya sp. BL0902. The sequence goes on from NZ_CP046155.1 coordinate 2,488,837, forward strand.
TCAAATGACGGTACCCCTGGGCTGTCTGGAAGCCGAATTTGAGGCCATCGCTGTCGATATGATGACCCAGCAGGAAAGCTACAAAACCACGGTGAGCCGAGCCATTATCCCCGCTGGCCTAGCGCCGCCCATCCAAGATGACTTTGACGTGTAGCGTCACCCTGATTGGCTGACAAAAATTACTAGACTCATCTCTATCGAACGATCAGGAGACCTGACCCCTACATGAAACCAATGCTGTAGGGGCGCGGTTTTCGCGACCAACGCAGAATAATTTATTAGTCAGGTTGGGTTCTGCTATGGTGCCACCTAACCTACAAAGCTAGTATCAATTTCAACCGATCTCATTACTTCAATTAATGACATCGCCCAATGAAATGCTCACTGTCACCTCGGCGATACGCACATCTCGATCTGTATAATTACCCTGTATCTCTGCTTTCTTGGCACGCATATCCTCAATTTCTATATTTTCTTTAAGGGTAAAAAGGGTCGCATATTCGATTTTCTCGATCTCGATCCAGTCTTCATCACTCCAACACTGAGAAACTGGCGAAGCTTCATTTTCGGCGGCAACAATAATCCACGCATTCATAAAAAACCTCTGTCAAAAGTTAACGGTTTAATTTTAGTTGATAGATATATGGAATGGGTATGAAAGAAAGATAAATTCGGCAGGTAATTTGATTCTGTAGACAGACATTTTTTGATAATTCTCCGCAAAAATACACTTGATTTATCAGCGCAGGCTTACGGTTCTTGACAATGCTTAACTTTCTGAAACCGATGATTGTTCTCGCTGCCAATCGGCCCGCACTAGGCGAATTTCATCGAAGGAGTAACTGTCTCCCAGTCGTTCGCGGAGGTCGCTGAGGGCAAAGGTCTCTTTGGTGTCTAGAACTTGGCGGATAGTGGATTGTCGGGCGGGGGGAACTAGGGCGTCTAAGTTAATGGATTCACCGTTGAGAATCAGCAGTTCTAGATGGGTAGCAATGGTGACGGGTTTTAGGCCGCGTTCTTGGGCAATGGCTTCAATACTGTGGCCCTGCTGGAACAGTTGTAGGGTCAGCCGATGGGTGTTGCCAACGGGTTGAGGACGGCTGCTGAAAGTCTGGGGCTGGTTGGTATTGGATGGGAGAGTGATTGGGGGCGCGGCAGAGGTAGAAATCGGTTGAGTTGGGAGGCCATTATCAGCACAGAATTGATGGATAACGTCCAAAAAAGCGTCACCATATTGATTAAGTTTGCGGCTGCCGACACCGGAAAGCTGGCCAAACTCTGCTAAGGTTTTGGGCCGTTTTTGGGCCATTTGTTTGAGGGTCGATTCGTGAAAAACGACGTAGGGCGGCACACTTTGTTGGTCGGCCAATCGTTTGCGGAGAGCTTTGAGTTCGGTCAGTAGGGCGACGGTTTCAGGGGCATTATCAAACTTGACTGATTCCGTCGTTGATCGGGTTTCAACGGGTTTGATATCCTTGGGTACAGCGACCTCAACGGTGAGTTGTTTGCGGAGAATTTGCCAGCTTGCGGCATTCAGTTTGAGTACCGGAAATCCGTCGGTGGTTTCGTCTACAAAACGCTGATGCAAGAGGGAACGGCCTAGTAATTTCCACTCTTCGACGGAGCGATCTTTACCGATACCGTGGGTGGAAAGTTTGTCGTGGCCGAGGTTCACCACCTTTTGATTTTTGGAGCCGCGCAGGACGTCGATGATGTGCATCATGCCGAAGCGTTCTTGGCAGCGGGCCACGCAGGAGAGGAACTTTTGGGCCTCAATCGTCCAGTCTTCGATGGGGGGCGGGTTGGTGCAGTTGTCGCACTGGTGGCACAGCCCCGCCAGGGTTTCGCCAAAGTAGCTGAGCTGAATTTGGCGGCGACATACCGTACTTTCGGCATAGTCCACCATTTGCCGCAGTTGTTGGCGGGCGATGCGCTGCTCGGTTTCGTCGGGCTTTTGGCCAATCAAATATTCCGCTGTGGCTACATCGCCATAGGCCAAAAATAGCGTGCAGTGGGCGGGTTCGCCATCTCGTCCGGCCCGTCCGCTTTCTTGGTAGTAGCCCTCGATGTTGCGGGGAATGTCGTAGTGGATGACAAACCGCACATCGGGCTTGTTGATGCCCATGCCAAAGGCCACCGTGGCTACCATCAGCCGAACATCGTCGCGAATGAAGCGGGTTTGGTTGTCGCGCCGCACCTCGTCCGCCAGTCCGGCATGGTAGGGCAGTACCGATTCTCCGTCTTGGGTCAGCTTTAGGGCCAGTTCATCCACCCGCTTGCGGCTGAGGCAGTAGATAATCCCCGATCCCGTTTGCGATCTGACCTGTTGCAGCAACTGCTGATAGCCGTCTCGCCCCTTGGGTCGCACTTCGTAGAACAAATTAGGCCGATTAAAGCTGGAAACCTGCACCAGCGGATCTCGCAGCCGCAGTTGTTGGGCAATGTCTTGGCGCACTCGTTCCGTGGCGGTGGCCGTCAACGCTAGCAAACTAATCTGGGGGAAGCGCTCCCGCAGTTCGTGCAGCCGCCGATATTCGGGCCGAAAATCGTGGCCCCACTCGCTCACACAGTGGGCTTCGTCAATGGCAAAACCGCTAATGCCCACCGTCTGGCTCAGGTTGTTGAGAAACTGGATAAACCCCAGATTCTGCAACCGTTCCGGCGATACGTAGAGCAGTTTAATGTCTCCCCGCAGCAGGGCCGCTTCCCGCTGGCGCAGGGCCTCACCATCCAGGGAACTATTCAAAAACGTGGCGGCAATGCCGTTATCTTGCAGGCCCGCTACCTGATCCTGCATCAGGGCAATCAGCGGCGACACCACCACCATGACGCCAATCTTCAACAACGCGGGCAACTGGTAACACAGCGACTTGCCACCCCCTGTGGGCATAATCACCAGGGTGTCTTGATTCTTCAGCGCTGCCTCAATCACCCGCCGCTGCCCAGGCCGAAACTCGTCGTAGCCAAAGTGGTGCTTCAGCGCTTTTTCGAGGGAGGGGAAGTCCGCCACGGGAGTTGCCGCCTGAGCCATAGTCATGTGTTGTTACCGATAAACCCTGGGCTACCTAGGATACCCGTACTAGATTCTACGCGGACGACCTTGGTTTGTCATTCCGCCAAATCACCTGACAACATTGCGCCTATCAACTTAGGCGGAGGCTGCCAGACTAGAATCGGCCTCCTCGGTCGCCACTTCTTCAAAGCGGATGATGTCTTGGCGAGGGTTGGCATGGCTAACCCGCACCTGGAACTGTTCCCCTAGGGCGACGGAACGGTTAAAACGCATGGCCAGTTCTAGGCCCAAGTCTTCTACCATAATCAGCCCCAGGCCGTCATCCTCCCGCAGCCAGCGCAGCAGCATCACATCCCACACCTCGCTTTGGTTACGGCGCAGGTATTCCAAAGCCCAGTAGCGCTTGGTTTGGCGTTCTACCAGGGTGGCTTCGTAGGCGGCGGTGCTGGCCCCTTGGGCAAGTTCCGTCACTTCGTGGGAGGAAAAAGGCGGTGGATCGCCGCGCAGGTGGGCCTTGAGCTGGAAGTGAACGATCAAATCCAGGTAGCGACGGATGGGGGAGGTGACTTGGCTGTAGCTGTTGAGGCCCAGGGTAGCGTGGCGGCTGGGGGTCACGCCCACCTCACTGCGGGTCATGCAGCGGCGAATGGCGGAATCGCGCACCCAACCCGTTGGCAGTTGGATCAGTTCTTCGTCGGAGGGCAATTCTGGCTGGGGCTGGCTGCGGAAAGGAATCGCGAGGTCGTGGGTTTGGCCATAGTGGGCGGCCACCTCTCCGGCTAGGATCATCATCTCCGCCACCATCTGACGGGCCGAAGAATCCTCCAGCACCTCGATCACAATGTCGTCTTCGGCCTCCCGCACCTTAATGACGGATTCGGGCATGTTGATGTTAATCGCGCCCTGAGTCACCCGCCACTGCCCTCTCACCTGAGCCCATCGGGCTAGGTCATGCAGTTCTGGCTCGGCGGTAATGCCCAGTTCCAGCAGTTCGTCCACGTCTTCGTAGGTGAGACGGTAGGTGGGCTTGATTAGGCTGGTGGCGATGGTGTAATCCTGCACGTCCCCAGCCTCGCCGAGGACAATGCCAAAGCTGAGGGCGCAGCAAATCTGCCCCTGCACCAGGCTCATCGGCCCGGTGGCCAGCTCGGCGGGGAACATGGGAATGATGCCCGTGGGTAGGTAGACCGTGGTGCAGCGGCGGCGGGCTTCCAAGTCCAAATCATCGCCGGGGATCACCCAGCGGGTGGGGTCGGCGATGTGAATCCAAATCCGCTGGCGACCATCCTCTAGGGTTTCGAGGCTGAGGCCGTCGTCAATTTCTTGGGTGCTGGCATCGTCAACGGTGTAGACCTTGAGGGGGGTCAGGTCTAGGCGCTGGGGATCATCGAGATCGGGCGGCGGAGACTGGAGCCGCTGCTGCACCATAGTTAGGGTGTCCTCGGAGAATTGGCTGGGGATCTGGCTGCGGCGCAGGGCCAGATTTTCGTGGGGCTGCCACAATCCCCATGCCACTAGGGTATCAAATGCGCCCGCCGCCGTTGAGGCACAGCCCATCGCATTCAGCAATTCCACGGCCTGGTTGCGCTGGCTAGATTCCTCCCCCAGCAGGGCAAAGCGTTCTAGGACTTCGATGCGAGGGCGATCCGTTTTGTCCCAGGCCACGGCTTCTCCCGCCAAGCCCTGACGCGCCTTGGCCATGAAGGATTCCCATTCCTGCTGACGCTGGGTTTCCCGCTCCATCTGGTGCTTAATTTCGTTGACCTGACTCGCAGGGCGAGGTTCGTAGCGGTCGCCCTTTTGCTTGAAATAAATCTTATCTTCGCTCAGCAACCGATGGGCCGCGTAGCACAGGGGCGGGCTTTGGTCGGAAAACAACAGCGCCGCCAGGGAAGCCGGATCGGCGGATTCCTCCGATTCCGTCAAAAATTCCCAGGCCACCTCCAGGCTAGAGGGGTCGATATAGCCCTCCGCCTCGTTTAAAAATGCTGAAATGTCGGCGGGAGTATACCTCTCGCCGACCACTTCATAGCTCATCTCTCTGGGATGTAGGGTATGGGATTGGCCACGATCATCCATGACCACCCAGTTTTTCTTGCCCTCAGGCCGATCAACGACCCCCAGGCGGGGCTGACCCTGGTGTTTGAATTCGACTAATGTTCCCTTTTCCACCAGAACCCTACCCTACAATCGCCATCTCTAAGCCTAGCCTAGCCTTCCCCGTTCACATAGGGGAGTAGGGCCAGAATGCGGGCGCGTTTGATGGCGACGGTGAGATCCCGCTGCTGCTGAGCGGTCAAGCCAGTAATCCGGCGGGGCAGAATTTTGCCGCGCTCGGTGACGAACTTGCGGAGCAAGTCTACGTCTTTGTAGTCAATTTTTTCTTCGGGCTTGATTGGAGATACTCGACGACGAAAATAGGCCATGGGAGTTGCTTACTTGATTTCTTTGTGGACGGTGTGCTTGTTGCAGTGGGTGCAGAACTTCTTCAGTTCGATGCGGCCCGTCGTGTTGCGACGGTTCTTTTGGGTGGTGTAGCGAGATACACCGTTAGAGCGCTTGTCCGGGTTAGTCCGGCATTCAGTGCACTCAAGGGTAATGACGAGGCGGACGCCTTTAGCCATGACAGTTCACCTAGAGTAGTGCGGATATGAAGTTAAGACACAGTCTTTCAGTATCCCACGGCAAGTCGATAAATGCCAATAGTTGATCCGGTTTGCTAGGCCAGAGAGCCCCTTGTTCACCCTACATTTCCTGATATTCTGGACTATTGGCTAGGCCCAGCGGGCACTAGTGGGCGAATTCTAAGGAACGGCGGTGCTGGATTTACGGCAAGTACGGGAAAACCCAGAACAGGTACAGGTAGCCTTGGCCAAGCGAGGATCCTACGACCTTGCGCCACTGCTGGAGTTGGATCAGCAGCAGCGCCAGATTGAGACGGTGCGGTCTCAGCTTCAGGCCCGCAGCAACGACATTGGCAAGCAAGTCGGGCAGGCGATCAAGGCTGGGGCAGCTCCCAACGGGCCAGAGGTGGCGGCATTGAAGGAAGCGGGCAACCAGGTCAAGGCGGAACTGCAAACCCTGGAACCCCAGGAGCGGGATCTGAAGGCCCAGATTGAAGCCTTTCTGCTCACCCTGCCCAACCTGCCCAGCGACACCACCCCCGTGGGGGCCGACGAAACTGAGAACGTGGAAGTGCGCCGCTGGGGCGATGACCTGCAACCCCAGCACACCATCCAACCCCACTGGGAGATTGGCGAAACCCTCGGTATTTTGGACTTTAAACGCGCTGCCGAAAAAATTGCCCAAAGCCGCTTTGTGACGCTGATCGGGGCTGGCGCGGCGCTAGAACGGGCCTTGATTTCCTTCATGCTGGATCGCCACACCCAGGCGGGCTATCAGGAAATTATGCCGCCCTACCTGGTCAATTCAGCGGCGCTGACGGCCTCGGGGCAACTGCCCAAGTTTGCCGAGGAAAGCTTCCAGTGCCGCGACGATGATCTGTGGCTCACCCCCACCGCCGAGGTGCCCCTCACCAACCTGCACCGCGACGACATCCTCTCCACCGAAGCCCTGCCCATCCACTACTGTGCCTACACCCCCTGCTTCCGGCGCGAGGCGGGTAGCTACGGCAAGGATACCCGTGGCCTAATTCGGCTGCACCAGTTCAACAAGGTGGAGATGTACAAATTCGTCCGCCCCGATACGTCGTTTGACGAACTGGAAGCCTTGGTGGCCGATGCCGAAGACATTCTGCAAAAGCTGAAGCTGCCCTACCGGGTGCTGGCCCTTTGCACGGGGGATTTAGGCTTCTCTAGCTGCAAAACCTACGACTTGGAAGTGTGGATGCCCTCCGCCCAGCGCTACCGCGAGATTTCGAGCTGCTCCAACTGCCTCGATTTCCAAGCCCGTCGCGCCAATATTCGGTTTAAATCCCCTGGCCAAAAGGGCACCCAGTATCTCCATACCCTGAATGGATCTGGTCTGGCCATTGGCCGCACCATGGCCGCAATTTTGGAGAACTACCAAGAAGCTAACGGATCCGTGCGGGTGCCGGAGGTGCTGCAACCCTACCTGGGCCGAGAATACCTATAGGCCCATCCTATAGCCCCCATAACGAATCGGCGCTGTAACGGAACGGGTACTGGCGATTGAGCGGTATACAATCGAGAGAAATTTGCCTCGAACACCACCGTTTAGAGCGTCCTTCCCATGCAACAGCTTTTTCGTGCCCTCACCACGCCATTCCTAGCCGCTGTGGTGGCTGCCGGATCGTTTCCGTTACCCATTGGGCAGGCCCAGGCCCAGCCATCGGCAAATCCTAGCCCTTTTGGCCCCAATACGCCCACGCCGGATCAGGTGGTAGAGTGCGAACTACTTATCGTGGGCGGCGGTTTGGCGGGCACAGCCACGGCCTACGAAAGCCTGCTGATGGGCCACACCGTCTGCATGACGGAGCTGACCGACTGGGTGGGGGGGCAAATTTCCTCCCAGGGCACCACGGCGCTGGATGAATCGCGGGAACAGCGGCGGCGGCTGTTTTACTCGCGGGGCTACAACGACCTGCGGCGGCGGGTGGAGGAAAAGTATGGCGAGCTCAACCCCGGCCAGTGCTGGGTGAGTGTGTCTTGCTTTATGCCCGCCGATGCCAACGCCATTTTGATGGAGATGCTGGCGGAGGCCGAACGCCAGGGCGGCGGCGAACTGAAGTGGTTCCCCAACACGGTGATCAAAGAGGTGGGCTTCAATGCCGACCGCAGCCACATTGATACCATGATGGCTATTCGCCACAGCCCCGCACCGGGAACGGCTCCCCTGAATACCGATTTTCTGTCGGAAATTATCGAAGACGCCTACACCTACGAAGATTCGGCCCGCCTGTCGAAGGAAATTATTCAGTTTGTGCCCGCTGGCATTGACACCAACCGCTTCCCCAATGCCGATCCAGATCGGGTGGATTGGTTTGTGGTCGAAGCCACGGAAACCGGGGAAATCATCGCCCTGGCTGATGTACCCTACGAGTTGGGCCTCGATCCCCGTTCGCCCCTCAACCCCTCATCTCCGGTAGCCGAGCGGGACGCCTACTGCACCCAGGGCTTCACCTACACCTTTGCGATGGAGCGCACCGCCGAAGCCCAAACCTTCGACGTGCCAGAGTTCTACTCCATCTACGAGCCCTACTACAGTTGGGAAAAAGAGCGTCCCCAACTGCAAACGCCCCAGGATCACTTTGACTTTGTCTTCACCTATCGCCGCCTGTGGAGTGCGGCCCCCCGGCGACTGAACGAGCGCATCTTTGGCTCTCCCCGTCCGGTACCGGGGGATATCTCCATGCAGAACTGGACGTGGGGCAACGACTATCGCCCCGGCACCTCCCGCGATAACCTCATCCTCACCCACGACCAACTGCGTTCCAGCGGCCAACTGGCACCAGGGGGCTGGCTGGGTGGTCTGCGGACGGAGACCCTGCGCCGAGGGGAAGAAAATGCCATCGGCTTCTTCTACTGGCTCACCACGGGCACCACCGATTCCCAACTGGATGATTCCTGGAAGGAACCCGACCCCTACAACCGCTACCTCAGCGGGCTCGACTCTCCCATGAACACGGCCCATGGGTTGTCGAAATATCCCTACATTCGCGAAGCCCGCCGCATCATTGGCCGTCCCTCTCCGGGCTACGACAGCGGCTTCATGATCAGCGAGATTGACTTCTCCTGGAACGATTTCACCTCCGAGTTCTACCAGCAAAATCTGGATCGCAGCACGTTCACCTCCATGCGGCGGCTCTTGGCTGGCCTAGACACGATTGACACCTTCATGCCCGGAGCCAACCCCGATGAGTTCCATGTGCGGGGGCGGTCTCGCATGTACCCCGACTCGGTGGGTATCGCCCAGTACGCCATCGACTTCCACCCCTGTATGCGCGACTACCCGCCCGAAGCGCCTGGGAACATTGAGCGGCCTGGGGTGCGCCAAGCCCACGGCCAAGCCTTCCCGGCCCAAATCCCCCTGCGGGCACTGATTCCCCAGCGGGTAGACAATATGCTCGTCGCCAGCAAGAGCATCGCCGCCAGCAACATCGCTGCCGCTGCCTACCGGGTGCATTCCTTCGAGTGGTCGGTGGGAGCTGGCGCGGCCCATACCATCGACTTCTCCCTGCGGAACGGCGTGCTGCCCTACGAACTGGTGGAAAACCTGCCCCGCCACAACCCGCTCCTCCACGCCCTGCGCCAGGAGCTTGAGGCCAGCGGCAACCCCACCCAGTTCCCCGACACCTCCATCTTCAACGAAGAATGGACGGAGTGGAAACCCTGGTAAGTCAAGCGCCCTAGGGGGATGAGCCCGCCTTTTCTCCATCGGTATTGCCCTGCCTTCGGCGGGGCTTTTTTGTGGCACTGGACGGTGGCAGCGGACGCGGTGCCTTAAGCTAATAAGGAATGACTAGCATTAAGCTCCATGGATCGTTTTATGTTTGCGTCTAAGTTGCCGTTGCGCTGGCCCGATGGCTGGACGGTGATGGTGTCGGTGATTGCGCTGGTAATGGTGTCTCCAGTGCTAATCATTCTCGCCAGCGTGCTCACGGGCACCAGCGATGCCTGGGAACACCTGGCCTCCACCGTGCTGCCGCAGTATATCCGCAACTCCCTGGTGATGATGGCGGGGGTAAGTCTGGGGGTGCTGGTCATCGGGGTGAGTACGGCGTGGCTGGTCAGTGCCTGCCAATTTCCGGGGCGACGCAGCTTGGAATGGCTGTTGCTGCTGCCCTTGGCTGCTCCCGCCTATATCCTGGCCTACGTGTATACCGACACCCTGGAATACTTTGGCCCGGTTCAGACCTTTCTGCGGGGCCTCTTTGGCTGGGAACAGGCGAATCAGTACTGGTTTCCCAACATCCGATCTATCCAGGGGGCGATTCTGCTGTTCAGCCTCACCCTCTATCCCTACGTATACCTTTTGGCCAAGGTGGCCTTTGCCGAGCAGTCTACCGCCACCCTAGAAGCCAGCCGTTCTCTGGGCTGTGGCCCCTGGCGCAGCTTTTGGCGGGTGGCGCTGCCCCTGGCCCGTCCGGCCATTGCGGCGGGGGTGGCCCTGGCACTGATGGAAACCCTCAATGACTTTGGTACCGTCGCCTATTTCAGTGTGCCCACCTTCACGACTGGAATTTATCGCACCTGGTTTGGCATGGGCGACCGTCCGGCGGCGGTGCAGCTTTCGGCGGTGTTGCTGCTGTTTATCTTTGCCCTGGTGTGGCTAGAGCAACGGTCGCGGCGACGGTCGCGCTACTACCAAAGTCTGGCGGCGGCGGCCCCCTCTCGCTATGGGCTGAGCGGCTGGCGCACCCTGGGAGCTTGGCTCGCCTGTGGCCTGCCAGTGCTGCTGGGGTTGGTCATCCCCATCGGATTGCTGATCGCCATGACCCTCCGCAACGCCAGCGCCACCCTCAACCAGAGCTTCGTCACTCTCAGCATCAATAGCTTGACGTTGGCCACCCTGACGGCCCTGATAGCCATGGGGCTGGCCCTGGTGATGGCCTACGGACTGCGGCTAAACCACACCCCCTGGCTACGACTGGCGGTGCAGGGGGCCAACCTGGGCTATGCGGTACCCGGCGCGGTGATTGCCGTGGGTACCCTGATTCCCATGGCCCGATTCGACAACGCCATTGACGCCTGGATGCGCCAGAGCTTCGGCTTTTCCACGGGACTGCTGCTGAGTGGCACCATCGTTGCCCTGATTTTTGCGTACCTGGTGCGATTTCTGGCGGTGGCCTTTGGGTCGGTGGAGGCGGGGCTCACAAAAATCAAGCCGTCCCTAGACGATGCTGCCCGCAGCCTAGGCCAGAGCCCGAGCCAAACCCTCGCCCAAATCCATTTGCCCCTGCTTGGCAACAGCCTGCTGACAGCGGTGATGCTGGTGTTTGTGGACGTGATGAAGGAGTTGCCCGCCACCCTGATCATTCGCCCCTTCAACTTTGATACCCTGGCGGTGCGCGTCTACCAGTATGCCGCCGACGAACGCCTCGTGGAAGCCGCCGCCCCGGCCCTAGCCATTATCCTGGTGGGGCTGCTGCCCGTATTTTGGCTCAGCCGCCGCATTGCCCAGACGGGGCGCTAACCGAGGGTCGGCCCTAGGGATTCGGGCCTGGGTCAGGCCGCTATCCCTAGATCAGTGATCGGCATCCTGCGGTATGGATAATCCTAGGGTTTGCATGGCTTGGTGGGTACTGAGGAAGACCCGCTCTGCCCCGCCTAAGTGGTCAATGAAGCCCGCCTGGATGAGTTGATCCATCACCGGGCCTTTGACCTCACTGAGGTACACCGTTACTCCAGCTTCGCGCAATCCTTCAATGAGGTTTTCGAGGGTGTCGAGGGCGCTGCCGTCGATGTGGTTGATGGCGCTGCAAATCAGCAGCAGGGCGTCGGCGCTGGGGTGATCGGCCACGGCCCGCATGAGATAGTCTTCCAAATATTTTGTGTTGGCAAAATAGAGGCTTTCATCCACCCGAATGGCGAGGACGTTGGTGTAGGTCTGTACGTCGTGGCGCTTGATGTTGCGGAAATGCTCCGTTTCGCCCACGCGCCCAACCTCAGCAATGTGGGGCCGACTGGTGCGCCAGAGGTAAAACACCACCGAGGTCACAAAGCCAACGACGATCCCGGCCTCAATTCCCACAATCAGCACCGCCATGAAGGTAATCATCAGCACCCAGGCATCGGCCCGATCTGCCCGCCAGAGGTGCTTGATGCTGTCGAAATCGAGCAAATTGAGCACCGCCACCAAAATTACCGCCGCCAACGCCGCCTGGGGCAAGGAGTAGAACAGGGGCGTAAAAAACAGCACCACTAGGGCAATCAGCAGGGCGGTGATCATCGACGCTAGCCCGGTATTGGCCCCGGCTGTAAAGTTCACAAAGGAACGGCTAAACCCCCCCGTGACAGGATAGCCCCCGGTGAAAGCCGCCCCCAGGTTTGCCGCCCCGAGGCCGATCAGCTCTTGGTTGGCGTCAATGCGCTGCCGTCGCTTGCTGGCCAGAGACTTGGCTACGGCAATGCTTTCCATAAACCCCACAAAGCTAATGGTGAGGGCCATGGGCAGCAGTTGTTGCCATAGGGAGGCATCTAGCGGAGGCTGCGTTAGGGGCGGCAACCCCCTAGGAATCTCTCCCACAATGGAGACGCCCGCGCGGCTATCTAACCCCAGTAGCGCCACCAGCCCAATGCTGACCACCACCACAAACAGCGGCCCACCCCGGCTAATCGGCGTAGACCATAGGGCAGGCACTCCCCAATCTTTTAGGAATTGGGGCAAGCGTTGGCCAAAAAACAGCAGCACCGCCATGCTGCCCAGCCCTAACCCCAGGGTGACAACGTTGGTCTCCGGCACGGCCCGCACCAGATGAGACAGGGTCTCAAAAAAGCTCTCCGAGGAGGGAATCTTGACCCCCATTAGGTGTTTAAGTTGACTGGCCCCAATCACCAAGGCGGCGGCGTTGGTAAAGCCCACAATCACCGCATGGCTGAGGAAGTTGACCAAAAACCCCAGCCGCACCACCCCCATCAATATCTGAATGAGGCCAATCATCAGGGCTAGGGCCAGGGCGGCTGCAATGTAGTCGGCACTGCCTGCTTCGGCTACCTGCCCCACACTGGTAGCCACCAGCAGCGACACCATCGCCACAGGCCCCACCGCCAAGGCCCGACTGGTGCCTAGGGCGGCATAAAGTATCAGCGGCACAATGCTGGCATACAACCCCACCTGGGGCGGCAACCCGGCCAGCATGGCATAGGCCATCCCCTGGGGAATCAGCATCACCGCCACAATGGCCCCAGCCATCACATCCCCCACTAAGTCGGCGGACTGATAGTTTAGGCCCCAATCCAAAATCGGCAGGTAGCGGCGCAGCAGCACCAGCCAGGATGACGACGAATTAGCGGGCACCGCCGAGAAGGGAGACTTTGCCATAGGTCGGGGGAGTTAGACAGGTTGCAAGGTGGACATGGTTCTAGGATAGGTGATCCTGAGATTAATTAACCATCTAACCAAGTAGGAATACTTTGAAAAAACTCTGCACCCTCGCAGTGTGGGATCCGGCAGCGGTGTCCCATCCCTAGATCCGCCCTGGAGTAGGATCTCAGCCTACTGGGGGGTTGGCTTGCCCTCCGCTGCTCCCTGGGATTCAGCCCCTTGGCCCTCAGTGTGGCGATCTACCACCCGCTTCAGCACGCCATTGATGAACCGAAAGCCCTCTTCGCCGCTGTAGCGCTTAGCAATTTCCACTGCTTCATTGATGGCTACCCGGTCGGGGGTGCCGAGGTAGTCCATCTCCACCACGGCAATGCGAAGGATATCGCGATCAATACGGGCCAGGCGCTTGAGTTGCCAGGCCACCATGGCCGACTCCAGCACGCTATCCACCTCCGCCCGATGCTTGGTGGTGTTGGTCAACAGTTCCATGGCAAAGGCCCGCACCTCTTTTTGGTTGGTCATTTGTAGGAATTCGGGCATTTCCACCGCGTGGGCCAAGCGATTGATGGCCGTCTGGGTCAGATCAATGGCTTCATCGACCATGGCACGGCTGCTTTCTAGGTCGGTGGCAACCAGGTCGGTATCCACCAAGCGCTGACTCCCCCGCTTGAGTTCGTCGGAAGCGGTTTCAAGCGCATCCTTAGCTTCGGCAGCGAGGGTTTTGACAGCGGCCTGCAACAGGTCGTCTAGGTCAAGCTCCTGGAGCTTTTTGGGTTTTTCCGGCAACTGGCTGAGGCCCAATAGAGCCAATTCGCGAGCCATACGACGAGCCTGCATAGCAGGTACCTCCGAGATCAAAAAAATAGCCCAGCCTAGGAATGAGCGTGACCAGAGGCCCAACGCCAGCTATCCCCTAGGACTGAGTGAAGCTTTGCTATCTTAGCAATCTTCGTCTAGGGGCACGCTAGAGAGTTGCGGTTCGGCCAGGGGGAAAACGGAAAGCTGCTGGTCGGTATCGGCCACTGCTGACCCGACCTGGCCTAGGGAAAGGGGCGCTGGGGCTAAGTCGTCTGGGGCTAGGGTGGGCATCGCCAGGGTGGCAATGCGCTCTGGGGGCACCGCCGCCGCCAGGTTAGGGCCAACAATGCCCCCCGACAGCAACACCTTGAAGGCATCTTCGATGGAAATGGCAAGGTTGATCACATCGGTTTCGGGTACCACCGCGTACCAGCCGCTGGTGGGGTTGGGGGTAGTGGGCACAAACACGCTCAGCATTTTGGGGGTGGTGGCTGTGGCCGCACTCATGGCCCCCGTCACAAAGGCGATGGCCCAAATGCCCTTGCGGGGGTATTCCACCAGCACCACCCGCCGAAACCGGGTTTTAGAATCCTGAAACACCGTCTGCAAAAGCTGTTGCAGGGTTTTGTAGACCGACCCCGCCAGCGGGATAGACTGCACCGTCCGCTCACCCAAATCTAGCAGCCAGCGTCCGGCAATGTTGCGGGCCATCAGGCCAATCAGCAAAATGGCCGACAGGGGCACCGCTAACCCAATACTGAGATTAATGAGGTCAACCAGGAGAGGGTGAAGCCCGTCAAAGGGTGCTAACTGCTTGGGAAAACGGGTCAGGAGCCGAATGACCCAGTTGGCAATGGTGATGGTGAGCCAGATGGTGGTGGCCAGGGGAATGATCACCAGCAGCCCCGCAATCAGGTCATTTTTGAGGTCTTGTTTGAGCTTTTGCAGCACAGGCAACTCGTGGCGTTCGGAACCGGAATGGGCAGCGGCGCTGAGGGTTGGAGAACTCTCAAGATCCATAGTCTCACAGAAGACGATCTAGGGTGGTTGGGTATGGCTGAGACGAAACGGCCCCAGGTAGACCCGTCTAGGGATAACTGTTCGTATTGTAAGCAGTGGTGTCCCAGGCGCGCAAAGCCAGCGGTTGAACCCAACCCAGCGACCGATCTGAAATCCCCCTATCCTGATTGGAAGCCGTGCGGTTACGCATTCCAGACGGTGACTCCCCAGATCCCCGCCCGTGGGCCGGGGCTTGCGCAAAAATAGCTTGACAAAAAGGATGAACGATCTGGATAATGAAAGACTGTGTTTATTCGCCCGGATCAGGTTCCCAAGCCCGACAGCTACTCCGTGTAGCGCACGATTGGCACCTGTACGGCGGTTATGAGGATAGCTATGACATACGCAATTGTGGCAACGGGTGGCAAGCAGCTTCGGGTAGAGCCCGGTCGCTTCTACGATATTGAGCGTTTGCCCGTGGAAGCCGAAGGAGAAGTCACCCTGGATCAAGTGCTGTTCGTTGATAACGACGGCGAATCCCTGGTGGGGCAACCTCTCGTGGCAGGTGCAACGGTGACGGGAACGGTGGTGAGCCACCTGCGCGGTCGCAAGGTCATCGTTTACAAAATGAAGCCCAAAAAGAAAACCCGCAAAAAGCAAGGCCACCGTCAGGAACTCACCCGCCTGATGATCAACTCCATCCAAGTGAACGGTAAAACCATTGCCAGCAGCGCCGCTGAGTAATCGCTAGGATCAGTCCACTAAAGCCAAGCGGCCCTCGGCCACGATGCCCAGCCGCAGTGAGCTAAAGTAACATTACGTAGGGTTAGGGAAAACCATGGCAAGTAAGAAAGGTACAGGTAGTACAAGAAACGGGCGCGACTCAAACGCCAAACGCCTTGGCGTCAAGCGCTACGGCGGCGAAACCGTGCGGGCAGGCAACATCCTGATTCGTCAGCGCGGCACCAAAGTTCACCCCGGCGAAAACGTGGGACGCGGCAGAGACGATACCCTGTTCGCCCTCGTTGATGGCGTTGTCACCTTCGAGCGTCGCGGCAAAGCGGGTAAAAAAGTCAGCGTCTACCCCGTTGCTGCTTCAGCTTAGGCTCGGCGTCAACTCAGTCTAGTCAAAAGCCCCCCTGACAATGTTAGGGGGGCTTTTACTGTGGGTTCATCCCTCATACTAAGGACGTTCAGGGTTCCTAGAGAGCCCTGAACGATTGGAGTCTGATACTCAATCCCCATAGCCCTCCCCCTATATCAGTTAAGGTTTTCCCCATTGAGGAGGCGATGCTAACAACAAGCCCAGCCTGAGCGGGGTCAGCTTTTAGATCGAGGGTACGCCACCGGGATTGAGCACTACCGGAGATTATTCCGCCGTTTGCTGAAGGTAGAGCGCTAGGGCATCGGCAACCACTTGGCCCATGGATCGGCCCTCCTTATCCGCCGTGGCCTGGAGGGTGAGGAAGAAGTCGTGGGACACGCTCAGGCGGTGGCGACCTTCCTTGGTGTGGCTGGGGGTATAGCGCAGGGGATCGTAGGCGTCGGCGAACTGGCGCAGGGCTTCAAACCCCACCCGGTCGCAGAAATCCCCAAAGCTTTCGCCCTTTTTGCGGCCATCGCGGAAGAACACAAACAGCGGCTCTAGGGTGGTCTCTAGGTCATTATCGTGCAGCCGTTCCATGTAGGGACGGGCCAGCCGAGTTTGGTCAGGCGATCCGCCCAGCCAGAGCTGGTAGGATTCTGGCGCACTGCCCACAAAACCCAGTTCCGCCATGTAGGGACGGGCACAGCCGTTGGGGCATCCGGTCATCCGCACCACAAAGTGCTCGTCGGGGAGGCCCACCTTGGTCAACAGGGCGCGAATCCGGCCCAGGTTCGTGGGCATAATCCGCTCGGATTCCGTAATCGCCAAACCGCAGAGGGGCAGGGCGGGGCAGGCCATGGCGTAGCGCACCAGGGGATCCAGATCGGTTTCTTTTTGAATGCCGCAGCGGGTGAGGATGGCCTGGACGGCGTCCTTATCTTCGGGTTTGATGTCGTAGAACAGAACGCTTTGGTTGGGCGTTACCAACATGGGCAGGTTGAATTTCTGCACAATCTCCCGCAGGGCGGTTTTGAGCTGAAGGCCGTCACGGTCGAGGATGCGGCCATTTTCGATGGGCACGCCCACAAACCAGTTACCGTCGCCCTGTTCGTACCAGCCCAGGTAATCGTAGAACGTCCACTTGGGCAGCTTTTTGAAGGGCTTGAGGGGCTTACCCAGGTAGGTTTCCACCTGCTGCCGGAAGCGCTCCACCCCCCAATCGTGGATCAGGTACTTCATGCGGGAATGGCGACGGTTGACGCGGTCGCCGTAATCCCGCTGGGTGGCCACGATGGCCTTCATCAGGTCGAACACGTCGTCCTTATCCACATAGCCAATTTCGTCGGCCACCCGGGCAAAGGTTTCTTCCTTATTGTGGGTGCGGCCCAGACCACCGCCAGCCAGGACGTTAAAGCCCTTCAGCTTGCCCGCCTTGTCGGTGATTACCACCAGGGTGACATCGTGGGTGTAGGCATCGATGGAGTTGTCCCCCGGCACCGTCACCGCGCACTTAAACTTGCGGGGCATGTAGTGGGTGCCGTAGATCGGCTCTGGGCTGTCGGGGAAGAGGGTGTTGTTGACGTTGCGCTGGCGGGCTTCCACCACCTCCGGGTGCTCCTCGGAACTGAGGAACTTCTCCCCATCCAGCCAAATTTCGTAGTAGGCCTCGGTTTGGGGCCGCAGCAGGTCGGCGATGTGGTTGGCGTAGTCTTGGGCAATCTGGTACTCAGGCCGATTCTTGAAAGGGGCCGGAGGAGCCATC
Source organism: Leptolyngbya sp. BL0902 (assembly GCF_016403105.1). Classification (NCBI taxonomy): domain Bacteria; kingdom Bacillati; phylum Cyanobacteriota; class Cyanophyceae; order Leptolyngbyales; family Leptolyngbyaceae; genus Leptolyngbya; species Leptolyngbya sp. BL0902. The sequence continues at coordinate 2,506,462 of NZ_CP046155.1, forward strand.
ACGTTCCGGTTCAGGTCGCCGCAGGCCCCTAGGGTCGAGCCAAGGTTTTTCACAATCGCCGCGATGGTGGCCTTCAGATTCTTTTTCAGCACCCCATGGAGCTGAATGCCCTGGCGCGTGGTGGCCCGCAGGGTGTGGTTCCCATACTCGTCGGAGAGTCGATCCAGCGTCAGGTATAGCTCCGGCGCAATATACCCCCCCGGATTGCGGGTGCGGAGCATCATCTGATAATCCTTCTCCTGGCCCTTGGTGCGGGTGTCGCGGTTGTCCTGCTGGTAGGAACCGTGGAATTTCAGGATCTGGATCGCTGATTCCGAGAAAAAGCTGGTATCCGTCAACAGTTCGCTGGCCAGGGGCTCGCGCAGGAAGTTGCTGTTTTCCTTGATGTCTTCAACCTTGGAGCGCTTGGCCGAAGCGGGGTTGGGGCCGGATTGGGCGGGTTTGAGAGGAGTCTGAACCATGGCAGCAGCAGGTGAACCGTTAAAGAGAAGGCGTCGGGGTAAGGAGCATCCACCCATGGACAGGCCCGTTGACCAAGAAACCTATACCCCGGTAAGTCGGTCGGGATTGGGGTGAATTCTTTCGTATGGTAACACTGGATCCACCCAATCCGATCCCTGTCCCACATAAATTCACGGTACACCGTTCAGGACAGGGCCGGGGATGGGGTGGGGCGGCAGGTTCTCGGTTAGGGGGCGGTGGGCAACTGGTTCAGGCGGTGGGTGATGGCTTCGGCGGGGAGAGGACGGGCAAAGTAGTATCCCTGACCAACAGGGCAGCCCATGTGAAGGAGCTGCTGGCGCTGGTAGTCGGTTTCTACGCCTTCGGCTACGACCTGCATTCCCATGCCCTGGGCCAGGTTGAGGATGGCGCGAATGATGCCTAGGGCTTCGGGTTGGGGCGCATCGGGCTGCATTTTGCCGACAAAGGACTGATCAATTTTCAGAACATCTACCGGAAAGCGGTGCAGGTAGCTGAGGGAGGAGTAGCCTGTGCCAAAGTCGTCGAGGCTGATTTGGATTTGCCGTTGGCGGAGGCTGGCTAGCACTTGGGCGGTGTGGGCGGTGTCGTCGATGAGGGCGCGTTCGGTAATTTCGAGGTGTAGGAGGGCAGGGTCGAGGGAGGTTCCGGCCAGCACTTGGTCGAGGGTGTCGAGAAAGTCGGCCCGCTGGAGCTGCTGGCTGGCCACGTTCACGCTAGCGTAGAGGGCGCGGTCGGGAAACTGGCGATGCCAGCGCTGCAACTGGTGACAGGTGGCCCACAGCATCCATTCGCCCACGGCCTGGATGAGTCCAGCCTCCTCGGCGATGGGGATAAATATCTGGGGGCTAATCATGCCTCGTTCGGGGTGGGGCCAGCGGGCTAGGGCTTCTACCCCCAGCCATCGTCCGGTAGCTAAGTCTACCTGGGGCTGGTAATACACCTGAAGCTGATCGGTTTCAATGGCCTGCCGCAGGTCATGCTCTAGGGTGAGGCGATGCAGCATTTCCTGGTGCATTTCTGGGTCAAAGACCTCGTAGCAGGCACGACCTCGGCTTTTGGCCCGGTACATGGCGGTGTCGGCATCGCGCAAAATTTCGCTGCCGCTGCGGTAATAGCCTGCTGACCAAACAATGCCAATGCTGGCACTGATGACCACCGACTGATCTTCGAGGGAGATGGGATGGGCTAAGCCAGTTTGGATGGCGGTGGCCATATCAATAGCGCTAGTGATGTCGTCGAGGTCGGGCAGCAGCAGGGCAAATTCATCGCCGCCCCAGCGGGCTAGGGTGTCAAAGGGGCGCAGGTATTGGCTCAGGGTGTTTACCACAGAGCGCAGGAGGTGATCTCCGGCACCGTGGCCCAGGCTATCGTTGATGAGCTTGAAGCGATCAATGTCGATAAACAGCACCGCAAAGGATCGGGGCGCTTTGCCCTGGTGCAGGGCGTAGTCTACCCGCTCCATAAACAGGGTGCGATTCGGCAGTTGGGTGAGGTCATCGTAGAGGGCTTGGTGCCGCAGTTGGGCCTCCACCCGCACTCGCTCCGTCACGTCCCGCGAGACCGTTTGTACCTGCACCAGGCGACCCCGTTCGTTGAGGATGGGCTTGGCCAGGGTTTCGAGCCAGAGGTCGTCGCCGGAGGCCCGCACGGCCCGGTAGACGATCTGGGCCATGGTTTGGGGGGGGCGCAACGCCTCAATCTGCAACCGCACCCGCTCCCGGTCGTCGGGATGGACTAGGTCATAGAACACTTGGCCCAGCAGTTGGTCGGCGGTATGACCCAACAGCCCCAAACAGGAAGGACTAACGTAGATAAAGCGCCCCTGACGGTCGTGGAGACCCACCAAATCGCTGATGTTGTCCGCCACTAGGCGATAGCGCAGCTCCGAGTCTCGCAGGTCTTTCTCAATGCGCTTGCGTTCCTCCACCTCCTGGCTGAGGATGCGGTTAGCCTCCGCTAATTCGGCGGTACGTGCCTGCACCTGCTGCTCTAGGGTTTGATTCATCTGCCGAATGGTGCGCTGGGCCGATTGAAGCGCCAACTGATTTTTGACCCGCACCAGCACCTCATCTAGCTGGAAGGGCTTGGTAATGTAGTCTACGCCCCCGACCCCAAAGGCTTGTACCTTGTCGATGGAATCTCCTAGGGCGCTGAGGAAAATCACAGGCACCTCCTGGGTAGTGGGGTGGGCCTTCAGTTGCCGACAGACCTCGTAGCCATCCAGCCCCGGCATCCGAATATCCAGCAATACCAGGTCTGGGGGCTCGGCCTGGGCTGCCCGCAGGGCCATCGCACCATTTACCACCCCGCGCACGTCATAGCCTTGGTTGGCCAGCGCCGCAGACAGCACTCGCAAGTTCTCTGTGGTGTCATCCACAATCAGGATGATCGGATTCTCTTCCGGCTGCGTCACGCCCTTGCTCTACCCATTCGACAATTTTGTCACAACGAAAATCTTCTACCCAGCGGCGTAGGGTCAGAGCCAAGGGCTGACGGTCGTGGGGCAACGCCTCCAGCAAGGCATAGAGGGCTTGGCTATTGGCTACCATTGCGGCTTTGTACAACTCCGCTACCCAGTCGGCGGGCAGACCCGTGCAGTCTAGGTTGGGGGATCCTGGAAGCAGCGAAGCTGAAGGGCCGGGATCCGTAGAGGGCGTTGGATCGGCATAGAGATAGCGTACCCCAAGATGTTGTTGGATAGCCTCCAGCAGGTCGTTCTCCCGCAGGGGCTTGCGGAGGAAGCGGTCGCAGCCGCTGGCCAAGGCCACGGATTCCTCTTCGTCAAAGGCACTGGCACTGAGGGCGAAGATCACAGGCTGGGCCTCCCCTGCCATGGATCGAATGGTCTGGCTGGCTTGGTAGCCGTCCATGCGGGGCATTCGCAGATCCATCACAACCAGGTCGGGCCGCCATTGCTGCCACTGGGCCACGGCCTCCTGGCCATCCCCTGCCCCCTTCACCACAAAGCCGAGGCTGCCCAGCAGCACCATCATCAATCGCTGGTTGGTTTCATTGTCATCGGCAATCAGCACACGCGGCACGGGTTGATCGGGGGCGAGGGCCACCACCTGATCCACCAGGGTACGGGGCTTGAGTTCCACTTGGTTGACCGCGACCACGGGCAGATCGAGGTAGAAGGTGCTGCCCTGGGGGCCAGATTCGGCCAGGGTAAGATCGCCCCCTAACAGGTGGGCAAAGCGACGACTGAGGGCCAGCCCCAGCCCTGTACCATCCTGGCGGGTGCGGCCTGTATCGGTTTGGGAGAAAGGCTGAAACAGGCCTGGAATCTGATCGGCGGCAATACCGGGGCCGCTATCGGTGACGCAAAAGCGCAGCAGTGGCGGACAGGCCGTGGCATCGGCCCAGGTGACGACGAGGGAGACGGTGCCCGCCGGGGTAAATTTTAGGGCGTTATCCAGCAGATTCAGCAAAATTTGCTGGAGCTTGCCAGAATCACTGCGCAGGTAGGGGGGTAAGCCATCCTCGATCTGAAAGGTAAGCCTGATGCCCTGGGCGTTGGCGCGGGGCAGCAGCATGTCGATCAACTGCTGCACCAGGTCTGGCAGGCTGAAGGCGCTGGTAATCAGACTCATTTGGCCCGCCTCAATTTTGGCCAGACTGAGGATGTCGTTGATCAGGCTGAGGAGGTATTCGCCGCTGTGGGCAATGGTAGATAGGTGATCTTGGGTATCGTTGGGCAAGCGGCGGTCGCGGCGCAGGAGTTGGGCATAGCCCAGAATGGCGTTCAGCGGCGTCCGCAGTTCGTGGCTCATGTGGGCGAGGAAGTCGCTCTTGGCCCGGTTCGCCCGCTCCGCCGAGTCCTTCGCCTGCTGGGCCTGATCCAGCAGGGTAATTTGGTAGAGGGCCAACCCCAAATGGTGGGCCACCTGGGTCATGAGGGCGATGTCGTCAGGCAGCCAGCGACGCGGGCCAGCATTTTGGTAGACGCTCAGCAATCCCCACAGCCGCTCCTGCTGAAAAATCGGCACAATGGCGTAGGCCCGCACCTGGAACTGTTCCAAAATGTCGATGTGGCAAGGGGTATGGCCACTCAGGTAAATGTCGTCAACGGCGAAGGTTTCCCGGTTTTGGTAGCGTCCCCCCTGGTGTTCTTGCAGATAGGTATCGGCCCACACCGTGCGCCGTCCCTCTCCCACTAGCGACAGCCACCCCGCCGCCACCGACTCGGCCACGAAATGACCACTCCAGTCCTCCTCAAAGCGGTACACCGACGCCCGGTCGCAGTTCAATAGGTGCTGGAGTTCCTGGGTAGCAATGGTGAAGATATCTTGCAGGTCAAAGCTTTGGCGTAGCCGATCTACCAACCGCCCTAGGGCTTTCTCCCGTTCAATTTGGTGCTGAAGCCTCAGCTCTGCCCGTTTATAGCGGGTGATGTCGCGCCCCACCGCCTGGATTTCTGCCAGTTGGCCCTGATGGTCAAACTGGCCGTGGTTGTACCACTGCTGCCAAAGCACATCGCCGCTGGGGGTTTGAATACGGGTTTCGTGGTTGAGGGAAGCATGATCCGCTGTAATCGTCATGACATTGAGGTCTGGCCAGCCGTCTAGGCTTTGGCTCAGATGGGGCGGATCGGCCAAGGACTCGGGGTTGGCGGGGTCGCAGCCAAAGTATTGACCATAGGCCGCGTTGACATAAACCACCGTGCCATCCGCCCGAAACCGACAGACCAATTCGGACTGGCTCATCTGTCGTTGCTCTCCACCATGAGGATTAGGGTTCTGTATGTAATCTAGATTACCTAAGTTAGCCCCCAACCTAACGAGACTCTCCCCTGCATGACCACTAACCCCAGGCTGTCTTCATCACCCAGTTAATCTTGGCCCTGGGGTCAATTTTGACCACCGTTTCACCGATCAAAATTGGCGATGGCGCGAGCCGCACCAATGCTTTGATCGCCAGGGCCAAAGGTCAGCTCCAGCGCCTGTTGATCGGCAAAAGCACGACTGGCCTCGCGGTAGACACTGCGGCTGGTGGGCAGGGTACGGCGCTGGCCATCGTAGTCAAAGGTAATGGCGTAGTCCACGTTTTTTTGGAGAATCGGGTCGGTGCGCTGTTCGATGGCTTCCCGTCGGCGTTCCTCCAGTTCGTCGGCGGTGGGGCGGGGCGGCAGGGCTGGCCACCAGAGGCCCTCATCGTCAGGCCCCGTTACTGCCCCTTCGGGACGCACCCGGTTACGGTTTACTAGGCTGGTTGATTCAAAGGTTTCTCGACGGATGGTGCGCCGCTGGTCAAAGCTGCGGGCATAGTCCACCTGCCAGGTATAGGTGACGGTGGCCATGGCCTCGTAGGTGCCCGTGGTGATGGTATTGCCTGTGGCAGGGTAGGTCTCGCAGCCGGAGAGCAATCCCACCCCTAGGGCTAGGGCGCTGAGGCGAGTGAACCAGGTAGAACCAGCGGTTGGCATGGGGAATTCGGGAATTAGGGAACGGGAGCCTAGATGTTAGGCCAAAGCTATCTAAGCCATACCTCTGCAATACCATCCCTAAAGGGTAGCCAACGCGCCCCGCAGGAAGCTTTGAGAATCGGCACAGGGCTTACCTGACCTCCATCAAGGCGGGCTAAGTCACGGTTTGCCCTGAGTCCGTCTCGGCATGACTAGGAAAGGGTAGGGGGCGGGCGGGCGAATCACTCAAGCTCCTGGGAGCAGGGTTAGGCAGGCGGCTGGAGTTCGGCCAACTTCGCTTTAACAGCCTGGATATCTTGCCACATCAACCATTTGGGGCTGCCCTTCTCACGCGAGGGGTTGCGTAGCAGGTAGGCCGGGTGAAAAATCGGCATACAAAGCCGTCCGTCCCACTCAAACCACTGCCCCCGAATTTTGGTGATGCCGTCTTTGAGGCCCAAAATACCCTTCACCGCCGTTGCCCCAGTCAGCAGGATAATTTTGGGATCAACGAGGCGAATTTGCTCTAGGAGATACCCTTTGCAGGCAGCCACCTCATCAGTGGTCGGCACCCGGTTGTTGGGAGGCCGACATTTCACGATGTTACCGACGTAGACATCCCGCTCCGTATCCAGCCGCACCGAGGCCAAGATTTGCTCCAAGAGTTGCCCCGACCGCCCCACAAAGGGTTTACCTTGCTCGTCCTCCTGTTGCCCTGGCCCCTCGCCAATGATAAAGATGGGGGCATCGGCACTGCCCCGGCTAACCACAACGTTGGTGCGGGTGGGGGCGAGGCCGCAGCGCTGGCAGGCATGGCAGTGGGTGGCTAAGTCCTCTAGGCTGGCGTAGGTGCCAGGAGCAATGGCCACTGAGGCCGTGGTGGGAATGGCGTCATAGTTAACAGACGAATTGGCAGATGAATTGACAGACGAACTGGCAGGCGAGTTGCTGGCAGAGGTAGGCTGGCTAGACTCCTTCGCGGCGGCGGTCGCAGTGACATCTTCCAGGGAAAATAAACTAATTTGCTCGTCTGCCATGGGGTTCAATCAATGCAACAAGGAAAGGCAACGGGAATTTGTCAACCATTGTAAAGCGATTATTCGTCCATTCGATAGACCTTGGGCCTATCTGCTAGGAAAGGCATGGCCGGAGCCGCGACCTAGGGGCAAGAATCATGTCAGACTGCCCAAAAAATTGAAAGTTCCCTATCATTGCGCCATCAAAAAAGTGATGACATGACACGATTTCCCAACAATTCTTACACCAAGTTGTGGCCATGGAGATAGGGTAGAAGCCTATGTTAAACCCTTGAGGTCTTTCATCTTAGGGCAGACCTCCAGCCTAGCAAAAGACCAAACCAGTCCCTAGCTTGTGCCTTGCATCGCTCAGTCTAGAGAGGCTATGCTAACCGCTGACGGAACATCGTTGGCAATCGCAGCATGATAGACCTTTGGGCGCAGTCACTTCAGTCAACCATTGATGTGCCCAAGGTGCAGGTGTCAATAGTGAACACCGATTCGATCCAAGTGATTCTCTACAGCCCCGATTTAGCCACCATCAACCAAGCTGCTCCTTGGATTGTATGGCTGAAACGCCACTGGCCTGGGGACGGCGGGGAGGTTTCCCTAGTGGCTCAGTGGGGCGAAAGCTACCTGTGGCGCGAGGTCGTTACGGTTACGAATTCCTCCAGTCAGGGACGTTCACAACTCCTTGAAGGTTCTGAAATAATCACCTCAGAAAGTCTTACTGACGCACTGGTCGATGAACCTGAAAATCCGATCAAAAAGAAAAACTCTTCTCTCTCGTATTCAGAATTTCACTGGAAGTATCGACACATTTCCCCCCTAAGTCATGAGGCAGATGAGACAACTCAAGAAGCCGCAAGGGTCATTCACGCGGAGGATTACAAACTTGCCTGGATTGGGCTGGCCATTCTGCTCTCTCTGAATACCTTGTCCCAGCGATTAGGGGAAGTTGTTTCTATTAGTAATTTTCTGGACAATGTTGGCGTTGAGAGCATTTTTTTGGTTTGGATTTTGGATGCTGTCCTGCTCATTATTGCCACATCATTGCAGTCTTTGTTGGTGGATCGCATCTTTCGACTGACCCTCGCCAAGCTAGTAGCTTTTGTCGTGGCGGCCCTCTTTGCTCTGTGCTGGCTATTTATGAAGCTTGGGGCTCCTAGCGGACTCACCTTCACCCTAATGTTTTTGATTGCTCAACAGCAGATGGTCTTTGTCCCCGTCGTTTTCTGGACATTAGCCAACGACATTTTTGATGTAGCAGTTGGGCGGCGGATGTTTCCCCGTTTGGCGGCGGTGGCCTTTGCCGGAAGCCTTGTTGGCAGCGGCATGGCAGCTCTCATGCCCCAGCTTCCTGGGTGGCTCAATGTCGAAGCCATTCTCCTAGGAAATGTGGGCATTTATTTAGGCATTATCCTCATTCTACAGGTATTTTTTAAGCCTGCTTGGATTCGCAAAACGGCCACCACTTCCCTCAAGGTTCAGGAGGTACTGAGGGAAGGCTTTGGTTTTATTCAGGATGTGCCTGCCTTTAAGTTTTTGATTGCATCCTTAATTTTGCTCTATGCTGGCGACGTTTTAGTTGAGTACTACTTCTTTGCAACGGCTAACAGCGTCTTTCCCAATCTGAATGAGTTTCAGACCTTTTTTGGGCTGTTCTCACTGCTGCGGCAGGGGGCGTATCTGCTCATTCAGGTATGGGTGGTAGAGCGATTCGTCAATGCCTTAGGGCTGCGGTCGATTTGGATTGTTGCTCCCATTGCCACTGTGCTGGCCGGGACAAGCGCCCTAGGCATTGCGGGTCTTGCCGGGGCTACCCTCAGCGTGGCCTTGCTCAAACTCCCCCTCTACGGCATTGACGAGACCGCCCGCAAAAATCTTCAGGGTTTAATTCCGGAAGAGCGGCGGGGGCGAGTGAGTCTATTTATGGATGGTTACGTCATCGCGCTGGGATCAATCATTGGTGCCATGATGGGGGCAGGGGTATTATTCCTCGGAACCCAACTTGCGTTTCCGAGCCAAACCAGCCTACTGCTGCTGGTGATGGGTTTAGGTAGTGTGGCCGTCGCCATGGCCACGCAGGTTCACCGTACCTACGAAACCTCCATGCTGAACTGGCGTCTCAAACGCCGTCAGCGCGGACGATCTTCCATCCTCGATCAATTTCAATAGCCGACAATCCATCTTTTGAGTCGCCATTCCCCATGACTGTCTTCGTCGATACCCACCGCGAGCCACCCCAGCGGCGGCGCTTTGTTAGTCTTCAGGTACGCCTGCTGGTAGGGTTTACTATCATTTTCACAGGCGTATTCTCGGCGGCCTACTACTGGTTCTATACCTTCACCATAGAAAGCGCAGTAGCCAGCCTCCGAAAAGATCTCAACAACACCCTAGAGGGAGCCGCCGCCGGGGTTGATGCGGAGGAGTTAATTGACCTTTATACAACTGGGGAACCCAATGCAGCGGGGTTTTCCGATGATCCCCGCTACCTGAATCAAATTTCCTGGTTTGAAACAATTCAACAGCTAGAGCCCCGTGCTTGGCCCTATGCCTACATCATGGTTGGATTGGCCGACCAAGACACTGCCAGAAAGCAGGTGCGAGATAGCAATGGCAATATCAGCGTTGAAACCTTTGTTCCTAGCCATGATCGGCAGTTGGTTGGGGTTGTCGATCTATGGGCCATTCACGATCCGGCCAAGTCTTACTTGTTTCTAGACATGGGTGAAGCCAGCCATTATTCTGTGCGGGCTTGGAAGGAAAATCGACTCATTGAACGCTCAGATTTGTATGCTGATGCTTGGGGTGAATGGTTTAGTTCCTACACGCCTATTCGCAATGCCGAGGGGGAGGTGGTGGCACTCTTAGGTATTGATTTTGAGGCTAGCTATGTCAATCAACTCAAGCGCTCGCTAGTGGATCAGATTATTATCTCCTTTAGTTTGGCTTACATCACCTTGTTTATTCTAGTGTACGTCAGCTCTAAATTTTTTACTCGTCCCCTCAAACATCTCAGCTTTGCAGCCAAGAAAATTGCTAATGCGGAATATGACGATACCGAATCCTTTAAGCTTCTCAGCAGTCGAAAGCTAAGGGATGAATTCACCGATTTATCCGACACTTTCATGATGATGACAGCTAAAATTAGAGGCCGTGAAGAGGCTCTAAAAACGAGGGTTCAAAAGCTACAAATCGAAATTGACGAGACTCGCAAACCTGACTGCCTGACACATCTTTATGCGGCCTCCCAAGGGGGTAGCTGACAGCGCATGGACTGGATCCTAGAGAACCAGATGCGGTCATAATATCGGGCTTCTGCCTTTTTAGATGCAAAACAGGGATCTGGGTCAACGGTCAATAGGGGGATGGGGTTGAGCAACGGACGCCCTTTGTTGACCACCCCTCTAAGCCAGCGGAGGCCGATTTTGAGATAGCTGATGCCCCGTGTCCAATGAGGGTCAACCTGAGAGCGGAGACCGTCGAGTTGAGCGGCCATGCCCTGGGTGGTGCCATAGAGGATGGCGACTGCCGCGACGAGGTAGAGACGTTCGAGGGCTTGGGCGGAGCGGATGCCGGAAGATTCGAGGGCAAAGGCCCCGGATTTTGAATCGAGGAACAGTTCCTCAACTCGGAACCTGAGGGCATATTGCCACAGGGTATTGAGGGTCGGCGGCTCATCGGTGATGACCGCCCAGGGCTCCTTAACGCCTTTGACGTTAGCCAGAACCAGGTTGCAGCGCCAGCGCCCATCGGCCCACAGGCCAATGCCCTCATAGAAACGAACTTCGCCCTTGGGGGGCCACAGAACACCTACCTCAATCGGCTGACGGCGGGGGCCATGCACCACCACATCACTGGGCAAGCGTAAAGCATAGTGCCATCGACTGTCGCTGAGCCACGCCAGCAGGTCATGGTTGGCAAACCCTCGGTCGGCTAACAGCATCACATCGGGATAAGCCTGCAACAGTCGATGGGCTAAGCGCAGCATCGGCAAATACCGTTGGGCACTGACCGTGGCACTAGGATGCTCTAACACCCGCCACAGCAGGGGCACCGCCCGCCCACAACAGGTCACGGACAGGTGAATCATGCAATACCGATTCCACAGCACCGTCGTATCGAGGGCTAGGTAGAGTCGCCGTCCTTTCCACCGATGAATCGCCGCTAACGCCAAGGGCACGTACAGACTTTTAATCCGCACCCGGTGATTGCTCATAAACCGTTGCCATCGTCGTTCGGTGCTTTGCGCTTGGCGGGCGCGACTGGGAACATAGGCCTCCCACTCCGGCAGGCTCAACCGACCACTGCACACCAGCGCCGTCACCATCCACGCCAGCGCTTTGAGGTGCCGTAAATCCCGACGATGGCTATATTGACGCAGCAAGGACAGCACTTGATCATAGAGACAGGTGGTGGATGACATGGCAAAGACCCTGAAATACGCAAATTCCAGCGTCTCATGTCACCTCACCTTTTCCCCTCCCACCACGAGGTTTCAAGCCTTTCACCCACTTCTGTCAGGCAGTCAGCTCGCAAACAGCGAGAAGTGAAGGAAATTGTTGAGTCTGACTTTTTCCGAGAACTCCAGCAAAAAGCCGCAGAAATTCGACGCCGTGCTAGGGAATATCCTGAGGGAGAGGAGGACGTTGATGGGGCATCCTCAGACAGTTCCCTTTGAATAGCATAAACCCGAAGAGACCCCCCTGCATCAAATGAGGTTTTGACCAGCGCAGCCTGAGCAGCATCGGTTTTTAGTCGGGGGTAGGCAATCGGGATTTCGCAGAATAGACAGGCCAAGCTGGCGGCGACAGGCTTGGCAGACACGTTAGGAGAACTTGGATTGACGGCTTTAGTGGTATGCAACACCTATGAGTCCTACGGTGTTTTTTTGAGGGGCTTGCAAAACTCTGCTGATTTGGTTCATCCGGTGGGGGATCGGTCGCTTTTTTATCTCCCTAGCCCCAAGCTACTGGTCACGAGTGTCACGCCCCCTCACCTAGACTATGTGCGGTCTCTGGGATACGTCATCCAGAGCTTTTCCCCCCGTCGGCCCAGTCCGTCTCTGTGTCAGGACTTGATCACCGATCAGGAGTTAAGCCACGCGCTGTTGGCGGCGATTGATCGGGATGCCCCCCTAGAAATTGTGCCCTACGGCAACACGGCTGAGTTTTTCCAGATGGTGGCCCACTATCAAACTCAATATGCGCTCACCATCGCCCTGCCAGAATCGCCCGTCGCGTCGTTGGGCTGGTTCCGTGATGCCCTAGATGGCAAGTCGGTGTTTGCTATGTTGGCCCCAGCGCTGCTGGAGGGAACGGCTTGTCGCTTGGCCCCTCGGGTGGTGGCCGATTCGATTCCCCAGGCGACAGCGGCGGTTCAGACGTTTCTCGCCCAAGCCCAAGCCTGTGTGGTGAAGCCCGATGTGGGCTACTTGAGTTTGGGGCTGATGCGCTTTGATCCCCATGATTCCTGGACTCAAGCCACCATCGAGGCGCACCTGCGCCGCAATGCCGCCTTTGGCCACCGCAAACTCTCGGTGGAGGCATGGATTCGCAGCGGCATCGAGGGCCAGTCGCCTTCGGTAGAGGTATTTGTGCCGCACCGAGGGAAGCCCTATGTCACCTATGTGTGCGATCAGGTATTTTCGGCAGACAACTTGTTTGCGGGCATTGCCCTACGCCCTGAATTCTACGCCACCGCCTGGGCGAAAACCCTCAGCCAAGGAGCCCTCGCCGTGGCTGATCGACTTCAGAGTTTGGGCTACTGCGGCTACTTTGACCTAGATGCCATCGTAGATTCCGAGGGGCAGGTCTATGTGATTGAAATGAACCCACGCCGCACCGGGGGCACCCATGTCCATGACCTGGCCGAATTTCTAGTGGGTCAGGACTACTGCAACCGGGAGGTGCTCCTCAGTGGATCTCTAACCCTGAAACACCCCTGCACCTGGCCCGAATTAGAAATCGTGTTGCGGGAGTCGGGGTTGCTCTATCCCCAAGGAGCTGTGATTCCGGTACAAACGTCATCTTTGCCCTTGGGCTGGCTGGGCTACGTCATCCTAGCGGCGGAGTGGGAGGCTGTTCAGGGCTGGCAGAAGCGGCTACTCGCCTTATTGACCTAGCTCCAGCAGCCCGCCGCCCGACGGTGATCGTCGTTGAATGGTGATCGCCGTTGAGACGCTAATACCCATCAGCGGGCTCTTGGTAAATCACCGGGTCTCCCCTGTAGGTTCGCAAAACGACCTGATGATTGGGGCGTTCCTCCAGCAGGGTTTGGGGTGCAACCACGACTTTGCCACCACCGCCCGGAGCATCTACGACATACTTGGGAACCGCATAGCCGCTGGTGTAGCCCTGTAAGTTGGAGATAATCTCCAGCCCCTTGGCGATGGAGGTGCGGAAATGCCCTGCCCCGGCCACCAAGTCGCACTGGTAGAGATAGTAGGGGCGAACCCGATGTTTCACGAGTTTGTGAACCAGTTGTCGCTGCACCTCCACACTGTCGTTAATCCCGGCGAGTAAAACACTCTGGTTGCCGAGGGGAATGCCCGCATCTGCCAGCCGCGCTAGGGCTAGGGCCACCTCGTCGGTTAGCTCTTTGGGATGGTTGCTGTGAATGTTGATCCAAAGGGGATGGAACTGGCGCAGCCGTTGGCACAACTCTGGGGTAATGCGCTGGGGTAGAAAAATGGGAACTCGACTGCCAATGCGGATAATCTCTAGGTGATCGATAGCCCGCAGTTGCCGCAGCAGATGATCCAGGGCGTCATCAGAGAGAGTGAGGGGATCACCGCCGCTAATCAGCACGTCGCGAATTTCGGGATGGTTCCTCAGATAGGATAGTTGGGCCTCTAGGGCTTCTAGGCTGAGAGATTGATGAAAGTCTCCGACCAGGCGGCTGCGGGTGCAATAGCGACAGTAGCTGGCACAGTGGGGCGTGACCACCAGCAACACCCGATCAGGGTAGCGATGCACCAAACCGGGCACCGGACTTTGGGCTTCCTCTGCCAAGCTGTCGGCCATCATGCCCTCAAACGGCTGTAATTCTCGTCCTAGGGGAATTACCTGCCGACGAATAGGACAGTTAACGTCTGTTGGATCCATTAACTGGGCAAAGTAGGGGGTGATATCCACCCGAAAGTGGTGGGGAGCCCTCAGCCCTTGCCGTTCCTCAGGGCTTAGATCAATGAAATCCTCCAAATCCTCAATGGAGTTGAGGCGATGCTTGAGCTGCCAGCGCCAATTCTGCCAATGTTCGGCAGAAACGTCCTTCCATTTTTCCATTCCGTGTTGCTCTCATGTGCGGTGGGCCGTGGCGGTGGACACCTTCGGCATTGGTTTAGGCTTAGCATGCCCATGGTGGGGCCAACCATGGCCCCTGGCGGCAATTTCTAGGCCGAGGTGCCCCCATAGCTAGCCATGGCGGGCCAGCGGTAGCAGCACCAAGGAGCACCAAAAGGAGCACCAAACGCCTTGGCCTTTGGGAATCTTGCGTCAGCGCCGCCGCTGGCAAGGGGAGGTTTGCTACCATACCCAAAACCTTAAGATTGGATCATGCAACCATGACAACTCCCTTTCGTGTGGGTGTGGCTGGCCCAGTGGGTTCTGGCAAAACCGCCCTGGTGGATAGCCTCTGCAAGGCGCTGCGGCAGCGCTTCTCCATCGCCGTTGTCACCAATGATATCTATACCCAGGAAGACGCCCAGTTTTTAGTCCGCAGTCAAGCCCTCAGCCCCGACCGCATTGTGGGGGTAGAAACGGGGGGCTGTCCCCACACCGCCATCCGCGAAGATGCCTCCATGAACCTAGTGGCCATCGAAGCTCTAGAAGCCCGCTTTGACCCGCTGGATTTGGTGTTTGTGGAAAGCGGCGGCGACAACCTGGCCAGCACTTTCAGCCCAGAATTGGTGGATCTCACCCTGTATGTCATCGACGTGGCCGCCGGAGACAAAATTCCTCGCAAGGGTGGCCCCGGCATTACCAAGTCTGACTTTTTGGTCATCAACAAAACCGATCTGGCTCCCCTGGTGGGGGCCAGCCTAGAGGTGATGGATCGCGATGCCCGCACTATGCGCGGCTCCCGGCCTTTTGGCTTTACCAACCTCAAAACCCAGGCAGGGCTCGATACCATCATCACCTTTGTGCTAGACCACGCAGGGCTTGGTGTGGCGGCGTAGCCTCCCTTACCCCCGGCCCCTCTCCCATGCAGAAGAGCGGCGTTAGAGGCGATCTGCAACGGCTTTTTCCACGGTGGATTTTTCTACGCGGGAAAAGGGGTTAGGGCGAGGCCGGAAGGGTTGTTGTTTCGAGTGAACCGGACTGGGGCCACTGGGGCTCGATGGCCAGATGGGCAGTGGGGTTAAACTGATCCTCTAAGGCCGAACCCAGATCGTCATCGGGGAAGGGTTCGCCAGCCGGGATGCGCCGTTCCTCTAGGTCTTGGAAATTAAACAGATTGGGGTCGGCCAGTTGAGAAGGGGCCACATTTTGCAGGCTGCGAAACAGGCTGTCGGTGCGCCCCGGCCATTGCTTTTCCCAGTCCTGGATCATCTGTTTAATTTGGGCCCGTTGCAGGTTGGCCTGGGAACCGCAAAGGGTGCAGGGAATGATGGGAAACTGCCGATAGCGGGCGTAGCGGGCGATATCAGGTTCGGGGCAGTAGGCCAGGGGCCGAATCACCACATGGCGACGATCATCGGTGAGCAACTTGGGCGGCATGGCCTTGAGGGTGCCGCCGTGAAACATATTGAGGAATAGGGTTTCGATCAGGTCATCCCGGTGGTGGCCGAGGGCAATTTTGGTAGCTCCCTCCTCAGCGGCTACTCGGTAGAGAATGCCCCGCCGCAGCCGCGAGCACAGCCCGCACATGGTTTTGCCTTCGGGGATGACTCGCTTGACGGTGCTGTAGGTGTCTTGCTCCACAATGCGGTAGGCCACGCCGATGGACTCAAAATACTCTGGCAGCACATGGGCCGGAAAACCGGGCTGTTTTTGATCCAGGTTAACGGCCAAAATCTCGAAATGAATGGGCGCACTGCGCTGGAGGTGGCGCAAAATATCCAGCAAAGTGTGGGAATCCTTGCCGCCCGACAGGCACACCATCACCCGGTCGCCCTCCTCAATCATGCGATAGTCGCGGATGGCTTGCCCCACCCGCGCCCGCAGAAAGCCCTGGAGCTTTTTAAAGCTATTGGAGGTAGGCATCTGTACGCCAACCATAGACCGCGCCTCAAATCGGCCTCGATCATACCAAATTCCCATCCGCCCTTCTCCCTAGGGACGGCCTGTGCGGTTGCGAGTGCGAATCTCGTTGAGCTGGTTGAAAATGCTGGTAATGCCCAAGACAGGATTAACCACCGCCGCCGCCGCCCCGCCCAGCAGCCCTAGGAAGTCTGCATTGCGGGCCAGCCCCGTGCGCGACACCACCACAATGTCGTTCTCCCGCAGAGCCGGGTTGTTTTCTTCGTTGATACCCGCCGTGAGGTCGATGGGGATGGTGCGGTTGGTCACGGTGCCGTCGGGGTTCAGCCGAATGAAGGCCACCTCGCCACCTTGGGCACGGGGGTCATCAAAGCCACCCGCCGCCAAAATCGCCTGGTTGAGGGTTGAGTTAGCCCTCACCGTGACGCGGCCTGGGGCACGCACTTCGCCCACCACATCTACCTGTACCTCATTGGGAGCAAAGTTGGCTTCGGCGAGGGCTTGGGCCTCTTCGGGGCTGAGGGCTACCGCCGTGGGGATCAGCACCGTATCGCCATCCCGCAGCAGCAGGTTTTGGGACTGCTGGCCGTCTTCTAACAGGGCAAAGAAATCAATGAAAATGACATGGTCGGGGCCATTGAGCTGAGGACGACGCACCTCAATGTTGCGAATATCCGCCAGTTGGGTGATACCCCCGGCGGCCTGGATGGCCTGAACCACGGTTCGCAGTTCGTTGGGGTTGGGCTGCACTCCGTCGGGGGCCTGCCCTGGGCCAGTGGTGTAGGCTCCGGGGCGGCGCACTTCGCCCACCACCGCCACCCGCATGGGCCGGGGGGTAAACAGGGTCAGCGTTACCACCGGGTCGCGAATGAACTGAACGTAGCGCTGCTCTATGGCGCGGGCGGCTTGCTCCAGATCTAATCCTCGCACGGGCACCCGGCCAATCCAGGGCAAGTTGATCGTGCCGTCGGGCAGCACGTTATAGAGGTTGTCAACGGGGAGGCGGTTGTTGCCCTGGGAATTGGCCAGTTCTGGCACGTTAAACATGTCAAACCGCACCACATCCCCCGGCCCTAGCACATAGGCATCGTTTTCGGCGGCGTTAATCAGCGCGGCATTATTAGACCAGGAGGGTGGAGTGGCCGGGGCCGCCTCTGGGAAAAACGGCTGGGAGTCGGGAGTGGACAGCGGCAAGGTTTGGGCTAGGGGCTGGGCCAGCAGCGGCGTCACATGGCTGGAGACCAACCCTAGGGTAATGAGCGAACCGAGGGCGGCACGATAGGTCGGATTCATGATGGGCATGACATATTACTCCAAGTATCACGGGCTTCACTCTCCCCCGGCTTTGGGCAGAGGGCTGCAAGAGCCCTGAATTGAGGCTGTGGCGTCCACATCGATAGTGGATGATAGCCCATCCCAAGCCAGTTCTCCGTAATTTCTGGGACAGCCTCATCAAGCCTTTAATAACCGATAGAGGATTTTTACTGAACTAACGCTATCGATTCGTCGCGCTATCGGGGGCTGCGCCAGGAGCCTAGGGCCATTGACACCTAGGGCCTAGATCGATGTTCCTGATGTTTGGAGCGTGTTTTGAGATTGTGTTTTGAGATTATCCTAGAGGCCAGAAAGTTCCCTAGCGGTGTTCCCTAGTGTTTACGGGCCTGGATTTGATTGTGGTGTTCTTGGTGGTAGGGCTCATCTTCTACGCCACCAGCGCTGAGGGGGGCGGGTCTGGATCCAAGCCGGAACCCTTGACCCTCATGGTGATCGTCATTGTGGCGGGAATGATTCTGATGTCCTTCCTGTGACGATGATTCTACGGGGGCGGTCGCGACGGGAATCAAGACGGGAATCAATCGTAAAAGGTTTAAGTTTATTGAAAAAAAAGACTAGCGAGGAATCAACTCCAGGCTTTCCAGTACAATGGCGTGCCAAAAGCCTAGCGACGATGCTCCCCTGCCCCTACTCTAGTTAGGACGTTCCCTATGCCCCCTGTTGTGCCTCGCGCCACGGATGACCCTCGCCTAAGCCAGTTACCCGCCTCCGTACAAGCTCACCTGAAAGAGCGTTTCAATATGGTGGTTCCGGCCCCGTCCGCTGCTGCTAAAACCCTATTCTCCTCAACCGAAGCCCCTGCCCCTGTGATCTCCCGTTCCCCTGCGCCCCCGGTGGCCACCCCCGACGATGCTAAGGCCCCTGCTCCCGCCGTGGTGATGCTAGACAAGGTGGAAAAAATCTACACCAACGGCAGCACCGCCCTCGTCGATGTGAGCTTAACCGTGAACCAGGGAGACTTTTTGTTTGTCACTGGGCCATCGGGGTCAGGAAAATCGACCCTGCTGAAGCTGCTCTACGGCTACGAACGGCCCACCAGCGGAGAGATTCTAGTGGCCAACGAGCCCATCGCCAAACTGCGGGGCAACCAACTGGCCATGATGCGCCGCCGCATTGGGGTGGTGTTCCAAGACTACAAACTTCTGCCCCGCCGCACCGTGGCCGAAAATGTGGCCTTTGTGCTGTGGGCGCAGGGCTTCACCCGCAAGGAAATTCATCGCCGCCTGTGGCCTGCCCTGAAGATGGTGGGGCTGCAAAACAAAGCTCAGTGCTTCCCAGACGAGCTGTCTGGGGGCGAACAACAGCGGGTTAGTATCGCCCGGGCGGTGGTCAATACGCCGCCCCTGCTGCTGGCGGACGAGCCCACGGGCAACCTCGACGCCGACAATTCCCTCCAGGTCATCAAAATCCTCAAAAAGCTCAACTCCATCGGCATTACCGTCATTGTCACCACCCACGACGAGCAGTTGGTACGCATCTCCAACCATCCCGTAGTGCAGCTGAGAAACGGTCGCCTGCACCACCTGGTTCGTTAGTCTAGGAGCCGATCTAGGAGCCTGTCGCCGCTGCGTTGCTCCTCCCTCACCAGTTGCCATGACGGGGTAGAACGGCTGGCTCTAGCCCCTGGCCGCAGATGGCGCGGGGAAAATCGAGTAGGCGTTTGCTCTGGGGCTGGGGGCTGGAACCCCAGGGCGGACAAACGCCGTCAAGGGTGATACGCTCTAGCCAGCGTGATCACCCAACCCTACAAACTACCTCACGGGCCTATGAACTACCTCACGGGATATCGCCCCTTTAGTCGTCGTGCTGTGCTGGCGGGGCTGTTGGCCGGATCCGCCAGTTGGGCGTGGGCTAGTCGGGCCTACGCCTACGATGTGGTCATTTCCCCCGCTAACCCTCAACTGGGGGATACCCTGTCTGTCATCATCCAGGCTAGCCAGCCCGGTGCAGCGCCACCCGTTGTCACCCTCAACCACAGCACCCGCTATCCGGTGTTTCCGCTGTCGGGCAATCGGTTCCGGGCGTTGATCCCCACCAGCCCACTAACACCCCCAGGCACCCTAACGATCCAGGTGATGGGCGACGAGGGCAACCGAAACCTGGCGGTGGGCCTCCGAAATCGCAGCTTTCCCACCCAGCGCATCACCCTGCGCCCCGGCCAAGCCAGTCTGGGTACCCCCCACGAATTTGAACGCGTGGCGGCGTTTAGGGATCTGGTAACTCCAGAGCGCTTTTGGAATGGGGCCATGGTGCGACCCAACCCAGGGCGCGTGACCACGGTCTACGGTGTGCGCCGCTACTATAATGGCGTCTTTGCCCAAGACTACTACCATCGCGGCGTAGACTATGCCGCCCCAACCGGATCTCCAGTGGTTTCCCCGGCGGCAGGCCGAATTGCCCTCGTCGGTCGGGTATCCGAAGGCTTTGAACTTCACGGCAACACCGTTGGGATCGACCACGGCCAGGGCGTGCTCAGCATCATGATTCACCTCCACCGCATTGACGTGAACGAGGGGGATTTTGTTCAGGCGGGGCAAGGGATTGGCACGGTGGGGTCAACGGGCATCTCCACGGGCCCCCACCTGCACTGGGGGCTGTACGTCAACGGCATTTCAGTGGATCCTGTCCCCTGGCGAGAGCGGGGTTTTGAGTAGCCTGGTGGCCCCAGGTACCCCTGGTGTGGATGGAGCCTAGGAGGAGGGATCCCTAGGCTTAGGCGTGGTTTGGCCCAGATATCATTTTCCCGCTGGCCGATTGGAGAAAACGGCCACCTGTCCCCCCCGAAATCGGGATTTTCTGCTACAACAACCCATAGCCGAACCCCATCGCCGAATTTCCTTCCTCCCATGCTTAATCGGATTAAACAGCGTCTGCCCCTGCTGGCCCTAGCTGGCCTTAGCGCTCTGTCCTTTGGGATGGTGGCGGCTTTTGTGAACAGTACCGAGGTCATCACTCCGAGGGACAACCTCGGGGCGGCGGAGACTCCCCTGGGGGGACGGGCACAACATCGCTGGGACGACCCCGTTCTCGATCTGGCGCTGCAACCCGCCGAACAACGGGCGGCGGCGTTGACCCAGTATGCCCAGGGGCGCGATTCTATCAGTCAGCATCGGGCTCGGTATCTGCTGGCGCTGGATTTAATCGCGGCGAATCGGGGCGGCAGTGCGCTGCCTTTGCTGGAGGGGTTGGAGGCGGACTATCCCGAAATGGCCCCCTACGTGCTGCTGGCCCAGGCCCAGGCCCAAACCGCCGCTGGCCAAACCGTTGCTGCCCAGGCTACCCAAGATCGCCTGCTAACGGAATACAGTGACGATCCCGCCATCGCGCCCCTGCTCTACAGCCTCGGACAACAGGACTCGGCCCGGTGGGATGAACTCCTCCAGCGCTTCCCCGACCATCCCAAATCCGTGGACGTCGCCCACCAGCGGCTGACCGAGAACCCCAATCGGGCCGATGCGCTTCCCCTGTTGCTGACGGTGGCGCGGGCAGGGTTGCACCATCCCAGCGCGGGGGATGTGCTGCTGCGGCTAAAAAATCAGTTTGCGGATCAACTTCAGCCCGAAGACTGGCAGACCGTGGGCTTTGGCCTGTGGCGACGGGATGCCTACGCTGAGGCTGGCCCTGCCTATGCCCAAGCGCCCCCATCCCCCCGCAACCTCTACCGGGCCGCTAGAGGTTTGCAGATTGGCCGTCAGCGAGATCGCGCCATTGCCCTCTACAGTCAGCTAGATCAGCAGTTTCCCGATGCCCCAGAAACCGCCACGGGCCTCCTGCGGCTGACCCTAAGCCTCTCGGATCAGCAGTCCCTGGACGTGCTGGATCAGGTGGTGGCTCGCTTCCCCGACCGCGCCGCCGAAGCCCTGGGGATGCGGGCAGACATTTTAGACAACCTCAACAGCGCTGCATCGGCCCAGGCCACCCGCGACGCCATTCTCCAAGACCACAGTGCCAGCAGCACCGCCGCCCAAATTCGCCTCACCAAGGCCCGCAACGCGGCTCAGCAGGGTGACTTGGCCATGGCGGTGCGCTGGGGTCAAGAGGCCATCCAACAGAGCCCCGATGGTCGAGATGCCGCCGAAGCTGGATTTTGGGCCGGAAAGTGGGCCACCGACCTGGGCCAGACTGATGTGGCCCAAACCCTGTGGGAACAGGTGATCGCCCATCAGCCCGAATCCTACTTTGCTTGGCGATCTGCCGTTCATCTGGGCTGGGATGTGGGTGACTTCACCACCGTGCGCGACAAAATGCCCGCCATCGCCCCCCTCACCCGCCGCAGCCCCCTGCCCACTGGGTCGGATACCCTGAAGGAGCTGTATATTTTGGGCCAAGACCGAGCCGCCTGGGAGCGTTGGCAGACCGAATACGTCAATCGCCAAGATCCCTCGGTGCCGGAGCGGTTTGTGGATGGCCTGATGCGCCAAACCCAGGGCGACTTTTTAGACGGCATCTTCCAGGTGGCCAGCCTTGCCTCTGTAGACGACCCGGAGGACATCGCGGCCTTCAAAGCCCTCAAGCAAAAGCCCGACTATTGGCATGGGGTCTATCCCTTTCCCTTTGCCGATTTAATTCAAACCTGGTCGGCCCAGCGGCAGCTTAACCCTCTGCTGGTGCTGGCCCTCATTCGCCAAGAGTCTCGGTTTATGCCCCGCATTCGTTCTGTGGCCGGGGCCGCTGGGCTCATGCAGGTGATGCCCGGTACGGCCCAGTGGATCAAAGACCGCGAACCAACCATCACCAGCTACGAAATCACCGACCCCCACGACAACATCAAGCTGGGCACTTGGTACTTGGACTACACCCATCGCGAGTACGACAATAACTCTATGTTGGCCATGGCGAGTTACAACGCTGGCCCCGGTAATGTGGCGAATTGGGTGAACCGAGGGGGCTTCCGCAACGACGACGACTTTGCCGACAAAATCCCCTTCCCCGAAACCAGAGGCTATATTCAGTCGGTCTTTGGTAACTACTGGAACTACCTGCGGCTCTACGATCCCACCATCATGGCCGAGGTAGAACGAATTCAGCAGCGCCATCGGTAGGCAGCTCCCAGCGCCAACGGTGGAGACTCCCCCACCAGGGAAGATCGTCCAGCGGCAATAACCTGGGCAGGCATGTCGTCGCCCAGCCCTGTCCAGCCGCCCTCGGCCCCACGAAATGGCAAAAAAAACCCTAGGATCCCTCCAGGTGTCCTAGGGTTTAACAATCAGGGTGCATCTACTTTCCTTTAATACGAGACTTAGGGGAGGCTTCCGGACAAGTTGGAAAAATTTTTCCACGGATTTTTCATCCCACCGGGGCCTCGGCCCTACGGGGCGATCCAGGGGGCAAAACATAGGCAAGACAGAACAGCCTGATGATCTCGTTCGGGAACAGGTCAGGAGGCCCGACCGCCTTGGCTTCGTTGAATTGCCAACCGCCCTAAAAAACCGTACCATCACTCGCCAAGGTGAGCGGTGGGCCACCGTGGGGGCGTTTTTCGGCGGCGAGGGCACGTCCTGCGGCCCAGGTTCCCCCTTGCAGAATTTTTACTAGGGGCAACTCGATAGCGGTTTGGTGCCGTTGTTGACGCAGGAGATCCGCCAGGTCATCCAACAGGCAGAGGGTGAGGGCGCGCCATTCCACAATCAGGGGCGAGTTGGGGGGATGGGCGATTTCCAGATCGGTGGGGTCTTTGAGGCTGAGGACGCCGCTATCGAGGAAAAGCCCACCGTTGCGATATTCTGCCAGCCCCGTGAGCTGATCCAAATTGGTGATGGTGAGGCCCAGGTCTTGCAGGGGTTCCAACAAAGAATAGGTGAGCCACTGGGAGAGTTTGTGGAAGGGGACAAGTTGGCTCCCCAAACCCGTATCCGGCAGTTGGGGATGGGGCCACACATCGCCCAGGTTGACGCCGCCGAGGGTGATGCGTCCCGGCCAGATGGGGCCAAATCCTTGCAGGACGGTGTGCAGTACCGTGACCGCTGAGAGGGTTTGATCCTCGGACTGACTCAGCCAGTAATCCACCAAATTTCCAGGCCGGGGATTTGTTTCACCGAAGAGGTGAGGCTGTTGTTGCAGGGCGTGACCAAGGGTTTGCAGCAGCGAAACTCGTCCCGCTAGTCCCAACAATGGATTTTCGGGGCTGACTTGGAAGGCTGTTCCCAACCGTTCCGGCGTTAGTTGACTGAGGCCGAGGGCATCCGCTTGCCAGGGGTGATCGGGTTGGCTGGAAAAAAGTCCCTGCCCAAAGCTGTGGAAGCTGGCAATAGCTAAGCCTTCCGACCGCTGAAACACCTGACCCGTGCCCGGTTCCCCGTAGCGCCAGGTAGAACCTGCCCCGGCATCGAGCAGCACACTCGTCACCGCCAAATCGACTTTGATTCGTGCCTGCTCTAGGGGGTCGAACGCAGATAGGCGGGGTTCCAGGGTGGCCAATCGGGAGACGCCATCCACCTCAAAATGTCGCCAGCGGGAATGGAAGGGCACATCGCCCTGGGGATAGGCCCGATCCATCAGCCGCCGCACATAGTCCGCCGTTGCGGGTAGGGCGTCTGGGTGTAAGTGAAAGTGGCAGAGCTGATCGGCTTTGGCTAGGGCGTAGAGCCTTCGGCAGCGTTCGCGGATCGCCTGGGGGCTTTGCAGATAGGCGACGACTTCGGCGGTTTGGGTTGGATTGGGTTCGATTATGGGGGCGGTGTTTAGGGTGTTTTCGGCTGTGGTTTGCATCAATATCGTCCTTAAGCGCAGTAACGATTGAGTTGAGGCAACGGGCTTTTCGCCTACCTTTTCCTGGGGAACGCTACGCGAACGGGAAGCGAGCTATACCCCCAGCCCCTCGTATTCTCATAGGGAGGAGCGGGGGGCTGGAAGGTGAGGTCTACCTATTCCGTCAGCCCCCGTCCCTTCACCTGGGCCAAATCGTCCTCCGTCAGTACCCCGGTATCCGTATAGTAGCCTGCCGCTTTTTTGGCCTCAATTTCCACCTGGGCATCGGGGGGGATGAGTTCGGGCGGGATGGGCACACGGGTGACGATTTCAATGCCGGAGCGCACCACGGCGTTGTACTTCATGTCGCTCATGGAGATGAAGCGGTCGATGCGGGTGATGCCCAGCCAGTGCAGCACGTCGGGCATCAGTTCCTGGAAGCGCATATCTTGCACTCCGGCCACGCATTCGGTGCGGGCAAAGTAGGCATCGGCGCGGTCGCCGCCCTCCTGGCGTTTACGGGCGTTGTAGACCAAGAATTTCGTCACTTCGCCCAGGGCGCGGCCCTCTTTGCGGAAGTAGACGATCAGCCCTGCGCCGCCTTTCTGGGCGGTTTGCACACATTCCTCAATGCCGTGGACGAGGTAGGGGCGACAGGTGCAAATGTCGGAACCAAACACATCAGAGCCGTTGCATTCGTCGTGGACGCGCACGGTCAGCGGACGCCTGGGGTCGGCGATGGCGGCTACGTCGCCCAGGATGTAGAGGGTAATGCCGCCGATGGGGGGCAAAAACACCTTCAAATCCGGGCGCGTCACCAGTTCCGGGAACATCCCCCCGGTTTGCTCAAACAGGGCATGGCGCAGGTCGTCTTCGTTCACCCCAAGGCGCTGGGCCACTCCGGGCAGGTACCACACGGGTTCCACCGCTGCCTTCGTCACCACCAGGTCGCCCCCTGGCTTCATAATTTGGCCATCCTCCACCAGCCGCCCCTGGCGCACCGCCTCGTTGAGTTCCGGCATTTGAATGTGGGCGCGGGTGATGGCGATGGTGGGCCGCAGGTCGATACCTTGCTCCAACAAGGGCTGATACACCTCTCCCACCATGGCCCCCCAGGGATCGAGGGAGACAATCTTGCTGGGGTTGGCCCAACTAGGATGGGGGCCAATGGGCACCGCTGGGGAGGTATTGGTGAGGTCGGGCCGATGGTCGGGCTGGAGTACGCCGCTGGCCACCGCCAAGGCCCGATACACCGCATAGGAACCGGAATGGGTGCCGATCACATTGCGATGGCTAGGGTCGCTGACTGTTGCCACAATCGGGCCACGCTTCAGCGGATCGGCCTCGCCCCAGTGAATCGGCAATCCCCGCTGTCCCGAACGGCTAGGGTGGGACGTGAGGACAATGTGGCGACGTTTGCCTGGGGAAGCCCCTACACCCTCCGGCGCAGGAATACTCGATGTGGGAACGCTTAGCCTGGGAACATTAACAGCGGCGGCACCATTTAGCTCAACCATAGATACCTCGGCTCTCAATCAGCGGTTAAAGGATTGAAGCCAATTAATGTCGCACACTTGGCCAATGGAAAAAAGCTCATCCGCAACAGACGGACACAATTACCCTTCAGTGCCCATGGGCCAAAGGAAGGGTGCCTTGGGATGAGGCACGTTTGCGGGAATGGCAGATGAATCGGAATAAATAGACCGATGCTTAGCCAGTACTCGCCGCATCTCTTCCCTAGCTGTGGTCGATCACCTCGATGCGAAATGCGAAAATGGGCATTTATCCCCTTACCCTTTTGCTGACCTGCTTCGTCCTTGTTGCGTTAACATCTGTCGGCATGGGCAACTGTCGTTATCCTATCCGCATACGCTGCGTATGGTTAAACCGACTGGGAAAACTGCCGGACGGTTTTGTTTCGCAGGTAGGTATCAAACACGGCGGCGATATTGCGAATTAATAACCGCCCAGCGGGAAGAACTTCAATGTGATTAGGCGTTAATCGCACCAAGCCATCCATTTCTAGAGCGTGGAGATCTTGACGTTCACGAGCAAAGTAATCGTCAAAATCTTGATCGAACCGAAGGTGATATTTTTCTTCAATGGCGGTTTTAGATAGCTCAAACTGGCACATCAATTCCATAATCACCGTGCGACGAAGAATGTCGTCTTGACTGAGTACCACGCCCCGTTCGATGGGTAAAACATCGGCATCCATCGCCTTGTAGAAATCCCGCAGACCCTTGTGGTTTTGGGCATAGACATCGTGCAACATGCTGATAGAGGTCATGCCAAAGCCCAGCAGGTCAGATTCGGGCTGGGTGGTATAGCCCTGGAAATTGCGGTGTAGCTGGCCCTGGCGTTGGGCAATGGCGAGTTCATCGTCGGCCTTGGCAAAGTGATCCATGCCGATAAATTGATAGCCGCCAGCGGTGAGGCGGTCGATGGTCATATGGAAGATGTCGAGTTTCTCTTCGGGGCCAGGGAGGGTAGCGGGGTTGATGTGCTTTTTCTGCACGGGTTTCAGCCAAGGCACATAGGCAAAGTTGAATACGGCAATCCGGTCAGGATCAAGACGTAGGGTTTTCTCGATGGTGTTTTGGAAGGTGGCCAAATTCTGGTAGGGCAGGCCGTAAATGAGGTCTACGTTGACGCTTTCAAACCCCGCCTCCCGCAGCCAGCCCATGGCGTTAAACAGCATGTCCTCCGGCTGAATCCGGTTAACTGCTGCCTGCACTTTGAAATCAAAATCTTGCAGACCAAAGCTCACCCGCTTAAAGCCTAGGTCTTTCAGAAAGCGAACATACTCCCGATCCAAATCCCTGGGGTTAACCTCAATGGAAATTTCCGCCGCTGGGTCGAAATCAAAATTTTGGTGCAATACATTCCACAGCCGTTCTACCTGAGATTGGGTGAGGTAACTCGGCGTGCCACCACCCCAGTGCAGTTGATTAACCTTACGGTTGCTGACTCTCTGGGACATCTGGATAATGTTTTGATCCAGATAATCTAAGTAAGGATCGGCTACTTTTTTATGGCGCGTAATCACCGTGTTGCAGCCACAGAAATAACAGGCCGATTCACAAAAGGGAATGTGGCAATACAACGAAAGCGGTGTTTGTTTATAGTTGCCAATGGCAATGGAAGCTTCCAAATCCCTAATGCTAAAGCTCTCCTTCATTTCCGTAGCGGGCGGATAGCTGGTGTAGCGGGGCAGGGCTTGGTTGTACTTGTGCAGCAGAGCAGAATCGAAAACAACGGAATTGGCAACAGAGAGCATAGTTATCGAGAGTTATGAAGGGTGGATTGGCAATGTAGGGTACATTTACGAAACAATGCACCAAAAGGATCGGCCCTCACCCCCAGTCCCTCTCCCAAAAAAGGAGAGGGGAGCCGGAATAGAGGTACAGAAACACAAGGCCGTTGTAGGGTGCATTGCTTCGCGAATGCACCACGGGATCTATTCCGTTGCCATCAGGGCCACCATGCCGTGGTGGTGGTGGCGTTCGGTGCTGCCGGGACGGTCTTGGCGGGTGATCAGGTCAAACACATGGTCGCCCACGGCGGCGCGAACGTCGGGTTCCAGTTCGTGGAAGACATCGCGGTTGAGGGCAAAGGCCAGGTTGGTTTCGTCGATGAGGGCCTGAATCAGCGCCTCATCCACGGGCAGGGCATTGAGGGCTTCCCGGTAGCGGATTTTGAAGTCGCGCTTGGCTTCTACGGTGGGTAGCGCATCAAATTCATGGAGTCCCGTACCCTTGTCAGGAGGCAGGTTTAGGGCCGAGCGGACAATATGCCGCAACCCCTGTCCACCGGAGAGATCGCCCATATAACGGACGTAGGCATGGGCCACCAGCAGGGCCGGATTGCTGCGCGACACCTCGCGAATGCGGCTGACGTAGTGGGCTCCGGCGGGGGTAGCCTGAATCAGATCGCGCCAGTTGTCACCGTAGTAATAGGCCAGGTCTTCCTCCAGCTTGGCCGTCCGCAGCAGTTCGCCAAACACCATCGGCCCCACGGCGGGATGATCGGTATGGTGGGCCATTTCTTCTTCCAGGGCGCTGTAGAGAAAATACAGGTCGGCGGTGAGCTTTTTGAAGGGTTCTAGCTCCACCACACCCTTGAGAAAGCACTTCATGAAAGCGGTATTTTCCGACAGGGTATGGGAGGTTTGGCTGCCTTCCCGCAGCCGCTGAGCCAGATCGGTCATGGGTGTACCTCGCAAAAACAATGTTTCGAGAAAAATCTTTTCATCACTATACAGCTATGAAGCGCCAGATCTAGGCTGATAAGTTAAGTTTTATGTCTGCCAAGGGCGAGTCATGGGGATGGGCCAGATCGTCCCCCTTGGGAACCCGGCAAACCCTGTCGGGCCATTGTTAGGAAACGTTACCTAGGGCAATCGCGACTCCCAAAACCGCCCTAGGTCTAGCCTTTTGGGAGCCTCAAGGGTGCGATCAACACCGAAGTCCAGGGCAGTTTTTCTGAACGGTAGGGAAAAGGGGCTAAGGGCTATGCTATGTTTTATAGCCATAAAGCGATGAAGCAATTCCTTGGGGTCACAACGCCCTGTCGCTGACGTTTGCAATCTTCTCTCTCAACCCATCCCCTCCCTGGAGGGGACTTTTGTAGGGGCCTGCGGCCTCTCTGGTTCATTTTCATTGCCCTTTATCCCTTCCAAATAGCCCTATGGTGACTGCTCTCCCCAAACCAGCCCCACAGCCTGGTAATAGCCAAGTCAAAACGGCCATTGAAGAAAACCTGCTTTCTCCCCGGTTTTACATTACAGATTTCGACAAAGCCGCTGACCTTGACCTCTCCCTAGAAGCGGAAGGCATCCAGGCGATGATCGAGGAAATGCGGGCCGACTATAACCGCCACCACTTCATTCGCGATGATTCCTTTAACCAGGTGTGGGATCACATCGAAGGGGAAGAACGGAAGGCGTTTATTGATTACCTGGAGCGCTCCTGCGTATCAGAATTTTCAGGCTTTTTGTTGTTCAAGGAACTGTCCCGTCGCCTCAAGGATCGCAATGCCCCCCTGTCGGAAATCTTTCACCTGATGGCTCGCGATGAAGCCCGTCATGCAGGATTTCTGAACAAATGTATGCAGGATTTTGGTATTTCCCTGGACTTGGCGAAACTGACCAAAAACCGCACCTATACCTTCTTTCCAGTGGAGTGGATTATCTACGCTGTTTACCTGTCGGAAAAGATCGGCTACTGGCGCTATATTCTGATTTTCCGCCATTTAGAACAGCATCCTGAACACAAGTTCTATCCCCTGTTCAACTATTTTGAAAGCTGGTGCCAGGATGAGAACCGCCACGGCGATATTTTCAAGGCACTGATCCGTTCTCAACCCCATATGTGGGATACCTGGAAAGGTCGTTTGTGGAGCCGATTCTTCCTGCTGTCCGTATTTGCTACCCACAGTTTGACGGTACATGAACGGGCCAAATTCTACGAAATGCTGGGCCTCGATGCCACGGAATTTGATACCCAAGTGGTGCGCAAAACCAACGAAACCGCCGCCCGTGCTTTTCCGGTGTCGCTGAATGTGGATCATCCCCAGTTTTTCCCTCGCCTAGAACGTTCCGCTGCCCGCAACCTCAAAATGAAGCAGATTACCGAGGGTTCTGGCCCTAACTGGCTGAAGTCCTTGCGGAAGCTGCCCCTGGTGATGGGCATTGTGGGCGATCTGCTGCGGCTGTATCTAATTGCCCCTGTGAACGCCGAAGCCCTGCGTGGTACGGTGCGCTAGCCCTGGGTCTGCCCACCGGGTGTTTCATTTGCTAACGTCTGGGCGATGGATGCAGGGAAAACGACGGGCAACCGTCTAGGATAGGGGGCAATCTCTGTTTCCTTGGAGGCCCCCATGATCGATGTTCCTTGGCGTTGGAGCCTGTTGGCTCTCTTGCTGGCCGCCGTGGGGTGTCAGAGTGCTCCGCTGGGTTCGCCCTCCGCCCCATCCTCTGGCGGGGAGACGGTGGCGGTCGATTGGGCCTCCGATGCCGACCTGCTGCCTGCGGTGTTGGCCCAGGTGGAGGATCTGGATCTTTGCGATGGCTTCTTCCAGGCCGAGGTGGCAGCGGCGGAATCCGAGATTTATCCGATGGGGGATCGGGCTCTGGTGCAGGTGCTGTGTGCCCATGCGGCCTATCAATCGGTCTATGCCTATGCCGCTGTTTTCCCCGATGGCACCCTAGAGCCACTGACCTTAGACGTGTTCTATCCCGATGGGGCGGGCGACTTTCAACGCGCTAGCGAGGCTACGGTGGGCGGCATCGTCAACTTTGACCCCAGCTACGATGAGTTGACGGTGTTTAGCAAGGCCCGTGGTCTAGGGGATTGTGGATCCTTCGCCGTCTATCGTTGGACGGGCCAAGCCCTCGACCTCGAAACCTACCGCTACCAAGACTGCACCGACACCCCGGAAAGAGCCCCCCATCCAGCTACCTATCCCCTGGTTTACCCCTAGGGTGCAGCGGGTTGGGATGGGTAGGCCAACGCGTTGCTGGGAGAAAACTGGGGCCAAGTGGTGGGGTCGGATTTCTGGAGATTTTGTCTCATAGGGTTGGGTTCTGGCCTATTCTGGCTGATGGGGGGTAGGCACCTCCATCCATTGACCCAAGAAAGGCACGCCCATGCGTATTGGACTTCCACAGGAAATTAAAGATCAAGAATTTCGGGTGGGGCTTACCCCAGCAACGGTCTACACCCTGTGTCAGCAGGGGCATGAGGTGGTGGTGCAATCGGGGGCAGGGGCGGGCTCTGGCCTGACCGATGAAGCCTATCAGGAGGCGGGGGCCACCCTCGTGGAGGATGCCGCTGAAGCCTGGGCGCAGGAATTGGTGGTGAAGGTCAAGGAGCCTCAGCCCTCAGAATATGCCTACTTTCGGCCCGATTTGATTTTATTTACCTATCTGCACCTCGCCGCAGAGCGTGCCCTCACCGAAGCCTTGATCCAGAGTGGGATTCAGGCGGCTATTGCCTACGAAACCGTGACTACGGGCGACGGTCGGCTGCCGCTACTCACCCCCATGAGCGTGATTGCCGGACGGCTTTCGGTGCAGTTTGGGGCGCGTTATTTAGAACGACAGCAGGGCGGTCGGGGGCTGCTGTTGGGAGGTATTCCTGGGGTGGCCGCCGGGTGCGTGGTGATTTTGGGCGGCGGCGTTGTGGGCACCGAAGCGGCTAAAATTGCCGTCGGCATAGGAGCTAGGGTGCAGATTCTCGATATCAACGTTGACCGTCTGGCCTACCTAGAAACCCTATTCGGCTCGCGGGTGGAACTGCTCTACAGCAGCCCCCTCCGCATCGAAACCTCAGTTCCCCAGGCAGACTTGCTGATCGGGGCCGTACTGGTGCCGGGGCGCAAGGCTCCGGTGCTAGTCTCCAAAGAACTGGTGGCCGAAATGAGGCCCGGTTCGGTGATTGTGGATGTGGATGTAGACCAGGGCGGCTGTATCGAAACCCTGCGGCCCACCTCCCATAGCCAGCCTACCTACCTTGAGTCCGGCGTCGTTCACTTTGGCGTGACCAATATTCCCGGTGCGGTACCCTGGACGGCGACCCAAGCCCTCAATAATGCCACCGCCCCCTACGTCCTCAAACTGGCCAACCAGGGGATGGGCGCATTGATTACCGATGCGGGCCTGAAGGCGGGCCTGAATGTGGCCAAGGGGCGGCTGGTGCATCCGGCGGTGCAGGGCGTCTTCCCTGATCTGGTGACGCTGTAGCCCATTGACCGTGGCGAAGGGATCGGGTTTGATCTGTGGCTCAGGCGGTGACGTCGTGGCTCGATGAACGGAGGATTGACGAGGGCGAAGCTTAAACTTTCCTGGATAAATCCGTGAAATTGGGCTGAGGCTCTATAGTCAAATAACCCGTGAAAGTCAGCTTGTTGGCCGTTTTTAGGGATGGCTGAACGTTCCCCATGGTAGACCCTGATTTGACCGGGCTATCCCTGCTCAATCGAGGGTTTTACGATGACTCAGGTGCTGATTAAAGGCGGGCGCATTGTCACCGCCGTAGATGACTATGTCGGCGATATTTTGGTGCAGGAGGGCCGCATTGAAGCGATTGGTCGCAGCCTTGCCGCCGAAAATGCCGAAGTCCATGACGCCACTGGGCTGATGGTGTTTCCGGGCGGCATTGATGCCCACGTCCACATGGAAACGCCCATGGGCAACGATGTCTACACCTGCGATACCTTCGAGTCGGGCACCAAGTCAGCGGCCTTTGGCGGCACCACCACCATCATCGACTTTGCCCAACAGTTCCATCACGACAGCCCCAAGGCGGCGCTGGATCGACGGCTGGCGGCGGCGGAACCCCAGTGCTCGGTAGACTATGCTTTCCATGTCATTTTGACCGACGTCAACCGCGATTCCCTGGCGGAACTGCCGGACTTGATCAACCAGGACGGCGTTTCCAGCTACAAACTCTACATGGCCTATCCCGGTGTGTTGATGGTGGACGATGCAGCCATTTTCAAAACCATGCGCCAGGTGGGAGGGCACGGCGGCATGGCCATCCTCCATGCAGAAAACGGCCTTGTGATTCAAGCCCTGATCGACGAAGCCCTCGAACAGGGCCACACCTCGCCCCAGTATCACCAGCTCACCCGCCCCCGGCTGATGGAGGGGGAAGCGGCCCATCGCGTGATTCGCATTGCCGAACTGGCGGAGGTGCCCTCCTATATTGTGCACCTGTCGGCCAAGGAAGCCCTGGATGCGGTGGTAGAAGCGCGGGATCGCGGCGTCCATGCCTTTGCCGAAACCTGCCCCCACTACCTGTTTTTGGATCAGTCCGAATACGACGCCCCCGGCTTTGAAGCGGCCAAGTATGTGATGACGCCGCCCCTGCGCGACCACGACTGCCAACACGCTCTCTGGCGTGGCCTTCAGTTCGACGACCTACAACTCGTCGCCACCGACCACTGCCCCTTCTGCATGAACGAGAATCCGCTGGGAATCCTCAAATCCAAACAGTTTGGCCGCGATAACTTCAACCGCATCCCCAACGGTGCCCCAGGGGTAGAACTGCGGCTGATGCTGCTCTACGATGGCGGCGTGCGGGCCGGACGGATTAACCTCAACCGCTTTGTGCAACTGACCGCCACGGCCCCCGCCAAAATGTTTGGCCTGTTTCCGCGTAAGGGCACCATTGCCGTGGGCAGCGACGCCGATCTCGTGCTGTTTGACCCCAACGAAACCCACACCCTCAGCGCCAGCACCCACCATTCCCTGGTGGATTACTCCCTGTTTGAGGGACGCGAGGTAACAGGCAAGGTGAAAAAAGTGTTCCTGCGCGGCCATTGCATTGTAGACGGCGACCAGTGGCTCGGTCGCCCCGGCATGGGCCAATACCAGCGACGCGGAGCCTCTGGCCGTGTGCTGTAATGCTCCAACGCTCTAGGCCATCATCCTAGGCCATAAGCCAACGACTTCCCTAGATCCCCTGGCTCACAAAACAGGATCTAGGGAAGCCCCAGCGTGCGGATGGTGGCGAACTTGGCCTAGCTGCCTGAACTGGCCTACTTCATCTTTTGCTTGATGAAAGCCAACACCTTAGCCAGTTGCCCCTTCAGTTGGGTGACTTCAGCCTGGAGCTGCTTCACCTCCGTTTGCAAGGCCGCAAAGGCTTCGGGACTCACTCCCCCACCAGCCGCCGCTGGGGCCGGGGCCGGGGCCGCTGGCGGGGCCGCTGGGGCTGGGGCCGCAGCGGGCACATTGCGGCGAGGTTTGCGGGCCTTGACCATGGCGGCTTTGATGGCTTCAATCAGTTCCTTTTGCTCAAAGGGCTTCTGAATGAACTCAAAGTACTCGAAGGGCTCCGACATTTTCTCGGTGACTTCTTCTTTCCGGCCCGACATCAACACCAGGGGGATTTTCTGGAGATCTGGACTAGCCTGAATTTCCTGGAACACCTCCCAGCCACTCATGCGCGGCAGCAAAAAGTCGAGCATGATCAGGTTGGGGTGCTGCTCGCGGATGGCGTCCATCCCTTCTACGCCATCCTTGGCCTCGATGACCTCAAAGTTGCCCTGGGGAAGCATGTCGCGTACGCGCATACGAATCACCCGACTATCATCGATGACCAAAATCTTGTGACTTGCCACAGTGGACTCCTCTTACGGTGTCGAAGCAGGTTGGAGACAACAATGCCATCCATAATAGTTCAGGTTGCCGGAAAGCTCTCGTCTTTTCGCGAATAAATGGGTTTATGGCGGCGAGAGCCCCGGTCGCTTGCCGTTGGAGCGGCTCACACCTAGCGATAGGCGGCTATGGTCTGCACCTCCAGGCAAAACGGGCCGGGGACAAAGTGAGGGTTGAGGGCCTGGTCATACTCAAACTTGCTCAGCATCAGTTGCAACGACCGCAGGCTGGAGGGATCGAGGGGTTTGGCATCGGGCTGGGAACGAGCGCGAAACACGGGCACCAGATTGCTAAAGGGCACCGCCACAGTGATCCACGCCTGGGGCACCGTATCAAAGGACAGCCCGTAGGCTACAGCATCCCAGCCATCGCGATCTCGCAAAAAGACCTTGTAGCGCTGGCCATCTCCCCGTAGGCGCAGGGTCAGTCCTTGGTAGGTGCCCAGGTTCAAAGGCGGGTCAAAATTACGAGTCCGCACCGAGGCAAAGCCCCCAGAGTTATCGGTGGAAACATAACCCGTGAAGCAGGCTGCGTTCTCCCCAGCTTGCAATCCGCTGCGGCTCACGCCGCCCATCACCACATCATCCAACGCGCCCCACAGAGCCATTAGGTCGAGGCTGCGGGCCGAACGGGGATGGCTGAAATCAAACAACACCCCATTGTCCATCTGGGGCGGCTGGGGTAACTGGGAACCAGAGAACATTGCTTTTAGGGTGCTAACGACAGGAATGGACTCGAAAAAATCTAGGGTTTGCACCAATCGGCCAACATCCCAGGGAGAGCGGCCTTGGTTGGGGGGCGGGGAGGAGGTCATGGGGAGTCGGGAGTCGGGAATCGGGAGTCGGGAATCGGGAATGGTTGTGATCCTAGCGTGGCCTTGGAGGATCGCCGCCTAAGCGTTGCCCCAGTTGGGCAGCACTAGGCACTAGATCATTGCCTATCCTAGGGCAGGGATTAGGATAGCTGTACTCCTCTGGCGAAGAGCTTCCACTCGTTATGGTCTGGCCAGTGGCCCTAGGGTCGCTTGGGTGGCGGTGAGATAGTCCTGGGGGGCCAACCACAGCATAAGCCCCCGCTTCCCTGCCGAAACGGCGATGTGGTCGAAGGTCAGCATCGATTCATCCCCGTAGATGGGGTAGGCTTTCTTGGTGCCCAGGGCTGTCACGCCCCCTCGGATGTAGCCCGTGAGGGGCTGAACGTCCTTGAGAGGCACGGTTTCTACCTTACGCTCTCCAGCAAGGCTAGCTAGGGCTTTGAGGTCAAGCTGAGCATTTCCGGGCACCACGGCAAGGCAAACCCCCTGGCGTTCTCCCCGTGCCACCAGGGTTTTGAACACCTGTTCTGGAGGGATTCCCAGCTTGGCGGCGGTGCTTTCGGCAGCGAGGTCGTCGGGATTCACCTCGTACTCCAAGACTTGATAGGGGATCTTCAGGCGGTCGAGGATGCGGGCAGCATTGGTTTTAGCGGTGGCTTTGCTCATGGGTGGCGTGTGGGAAGAAGACGTCCCGTAGGTTTGGCGATGCGCTCACAGAAAATCCTTGCCAAACTACGACAAACTCTGACGCGGTTGGTTTATTCAAATCGTCGCCGATAGAATAGGAAAGAATCATTCTTTAGCGTGGGTTTGTGCCGCTGCGGCTGATCCCTAACCGGACATCGCTTCGATAGGGAAGGCTGTTTGCGGTGTCAAGTTTCGCCCAGCGTCAATGCGCCTACGCTGTTGCTGCATGGTCACTATCTCCGTTCTCTCTTCCCCCTGTCTGCCCCTATGACCCTAACCAAAGATACCGAACTACCCGAAAAATCTGCCATGCGTAAGGGAATTCCGTCGGACTGGCAGCGTAAGATCCGCTACGTCTATCTGCGGTTTATCCGGCTTCAGGGTAGCCCGGAACAACTGGCTCGGGGCATGGCCAGCGGGGTATTTTCTGGCTGTTTTCCGCTGTTTGGCCTGCAAATCGTCATTGGGCTAGCGGTGGCTACGGTGGTGCGCGGCAATCGGATAATGGCCGCCGCCGCCACCTGGATTAGCAACCCCTTCACCTACCTGCCGATCTTTGCTTTTAACTACCAGGTGGGCGTCTGGATCTTGGGTAGCAGTTCCACCCAGGGCTTCACCGACCTAGATAGCCTGCGGGGTTGGGCCGACATGGGCACCGAAGTCTCGGTACGGCTGATGCTGGGCAGTGCGGTGGTGGGCGTCATTGCAGGGTTGCTGAGCTACTACTTAGGGCTTCCCCTCATTCGGCGGCTGCGTCAGCGACGGTCGTTTCCTAGCCGCCTTCGGTAGTCGGTGCATCGACGACCATGGCTGGGGATCGCCTAGAGGTGGCTGATCCCCGGCTCCAGACAGGCCAGAGCAAGATCCGCTAAAATGGGCGTCTGCCAACCTGGAATGATCCAGGGCAGCGGCAGGTTTGCGGAGTCATGGCCATAGCTGGGGTTCAAGACCGATGGTTCAACTCAATAACGGCATCACCCTCTTTTTTAGCCTGCTGGTAGAGGCGATGCCCTTTTTGCTGTTGGGGGTAATTTTTTCCAGTGTGCTGCTGCTGTTTGTTGATGAGCAAAAGCTGCTGGCCCTGATGCCTCGCAACGTGCTGTTAGCGGCCCTGGCCGGGGGGCTGATTGGCTTTCTCTTTCCAGTGTGCGAATGCGGCAACATCCCCGTTGCTCGACGGCTGTTGATGAAGGGAGCCCCCACTGCCGTAGCCATTGGCTTCTTGCTGGCGGCTCCCACGGTCAATCCCATCGTGTTTTGGGCCACCTGGATTGCCTTCCGAGATCAGCCGGAAATCGTCTTTTTGCGAGTGGGCTTCACCCTGGTGGTGGCCATGGCCGTGGCTCTGATCTTCAGCGCCCAAGCCGATATGCGGCCTTTTCTGCAAGATAATTTGGCCCGTATGATGGGCGACCCCGCCGCCCCGCCCGCCGCCACTGGGCTTCAGGGTGGATCGCCATCCCCAGCGGAGGATGAAGCCATTTCGCCCTTGCTGCGGTCAGGCACTTTTTTGATGCAGTCCCCCGGTCAGGTGCTGCAACTGGATGCGCCCCCGGCCCAGGTTTTGGCTCAAGTCACCGGAGCACCGCCGCCCCTCCGATTGCGGTTTCGCATGATGGTAGACAACATGGTGCTGGAAACGCGGGAACTGGGGGCCGTGCTGATTTTGGGCAGCGCCATTGCCGCCTTTGTCCAGGTGGCGATTCCTAGGGAGGTCATTCTCAGCTTGGGGCAGGGGCCAGTCACCTCTATCCTGGCGATGATGGCCCTAGCCTGGGTGGTTTCTATCTGCTCCACGGTGGATGCTTTCTTTGCCCTGTCCTTTGCTTCGGTGTTCACTAGCGGGTCGCTGTTGGCCTTTCTGGTGTTTGGCCCCATGATCGACCTCAAAAATATCAGCCTGCTACTGACAGTCTTCAAAGGACGGGCGATTATCTACCTGTTTCTGCTGGCGGCCCAGCTCACCTTTTTGCTGACCCTGGTGATGAATTTATATGTGGGGTGAGGTGGCTTATCCTGCCCTTGGGCGAGGGGATATCCAAGTTCCTTCCCCACCGCTAAGCTCCTAGGCTTCCATGTCCTTAGCCTTTCGTTGGCTGACTTCTCAATTTAGGCGTCATGACCTCCTCTATTCGTTCCCGCCGTCGGCCATTGCCCTCTCCCCGGCGTGTTTCCCTACCCTGGCAAGCCATCATTGATGGCCTGATGCTGCTCCTGTGGGCGGCGATGCTGCTGCGGTTTACCGTTACGGGGCAAATCTACCTGCTGCTGCACCCCGACTATATGTGGCTGTCCCACATGGCCATGGTGCTGACCTTTGGGATGGGTATGGGCCGGATGTGGCAGGTGTGGCAGGTGGTGCGGTTGCAGCAGCGCCAGGGTGGCCCCCGCAGCCAGGAGCACATTGCCCTGCTGCCCCGCCGGGTGAGCACCGGGCTGTTGCTAGCGGTGGCGGTGTTTGGGCTGATCTACACCCCCCGTCCCTTTACCAGCGAAACGGCCCTCCAGCGCGGCATTACCGAGGTGTTGAGCCAAACCCGGTCGCGCCCCCAGCGATTTGTGCTCAGCGGGGCTTCGGAGGATCGCACCATTGTGGATTGGATCCGCACCCTCAATGTCTACCCCGAACCCGAAGCCTACGCAGGGCAGGCCGTCAACGTGAGCGGCTTTGTCACCCATATGCCGGGTTGGCCCGACAACCTATTTATGATTACCCGCTTTGTGCTCACCTGCTGCGCCGCCGATGCCTACCCCGTGGGCCTGCCTGTGGAATTGCCGCCCGGTACTCCGCGCCCCGCCCCCGACACCTGGCTGGAGGTGACGGGCCGGATGACCACCCAAACCCTCGACAACAAGCGGCAACTGGTGATTGGAGAAGCCGCCCTGACCGAAATTCCCCAACCGCGTACCCCCTACGAATACTAGCCATGGCTCGTCGTCGCTCTCGCCGCCCTGACCAGGGGCCAAACCGCCGTTCTCCGGCTGCCCTGTCCTCTACGTCATCCTCCCGTCGTCAACCGCTGGATCGACTGGCGGTGGGGGCGATGGCGGTGCTGACCGTGGTGCTGGGAATATTAGTCTTTTCCGGCGACCACGCTACCGCTAGGGTACGAGACTTTAGCTGGCAAAATCGACAGGTGGGGGTGGAGGATCGCGCCTTTTTGATCACCTTCAGTCGGCCTATGGATCCGGTCAGCGTTGAGGAAAATCTTGCCCTCGATCCGCCCTTCCCCGGCAAGGTGAGCTGGGCGGGGCGTCGGATGGCCTATACCCTCACCGAACCCCTGCCCTATGGCCAGTCCTTTACCCTACGGCTAGACCGGGCGCGGGATCGGTTTTCGGCCCCCGATGCCGATGTGGATCGGTTTCAGTCCTTTGAGGCGGGCTTTCAGTCTCGCAAACGCGCCTTTGTCTATATTGGCACCGAGGGCGACGAGGCTAACCGCCTGGTGATGGCCGACCTCGATCAGCAGGAGCGGGTCATCCTAACCCCAAGAACGCTGTCGGTGCTGGCCTTCGAGCCCTATACCCTCGGCGACAGGATTTTGTTCTCGGCCATGGATGCCGATGCCCCCGACGGCCTGCTCAACCAGCAGCTCTACACCGTCACGACGGGCATCGTCCCCCGCCCGCCCCAGGATTTGCTGGCTGAACCGCCGCCCTTCTGGCAACGCCTGCTGCCCACCCCCACGGAGGCCACCCCAGGGGAACTGACGCTCGTGCTAGACAACCGCAACTACCAAAACCTGAAGTTTGACCTCTCCGCCGATGGCCAAACCATTGTGGTGCAGCGGGTGAACCGCGATGACCCCGCCGACTTTGGCCCCTGGGTGGTGCGGGCAGGCAGGGCTCCCTATCCCCTCGATACCGAGCCGGGGGGAGACTTCTTGATTGCCCCCGATAGTCAGTCCCTCGTGCTGCTCCAGGGGGAGGGCACCGCCATCCTCGATCTCAGCCCCGACGCTACCCGTGGCCCCCAGCTACCCCTCGACTTTTTGCCTAACTACGGTCAAGTCCTAGACATCGCCAGGGATGGATCCGCTGCCGCCATGGTGAACTTTAACCAAAACGACCCAGAAAAGCGATTTACCGAGTCCCTCTTTTTGGTCACAAGCCTAGGGGATGAAGAAGAACTACTGCGGGTCAGTGGCTCCATTCGCGAAGCCCAGTTTGATAACCGCCGTCGCTTTCTCTACGTGCTAGCCAGCGAGCAGGTTGACAGCCGTCGCCGTCGGAATGGCCTTGAGGTAGAAGATTATGCCGAGCAACCGCTGCTGCTGGTTATTGACCTGGAGGCTAGGGCTATGACGAAGCTCGCCACTCTCCCCCAACAAACCACCCAGCACATGAGCCTTGCCCCCGATGGTCGCTCCCTGCTGCTAGACGTAGCCCAGTTTGAGGACGTGGCCGACGGATCGGCTCGCCCTCGTCGCGACGAAGACCTAGGCCCTGGGCTGTGGCACCTGCCCCTGTTTACCACCGCCGCCGACCAATCGGCCCCCACCCTAGACAGCCCAGAATCCTTTCCTTTCCAGGGTATCCAGGCTACGTGGTTGCCCTAGCCTAGGGCAACCCTTGGGGTCGTGCCAGACATCCTTCCGCTGGCTAGCCCCGCCCATCCCTGGAGAGAAAATGACGGTAGCACCGATGGGTATGGCAAGATAACAGCGGTGTTTGACGGTATCCCCTGTGATTTGGATTGACTGGGCCATTGTGGTGGCCTATCTGGTGTTTTCCCTGGGCCTGGGGCTCTACCTAGGCCGCCGAGCCTCTGGTAGCCTGGTGGACTTCTTTGTGTCGGGGCGTTCTTTGCCCTGGTGGCTGGCCGGAACCAGCATGGCCGCGACCACCTTTTCCATTGACACCCCCCTCTACATTGCTGGGGTAGTCGGCAATCGCGGCATTGCAGGCAACTGGGAATGGTGGAGCTTTGGCATCGCCCATGTGGTGATGATCTACGTGTTTGCGCGGCTGTGGCGGCGGTCGGAAATCATTACCGATGCTGAGCTTACAGAACTCCGCTATGGTGGCCCGATGGCGGCTTGGCTGCGGGGGGTAAAAGCCTTTTTGTTCGCGGTGCCGATTAACTGCATTGGCATTGGCTATGCCATGCTGGCCATGGTGAAGGTAATCGACGCCCTACAACTGTGGCAGTCCGTGGGCATTGAGCCGGGGGAGAGCCTGAAACTGCTCAGCGTCATTGGCGTCAGTATCCTAGTGCTGGTCTACGCTGGCTTCTCAGGACTATGGGGCGTCGTGGCGACAGATTTTTTCCAGTTCTTCCTAGCCCTGTTGGGGGCGATTATTGTGGCGGTCGTCGCTGTGGCCAACCTGGGCGGCATGGCCCCCCTCATCGAGCAGGTACAAGCCCTGGGCGGTACCGATCTGCTGGCCTTTGTGCCCCTAGAGCGATCCGCCGAGGGCGGTTGGTACCGCTGGAGCGAAACCGCTGGGATCACCGTGAGCACCTTTTTGGCCTACGTCACCCTGCAATGGTGGGCTTTTCGGCGCAGCGATGGCGGGGGCGAATTTATCCAGCGCCTCGCCGCCGCCAAAGACGAAGCCGAGGCAGAAAAAGCCGCCTGGTTTTTTAATATCCTCCACTACGTCATCCGCACTTGGCCCTGGGTGGTAGTGGCCCTCGCTGCCGTGGTGATCTACCCCAACCTAGAAGACCGGGAACTGGGCTACCCCATGCTGATGCTGGACTTTCTGCCCCCGGCACTGTTGGGGCTGGTGGTGGCTTCACTCATCGCTGCCTTTATGAGTACAGTATCGACCTTAATTAACTGGGGTGCGTCCTACCTCACCAACGACCTGTACGGACGTTTCCTGCGCCCTAATGCTCCCCAAGCTGAACTGGTACTGGCTGGCCGACTGGCCTCGGTGCTGGTGACGGCCCTCGGTGCGGTCGCGGCATTTTATTCCCAGGATGTGACCACCGTATTTCGACTGGTGATTGCCATTGGCACCGGGCCGGGGCTGGTGTTAATTTTGCGCTGGTTCTGGTGGCGCATCAATGCCGCTGCCGAACTGGCCGCCATGGTGGCCGGGTTCCTGATCGGCCTTGTCACCACCGTGGTGCCCGTGCTGACCATCTCCGACTTTGGCCTGCGCCTATTCGCCACCACCCTCGCCACGCTGGTGCTTTGGGTCGCTGCCATGGTGGCTACCCCACCCGAAAGCGATGAGACGTTGGATGCCTTCTACACTAAAGTGCGTCCTGGTGGCCCCGGCTGGGCACGGCAGCAACAGCGCACGGGCCTCGTCCCCGTCCAATCCCTCCGCCACGATTGCCTCAGGGCCTGCGCCGCCCTATTGCTGCTCCTGGGGGCGATGCTGGGGGTTGGTGGGTTCCTCCTCTATCAACCCCTAACGGGCTGGGTGTGGCTGATAGTCGCGGTGGCGGGCGGCTGGTGGCTACGGCGTCTCGGCAAGGGACAGCCGCCCCATGTTCCCCCCCCGGAGGAAATATAAGGTGTTTCCCAAATCGGCTAGCGTCGGGGCGGTACTCTAACCCTAGACCAATCGCTGCCTAGGTAGCAGACCTCCACCCTGTGGAACTCCAGGGGCTTGGGCCTGTCTTAAGACTAGGGCTCTCTACCTGATAGGGCATCTAAACCTCCCCCAGATCAGGGTTTCTTCTCCGGTAGTGGACAGTTTCCAAAGTGGCTTGGGTATGCTAAACCCCAAGCGGACTGTAGAATGTATCGAAGTCCAAGGGCGTCCCGGCAGTATTAAGGCACCTCCCTCTCACCACTAAAATGACTCAGCCGATGAATTGGAGACTCTTGTGTTCAGCCCTTCCGCTTTCATGCTTGTCCCTATGCTCCCTCTCTGGTGCCTACGCGCTTGCTCAAGATGCGCTCCCTTGGCCGGGAACTGCGCCCACCAACCCTAGCGTAGCTTCCCCGACGCCCTTTCCGGCCCCTAACCTCGCCCAGGTGGCTGCTCCAGGGCAGCGTGATGCCTACGTTCTAGGGCCAGGCGATCAACTTCAAATCACCGTGTTCAACGTTCCAGAGCTCACGGGGCCTCATACTGTCCTTGTTGACGGCACGCTCAGCCTTCCCTGGGTGGGTGATGTGGATGTCCAGGGGATGACCCTGCGGGAAGCAACGGATCTGCTCACCTGGCGCTACAGTACTCTGCTAACCCGTCCGCCTCAGATCACCCTTAGCTTGACTACTCCCCGTCCTGTCAGGGTGGTGGTGGCGGGCGAAGTGAGACGGCCAGGGGCCTACGATATCAGCTTTGCCGATGGCGGCGGTAGTGAAAGTGTGGGCATCAGTTGGCCGACCCTCACTCAAGTTATCCAAACCTCCGGGGGCGTAACAGAACAGGCCGATGTGCGCCGGATTCAGGTCATTCGGCCCAATCGTTCCGGCGGATCCTCCGTTCTACAGGTGAACCTCTGGGATTTAATTCAATCGGGCAACTTAGAGCAGGATCTTCGCCTTCGCGATGGCGACCGAGTCATTGTCTCTGCTGCCCCCAGAACCCCAGAAGAAGCACGTCGGATTGCCGCCGCTAATTTCTCTCCCCAAGAACCCCGGCTGATGAGAGTGGCCGTGGCCGGAGAGATTCGACGCCCC
The DNA here is from genome assembly GCF_016403105.1 of Leptolyngbya sp. BL0902. Classification (NCBI taxonomy): domain Bacteria; kingdom Bacillati; phylum Cyanobacteriota; class Cyanophyceae; order Leptolyngbyales; family Leptolyngbyaceae; genus Leptolyngbya; species Leptolyngbya sp. BL0902. The sequence continues at coordinate 2,549,854 of NZ_CP046155.1, forward strand.
GGCACCTACTCTAAAGAAGTGGCCCCAGGAGAGGTCGGCCCGACGCTAACCGAGATTATTCGGGAGTCTGGAGGCATTACCGAACAAGCCGACGTGCGCCGGGTGCAGGTGGTTCGGCCCACCCCCACTGGGGAACCCATGGTTCTAGAAGCCAACCTGTGGGACTTGATTCAATCGGGAGATATAGAACAGGATCTCCAGTTAAGGGACGGTGACCGGGTCATTGTCTCTGCTGCCGCCATTCCCCCCGGAGAGTCCCTGAGAATTGCCACCTCCAACTTCTCGCCAGACAGCATTATGGTGCAGGTGGCAGGCGAAGTACCCCGAGGCGGCAACCTAGAATTACCCGTCAACGCCAGCCTCAATCAGGCCATTCTGGCCGCTGGTGGGCTCGATAGCGCCAGGGTGCAATCCTCCTCTGTAGAGTTGGTGCGCCTTAACCGAGACGGTACGGTTCTGCGGCGCACCTATAATGTTGATCTATCATCACCGCCCAACGATGACAATAATCCGATCCTGAGGGCCGATGATGTTGTGATTGTGCGGCGAAACACCATCGCTCGAACAACCGATTGGCTGAACGTTTTACTCGCTCCCTTTGTTGGCGTGGCTACCTTTTTAAGATTATTTGGTCTTTAGTTGAGCAGTTTGTTCTTGGGCAAGGTAATGGAAGATCTGAAGCATACAGAGCCAATAGCTAACGGTGATGGCCGCCACTACATCCTGCCTTCTAGGCCCAGTTTTGATGACTACCAAGGTATCACCGATGATCATGACGGTGAGGATATTGAACTTCGTGATATTCTTGCTGCCCTCAAACGTCGCTGGAAAACTCTTTTGACCGTCTCTGCTGTAACCTTTGTCGGAGCAGCAGCTATTTACTTAGGTCTTCCCCCAGTCTATATAAGATCATTTTCGATGGCGGTAGAACCTCTAGATAGACTCACAGGTCAGGATTCAGGTACATCTATTCTCAATACAATCCCTGGAGGGCTCATTCCTGGAGGAGCACTTCCTGGGGGAGTGGCTAATGACTACAGCAGCCTGATTACAGTCTTGCAGAGTGAGTTGGTCTTGAACCCAATTGTTCAGGTAGCTCAGGCTCAGGATCCTGACTTTGACTATGAAAGACTTCTGGAAAGTCTGAGTATTACGCAAGCTGGGGGAGCAAAAATCCTGGATGTTTCTTTCAGGGCGCAGAACCCAGACTTAGTGCAGTTGGTTGTTGCAGAATTACAGGCGGCTTATCTAGACTACAGCACCGAGACTCAGCAGATGGGACTCATTCGTCGACTTAACGATCTAGACGTCCAGGTGGAAGTACAGCGGCAGGTTGTATCGACCACCCAAACAGCTTTGGCTCAGTTTCAAAGTGAGAATCAGATTCTTGATCTTAGGGCCGCCGGAGAAGCCTTGGAACTGCGGCGCAATACTGTTTTACTAGAGCAGCAGAATGCTCGAATTACCCTAGAAGCAACCTTAGAAACGTATAATAATTTGCGCAACCAGTTGGGGCTACAGCCAGCAGAAGCTGTCTTTGTGGCAAACCTCAGCGAGTCGCCCGTATATCAGAGCTTGCTAGCTCAATACCGGAGCTTGGAAAGTGAAATCGCCATTGAATCCGCCCGATTCAGAGCCGATACGCCTGTGATTCAAGCGCTTCAAGACAAACAGGCGCAGTTGTTACCGCTCCTTGAGGCTGAAATAGAGCGCAACCTAGGTAACGCAGTCACCGCGACGGGATCGATCACGCCGCAAACCTTGAGCTATCAGGGCAGCATTGGCCGAGATTTAGCGAAGGAACTGGTCGCATCCGTTAACCAAATTCAGGTTCTACAGGTTCAAGACCAATCCTTATCTCAGCTCTACAATGCATTGTCTAACCAGCTAGGGAGCTTGGTCAATCTAGGTAGTGACTTTCGGGAAATTGAGCGCAACCTTACCCTTGCAGAAGCCTCTTTGCAACGACTTTTGGCTGCTCAACAAGAGCTTAAACTACAGCTAGAAGCGGAAACCAATCCTTGGGTGATTGTGTCAGGGTATGACCTGACAACGCCTTTAGAGCCGGAAAGCCGCCTTCTTCGCAGTCTAGTCCTCGGCTTTGTGGCTAGTTCGGTCTTGGGTCTAGGGGTAGTCTTCCTACTAGAAATGATGGATCAGTCCTACCATGACGCTAACTCTGCTAGTAAGGAAACTCAGTTGCCTGTTTTGGCGCTGATTCCCTGGGGCAGACCGTTAGTTGCTCCAGCACAACTGCCGCAGAGAAGCTTAGTTGCAGCCCAAGGCCAATCCTTCGTGCGATCTACAGATCGCCCCGGAGTTCAGCAACCCTTAAGCGCTGACCAACCAGGGTTCTCCTCAGAGCAGAGCCAGTTTGAATCGGCATTTCAAGCCTTGGAGGCTAACCTTCACCTTCTCAGTAGTAATAGTTCACCTCCAGTGCTGCTTGTTTCTTCCTCTGCCTCAGGCGAGGGAAAAACAACGGTAGCCTGTCATCTAGCCCTTGCCTCAGCTAGGGCAAATCGTAAGGCATTGTTGATAGATTGCGACCTCGAAAATCCGCAAGTGGCCCAATACTTTGGTATTCCGTATCCGGCCCATTCACCTCAGTTGCCTATACCTGGCAGTGCAGCACTGCCAACTGTAACACCCCTAACAAAGGATGGCAGGGTTGATCTACTTCACTTTCCTGCTTCGCAGTTTATTTCTCCCATTGACTTATTGACAAATCCTCAGTTCGATCTCCTCCCCAAAAAATACCGCGATGAATATGATTTGATCATTCTAGATTCATCGGGCTCATTGAATACTGCCGATACCAAACTCATTAGCCAGCATGTTGATGCGGTATTACTCGTTCTCAGGCTCGAAGAGACTGATAAAAGCGTTGTCAATGGTGCAATTAGAGATTTTCGCATGGTATGCCAAGTTCCTATCTTGGGCTTGATAGCCAACGGTATAAAGTTAAGGTAGGTACATCATCCATGGGTCTATTCCGTAAACTAGCTACACTTCCCCGCCGAGCCAAGCTTTACATTCTTTGGCTGACGGATGTTTTTGCCATCACCTTAGCTCTATATATTGCTATTTGCCTGACTCAACAACGTGTTCTGTCTATCGATGAGCTATCAGTTTATGAGCCTCTGATTTTATTGAATATGATAGTTAAGACCCTCGTTTTTTATGCGGTGGGTTTACATCGTTCTGTCCTAAAATATATCAGCCCTGACCTACTGTGGAAAGGTGTAGGTCTGTCTAGCATAGCCTTTGGTTTTCTTTTGGCATTAGTGCCATATCTAGACTATTCTTTTATTCTTTGGATCAATGATCTGGTCTGGACATTTCTGTTGGTACTTGGAGTCCGCTCCCTTGCTCAGTTCCTAGTTTACTCTGAAGCTATCCACAACCCTAGAAGACCCCTAATCATCTACGGAGCGGGAACGGCAGGTTCTCAGCTTGCTAAGGTTTTGTCTTCAGGCCGCGAATTTAGGATTGTGGCTTTTGTCGATGACAATCCTCAAATTCAATCTCATCTAGTCGGCGGAATTATGGTGTACAACCCTGTACTTCTGCCTAAGCTAATCAATGATCATGGGGTTGAAACGCTACTTCTTGCCATGCCTTCTGTCCCCAGGCAAGAGCAAGCGTCAATCCTTGATTCCCTATCAACTCTACCCGTAACAGTGAAAACTGTTCCGACCCTGGAAGAAATTATATCGGGGAAAACAGGAATTAATGCGCTGCTTCCAGTCAGCATTAAAGACCTCTTAAATCGTGACGAGGTCTTACCTGATGAATCCCTCCTAGCAGCAGATATAGCAGGGAAAGCAGTTCTTGTGACTGGCGCTGGAGGTTCCATAGGATCGGAGTTGTGCCGTCAAATTGCTCTCCAAAGTCCACAGCATTTGATTCTTTATGAACTTAATGAGTTTGCTCTATACAAGATTGATCTCGAACTGAGTGAGACTTTTCCTGATTTAGCTTGTACAGCTTGCCTTGGATCTGTAACTGACTCTGTGCGATTAGAAGCTGTTTTAAAGCAACATCGGGTTAATACTATCTACCATGCTGCGGCCTATAAGCATGTTCCCCTAGTAGAGTATAACGCCGGAGCTGCTGTCGTTAATAATGTCTTAGGGACTCAGACCGTTGCTGAAGTTGCTCTCAAGCAGAATATTGGCACCTTTGTTTTGATATCGACGGACAAGGCTGTGCGGCCGACTAATGTTATGGGAGCAACAAAGCGAGTTGCGGAGCTCATCTTGCAGGCTATTGCTACCCATCGCAATACCACTCGATTTAGCATTGTTCGATTCGGCAATGTTCTCGGAAGCACTGGGTCAGTCGTACCTCGATTTAGTGAGCAAATTAGGTCAGGAAAAGCCGTGACGGTCACTCATCCTGATGTAACGCGCTACTTTATGTCCATTCCTGAAGCTGCTCGATTGGTCATACAAGCTGGTGCCATGGGTTTACAAGGCGAAGTATTTTTATTGGATATGGGTAAGCCCGTCAAAATCTATGATCTAGCAAAGCAGATGATTCATCTGAGTGGACTAACTCCTAATGTTGATGTCGCCATAGAAATAACTGGCCTACGACCTGGAGAAAAGCTTTACGAGGAGCTTCTCATTGATCGTACTAAAGCTGCTCCGACCCAACATCCAAAAATATTTATGGCTCAGGATGGTGACGTTGATCCATCTCATCTCTATCTGTATTTAGACTTATTGCTGAAAGCAGCTACTCAGAATGACACCGTTGCTATCAAGAAATACCTCAAAGTCATTGTGCCTGAATACCAGCCAAAAGATAATGCTGTGCTCTTAGCTTCAGAGCAGATAAAGCAAGAAAGCAACTGGGTTGTCTAGTCTAATTTTTATCAAACTAGACCTGCTAATCGAGTCGAATCTTGTTGACATTGCCTTTGTGTAACCCCACCAGTATTACAGGGTAGTCATCTAGACTTATCAGCATATAAAATAGCTGCTGAAAGATATATCCTACAGGGGTATTGATGTTACAAATACAATGAAATTACTACAGCGGCACTCGACCTAGCGAGGTACATCTTGAGAGCTAGGATTCATATATAACAAGGGCTTTGAGCTTCGTACTGTACCTCACGTGATCCAAAAGCGCTGTATTAATCCATTGAGTAGCAAGAGTTTTATTGATGTTAGGTATAGGCCAAGTAATAAGCTATGATTAGCTAGATGCAACGCATGAGAATCATAAAAATGAAAATTCTTGTAACTGGTGCTGCTGGTTTTATTGGTTTTCATGTCTGTCAGGCTTTACTTGATCAAGGAGAGCATGTCATAGGAATAGACAATCTCAACAACTACTATGATCCAGCTCTCAAGCAGGGACGACTCAAACAAATTCTTCCCAGAGTAAATTTTGAGTTCTTCAAGCTTGATCTAGCTTCGCGCGAAGAAACATCTAGCATATTTAGTCAGGTTCAACCGCAAATAGTAGTACATTTAGCAGCACAAGCAGGAGTTCGACACTCCCTTAAAGATCCCCATTCTTATGTAGATAGCAATCTTGTTGGATTTGTCAATGTCTTAGAGGGATGCCGCCACCAGAATGTTGAGCACTTGGTATATGCATCTTCCAGCTCAGTATATGGAGCTAACACTAAAATCCCCTTCTCTGTTGATGATAATGTTGATCATCCAGTAAGTTTGTATGCGGCAACTAAGAAAGCAAATGAGCTGATGGCTCACAGCTATAGCCATCTCTATAATTTACCAACCACTGGTCTACGTTTTTTCACAGTCTACGGCCCTTGGGGCAGACCAGATATGGCTTACTTCTCCTTTACAAATTCTATTCTTTTAGGTAAACCAATTAAAGTATTTAATCATGGGAAGATGCGCCGTGACTTTACATATATTGATGATGTTGTTGAGGGTGTAGTAAGAATTCTCAACCATATTCCTCAGAAGGCTCCCCCTATAGCCCCCTATCGTCTTTATAACATTGGCAATCACAGTCCAGTTGCTCTAGCCGAGTTTATTGAAACTTTAGAGACATGTTTAGAGAAACAGGCTGAAAAAATATTTTTACCCATGGAACCCGGAGATGTGGTCGAAACCTATGCCGACGTTGATAATTTGGTAGCAGACGTAGGCTTTGCTCCTAATACGCCATTAGTATCTGGCTTGGAAAAATTTGTCGCCTGGTATCGAAACTTTTATGGGATTTAGGCTTAAACATTGGCTGAAAAACTCAAGGTAAAGTTCTTACATGAGGGAGACTCTTACAACTTATGGCACTTTAAGGTGATTGAGAAAAGATCCTTAAAGGTGAAGTAATCTTGCCTTGAATTGACTTTCTGCCAGGGTTACTTTACAACAATATCTTTCTTTAGGACTTGCCTGGATCACATATAACAACAAATGGCTTTCTGACTCTAAAACATAAAAATTTAAGCTAGAGAGCTATATCTGTATAAGGCAGCTTACTTTGAATTTTACTAGCTATTGCCTCAATCTTATTAATAGGAGCTAAAGATTATGAGAAGAAAAATAATCAAAAAAATCTCTGGCACTGGACTGATTGGTATTGCTCAAAAAGCTGGGCAGCTTCTGGTTTCTGCTATTCTTGCACGTTCTTTGGGTGCAGAAGACTATGGTGTGTATGCCTATGCCCTTTCCGTTATTGTGATTTTGTCCTTGCCTATTAATGCAGGCATTCAGCAGGTCGTTATTCGTGAAACTGCAACCTTTGAGCTTAATCATGACTGGGGACTACTAAAAGGACTATTGCAGTGGAGCATAAGTGTCGTACTTGGCATATCAATTCTTGTAATTTCTTTATCTGTAGGCATAGTCCTATTTTTTATCAACGACAACTCTGGCATTCTTGATCCGAAGACTTTCATGATAGCAATCCTTGCTTTACCTATCGATTCGTTATCTTTGATTCGAACTGCTTTGATGCGAGGTCTACGACATCCTGTATCTGCTTTTTTGCCTGAGGGAATAGTTCTTCCATGGATTAATATTGCCCTTATTTTATGGCTACTATTACATGAAAGAAGCCTATCACCACCTCATGCTATGTCCGCTAGGCTTCTTTCCTCCATGATCTCTGGTTTCCTTGGATTTATTCTGGTACTTAAAGTAATTCCCAAAGAAGTTTTTTCTAGTCATGTAAATTACCATATTAAAGGATGGCTTTCTGCCATTGTTCCTTTTACCTTGTTTTACGGAATTAATCTCATTAATACTCAAGCAGATATCATAATGCTAGGTTTTTTCAGGAGACCTGAAGAGGTTGGATTATATCAGTCCTGTATACAATTAATTCTTCCTTTGTCAGGCATTATGTTGACAATTAATTCTGTGATATCACCCTATATTTCTAGGTTTTATGAGCAAGAGAATAGGGCAGAGCTTGCAAAGATTTCTACCTTGGGCGCTAGGGTAAGTCTATTCATTTTTATGCCTTTTTGTCTCATCTATATATTTAAAGGTCAGTTCATCTTGAGGAACTTGTACGGCGATATTTTTGCGCAAGCAGCTCCAGCCCTAATGATTCTATCAGGCGCAACTCTTGTGAATGTTGCATTCGGGCCAGTAGCAACCATCTTGAATATGACCAGGAATGAGAACGAATCCTTGAAGGGCATCCTCTTAAGTGCATTCTTCAATTTGCTGGCGAATCTGATAGTAATTCCTCGGTATGGTATAATTGGAGCCGCAATCACAACACTGATATCCTACTTGATATGGAATATCTTCTTATGGATTAGACTTAGAGCTAAGTTGGGATTGGATTCCTCAATCGTTGGTTTTCACTCTTTGTGAGGTTGTGGCCAACCTTATCAGTCATATTTTCTCAAGACAGGTGGATTTGCTGTGAAGACCGCTGTTATCTCTTCGTTCGATAAACTGACAGGCTTAATCCATGCTTACGTGCCACCGAAAAGATCGGTCAACGTGTTAGATGAGGATATCTTCCTAGTGTCATATCCTAAGTCGGGAAACACTTGGCTTAGATTTATTGTTGCTAATCTTATTAACTCTGCTACAGATATTTCATTTTCTAATATTGACTTGATCGTGCCTGATATATACAAGGTTTCTGCTGCCAAGCTCAGAAAAATATCAAGGCCAAGAATCTTAAAGAGCCACGAATATCTAGATGTCCGTTATGGAAAGGTTATCTATATCGTACGAGATCCTCGGGATGTCTTGCTTTCTTACTACCACTATAAAATCTTGAGAAAGAAGCTCTCAGAGTCTCACCCACTGGATGATTTTGCCCAGGATTTTCTGCATGGCAAGATTGATAAGTTTGGAACCTGGCAAGATCATGTTGGAGGATGGTTGGGTGCCAGGAAAAATTCCCAGGACTTCTTGTTATTAAGATATGAGGACTTGATTAAGGAGCCTTTTCTAGAGACAAAGAAGGTTGCTAATTTTATTGGATTGAACGCATCAGACGATGCCGTGCAAAGATCGCTGGAACTAAGCTCATTCAAAAAAATGAGAGAACTTGAAAAAACAACGGGCAGCAATTCAGCAGCCTTGCGAGGATCTCGGAAAGATATGTTTTTTGTTCGGGAAGGACGATCGGGAGGGTGGGTCGAAAGTTTACCTGATGTAATCAGTGCAAAAGTGATCGAGAAGTTTCAATCGGGCATGGTGGAAGCAGGATATTTAGAGGCTTCTACTGGTAATGCTCAGTCGATGAAACCCTAGCAATATTAGCTGTTCACCTTTGGCGACCCTGAATTAATCTCCCTTAACTAAGGTTTTAAGAAATGACTGAAACTGCACTAGTCCATCAATTCAATAATGGAATCAAGGTATATGAAAAGCATCTGACTGACGCCCAAAAGGCACGTTATCAGAAGCATAATCTTCATGAGCCACTGGAAGAAGAAATCTTTCTTAAGATCATTAACTCAATTCCAGAAGGTGGCTGTTATTTGAATATTGGGGCTGCCATTGGTTATTATGCTTTGCTGGCTAAGCAGCAATCTCCAAGCCTTGATATTCACGCCTTTGAACCGCTTGAAACACACCGCAACTATTTCCGTGAAAATATACTTCTGAATACATTTAGTGAAGGTGACTTTCACATTTATGCTGAGGGCATCAGTTCATCTAGCTCTAGTCAAGATTTTGTTGAAAGCTCCTATGGCAGCAAAATAGCATTAGGCTTTAACTCCACTCGCAGTCTCACTGCCAGAACAAAACTTGGATTGAGAAGACTAGCTAAACGTCTTCTGATCTCCCTAAAACTAAGAAAGAAAGAAAAGACTGTAAAAATCAATACAACCACTATAGATGCTTTTTCTGAACACTTAGGAAAGCCTGTTGATTTATGCCAAATGGATATTCAAGGATTGGAAATTGAAGCTCTCACTGGCGCGTCTCAAGCTATGGAGTCAGGAAAAGTTAAAGTATTCATCATTGGAACCCATGGACTTTTCTGCCATCAAAAAGTAATAGAGATTCTATCTTCCTTCGATTACAGTATCGAGTTTGAGGACTTTACTCCCTCTGATCAACCGGACGGCATAGTTGTTGCGCGCAAAAGATAATCCCAAAGAAGTTGAATTTAGAAACTGATCGACTAGCGCTTGCTGTGATCTTACTAAGATGAAAACCTGAATACAGCCGTAATTAATCTAGTAAGGAGCACTTTGAACCATAGGATCAAGATATGACTAGGAGTTTGAGCCTTGCACTGTGCCTCACGTGATTCAAAAGTGCTGTAGATTACTTCAATATTTTGTGGATTCTCGAATATTGATTCTATATGTCCATATGAACCTGACTGAACTTAAAGTCAATTAGAAATCAAGGAAAGAAGGCATGAACAATCTAGGCGAACTGCTATCCGATGGTAACTATTGAGAAAAATCCTGATCCTCACTTTGGCACCTCTAGATTTTAGGCTTTTCCCATGCTCTCTTTGAACCTTAGCCCACTTTAATTTGTAAATCGACTGGAAAACAATGCTATCCTGCGCAAAGGGATAACATTGTTTCTAGAAGAAAGTAAAGTCATTGTAAGGCGTTAGGAGCTTGCATAAATTATGGAAGTAGGAGTTAGAATTCCATTTTTTAGCGTTATTACTGTTGTTAGAAACGAGAAAGATTCCATATTAAAAACACTTCAAAGCGTTAAAGATCAAGGGACTTATAGTAGTCCAGAACTCATCATTGAACATGTTCTGGTTGATGGTCTTTCAACCGACGGTACTGCTTTAGCGATTGAGGAATTCATTGCTAGTAATACAACCTGTCCGCAGATAATTTACAACTACGTTTCCGAAATGGATAGTGGTATCTACGACGCGATGGATAAGGGCAGATCCATGGCATCTGGACGCTTTATTTTTTTTCTAAATGCGGGCGATAAGTTTTCAAGCAATGATGTTCTCAACCAAACTTATGAGTCTATTCTTCAGGTCGAGAATCTTGATCTAATCTTTTATGGATCAGTAAATATTAATAGTGAACTAACTCACTGGAAGCGTCCTGCTGTTCGACCAGACTCTAGGATACATCAAATAGACAATATCAATCGTTTACCTCATCACCAGTCTATTTTTTATCCTAGGTCATTTTATTCAAATCATAAATATGATATTCATTTTATCAAATACGGTGATACTGACTATACTTTGCGCGCCTGCCAACAATTTTATGCCTATTACCTAGACTTAGAAATTACAAGCGTAACTCTGGGTGGATTTAGCACTAAAAAACATACTTTTAAGGAGGCTTATAAAATTTATCTAGATTTTCAGAGGCTTAGCAGCAGGCATCCGTCAAGTTTTAGCATTCTAGAGAGGCTTTTAAAGCCGATCTCTTTTATACTTAAATTTTTACTAGATATGGTTGGAGGTGCTAGGCTTAAACATTGGGCCATGAAGAATATTTACAAAATAAGGCAAAACAGAAAGTCTTGATGCTATTGGTCTGTTTTGAACCTGCTGACCCGCAAGCTATTTTTTCAATCAACTCCGTTGACTATAACGTAGTGAGATGTAGGGTTTAATATTAACGACGCTTGATATTTTATAGTCGTTTTGAAGAAAGACTTATGTCACTACATTTCTGATTTTCAATCAATTATCTAAAAATGAATTTTCCGTAATTGAGAAAAACAAGTGAGATATGCTTAAACCTTTTTTATTCGCTCTGGCTTTGCGTTTTATTATAGCTATCATAGGATTTTACTTCGTCACATTACCTTATTCTTCCGACGATGCCGTCTACAACGATAACACAGCCTGGCTCCTCAGTCAGTCAGGTTTTTGGGAAGTATTCTCCAGAGATGTACCTAGAAGTGGATCTGAGTACTATGTAAGATTTATTGGCTTTATTTATTATTTTATTGGTAGATTGCCGCTAGCAATGATACTTCTAAATGTCTTGTTTGGTTCTTTAACTGTACTCAATATTTATCTTCTCAGTTGTTTCTTGTGGGGAAAGAGGTGGGCTGTTCGATGCGCGTGGATTGCCGCCTTGTTTCCCTCCATGATACTTTTGTCTACTGTACTGTTAAGGGAAGCGCCAATACACTTTTTCTCTTCTCTTGGACTCCTATATTTGGCCAGATTTTTTAAGTTTAGAAGAGCAGTAAACTTTCTTGGATTTTTAATTTGTTTTTTATTAGCTGCATCTTTGCACTCTGTCTTTATTATTGTTCCTATTGTCCTAGCAATCTATACTTTTATAAACCAGTTGTCAAGTAAGAAAAAAAGAATAATGAAACGGGGCAGATTTATTCTTGTCTCAATGATTCTTCTGGTTTTGTTAACTACGGCCTTGTATAGTGGATTTGGACTTGCAAAGTTCGCAAGATTAATTGAAGATTTTAACGCTTTTAGCTTACAGCAGTTGTCGCAAATCATCTTCGATGTTCAAGCATCACGAGCACGAGAAATCAATCGTGGTACTTATTTGTCAAGTCTCCAAGTCTCTAGGCCAACCGACTTGATCTTACATGCCCCTATTCGATTTGTATACTTCCTTTTTTCTCCATTCCCTTGGATGATATCAAGCTTGTCTGACCTTTTTGGCATTCTTGATGCCTCTCTATACGTGTTAATCATTTTATTGATTGTTAAAAATAGAGTTATCTCTAAGCAACAGAAAACTAGTGACTCCTTTTTGATTTTTGTTTTGGCCGCTGTCTTGGCGTTAATTTTTTTGCTTGCCTTTTCCACATCAAATTACGGTACTGCTATTCGTCATAGGGCTAAACTGATCGTCTTCCTTCTTCTTTTGCTACCTGGATCAGTCTCTTTCTTATTCCAAGAAAATAGCTCTCGTACTAGTAAATCGAAAAGAATGCTCATAGGGAGACGACTAGAGAGGTGATGGGAGTCTGAAAATATCTTTCCTTTATCTCACTATTAAAACCTTAGTACAAAAGCTATTCAGAACTTTTTCCATGGGGAAAGAGGATGGCATCATGCTGACTGCCTGACACATCTCTGGAAACCCCTGATTTCTCGTGGGGGACGTTGGCCCAAAAGCCCCTTCAGCCAAGCTCTCCGGCTCCAACCCAAGGGCTATAGGCTTCGGCTCCAAGACAACGCATTTTCAAGGCTTTCGGGACTTGTGTCAGGCAACCAGGGCATCATGTCTTAGCCTCATTTTAGAGAAGTGGATGAAGATCTCGCTCAGCAAGTTAATGACTGACTGATGTATTAGGGGAGCTAAGATTGAGTGGCTAAACTACTGAGTGGCTAAACTACAATGGTCAGTCTGGCTTTGAGGCTAGTATGGAGGTCAGCAACGAGATATTTATTAAGAAAAAATTAAATTTGAGCTATCTGCAACAAGAATAACCATCAACGACGGAATAATCTTTCACAATGGGAAGCGACATCCTCAAGGAGAGTGATGCCAATGCTTCATTCTGTTCAGGTTGCTCCCGTCCGCTCTACCCAGGATGGACATGTCCACTGTCCAGTTCGCCACGTGCTATCTTACATTGGCAACAAGTGGGCTATCCTAATTTTGGGAGAGCTTTTCCAGGGCAACCGTCGTACCAATGAGTTTCTTGCAGCTCTTCCCGGCATTAGCACCAAAACTCTGACTGCTCGCCTACGCGAACTTGAGCGTTGTGGTTTGCTGACACGCACGGTGTTTCCTGAGGTGCCGCCCCGGGTAGAGTATGCTCTGACCGAGAAGGGACGGGAAATCCAGCCCATCATAGCTGCCCTCAGTCAGGTAGGGGAGCACTGGCTTGGCCAATGACTGCTCTGCAATATTCCCTAAGCACCAGTGAGCACCACCTCACTACGGCGGGACTGGATCTCTAGATGTACCAGCAGGGCGTTGACATCCGCAGGATTCACCCCGCCAATGCGGGAGGCTTGGCCGATGGTGAGGGGTTTCACCTGGTTGAGCTTTTCCCGCGCCTCTTTGGAGAGGGTGTCGATGGTCATGTAATCGAGGGTTTCAGGCAGTTTGCGGTTGGCGTTTTTGGCGATTTGGTCGATCTGGTTTTGTTGCCGCTGGATGTAGCCGGAATATTTGATGTCGATTTCGGCCCCTTCTTTTTCTTCGCGGCTGAGGTCGGGATGGCCTAGGCCGTAGCGATCCAGATCTACATAGTGGAAGCCGGGACGACGGAGCAGATCGGCGAGGGTGATGGAGCCTTTGATGCGCTGGTCGGTGTCGGCGACAATTTGCTGACCAACGGGGTCATTTTCCTTGACGCGGGTGGCTTGCAGGCGATCTTTTTCGGCGGCGATGTGGTCGTATTTGCGGGTGAACAAGTCCCAGCGACGGTCGTCGATCAGGCCAATTTCCCGTCCCAAGGGGGTCAGTCGTTGGTCAGCATTGTCAGACCGTAGCAAGAGGCGATATTCCGACCGGGAGGTGAGCATTCGGTAGGGTTCCCGCAGGTCTTTGGTACAGAGGTCGTCGAGCAGGGTGCCGATGTAGCTGCCTTCGCGGGGCAGGATTAGCAGATCTTGGCCCTTCACCAACCGAGCGGCGTTGACCCCGGCCACAAAGCCTTGGGCGGCGGCTTCTTCGTATCCGGTGGTGCCGTTGATTTGTCCGGCGCAGAACAGCCCCTCCACCCGCTTGGTCATCATGGTGGGGTAGCACTGGGTGGCAGGGAGATAGTCGTACTCCACGGCGTAGGCGGGGCGCAGCATGGCACAGTATTCCAACCCAGGAAGAGTGCGGAGCATGGCCAGTTGCAGTTTTTCCGGCAGTCCTGTCGAAAAGCCCTGGACGTAGATTTCGGGGATATCGCGGCCTTCAGGTTCGAGGAAAATCTGGTGGCTTTCCTTGTCGGCAAAGCGAACGATTTTGTCCTCAATGCTGGGGCAATAGCGGGGGCCTTTAGAATCGACCCAGCCGCCATAGATGGGCGAGAGGTGGATGTTGTCTTGGATCAGGCGATGGGTTTCGGCGGTGGTGCGGGTGAGGTGGCAGGGCATTTGCTCACGCTCAACCCACACCTCTGGGTCAAAGCTGAACCAGCGCACGTCCTCATCACCGGGTTGGGGTTCCAGAATATCGAAGTTGATAGAGCGACGGTCTACCCGCGCCGGGGTGCCCGTTTTCAATCGTCCGGTTTCAAAACCCAGGCGATTCAGGGTGTCAGTCAGCCCCTCGGCAGCAAATTCCCCGGCCCGTCCTGCCGCCATGGATTTGTCGCCAATCCAAATGGTGCCGCCCAAAAACGTCCCGGTGGTCAAAATCACCGCCCGACAGCGAAAGGCCACTCCAAAGTAGGTCTGGATGCCGATTACCTCATCGTTTGGCCCCAGCACCAAGTCCGTCACCATGCCCTCGCGGATGGTCAGGTTGTCCTGGTTTTCCACGATGGTTTTCATCACGGCGGCGTATTCCCGCTTGTCGGTCTGTGCCCGCAAGGCCCACACCGCAGGGCCACGGGAGTTATTCAAAATGCGCTTTTGCAGGTAGGTGCGGTCAGCCATTTTGCCAATTTCGCCGCCCAGGGCATCCACCTCATGGGTGAGCTGAGACTTGGCAGGGCCACCCACTGCCGGATTGCAGGGCTGCCACGCGATTTTGTCCAAATTCAGGGTAATCATCAACGTGCGACAGCCCAGCCGCGCCGACGCCAGGGCCGCCTCGCAGCCGGAATGCCCCGCCCCTACAACGACAACATCATATTCATCCAAAAAGTCAGCGGTATCGGGGGCAATCATGGGCGTTGGGCAAGGGGTGAATAATAAGGATCAAGTAAAAAAGGGCCAATCCGAAAAGTTAACAAAGCTTGGCCGAAATTGGCGCGAGATGAAAGGCACTAGTCCGCCACATTAATTCTAGCGGGTCAGGTCTGGGGAATTGGGCCGAGTTCCCCTAGGTTAGGACGAGGAGAAAATCCGTACCACTAGGGCGATGAAGCTATGCACCAAGGCTGAACTGAGACAACTACCCACCAGTGCACCGAGAACGGCAGGGGAAACAGGGTCAAAAGTGTTAGGAAACAGCCCTTCGGCGATGGTGCTGAAGAGGAGCACCATGATCAGCGGCAGCAGGCTTCCCACTAGGCTGCTGCCCAGTAGACCCACTCCCTGCCACAGTAGGAAATTGGAGAGATTTTGCTGGCTGGCCCCAAACCAATAGCCCCAGGCCACCGACCATACCCCAATCAACAACCCAGAACCCAGAAACAGCGGAATGAAGAACACTAGAAAGAGAATGCCACCGCCTTGGCTTTCAAAGGTTTCTGGGAAAAACGTCTGGAGCATGGCAATTCCTAGACCTAGGCCCAAGATTGTTGTGACAACAACGGCCAGCGCCATCCAGACCAAGAAGAGAAAGGATCGACTTTTGACCCAGCAAACGACCCCTGCCGCCAGAAAATACAGCAGCACCATCCCCGCCAGCACGTAGAACGATCTCTCCGTGACGACCATAGAATCGCCCCAAGGGTCGCGATTGCCAGCGGTCTGTAACAACCAATAGGCTAATCCCATCTCGCTTTCCTCCTACAATGATGGCCCAGGGCTACTTCATTCTAAAGAGTTCGAGGGGTGAGTTTAGAAGAAACCCACAGCCCTGCTGGCTGACGATCTACGCTGACTATTCTGACCGCCATGTTATCGATTTCAGCCCCGATCTCATTGCATTAGATCTTTACCTCATAGGTTTGAGAGGATATTTGGAAACCCGGAGACGGGATATGCAACGCTTCAGGCGAGTCTCCGTAGCATGATACGAATCATGGCGATGTGAATGAACGCCTCCGAGGATTCGGGCAAGCGCTCGTAATCGACATTGAGGCGGCGACACCAATGGAGCCACCCATAGGTGCGCTCCACCACCCACCGTCGGGGTAACAGGACAAAGCCCTTGGCGGTTTTGGGGCGTAGCACCACCTCCAACACGATAGCCATCCAGTCAATCACGGTTTTGAAGAAGTGTTTGCCCGAAAATCCGCTATCGACCCAGATTAGGCTCAGACGAGGCAGACGTTGCCGCTCATCTTGGACGGTTTGAAGGAGTTGTTTAGCTCCTTCTCGCTCCGGGACACTGGCGGCGACCACCTTCACCGATATCAAAAGCCCCATCGTATCGACTAGGGTAAAACGCTTGCGACCCTTGATTTTCTGGCCCCCGTCATAGCCCACCGATTGGCTCACCATCACCGCACTGGGCACCGTCTGAGAGTCTAGGGCTCCGGCACTGGGGGTGGGAAATCGGTCTTCGGACACCCGCACCCAGTCCACCAAATGGTCATGCACCCGCTTCCAGGTGCCGTCGTGTTTCCATTGTCGAAAATAGTAGTAGACCGTGGAATAGGGCGGAAAGTCCTGGGGTAACAGCGACCAGGCACAGCCCGTCGCTAGGACATACAGAATGGCATTGACCACCGCGTATCGTATCGGTCAACCGTGCGAGGCCGTCCCGTGGCGTTTGGGCCAGGGAGCAACGGGACGAGTAGTTCCCACTGGTCATGGGTCAGGTGGCTGGAATAAGCTGATGGCATAGCTTCCACGAGGCTACAGTGATTGTTACTCTGAGCCTAATACCGAGGAAGCCTTTTCTGCGATTCGGGTCGCTGTGTGCTAATTGCTACTTTCCAAATATCCTCTAAACGTAGGCTGCTTAGGGCTGCCAATAAACACCCGCCCACCCAAACCCCGATAGTCCACAATCCAATATTCTGGGATGCCAAACAGGGCATATTCTTCCACTTTGCGGGCATAGTCCGTTTCCCAATTGGTGCTCACCACCTCCACCACCAGCTTTACCGAAGTGCCCAGGGTAATCACAGGTTCTCGTTCCCACAGCGGCTCATGGGCCAAGGCCAACTCGTCAAGCACCACTACATCTGGGCGGCGAGCCGTCGCAACATCTGCAAACGGGCGCAGCAGACAGGTGTGAGGAATCACCCACGGATGACCCTGGCGATCCATTTCAATGCTGAGCTGGCTGGCGGCGATTTTTCCGGCAGTGGTTTCGTGAGAGCCAGTGGGTGACCTCTCAATCAGTTCTCCGTCGGCCAGTTCGTAGCGGGGGTTATCGCCGTAGCGGGCGAGAAATTCGTCAACGCCAAGGATCAGCGACGATGAAGTCTGAGTCATGGAGAAGACTCCTGGAACTGAGCAGTCATAGAACGATTGTAGGAAATGGGGAGAGTTTGGACATCAGCAGCCCAATCGCAAAAGACGCAGACCAGAGAAATCCGATCTGCGCCTGAGCTTTGAGATGGCGGCATTAGCAGCTTTTCCGGCCCCCCTCTCCCTTGGGGAGAGGGGTTGGGGGTGAGGGCCAGCAATCTAGAACGTCCCCGCTAGAGCCTCCACGCAGCGGTCGCAAATCGTCGGGTCTTCGGCGGATTCGCCCACATGGGTAGAGTAATTCCAGCAGCGGTCGCACTTTTGGCCATCGGCATCCACCACGCCAACGCCCAGGGAGTCGGATTCGCTGCGGTACTTCAGCCCAGCTAGTGGCTCGGCGGAGTCCAGCACCTCCACCTGGGAGACCAGGAACAGGTAGCGCAGTTCATCGACGTGGTTATTCCCAGGGGCAACAGCATCGTCGGGGTTGAGGCTGATCAGCGTTTTTCGCAGGTCTGCATCGGCCACGTATAGCAGCACTTTAGCTTCTAGCGAAGAACCAATATCCTTGGCGGTACGGGCCTGTTCTAGGACTTTGTTCACTTCCTGGCGGATGGTGCGGAGTTGGCTCCAGCGGTCTACCAGGCTGGGTTGCGACCACTGGGGATCGAGCTTGACCCAGCCGGATTGGAACACGGATTTGTGCTCGGTGGGGTAGGGCAGATTTTGCCAGATGTCTTCGGCCATGTGGGAGAGCACTGGGGCAATGGCCTTGGCTAGGGCTTCAATGGCGACGGCCAGCACGGTTTGGCAACTGCGCCGCCGCTGGGAATCCGCCGCGCTGATGTACAGCCGATCCTTGGCCACATCGAGGTAGAAGTTGGACAGATCGACCACGCAGAAGTTCTGCACGGTTTGGAAGAAGCGGAAGAACTGGAAGGTCTCGAAGGCATCGGTGATGTCGGCGAACACCTCGGTCATGCGGTGCAGCATGTAGCGATCCAGTTCCGGCAGTTGGTCGTAGGGGACGGCATCCTTGGCGGGGTCGAAGTCGTGCAGGTTGCCCAGCAGGAACCGGGACGTATTGCGGATTTTGCGGTACACGTCCGCCATTTGCTTGAGGATGTTGCTGCCCAGGGGCACGTCGGAGGAATAATCCACCGAGGACACCCACAGCCGCAGCACATCGGCTCCGTAGGGCGGCTCCTGCTTCTGGTTTTTGCCGCCGTTGATCACCACGTAGGGATCGACCACGTTGCCCACGGACTTGCTCATCTTTCGGCCTTGCTCGTCTAGGGTGAAGCCGTGGGTCAGCACCGTTTTGTAGGGGGCGTGGCCATTCACCGCCACACTGGTGAGCAGGCTGCTCTGGAACCAGCCCCGGTGTTGGTCGGAGCCTTCTAGGTACATTTCCACGGGGTATTTTAGTTCTTCCCGCTGTTGGGCCACCGCCGCCCAGGAGGAGCCGGAATCGAACCACACATCCATGGTGTCGGTGCCCTTGCGGTAGGTATGCCCGTTGCTGCGGTAGGGTTCGGGCAGCAGATCAGACTCAGAAAGCTCCCACCAGGCATCAGACCCTTTTTCGGCAAAGAGGGCCTTGATATGGGCCAGGGTGTCGGCGTTGATCAGGGGTTCCCCGGTTTCCTCGTCGTAGAACACCGGAATCGGCACGCCCCAGGTGCGCTGACGGGAAATGCACCAGTCGGAACGGTCGGCCACCATGGCGGTGATCCGATTTTCCCCGGTGGCAGGAATCCACTGCACTTCCTGGATCGCCTTCAGTGCCTCGTCCCGGAAGCCCTCAACCGACGCAAACCACTGCTCGGTGGCGCGGTAGATGGTGGGCTTTTTGGTGCGCCAGTCGTAGGGATATTTGTGGACGTAGGGCTCATGCTTCAGCAGCGAACCCGCCTCTTCCAGGGCTTTGATCACCGCTGGGTTGGCATTCTTCAGCACGTTCAACCCGGCAAAGGGGCCAGCCTCTTCGGTCATGTCGCCCTTTTCATCCACCGGGCAAAGAATCGGCAACCCGTAGCGCTGACCCACCCGGAAGTCTTCGTCCCCGTGGCCGGGGGCGGTATGGACGAGTCCGGTACCAGATTCCGTGGTCACATAGTCGCCGCCGATCAGGATTGGGCTTTCCCGGTCGAACAGGGGATGACGATAGGTGGACTGCTCTAGCGCCGCCCCCTTGATTTCTGACTTGACGACCAGATCAGACCCCAACACCTGGGTCATGCGCTCCACTAGGTCTTTGGCGATGATCAGGTACTGGAACGGCTCGCCGGAGGCCACCTCCACCACGGCATAGGTGAGGTCGGCGTTCACCGCCACGCCCAGGTTGGCCGGAATTGTCCAGGGGGTCGTCGTCCAGATTGCCACGCCTAGCTGACTTAGGTAGGGTTCCAGGGCAGATCGGGCATCGGCAGACGCACTCACCATCGGGAAGGCGGCATAGATACTGGGGGAGGTGTGGCCTTCGGGATATTCCAGTTCCGCCTCCGCCAGGGCCGTTTGGGAACTGGGGCTCCAGTGGACGGATTTCAGCCCACGATAGATGTAACCCTTGAGGAACATCTGGCCAAACACTTCAATTTGCGCTGCTTCGTACTCTGGGGTGAGGGTTTTGTAGGGTTCATCCCAGTTGCCCCACACGCCGTAGCGCTTAAAGCCTTCCCGCTGCCGTTCGATGGTTTTGAGGGCAAAATCCCGCGCCTTGTAGCGTAGCTTGATGGGGGTAAGCTTGGCCCGCGCCTCGTCGTCCATCGCTTGCAGCACCTTTAGCTCGATGGGTAGACCGTGGCAGTCCCATCCGGGGACGTAGCGCACCTTGCGGCCCTTCAGCAGTTGGTACTTATTAATCGTGTCCTTCAGGATCTTGTTCAGGGCGTGGCCAATGTGCAGGTCGCCGTTGGCGTAGGGCGGCCCATCGTGCAGCACAAACACCTCACCGGGGTTTTGGGTAGACAGGGTTTCATAAATCTGTTCCGCCGCCCAAAAGGCTTGAATTTCCGGCTCGCGCTTCGTGGCGTTGGCCCGCATATCAAAGCGGGTTTGGGGCAGCAGAACGGTTTCTTTGTAGCTTTTAGGGTCTGTCACAGCCGCAGATTTAAAGATGAAGGACAAATCTTAACCATGATCGCAGATTTGGCCCCCGGAACATGTCTAGGATTAGCCAAACCTGTTCGGGGTATTTCTATACATTAGGCCAGGTTATGGGTAATTGCGGCGGCGAAATCCGCTGAGATAGGGCAAAATGGCGCTTCCCATTGGTCACGGTTGCTCCCTGCTGCACCGGGCCGTCTTGGCCATCGACTAGCCCCTGCACAACGGGTCAATGATCCATCGCCTAGGCTAGTCATCGGATCTAGCAAGGCGCTGATAGGCGGTAGCCAAGGCCGTAGCATCGCCCACGTTGCCAGGAAACAACACCACAGGCAGGTCAGGAAACTGGGGATGATCCGCCGGAGTTCGCACGACAGAAACCCCCGGCAAAATTTGGCCCAACAGCCGCGCCGTGGTCAGAGCAAGGCCCGTGCTAAGGGTGTCGTTGGAGGTGATGCCGCCCTTACTGATTAAGAATCCGATATCCAAGGGCAGTTTTTGAATCACGTCCATCAGCAAGCGGGAGACCTCCAGGCCAAAGTCTAGACGGGCTTGGACTGTGGCGAAGGTAAGTTCCTGACGGCTGGTGTAGACCACGGGGGTGAGACCGTCGCGGTGGGCGGTGGTGATCTGTTTGATCAGGTTGAACAGCAAGATTTCGCGGGCGTCTTCGTCGCTGTCGCGCAGTTCGGCCACATCCACCTCTAGCCCCACCACACCGGGAGCTTGCAGCAGATGCTCCAACTGTTCCGTAGTTTTTTTAACGTGGGAGCCTACAATAATTGCCCCCGGCTTGCCGTCTCGCACGTAGGAAGCCATGTGGTCGGCGTCGATGGGCTGGGGCGGCAGGGCAGCGAGGGCCGTGAGAATGCTGGCGGCACTGCGGAACAAAAACCGTTTCCCTTGGGCAGCGGCGGCAAGCAAATCCTGGGCAAAGCGATCCAGGTCGGCCTGCCCTTCGCCATCTACCACGCCGCAGACATTGCCCTTTAGGGCCATTAGCCGATCTAGGCAACCGCCGCGCACATCGGCCAGGGTAAAGCGCTCCACATCTTGGGCCACAATGCCGCCATCGGTCTTTTCGGCCACGTAGTCCGGTAGGTAGCTGGTGCTGTAGCCAAAGACGGAATCCTTGGCAAACTCGGTTTCGTGGACGGGCACGGGTTCGCCATTCACCATTAAATAGTGGCGACTGTCGCGGGTGATGCGGCCTCCCTCAAAAAAGGCAGGCACCAAAAAGTGAGCATCAAACGGCCCCAGTTCCGCCGCCATCACGTCGGTTTCGATGGGGTAGTGGCCGCGCAGGGTGGAATCAGAACGGCTGATCACCAAAAACTCCTGCACCCCCTCTAGGGCGATGGCCTGCTTCAGGTTTTGACACACCTCGCGGGTCACAGCCTCGGCGGCGGCGGGGCTGAGGGCGCGGGTGTTGGTCAGCACAAAGAAAATGGGGGACTCGTCCCGCAACCCCTGGCGCAGAGTCTCCACATCCCACCGCATCAACAATAGACAGCTATGTACTGTCTGGGATCCGGTGGGGTCGTCGTCTAGAACAATAATTTTGGGCTGAGCCATCACCGCTGGCCTCGATATGTGGGGAGCAAAAATAGCGAAAATGCATTAAATACTACTATCCCGCATTGGGGTATCCACCGCCAAGCCCGAAACACCTGGTTCAATTTAGGAAGTCATAGGGGGATCGCCCCCTGCCATTGGCGATCCCCATTCCCCCTACTCGTCCTTGGTCAAAACCGTTGGCAGCTTACGCGATGGATTGGCCCGCACCGAACTAATGACCGATCCCACCGCCCATAAGTCTGCTCCGTGCAGTAAGTGTAGGGCTTTATCCGAATGGCATCCCGAACTTGATCAAGCAGTGGCTTGGGTGAAGGATTCGATTGTGAATTTAGCAAAAATTCAATCTGGTAGACTGAAGGTGTTGATTAGGCTAAGTTGACCCATGGCTCTTGCGATTCCCTCGGGGACGGCACAGCCGAACGCCCAGCTAACACAACAAAAGCCGCTTAGCTTTGACGAATTCCTGACCCAGTCTGGTGGCGATAACCGTTATGAGTTGATTGATGGCGAGGTGTTTGACTTGGAACCAACAGGTCAGCATGAGGAAGTTGCCGCCTTCGTAACCACAAAAATTTGTGTCCAGATTGAGAGGACAGGTTTGCCTTGGTTTGTTCTTCAACGAGGACTATTGCGTCCCTCTAATGCAGGCATGACAGCGTTTCGACCTGATGTTGCCGTTGTTGATCGAGATGAATTGATTAAAGAACCATTTTGGTCTGAACAGTCAATTCTGACGCTAGGCCGTTCGATTAAATTTGTGGCAGAGGTTGTGAGTAGCAACTGGCAAAATGATTATGCTCGCAAGGTTGAAGACTATGCAGCTTTAGGTATCTCAGAGTATTGGATTGCTGACTACGCGGGGCTGGGGGGAACCCGACACATTGGGAAACCCAAACAGCCGACCCTTTCTATTTGTACGCTAGTGGATGGAGAGTATGAAATTCATCAGCTTCGAGGCAGCGAGATGATCGTCTCTCCAACCTTCCCAGAGTTGAGACTAACGGCTGAACAAGTTTTAAGGGCTCATAGGTAACGGCGGCATAACAACCCCAACGCAGCGGACGGTCAAAAACTGCTGGTGCTGAGTTCTAGATTATCTGCTACTGCTGATTTGAGCCGTTAGATAGTTTTAGGCAAATGGGTTCGTATCGCTCCGATTTTCAAAGGAATGACCAGGGGGGAATTGCCCAGCCTACGGTGCTGTCATGCCTGCCGTTCTAGCCAGCCGCGCATTTTGCCGGGGTTGAGTAGGCCGTAGGGATCCACCTGGGCCTTAAAGTTGACCTGGGTGTGATCTACCTGCTTCATGCCGCCATCTTCCAGTAAGTAGGTGTGGGGATTGGCGATAAACGCCCCGTTATCCTCGTGGTAGCGGATGATCTCGTTGAGGCGATCCTCGGTGGTGTAGCGCACTAATTGCAGTGCTGCCGGACACACCCGCCCCCCCACGCGCAGAAATTCCAGGTGCATCAACACCTCATCGCCAAAGTACCGATAGAAATGTTCGACGGACTTCAGATCCGCATCGTAGGGAAACAGCGTTTGTAAATAGGTGAGGCTGGGATCCACACTGCGGGCATGGAGGGTGGTGTGGTTCCAGGTAAATTCCACCAGCAGCGTTCCTTTACTGGCATCCTGGGCCGATTTTTGATAAGTCACCGTGCCGCCAAATTCCCGCACCAGTTCGCCAAACGCTTCCCAGGAAGACTCGGCCACCATGACAAAGGCCGCTGCCTTGCCCCCTGGAAGGTACGGCTGAAGTGCGCCAAAATAGCTCGGCACGGGCCATGCAAACACGGTGATCAGCTTTTTCATCAGTCCGTCCGATTCGCCCAACACCTGGCCAAATCGCGCCGCCGTCATAAAGTCGTCGAACACCACAATGGCCTCAGCCCAGGGGTAGGCTGGCCCTAGGGGAATTTCCAGCTCGGTGATGATGCCGTTGGTGCCGTAGGCGTGGTTCACCTGCTGCACCGCATCGCCCCGCAGTTCGATGACGCGAGGTTGATCCTCCATCGTCACCACCCGCACCGCATTCAGGTTGCCGCGATCCCGCAGTTGGCCGTAGGTAATTGACCCCATGCCGCCGCTGCCCCCGGCAATGAATCCGCCCATGGTGGCCGTCCGGTAGGTAGAAGGGGCCATCCGCAGTTCCCAGCCTGTTTCCCGCGCTGCCCGGTCAATGGCTGCAAGTTTAGCCCCTGGTTCTACACAGGCCACCCCCGGCTTTACCCACTTCACCTGGTTCATGGCGCTGAGATCCAGCACTACCCCACCCGCCAACGGGATGCATTGGCCATAGTTACCCGTGCCCGCCCCCCGCACCGTCAGCGGCACCCGCTCCACCACACAGCGCTGGGCCACCTGGATGACCTCGGCTTCATTCTTAGGGCGCACCACTAAATCGGCCCAATAGCCCGCCAACTGCTGCTGAAGCACGGGACTAAAGTGGTAGTAGTCCTTCGATAATTTCTCGACCTGCCCCGGCTCCCGCACCACCTCAATCTCACCGAAGGAACTGGCAAAGGTATCCCAGTTGATGGACGATGGAGCGCTGACGGTGGTCATAGGGCTGGCTTGATCAAAAACAACTCTTTTAGTGTAGGTAGCTTGATGATGAAACGCTAGAAAATACCGCTGCTATGGCCTATTTCCCTGAAGGTGCCGTAGCGCTTCCCAAGCCGCTTGTTTACGCGCATCTTTTTTGCTACGCCCTTGACCTATGCCACAGCATTGATCATTTACATACACTCCAATTTCAAAGGTTTTAGCATTGTCAGGACCAGTTGAGCTTAGTTCTCGATATTCGGGCAGTCCACCAAAATTAGCCTGCACAAATTCCTGAAAAGCACTCACTGGATCGCCAGGAGGCAACGACGTCACCTGATCTACTAGCGGACTAAAAATGACCTTGGCATAATCGTAAGCCGCCTGGATTCCAGCATCTAACCGATAGGCTCCTATCAACGCTTCAAAGGCATCAGATTGCACACTAGGATTATTGCGCTCATGCTGGGCACCATATCCCAATCGCAACAGGTCAGGTATTCCTAAATCCACCGCAATGGCCGCAAGCTGACGTTGATCAACGAGTTGATCACATCGCTTTGACATCTCGCCTTCATCCATATTGGGGTATTTTTCAAATAGCAAGTCTCGCGCCACAAATTCAATGACGCTGTCGCCTAGAAATTCGAGTCTTTCGTTGTCAGGCACTCCATGTTCCCTGGCATAGGAACTATGGGTGAGAGCTTGCTGAAGGAGTTTTTGGTTCTTAAATTCAGGTAGTTTCATAGTTCTTTTTCAAACGGTGATAGAAAGTCGTATCCTTGGTTAGTCTATCAAGACCAAGCCAAGGACAGGATGGTTTTCCCTAAGGCTATTTCTAGCTTGCTAAGGGCATTTTTTTTAAGGTCTTCGATGTAGACAATGCCCTTGGGTAGCAGTTGCCTTAACTGCTTGCTCATGTCGTTTCGTCGTCCAATGACGATAACCTTGATTCTCTGAGCCAGTAATTCTTTCACCAAGGGGGCAAAGTCTCCGTCATTCGTGGCCAGCACTAAAATACTAGGCGGGTGAGAAGCGCAAAGCTGCCTACAGTCAGCCATCATGAAGCGATCTAATCCATTTTTAGATCGATCCGCTACATCAAGGCATTGCCAACCCTGATTTTGTATCGTTTTTTGACGGTTAAGCTTCCACTTCCGCCAGTCATGGTAAGCCCACCGAATCGAGACGGTTCCAAAGGTTGAGGCAATCTTCAAGATAGCGTCGCCATTTTTCAGGAGATCAATATTTTGACCATCAACAGCTACAGCTACCGTAGAACAATTACGCTGAATTGAAATAACTTGAGCACTCATGATAGAGCCTCCTTAAAAGATAGAAGGAACGGCTCTACGCCCTTTTATTGTCAGAGATGACTGATAAAATTACTACCCTGATAAAGAGCCTTATTGTATTACTTTAAGACTCTTTATCAGAGCAACTATCTTTACATAGCCGCCTTATCCTTGCTAAATAGTTTTTGCTATGAGGCAAGGACAAGGCAGCTGTGTAAAACTAGCTGACCAGCAGCACTAAACGTTTTGGAACGCAGAACTTAAATCGAGATTAGCCCAGTTGACCTTGGGGCGTCAAGACCTAAAGCGTCATTTGTCGGCAAGATGGCATGGCCTTGCGAGAATTGCCGTACAATTATTAAGGAATATTTCAATCCTTGTGCCGTGACTGATACCCTCACCCGTCCTCGTCAGCAGACTGCTCCTTCATTGCCGCTCAAAACCCTGTGGGCCGATACGCTGACGGTGTTTTGGGGAGACTGGCTGGATTTACGGGTGCGGATTCCCCAGGTGGCGTCGTCGGGGTTGGTGTCGCCGCTGATTTATATTTTGGCCTTTGGCTTGGGGCTGGGCAGCGCCATCGATCAGGTGTCTACGCCGCCAGCGGGGGACAACTACTTGGAGTTCATTCTGCCGGGGATGGTGGCCCTGTCGTCGATGGTGATTAGCTTTGGCGGCACCACGTTTTCCATTTGTGGGGATCGGCTGTTCACCAAAACCTTTGAGGAAATGCTGCTGTACCCGGTGCATCCCCTGGCGCTGCACCTGGGCAAAATGTTGGCGGGGATTGTGCGCGGGATGATGACCGCGAGTTCTGTGATTTTGGTGGCGGTGCTGTTTACCGGGCGAATCTGGAGCTTTGTAAACCCCTTGTTTTTGCTGCTGGTAGTGCTGAATTGCGCGGTGTTTGCAGGGTTGGGGGTGATTGTGGGCCTGAATGTGAAGTCCTTAGAAAGTGTGGGGCTGTTCAATAACTTTTTGATTGTGCCCATGTCCTTCCTGGGCGGCACCTTTTTTGACCCCACCATGCTGCCTCCCGCCCTCAAGGCCATTGTTTACTTACTGCCGCTGACCTATACCACCATTGGTCTACGAGCCGCCGCCTACAAGCCCCTGACCGAGTTTCCGTGGTACGCCATCCCGGTTTTGATCGTCGTCGCGGTGGCCCTGGCTCTGGTGGGGGCTCAACAATTTTCTACCCAGCAGGACTAGTTGTTGTCTTCGTTCAGCCCATGAGCTAGCCCTCTTTCAGGTTCGGCCCTTGACCAGGCAATGGGCCAGGATTGGGGCCGTTAGCACTGGGCACAGGGGTATTTTCCACAGGCAAGAGGGCCGTGTCTTCCTGGGCGATGGCGATAGCCGTGGCCTCCGACGTTTCGGCAGGCACCAGTTGGGTGTCTCCAGGGGCAGAGATGGGGCTGGGCACCAAACCGCCAACGCCTCGGTACCAGGTTTGGTAGAGGTGGGCGATGGAGGCGCTAAATCCGTTGGGCAGATGTTGCAGGGCGTCTAGGGCCGCTTGGGCATTGGCATAGCGATCTCGAAAGTCGCTACGCACCATCTGATCCAGCACCTCGGCTAGGCCGCTAGAAACCCCTGGGGCGTAAGGTCGCCAGTGGATTTCATGGGTGCCAGCGCTGGTGCCAAGGGTTTGGGGATGAAGCCCTGTCAGAGCGCGGATCCCCATAATGCCAACGGCATAGACATCGCTGCTGAAACAGGGCTGGCCAGAGCGCTGTTCGGGAGGCATATAGCCCTGGGTGCCAATGCTGAGGGGAGGGCTAACCGTCCCAGGGGCAGTGGCGTCTTCGGAAATAGTACGCACCTGTTGCACCGCCCCAAAGTCGATCAGCACAATCTTGCCGTCTCGATGGCGACGGATGAGGTTAGACGGCTTAATATCCCGGTGAATGACCTGCTGGCGATGGATGAAAGACAAAATTTCCAGCACCTCTTGCAACAGCAGCAGTACCCGCGTCTCCGACCAGGGCTTACCCGCTTCAATTTGCCGACTGAGACGACTCCCCTCAATGTATTCTTGGGCCAAATACACCTGCTGATCTTCCTCAAAATGGGCCAGCAGCGTAGGGATTTGGGGATGGCTCCCCAGTTCGTAAAGCACCCGTGCTTCGTTATCAAACAACTGACGGGCCTGGAGCTGAGTTTCGGCAGTTTGGCCCTCCGGCATCCTAAACTGCTTTAGCACGCACCGAGGATGATTGGGCAGGTGCAAGTCCGCTGCTAAAAACGTGTGGCTAAAGCCCCCAGCGCTCAGCTGCCGCAGAAGTTGATAGCGCCCACCGAGGGGCTGATCACGCAGGGCATTCACCTCGTTGTCATCGCTAGGGCCGCCATAGGGATGACCGGGCTGGGCGGGCGGCGGCTCAGCGGCTGAAGAGGTAGGGCTGATACGGTTGGTAGTGCGACCCATATTGGCATATGCAGAATTTTCAGGAAATGGGTTGAGCTATCAACGGGGTTGCCCCAGCACTTAGGCTCACGCTCTGGACGCCGAGGGCAGCAGTGGTGGATAGCCTTGGACTTGACAGAACTTTACCTCAAAAAAGCCCGGTGTGTTGTGCTGAACCTACGGAAGCTGATCCAATCGATCAGGCCATTCTGCGCCTTTCTTTCGGTTCATCAGCCCTGCCCCAAAGGAGATCGTCTCGCCGCTCCACGGGAATCTGTTGAAGAATTAGGAAGCACCCATCTTGATGAATGATTTTCGGTGGCAAACTGGGAACACTAAGCCATAGGATCTGCTTGAGGAGTGCTATCAGGGAACGCGACACATTCTCTGGGATTAGGCGTGGAACTGTTCCCAGATCTGGATGGGCTATCCCCCCGCCGTTGGCATTATCTACCTAGGATGGTTGTTTCCATGCTCGAACTTGCAAAGATCCAGGCCCCCCTAGACGTGACCATCCTAGACCACTTGCCCGACGCCATCCTAGTGGTAGGGGCCAATGGCCAACTGCTCTTTGGTAATCACCAAGCTCACCTACTGCTATCGGGCTATTTGCCCAGTCTGTGGGATCTAGACAGCAATCACCAGTACCGCGTCCTAGACCGCTACCGTTGCCCCCTGTCCCTAGAGCAACTCCCCCTGCGGCGGGTGGTGGCAGGAGAGACGCTGGAGAACGAAGAACTGGTGCTGGTGCGGCGAGGGGCGGATCATCTGCTGTGGGTAGCCGTGAGCGGTGGCCCCGTGCCCATGGAGGAAGCAGCGGTGGGAATCCTCTCGGTGCGAAATATCTCGGCCTCTAAACAGCGGGAACATCGCCTGCACCACCAGGCTTACCACGATGCCCTAACTCAGCTCCCCAACCGATCTGCTCTGATTGACCGAGCCAATCACCTGCTGGCCCAGGGTCGAGAGGCCGACTCTATGGCGCTGCTGTTTATCGACCTAGATCGGTTCAAACAGGTTAACGACGCCCTAGGCCACCAGATCGGCAACCAACTCCTAGCCGAATTAGGCCAGCGGCTGCACCAGGCCATCCCCGTCAATGCCATGGCGGCTCGGCTGGGGGGGGATGAGTTTGCGGTTTTGGTAGAGCACCTAACCAACCTAACCGAAGCAACGGCCCTAGCAGAAACCCTGCGACATGCCCTCACCCAGCCCGTCCATCTCACTAACCACGTACTCCATGTGGATGCCAGTATTGGCGTTGCCCCTGGCCCTGCCGCCTACCGCCACGCCGAAGACTGGCTACGGGATGCCGACACAGCGATGTATCAGGTGAAAGATCTGCCAGACTGTCACTGGTGTCTTTTTGATGGATCCCTAGAGACCCAGTATAGCCTGCGCCTTCAGGCCGAAGCGTCCCTGCGCCAAGCCTTAGACCGGGGAGAACTCCGGCTTTACTACCAGCCTATTGTCACCATTAGCACCCAGGCCATTATTGGGTTTGAGGCTTTGGTGCGCTGGCAACATCCAGAACGGGGCCTGCTGCTGCCGGGGGAATTTATCGCTACCGCCGAGTCTAGCGGGCTGATTATTCCGCTCAGTTGGTGGGTGCTGGAGGAAGCGTGCCGCCAAATGCAGGTTTGGACGGAGACCTATCCCGGCATGGCCCATTTCACGGTTAGCGTGAATATGTCGAGCAAGCAGTTTTTCCAGAAAAACCTGGTGGCTAAGGTTCAAGAAATCTTGACCAAAACCGGGTTTGATCCCCATCGTCTGAAGCTGGAAATTACCGAGGGTGTTCTGATTGATCACTCAGACTCCATCATCGCCACCCTAGGGCGTGTCATCAATTGAGGTAAATTGGAAAGGCTATTGTTAACCTGATATACCCAACCATGACGACCCGCCGCCATGCCCTACGCGACGACCAATGGGAACGCATTCAGGATCTGCTGCCCGGTTCTAAAGGCTGGGTCGGCGTGACCGCCCAGGACAATCGCCGATTTGTGGAGGCGGTGCTGTATCGCTATCGGGCCGGCATCCCCTGGCGAGATTTGCCAGAGCGCTTTGGGCATTATCGCAAAGTCCATACCCGCTTCCGTCGCTGGGCGAAAACCGGAGTCTGGGAACGGCTCTTTCGCGCCTTAGCCAACGATGCCGATAACGAATACCAGATGATTGACAGCACTATCGTCCGCGCCCACCAGCACAGTGCTGGGGCAAAGGGGGGGATGCCAACGCTCAGTGCATCGGTCGCAGCAAAGGCGGATTAAGCACCAAAATCCATGCCACCTGCGATGCTTTGGGAAACCCGACGGGGCTTCAT
This sequence comes from Leptolyngbya sp. BL0902, assembly GCF_016403105.1. Taxonomy (NCBI): domain Bacteria; kingdom Bacillati; phylum Cyanobacteriota; class Cyanophyceae; order Leptolyngbyales; family Leptolyngbyaceae; genus Leptolyngbya; species Leptolyngbya sp. BL0902. The sequence goes on from NZ_CP046155.1 coordinate 2,580,659, forward strand.
CTGACGCCCGGACAAGCCTGTGACCTCGATGGGGCAGATGTTCTGTTGGCCGATATTCCCACCGACACCGTGCTTGCCGATAAGGGCTATGACGCCGACAAACGGGTGATTGAGCCGCTCGAAGCCCAGGGCAAAACGGCGGTGATTCCGCCCAAACGCAACCGCAAGACACCCCGGGAGTATGACCGAGACTTGTACAAGGCCCGTCACCTGATTGAGAATTTCTTTGCCAAACTCAAACAATACCGAGCCATTGCCACCCGCTATGACAAGCTGGCCGAGACCTTTCTCAGCGCCATTTACATGGCGGCTTGCGTCATCTGGCTTATTTGATGACACGCCCTAGAACAACTGCGGGATCTGGGCATTCGCCTTGCCGTAGATGACTTTGGCACGGGGTATTCCTCCCTCAGCTATCTGCACCAGTTTCCCTTTGACTGCCTAAAAATTGATCGTTCGTTCATCGAAAACGCCGATCAAGACTTTGAGAAACTAGAAATTCTTCAGTCCGTCGTGCGCCTTGCCTGGAATTTGGGTTTGGACGTGGTAGCCGAAGGCGTAGAGACCCATCGCCACTATGCCCAACTGAAGGCGTTGCGCTGCGAATCGGGCCAGGGCTATCTATTCTCCAAACCCCTACCCCCCGATGCCGTTGAACAGGTGCTTCAGGAAGAACACAACCGCAGCCAAAACGAAGGGCAAGAGCCCGCGTAGTGGTCGCCGTTGAAAAAGCCCACTAGGGAGGCGGCAGACCAACCTGAGACAGGATATCTAGGGACTCCAAGGACAAGGCAATGCCAGGGGTGCGGTGATCCCCAGGGTAAAGCAGCACCCCCTAGCCGTTGACGGAGACCTTCACCCCAACCTCTTCCCGCTGCTTGGGAACCGGGGCCGAGAGGTGGGCCGGAATAGGCTGCATGGGGGCCATGGTGCGGACGGTTTCAGGGGCCTGGACGGCTGCCTGCTCAGCCACTTGGTCGTTCTGATCCACCGCCTGGGCTGCATCCGCCGCATCCATCTGATCACAAATGGCCTTTGCGAGGGTCATGGCGGCGTAGATGCCTGCGAGGTAGAGCACGAAGTCAAAGGCTCCGAAGTAAATCTGAAACATGGGCGATCTCCTCCCACTGGTATAGACGACGGCACAGAGGACTGAACAAACTAATTGGGCCGATATTATCTCAATTTTTTGACTTGTGCAGATTCAATCCAGGGGATGGGGCTCGTCTAAATGCTCGGAGGCGGCGTGGTAAAGGTCAAAAATGTGGTGGTCGGTGAGGCGATACACCACGGTGCGCCCCTGCTTTTGGCGGCTCACCAGGCGCAGACTGCGAAGGGTGCGTAACTGATGGGACACCGCCGATTCGCTCATGGCCACCACCGCCGCCAGTTCTCCCACGCGCCGTTCCCCTAGGGCCAGGGCAGACAAAATCCGCCAGCGGTTAGGATCCCCCAGACCACCAAAAAACTCGGCCATTCGCTCCGCTTTCTCCAGGCTCAGAATTTCTGGCACAGACTCAACCGAGGGCTGGGGAGAAGGGGAAGACATCGAGATTTCAAGGCAGGTTCACAACAACCCAAATTGTCCTACCAGAGGCGGCAGGGTTAGGCATTATTTCTAGTCTTGTCCAGCTTAACAAATTCTCAACCCCTGAACAGTTGTTCATGGGTTAACATGAAACCATGAACAACAATTCATCTTTATAGATGATAGGAGACCCCATGACCGCCGTAACCCAAATGAAATGCGCCTGCGACTCTTGTCTGTGCATCGTGGACACCAGCAAAGCCCTCGAAAAAGATGGCCACTACTATTGCAGCGAAGCCTGCGCCAGCGGACATGCCAGCGGCGAGGGCTGCGGCCATAAGGGCTGTGGCTGTCACGGCAGCTAGCCTCATCCCAGGGCAGCTTAGCTTATCCACCAGTCCTCTCCCTAGTGCCCCAGCAGCACGGGAGAGGGCGCTTTGGATCACCTCCGCATCCTGCGCCTAGGGATGGAGCAAGGGCCGGGGGCAGCGGTTATCCCAGCTAGCGGGATTGGAAGATGTTTTGCACCATGGATTTTTCGCTACGGCGACTGGCTTGGTCAAGGGCATCAATTTCCCCGGCATCCAACATCCAGCCGAGGGCTCCCAGGTTTTGTTCAGCCTGAGCGAGGGATTTCGCGCCTGGGATAGGAATGGTGCCCTTAGCCATACACCAGTTGAGGGCCACCTGGGCCGATGTTTTTTGGCGCTGGGCCGCAATGTCGCCTAGGGTTTGCTGGAGGGGTTGAATCTTGGGCAGCAGTTGGCGGAACAGCCCCCCCCTCAGCCCCGGAGGGAAGGGCCCCTCCGCCGAGTATTTTCCAGTCAGCAGGCCCAGGGCTAAGGGGCTGTAGGCCATCAGGCGAATCCCTAAATCATCACAGAGATCCTTCAGTCCCAGGTCTACGATGGGGTAGGTGGAGAGAAGGGAATACTGAACTTGCAGGGTGAGGATGGGTATGCCCCGCGCCTGGAACCGCTGATGGGCCAGCTTTAGGCGCTTAGGGCCAAAGTTGGAAAGGCCAATGCCCTTAATCTGCCCCTGCTCGTAGAGATCCATCAACCCCTCCAGAAACGGCCCCTCCTGCCAGGGGGCGTAGTTGGCGGTAGACCAGTGCATCTGGGCCAGGTCAATGGGCCGTCCTAGCCGCTGGGCCGAGGCGGCTCCGGCTTGCCTCACCGACCGTCGAGTGATGCGCCAGGGATAGGCCGCTAGCTTGGTGGCCAGACAAATCTGATCTTGGTTTGGCCCAGCATAGGCGCTGGCAAACTGCCCTAGCAGGGTTTCACTGCGGCCCTTCAGCCGACCTGTGCCGTAGGAGTCACCGCTGTCAAAGAGGGTTACTCCCCGCGCCACGCAGGCATTAAAAACCCGCTGCAATTCGTCGTCCATGGCGGGGTTGTAGCCCCACAGCAGGCGGTTGCCCCAAGCCCAAGTGCCGCAGCCCATGGGTGGCAAGGACAAGGAAGTTAGGGAAGAAAGGGGCATAGATCAAGACAGGCTAGACAACGGGGCCTCGGTGTTCAACCGCGCCGATTGCAGATATAGCACAGCCTGGTCTAGGGGCAAGGGTTTGGCGAACAGATAGCCCTGGGCCGCCTCGCAGCCGAGCTGGCGGAGCTGCTGCCGTTGCTCTTCGGTTTCCACCCCTTCGGCAATACAGTCCATCGCTAGGTTGTGGGCTAGGTCAATGATGGCCTGCACAATGCCCTGTCTTTCCGGCTGCATTTGGTTGACGAAGGATCGATCAATTTTGAGGGTTTCTACCGCAAACTGACTGAGGTAGCGCAGCGACGAATATCCCGTGCCAAAGTCGTCAATGCTGAGGGTAATCCCACGCTGATGAATGGCGTCAAGGGTGTAGGCAATGCTATCCGATTGCTCTAGCAAAATACGTTCAGTAATTTCTAGCTTGAGGCGACAACCCTGCGCTCCGGTTTCGGCCAAAATGTGGTCGAGGGTTTGGATAAAGCGATTATCTCGAAACTGTTGGCCAGACACGTTGATGCTAACCTTAAACCGATCACTCAGCTTTTCTTGGGCTTCCCATTCGGCGATGGTTTGGCAAACCTGATACAGAATTTGCTTGCCAATGGGCTTAATCAGCCCAGTATCTTCTGCCAGGTCGATAAATACCCCTGGCATCACTAAGCCCTGTTGAGGGTGTTGCCATCGAGCAAGGGCCTCAAAGCCCACTAAAATATCAGACTGCAAATCAATAATAGGCTGATAGTGAACCGTAAAGGCTTCGGTGCTGATCGCTTCTCGCAGCTCATTTTCAAGGGTGAGCAGAGACAACGCCTTTTGATACATTTCCATGCCAAAGATTTCGTAGCGATTACGACCACCTTCCTTGGCTCGATAGAGGGCAATATCTACATCCCTAAAAATTTCATTGCTGTTTGTATAGGTGGCACTGCCAATCAAAATTCCAATACTAGCGGAGGTAAAAATAATCTTTCCATCTACTTCCAATGGGTTTTCTAGGGCACGGTTAATAACTTCAGCAACCTGAACCACCTCTTGGATATGATTGACATTATCTAGGAAAATAACAAATTCGTCGCCGCCCCAACGAGAAACCATATCCACCTTGCGGACCGTGGTTTTTAAAAGTTCAGCCACGGCAATCAGCAGTTTATCGCCGATCAAATGGCCAAGGCTATCATTAACCGCCTTGAACCGATCTAGGTCGATCATGAGCAGCCCGAACTGGCGACCAGGTTGACGACGACACTGCAAAATTTCCATTTCCAGTCGTTTGGCTAGCCAGTCTCGATTAGGAAGATGGGTGAGGGCATCGTGGAGGGCATCATAGCGGAGTTGCCGCTCGATTTTGATCCGCCGGGTGACATCCCGCGAACTGGTGACAATTCCCGTAATGGGGCTGTCCTCATCCATAATGGATTTAGCCAGGGTCTCAATCCAAACGTAGCGCCCCGACTGACTTCGCAACCGATAGGCGCTGGTAATAGAATCAGCGCTCTGAAAAGACTCTTGAAAATGCAGTTGGAGGCAGGGAAGATCGTCGGGATGGCAGAGATCTTGGATATTTTTACCCTGTAATTCCTCCGGGCTGTAGCCCAATAGGGTTTGCACCGAGGGGCTGATGTACAAAAACTCGCCCTGGTGGTTGTGGAGACAAACTAGATCGCCCATGTGATTGGCAATGAGGCGATAGCGAGCTTCGCTAAGCCGGAGGTCTTCCTCTACATTTTGGCGCACCTGAATTTCTGCGTGAAGGGCCTGATTGGCCTGGGCGAGTTCCTGGGTGCGCTGCTGAACTAATGCCTCTAGTTCCTGATTAAATTGCTGAAGTTGTTGCTGGGCATGGCGAAGGCTGAGCTGGGTATTGATACGCGCGATAACCTCCACCATTTTGACAGGTTTGGAGAGGTAGTCTACCCCGCCCACTTCAAAGGCTTTGACCTTATCAAAGGGATCGTCTAGGGCACTGACAAAAATGACCGGAATCGCTTGGGTGGCACTATGGGATTTGAGGGCTTGGCAGACCTCATAGCCATCCATATCTGGCAGCATAATATCGAGCAAAATGAGGTCGATCTTGGCCAACTGGGCTACCGTCAGGGCCATTGCGCCCGTTAACACACCGCGTGTTTCGTAGCCGTGGTTGGTCAGTTCTCGCGTTAGGAGGTGGAGATTATCAGGAATGTCGTCAACCACCAGGATGGTTGGCTTAGGCGAAGGGGCGAGACTCATCTTGGCTGCGGGTAAGGATCATAATCTTATCAAATTGAAAATTTTCAATGCATTCCATTAGGGCTTGTCGCAAATCAGCTTGGTCGTCTGGCAAGTCGTTGATTAGGGCTTGGAGGGCGGTTTGGTCGGCCTGGGTGGCATAGCGATAAAGCTGATCGCGCCACTCGCTAGGGAGATCGGCTAAACTTTCTGCCGATAAAGGTAGGGATGGTGGGGGGGCTGGTAATGGCGCTTGGCTCGGTTCGGCATAGACAAACTGGACTCCCAAATGTTGGATTAGTTTTTCGACAATGACAGCCTGGTGGAAGGGTTTTCGCACAAAGTCGTCACACCCGGCATCTAACACCAGTTGGCGCTCCGATTCAAAAATGCTGGCGGTGAGGGCAATGATGGCCGTGGCCTGTCCTTGGAGGTGGCCTTTGATATGGCGAGTGGCAGCATAGCCATCCATAATGGGCATCCGCATATCCATCCAGATTAAGTTAGGATGCCAATCCTCCCATTGTTCAATGGCCTCCTGGCCGTTGCTGGCCTCCCGCACGCTAAACCCTAAGTCGGAGAGGAAGCGGTTGAGTAGGGCGCGGTTGCTGGGCTGGTCGTCCACAATCAGCAGCCGCCACTCTGGGGAGAAGGGGTCGATCCCTACCGGGATACGCGCCTTGACCGGGACAGGCTGGAGTTCCTCCTTGGCAATTTCTACCGGGAACGTCACTCGAAATTGGGTGCCTACCCCCACCTGGCTTTGGACGGCGATAGCTCCACCCATCAACTGCACAAACTGATCGCTAATCCGCAGCCCTAGCCCGGTGCCCTCGTGGCTGGCTTTGCCCAATTCAGTCTGGGAGAAGGCTTTGAACAGCAGGGGCAGTTCCTCTGGGGCTATGCCGGGGCCTGTGTCCTCAACGTCCATCTGAAGCCACAGAATTTTCTCATCAGGGAGCTGGTCGGAGAGGGGCTGTACCCGCAGCGTTACCCGCCCCCGATCGGTAAACTTGATGGCGTTGCCCATGAGGTTGATCAACACCTGGCGCAGCTTACGCTCGTCTGCGTTGATCACCAGGGGCAGATCGGGGGATCGCTCTACCACCAGGCTGAGATCCTTAGCCTCAGCCCTGGGGCGGAAGAGATCTTCGATGCTGTCGATCAGCCCATCTAAATGGAAGTTGTCAGGACGCAGGCTCATCTGGCCCGCCTCAATTTTGGCTAGGTCTAAAATGTCGTTGATCAGATCCAGCAGGTGGGTACCGCTGCTTTGAATGACGTTGAGATCGGCGCGGTGGGCCTGAAGTTCGGGCCGACGGCTGAGCAACTCCGTGAAGCCTAGGATGGCGTTGAGGGGAGTGCGAAGTTCGTGGCTCATGTTGGCCAAAAACTCGCTCTTGGTCTGGTTGGCCACCTCAGCTTTTTGGCGGGCCTGCTGAAGCTCCTGAAATTTATCGGTGAGGGTAGCGGTCATCTGCTGAAAGTTTGTCACCAGGGATCGCAGTTCCACCACAGGGCTGCTGGGCCAGCGAATGGTGCGCTGCTCTAGCACCTGGGCAGGCAGGTTGGTGGTCACTTGAGCCAGATCAAACAACGGCTTCACAAACTCATGGCTGAGGGCCGCTGCAATGGCCAAGGCCACCCCTGTCACCAGCATCAAAATAAACAGCGATTGAATCAGTGCCTGTTGTACCTGCTTCGCCTGGGGATAGGCAAAGGATTCCACAATTAGCGTCCATCCGGTCAGGGCAGATAGGGGCGTTTCCCTAACAAACCGGGAATTGCGCCAGCGCATGATGTACAGCGGATGGTAGAGCGGATTGCCGGGGGTCGGCAGAAGCTGGTAGGTCAAGTCTCCCAGGGGAACTGCTTCCCCCGATTGGCGCAGGTCGAGATCGGTGCCCCACGGACGAGTTTGGTCGGTACTCACCAGCACCCGCTGGTTAGGGTCGAGCAGGGTGAGCTGAAACTGAATATCCTGGGTAGTATCCAGTAGAATGCTCTTGAGCGCCGTCAGATCAATTTCACCCCACACCCGCCCCTGAATTTCGCCCTGGCTAATGATGGGCTGGCTCAGGAGGGCACTATCTTCCTGACTGCTATCTTCGCCCAGGCTCTCCAAAACCAGAGACGGGGATGTATTCCGAGATAGAGGCAACTGGGGCAGTCGTAGGGGATGGGTAGGCCCTTGATCTGTGGTGGTGTGGGCGATGATATCGTTGGCCCCATTTGTGACTACCAAATGCCGAAAATCAGACACCAGGGCTTGAATGGTGGCGGCCTGGGCCTGGAGGATGGGCTGGGTATTCACCGAGAGGGGGGCTTGGGTCGCCGCTGCCGTGGCGACATTGGCCAGGGTGTCGGTGGCTTTTACGTGGCGCTGGTACCAACTGTCTAGCCGATTGACCAAGGGCTGAGACACGAGTTCCAGATGAATTTGCTCCTCCGCCACAATATCAGCGACCACTCGGTGGCTATTCACGGCCATCAGCAACAGCGTAGGGAAAAACGCCGACGCCACCAACAGGTTAAACAGCGTTTGCTGAAGGTACAACGCACTGGCTGACTGGGGCCGCCCCAGCCAACGATGGATGGGCGTATAGGTAATCAACAAGCTGGCAATCAGCGCATTAAAAATGCCATTAATCGCCTGCTTCAGCATGACAATCTGGGTTTGAGTAGAGTCTAGGCTTAGCACTTGGCCATAAAATAGCCACACCAGCGGAATGCCAAGGGCGACCCAGTAAATTGCCGTCAGCAGCACCAAATTGCGCTGGCGCTGACGGGTATATAACCAGGCCACAAACAAATATTCAGCGGCAAAAATAATGACGGCATAGGGGTGATTCCACAAAAAATAGGTGCACAGCCCCCCGGCGATGGCCGCCACGCCCCCCCAGCGCAATCCATAGAAATTGAGCACCAGCCAGACGGCAATGGTGCCAAAGAGGAAGTCAATGTGAAAGAAAAGTGACCAGCGAAAATAGTTGCCCAGCACCGCCAGGGTCAGCAACACCCCCAAGCCCAGCCAACTTCGGGGGCTACGGCGGCCAAGGACGAACAGAGACTCACCGACAATAGTGGCCATGGCAGATCACGAAGGACGATCAGGGAAAATACGAGGAGGCCGTGGAAGGGATCCTATACCCCTATCACACGTCCTACCTCGCATCTTACTAGCCTTAAAATGCCCAACCGACGCCAAAACTTGCAGAGGCAAAAGAACTTAATTTACCTTAACCCGCCTATCCGACTTTCCCGACCTATGGGACGAAAAGACACCCCCATACCACAGCAATCGCCCACCCAAGACAGGCAACCCACCGATCAGGGCAGCGGAATAGAGACTCAGTAGAGCACAAACACGCTCGTTGGCCACGATCTAGCCCTCACCCTCAACCCATCTCCCAGGGGGAAGAGGGATTTAGGGTAAGGGCTGCGGGGACTTTGCGATCTACTGAGACTGGGGGGTAGGGGCAACCGTACCTGGCGAGGGAGGGAATTGCCGCTTGTGCTGGGAGGGGTGCAGCGTCAAAAATGCCCATAGCACTGCAGACCTAACCAAGTAACTGAACCGCCATGACGACGATTCTGGAACAGGGCAACATTACGATCCATACCGAGAATATTTTTCCGATTATTAAAAAAGCGCTCTACTCCGAGCACGAAATTTTTCTGCGCGAACTAATTTCCAACGCCGTAGACGCCATTAAAAAGCTCTCCATGGTCTCTCGATCTGGGGAATACAGCGGCGACATCAGTAGTCCCGAAATTGAAATTAAACTAGATAAAGACAAGAAGACCCTCAGCGTATCGGATACCGGAATTGGCATGACCGCTGACGAGGTGAAGCAATATATCAATCAGGTCGCCTTTTCCAGCGCTGAAGAATTTATCACGAAGTATAAAGACAGCGCTGCGGAAGATCCAATTATTGGTCACTTCGGGCTTGGCTTTTACTCTTCCTTCATGGTGGCATCCACCGTCGAAATTGACACCCTTTCCTATCGAGAAGCCGCCGAAGCCGTTCACTGGAGTTGTGACGGCACCACCCAGTTTTCCCTTAGTCCTTCGGAGCGGAGCACCGTGGGCACCACTATCACCCTGCATCTGATGGATGGCGAGGAAGAGTACCTAGAGCCCGCCCGCATTCGACAGTTGATTAAAACCTACTGCGACTTCATGCCCGTCCCGATCAAGCTCGATGGCGAAGTCGTCAACAAGCATGAGGCACCCTGGAAAAAATCCCCCAGCAGCCTGACCGACGAGGATTATCTAGAGTTTTACCGCTATCTGTATCCCTTCCAAGAAGATCCACTGCTGTGGATTCATTTGAATACCGATTATCCCTTTGTCGTTAACGGTATTCTCTATTTCCCGAAACTCAAGCCCGACATTGATATTACCAAAAGCAGCATTAAGCTTTACTGCAACCAGGTGTTTGTCACCGACAACTGCGAGGAAGTTGTGCCCCGCTTCCTGCTACCCTTGCGCGGGGTGATTGACAGCACCGATATTCCCCTCAATGTCAGCCGCAGTTTTTTGCAAGGGGATCGTACCGTCCGTCGCATCGCTGACTATATTGCCAAAAAAGTGGGCGACAGCCTCAAGGCTTTGTATCGTGATGATTCTGCCAAGTACATTTCTAGCTGGCAAGATTTGGGTAACTTTGTCAAATTTGGCTCCCTCAATGACGACAAATTTAAAGAGCAAGTCAAGGATATTCTCATCTTCCGCACCACGGCCCAGTTCGGGAACGCGGACGAAGCTGCCAAGGTAGAAGTGCAAGCCGAAGAAGGCGATGCCTGGGCCGAAGTTTCTGAAAATCAACCTGCCACCGACGCCAACGGCAATTTCTACACCACCCTCAAAGAGTACCTAGATCGTAATCAGGGCAAGCACGAAAACCGCGTATTCTACGCCACCGATGAAGTCTCCCAGGCTACCTATATTGAGCTATTCAAAGGACAGGGCCTAGAAATCTTGTTCATGGATTCCTTCATCGACACCCACTTTGTGCCAACCCTAGAACGCGACTATTCTGACGTCAAATTCGTCCGAGTGGATGCGGATCTCGATGATATGTTGCTGGATAAGGACAAGCAAAGCGAAATTGTTGATCCCGCCACCAACAAAACCCGTGATGATGAAATTAAGGAAATGTTTGAAAAAGCTCTGAGCAAACCCAGAGTAAACATCAAACCCCAAGCCCTGAAAGGCGAAAATGCGCCCCCGGCCATGGTGCTGCTGCCCGAAGAAGCTCGCCGCATGCAGGAAATTAGCGCCCTAATTCAGCAAAAGGCCATGGAATTTCCCGAAGACCATGTGCTGATGGTGAATACCGCTCACCCGCTGATTCAAAACCTGCTGAGCCTCAGCCAAAGCACCATCCTCGGAGCAGATGGCAACACCTCTCCAACGGGTGCCCTAGCTGAGATGATTTGCAACCAGGTTTACGACACGGCCCTCATGGCCCAAAAGGGCTTTGATGCTGAAGGGATGAAAACCTTTGTAGAGCGGTCGAACGCTCTGCTGACCAAGCTCACGGAACGGTAATCTCCGTCCCTCTGCCCATTGTCATTTTCTGAAAGCTAAGCCCTGGTTTCTTGAGGAAGCCAGGGCTTGTATCGTTTTCCCAAGAAAGGATCGGGCATGGTCATCGACGCAAAGGCGCGAACTTTTGTCGGGGGTTAATCCAACCCCATGGAAGCTTCTCGACCGACGGAGGATGTCAAAATCCCAGGAGTCTTTTCCACCCCCTGGCTCTAGAACAGCCTTTAGTGAAATCGTTTAAAGGCGACACCCGGATTCGAACCGGGGGATGGAGGTTTTGCAGACCTCCGAGTAAAGCCCCTAATGCCTTGATTTGCAAGGTTTTTGAGAATCGAGCCTAAAAGCTTGCCTAGTTTATGCCCTAGTTTAGCTCGATCAACCATGCTGGAATGGGCCAAAATTAGGTAGATTTCAATGCTCAATCCTACCTATGACCACACTAAACCCCGCCACTCAAATCCCCGTCGCTAACAATACGCTTGAAAAGGTTCTTGCTTGGGCTGGATTAGCTTTCTACAAACTGCACAATAAAACCGAGTACCAAGAGCAGCGGAACGGCCCCAATATCCCCATCGTGACCGCTACGGATGGTCTGGCCGAAGACGGCTCGGAGCGGCTCATCCTTCACATCTCGCTTCCTCTGAATCCCAACTGGAGGGAAAGCACTAATCCGTTATGGCTGGATGCTATTGAAGTTTCAAACGTTGCCATGCCCACCGCCTGGTTGCCATAAATGCCCGTGTCTGCCGTTAATGCTGCCGCTACGCCCCGCGCCCCCATGCCGACTGGTGGGGGGCGTGTTGTGCAGGGAAATTTTGGTGGCCCCCGGCCCGTAAACCCCCTGCCTCAAAATGTGGTGCCGGGGAATTTCGGCGGCCCTCGCCCCGTGAACCCCCTGCCTCAAAATGTGGTGCCTGCCAATTTCGGCGGCAACCCCCGCCCCGTCAATCCCGTGGCTCAGCCAGGAACCTACACTGGCCCCCGGCCCGTGAACACTACGCGCCCCGTGGCAGGCATTACCCCAGGCGGTGCGGCGGTGGGGCTGGGTGAAGCAGTAGCACAGGCAGGCGTTGATAGCTTTTTCCGGTGGGCCTATCCCCAGCCCGATCTGCCCCCTGGTGCTGTTGGCTCCCTGCCCAGTGGGGATATCCCAAACCCTGCCAGGGATGGCGTCAATCCCACGATTGCCGATGCGATGGGCATTCCGGCCACCATCCCCGGCCCACCGCTACCTGTTTTTCCGCAATATCCCAACCAGCTTGATCCAGGGGCCATTCCTAGGGGCACAAATACAGATCTCGGAATGCCACCGCCTTTTAGGGGTGGGCAAATGGCTGTGCCCTATCGCGTTGAGGGCGTTTGGTTCGCTCCTAAACATTTTGTGGGGGCTACGCTAGACGATGGCATAGATGCTCAGTATGCTTTTTTTGCCAATGTGCAAGGGCCGATTTCTGGGATCGGCCTGTTCAATCATCCGTATTGGGGTCGGGTGTATTGTGTTTTTACCGAGACGGCTATTGTCCCGACCACGCCCATTCTAGGCGCGGGGCGGCTGAACAACGAATCAATCCGCAACCTGTCGATTCGGAGATCAGACGGATTGCCTGATACAGGCGGTGATCCACCCGGAGAAATTCTGCCCCAATATGAGCCCAACCCCTCCCGCCGCCGCCGTTCCCCGGCGTTGCCCGTGCCCAACCTGCCCAGCCAGCCAGATGATCTGCCGTGGCCGCTACGCAATCCCACGCCCGCCCCGCCGCAATTTCCCTTTGCGCCCCCGGCCCCGGCCCCTAGGACAAACCCCGACCCCACCGCACCACCTGCCCCACAGCGGCCCCTAGACCCGCGCCCCACGCCCCAACCCACGCCCCAGCCAAACCCCCAGCCCCAGCCACAGCCACAACCCCAGCCAAACCCCAGCCCCAACCCTGGCCCCCGGCCAAACTATGACCCCGGAGCACCTCGCCCCGCGCAGCGGCCCCTGATAAATCCAAATCCCACCCGGCGATTTCAGCCCCGCATCATTCCGGGCCGCATCAGCACGCCCACGCCGTTCATACCGGGCATTAATCCCAACCCCTCAAATTGGCCAGAGGTGCCCGTTCGCATTCGGCCTGGTGAGCGGCCCCGGGTAAACACGCCCACCAACCCCGATCTAAGCGGCAACCCGGCCACCAATCCCCTGATCCAGATCGTTACCCAAACGGTTAACCAAACCAACAACATTCAGCGGCCTGCGGTTTGTCGATATGATTCCCGCAACATTGCCGGGAAGTGCGACAAGATCCAGAGGGTTGTGGACGACAACAAGAAAATCCTAACGGACAATCTCGATAAAGCCTACGAAGGAGAGATTGACCTTAGCCCTTGCCCCGTGGGAGAAGATCCGCCACAGGATATCCGCTCATCCGAAGCAGACGGCATCCCCGGCATTGATGCCAAGCTGAATTTGGCCCTAGATGGCATTGCCGCCCTGTGGGAGCTGCTGAGATGCCCACCAGAGGAAAGTGACGGCATAGCCATTCCTGAAACCTGGAATCTGAAGAAGTCGATCAGCGTTGACCAGATGATCATCGTGACCAAGCCCAGCGGGAACGACGGTTCGCCGACCTATAGACGAAGCTTCACCATTCCGCACCCTCGATATACGACGCAGCGGGACATCGAAACCCTCAAGAGAATCAAGCGATTTAAGTATCGCCGTGGCAGTTTTCAGGCGACTATTCAGCTTGCCGATAATTCCTGCTGCGTGTTGAACTGCTTTAATCGAGCTGAAGCAAAACGAACATCTGAATATGTGCTGTCGTTGATTAGCCGCAATTGGGCTAGGGGGGCAATCGTTAAAATCACCGAAAAAATCAACTTGGAGATAGCACCTGTTCCCGTTGAGTTTCACGTTGCGAAGTATTACAGCAGTAGCGACGACCGATTGTTACCCGTTTGGTCTCTACCGATTCCCTAGCCTGTTTTGGGGTCTAGGGGCCAAAACGAGAATGTAATCTCCTGCCCTAAAAACAGGGTTGAACTGGGCTATAACGGAATTGTCTTTCCGTTGAGAAACCCGTTATGGCTGCTGCTATTAACTCCACTGCCACCTCTGCCGAAGCTCAAGCGATTGAAGTTGCCAGCGCGCTGAATGCCCTGGAACGTGCCCAATCCACCGACCTGGAACCCCTCAACAATGTGCAGGTTGATTTGGATGCAGAGAACGGCCTGCTGTCCATCACCATGACTCTGCCTGTCACCGTCACGGCAACCGCTACGGGCTTTGCCGTTGCAGCGGTTCCTTACCTGACCTAAATCAATACTGAACGCCTGTTTAACAATGCCCCTAACGGGGCTTCGATCTCCTAACAATCTTTTTGACTGAGGGTCATTATGGGAACCGAAAAATTGCGATTGATTGCCGACGACATCGGCGGTACTCGTCTCCGATTTAGTGGGGCAAAATACTTTTACGGAAATAGATCCGTTAAGCGGATCATTGGCATTAAGCCTGCAACCGACCGCGACAACTCAACCAACAAACTGAAAATGAAAACCCAGGACTATAAGAAGTACCTGGTTCGGATGGTTGCGGTTGCTACTGGTCAAGTCGCTGGCGGGGTTGGCACGAATCAAGCCCAGCGAGACAAGAAATTCCGAATTACGTTTTACTGCCACCCGGACAAGGTGGATAATGCAATTTTGGAGTTGCCTGGTAAGAACGTTGATCGGGGTGCTGGGATTGGGAGCCTCAAAATTGATGAGGTCTACCGCCCCCGGAAGGTCAACTACATCTAATGGTGTGGCGGCCCTTGCTGACACGGCCTGTTTTGGGAACTAATCAGGCCGTGTCCCTCTCCCCAAAAGAGTGGGGCCGCCGCAATGGCTACAGTCCCAGCGGGGTGCTGTATTTGATTCGCACCAATAAGCTTTATGCGTTTCGCCACGCAGGCCGCTGGTATATCCCAGTTGAGATGAAGCGGCGATGAGTGATCAGTGGCGATTTATCGGCAGTGTGCTGTACACCGAGAAGGGCTACCGTGATCCGCGAACCCTGCCCATGGTTTTGCAGGCGGAATATATCCGGGTGGAAGTATCGTTTCTGAAGCGCCCTGAACCGGACTGGTATCGGGCCGGATGGCTGAATCAGGTAGCCCAGTTTGGCACTAAGCGGCTATTGCTTCCTTCTCAGGTTGTGCCCCTAGAGGCTCCCTCTGGGCTTCGCATGGATACGGCCCGTCCCTATCGGATTCGGTTTGCCCCAGTGCCCTGGCTGCCAGGGGCGCGGGTGTCGTTTTGGCGGTTGCTCTAGATGCCCAAATTGACGCTCTATTTTGACCCAACCTTTGGGGATAAGTCCTGGGCCGGGTCTTACTTTTCGATTGACGCGCCAGAGCCGGAGGAGTCCCACCATACCCGCCTGGGGGAGTGGATCGTTGGCAGACATCCCCAGTGCGACTTAACTATAGGCATTCCCTCGGTGAGCCGCAAGCACGCCGCCATTGCCTACTCGTTTGCCTCAGACCGTTGGACGATCACCGACTTGGGCAGCACGAGTGGCACCCGCCTAGATGGGCAGTTGCTCCAGGCCCACGACCCCAAGCCGATCTGCATTGGCTCTAGGCTCAATTTGGGAAATGCGCTGATCCGCATTGTTGAAGACGAGCTGGACACGATCAACACGGACGATGGCCCCACCACGGTAGCAGGGCTAAATCCTCTTGATCATCACACTGGAGAACCCCTACCCCCGCCACCGTCGCCACCGCCCAAAACCATGGCCGACACCCTATACCTGGGGGCATCGTGGATTATCACCCCTACCACCATGGTGGGGATGGTGTATCGGCTGATCATCATTGCGGTGTCTGCCCTGGTAGCCGTGCTGATTTTGGGGGCACTCTAAGCGGGATGAGCTTGGCAGGGCGATGGATTTTTTGCTGTTTGCGGCTGCGGTGTTTGGGCTGGTGTGGTTGCTGGTGCTGGTGCTGGCGGTGCCTGTGCTCCTAGTGTGGGCCGTTCGCCGCCAGCGGCCACCCATATCGCCCCGTAGGCAACGCCGCCCCCGCCTACTGACGGCCACCCCTCACCAGATACGGGCTGCTGTGAAGGAAATCTCTATCTACACCCACAATGAAGAAATATCGGCCCGGTTGTTGCACCACACGCGCCTGGAGAACCGGGGCAAGCCGCTGAGCTGGTGCGTGGAAAAAACCATCCACGACCTGGTGCGAGACCGTCGATAATGGAGGGGTAGCCATCCCCCGATTGCCATGACTGCCAGTAGCGAGAGCAACGACCGCCTAGACCGGATAGAAGCCACCCTAGAGAAGCTGGCCACTGATCTGGGCCAGATGAGGGAGGAGCAAGACCGGGGCCGCAAGTGGGAAGACCGGACTTGGGATGTGATCAAGTGGGTGGGTGGCATTTCGGCGGCACTGTCGATTAGTGCGGCCATTGCCCTGGTCGGGCTGGTGATTCGGTTGTCGCTGGGCAATTAGCCGAAACCAAGCCCAAAGCAAAACCCCCGACCCATGGGCCGGGGGTTTGTGGTTACTTGGCAGCGTTGATCATCCTAATGGCCATGTTCCAGGCCGTGAGCCACCCGATAGCCGGGGCATTGGCGCGAATCTTCCGCGCCAGGTCTTCAATGTGCTGTTGGGTCATGGGGTTGCTGCTCCCAAACGAGCTGTAGGGTGTGGTTCCTCATGTAGCTTTTGAGCCGAGCAAAATGGTATTCGGCGGTTGCCCGGTTGTGGTTTTGGCCAATCAGATGCCATTTAACTTTGCATGGCCCTAGCAGGTAGATTTTCCACATAGCTAAATTTCCTCCAGCTTAGAAAGTCGTTCCTCTAGTTGCTCCAGCCGCCGTGAAAACTCCTGATCCTCCTCCAGTTGGATCAGCCGATCTTGCTGAATCCGCCATGCACCATCAAGCCGCTGGATCTGCTGATAGAGCTGAATTATCGCTGTGGCGATAACCTGCTCGCTCTCGGAAAGCCGACTGTAGTTGTCTTTCAGCCAATTCAACCTAGGCTCTAGGTGGTAATCCCGCAGCGGGTTGATGATGTCTGGGCGCAAAACATCGGCCCCCGGTTGGGGGCTGTTGTCGTTGGGTACCATAGGGGTGTCCTTAAATTTGAGAGTTTGGCGGGGGTGCTGCATTGCGGCCCCCCGTTTTTGTTACTGCTCGAAAAAGTCGTCTGGCAGGTCTCGAAGCTCACATCTCAACACATTGCACAGGGCTTTAACCTGGCGAATGGTGAGCTGTGCCCTAGCCCTACCTTTGACCCAATTTCGATACGTGTGATCCGTGACCCCAAGGGCTTTCGCCACATCTTCTTGGGTCACATCTGCTTGCATCCGAAGGACTTCCAAGGGTGACTCCTTCTTAGAATTCTGTTTCATAGTAGCGTAAACCAGTTTACGGGTAAAGCCGTTTACGCTATCCTTCAGAGGAAGCATAAATTGCTTTACGGAACAAACCCCTCTGATGCGCCCTGCCAAGTTTGCTTCAGGGGGGAACCCCAATTATCCCAACCTGTTGTGACGCTATGTATTCCGGTAAAAACTGGTTACGAATTGAGCGAATAGACGAAACGGCCATCCATCTGCGATGCGGCAACCTAGGGGCACCGAACATTCAACCCCGCGCCGCCCTGCTGCACGGGGCCGCCGCCGATGAACAGCGCCGCCTGCGGCCCGAACACCAACAGGCCCAAGCCCACGCCCCTTTTTATGACTGGGTGGGCAAGCTGCTGTGTGAAGACGACGCCAGCCGGGGCACGGGCCGATGAATGACGCTGAATCAACCTATCAAGAGTTGCTTTGCCCTAGCTGCCTGGGGTCGTGGGTTGAGCCAGATGAGGAGGAATCCCCCTGGTGGAACTGCGAAGAATGCGGCTGGACAGGCAAGCCTGATGATTTGCTGGCACTGGACGAAGATGGCCAGATTCAGCCGAACGAAGAAATGAAAACGGCGACCACCGCCCTAGGTGATCGCCTTTTTGGTGTTGTGATTCAGAGGTAAAAAATTGTGAAGACAGCCTTATTGCCGAGCCATCCGCATGGAGCCAGGATAGCAGAAATCTTTAGCTACAGTTGGCGCTGGATAGAGACCCCCAACGACGGGCTAAAGACCGACTGGAAGACCAACACAAAGCACCCCATCCGGCCCCGCATTTTGTGGCAGAAATACCAAGACGCCAGCACCATTGTGGGGGTTCGGTTTGGCAGCACCACCCGCTACGGCCTGGTGGATGTTGACCACGACAGCCCCCACAACACCCCCGAAGGGATTCAGAAATTGTGCTGGGCACTGGAGACCATCGGCATTGCGCGGCCCATCGTGATCCGTAGTTCATGGAGTGGTGGGCACCACATCTATTGCCCCCTGCCCCAGGCCGTCAACACCTTTGGCCTAGCCGTCGCCCTAGAGCAAACCTTCCTAGCCCATGGCTACCCCCTCGCCCCTGGCCAGCTAGAGTGCTTCCCCAACGTGAAAGCCTATGCCAAATGGTGGGAAGGCGAGTTTACCGAGTACAACGGGCACCGCCTGCCGCTGCAACCCGCCACCGGGAGCTGTGTAGTCGATCCCTTCGACCTAGACCCCATGCCCCAGGGCGAAAACCTGGCCATCTTCCTGGGAATGTGGGACAACCGCCAACAGCACACCGACATGGAGATGCTGCTAGAGGCCATTTCCACTGCCAAGGCCCACCGCCGCAAACGGCAGCGCATGGCCAAAGGCAAGGTAGCCCAGTGGCAAGCCGACCTGGAGGCCACTATTGCAGAGGGGTGGACAGGCCCACACCAGACCAACCACCTGCTGAAGGAAATCGCCTGCTACGGGAGAGTGTTTCGCGGCCTCGGTGGACAGGAGCTGGTGGACTACATCGAGCGCACCGCCACCAATGCCCCCGGCTTCTTCCAGTTCAGCGATCACCAGGCCGACCTCAACCGCCGTGCCCATCATTGGGCCATCTCCGCCAGCCATTACTACTGGCCCCTGGGCAGCTTGCCCTTGATCAACCACACCAACCTATCGGTAAACGAATACCGTGCCGCCGAGGCCCGCGAGCGCATCAAAGAGGCGATCACCAAGCTGGGCGATGCCGTGGGCCTTTCCATCCGCCAACTGGCCACTAAGCTGGCAGAGCTGGCCCAATGCTCCATCGCCACCCTGTACCGAAACCGGGAACTGTGGCACCCCGCAGGCACCGCAGAGGCCACCCCAGAGGCCACCCCAGAGGCCACCCCCACCGAACAGCCTGTAACAGCCCAGACAGAGCGGGTTCCAGCCACCATAGAGGAGATGAGAGCCCTCGTGAGGGAGAGCCTCGGAATCCTTGAAAACTCGACTGTTACAGGCCAAGGGGGGGAAAATGAAGTGTGTAGCTTGAAATCCCTCCTTCAAAAAAATTTAAAATCCGGGCAGAGAGAGGGGGGGCCGGGGGGGAGAGAGGGTTTTCCACAGGGGAAGGCTGTGGAAAACTCCCCCGGTGTGGGCTGGCTACCCCGGTTGGACTGGAAAGAGGGGGCCGTGGCTGATGTCCGGTAGACTCCCCGCCCCCACCGACCTCTCCCCACTGATCGCCCAGGCCGACGCCCTGCGAATCGAGCTGGGCTACAGCCGATTCAGCCACCTAAGCGCCTGGTGCGATGATGGCTCACCCCTCACCTGTGATGCCGGGGCACTAGAGCGGCTGATTGAGCGGTTATGCGTCCTGTGGGTAGAGAGGCAGCACTATCATGGCTAACTCCCCCTGGCTATCCACCGCCGCCGCCTGCAATCGCCTGGGCGTATCCCGCTGGGTGCTGGCCACCGCCAGAGCCAACGGCGAACTGAAGAAGGGCCACCACTGGAAAGTGAAGAACCCAACCGCCGCTCGCCTAACGTACCTGTGGCACGTCGAGCGGCTGGAGAAGTGGCAAAGTCAAGTTCATACTTAGTAGTAGAAAGGCGATTTTCCTAGTTATTAGTTGAAAATGGCCATAAAAAACAGGCTAAAACGGCTCAAAGCATAGCCAGTCAATGGATACGGCTGTTTTGAGTTTCTGTTAGCAACCTCAGAAAAAACACCATGCGTTAGTAAGAAATAAATTTCATTTCCTACTAACGAGGTGCCGACGGACGATCACCCCTAGCCAGCCCCGCCTGGTAGATGGCCCAATACGTCCCTTCGTCGATCCAGCGGCGGTACACCCGGCAATGGGTTTCTGGGCTGTGGCCCATCAACTTGGCCCCAAACTCAGGCGCAAAGCCAAATTCTAGGCACCGCCGCGCAAAGCAGTGGCGTAGGTCGTAGGCTTGGCACTTCCCAAACCGCTCGAAGAAACGGGCCGTCTTCGTGCCGAGCTGGGCATTAGTGTAATTGGTGATGTTCTCCAGCGGTGGCAAGACCTGGTGCTGCAATTCCCAGGCCGTCGCCCACTCTGGATAGAGCGGCCACACAAACCGCGCCCCGGTTTTGGTGTCCTCACTCACCCGCACCGTGGGGAAGTCCGCCAGGTCGCAACTATACACCTCATGGGGGCGCAACCCATACGCCGCCAGCATTCCAAACAACCATCGCCACCCTGGATCGGCAATTTGGCCGCGCCACTCTGCAATTTGGTCATCGGTGGGCAACGACCTGGGGTCAACCGCCGTCGCCGAATAGCCCCCCTTGAGCTGCGCCAGCCCCGCCGACGGCAACCCCGCAAACTCTGCGAGCTGTCGATAGGCATTGCAGGCCCGCAACCGTGATCGCGAATCCTCAGTCGTCTTTTCGGCGGTCTGCTCCAACAGGGCCACCGTCAGCGGTGCCTCGGTGGGGAGTTTGTTGAACGGTTGCTGGTAGTCCGTCCGCCAGGTGATCGCCGCCCCCCGCCACTGCCGCCGAAACCGCTCGATCCACTCCCCCACCGATTCTGCCCTGGTGCCCCGCCAATCGGCCCAATCGAAGCGGCCACCCTCCAGAGCCACCCCAATGGCCTTGGCCTGTTCCTCCGCCAGGGCCAAGCCCCTAGGGTTCGCTGGCAACCCCAGGGCGATCCGCTGCTGGTGTGGGCCATCCTTCGCACTGCCAGGGGCCGGGGGAAACGTGCCCCGGACGTAAAGTTTTTGGTTCAGCACTTGCAACCGCACCCGGATGCGCCCCGCTTTCAGTCGCCCATTGGCTCGGTTCAGCCGCTCCTGAAAATCCATGCCTAAAAATTGCCTAGAATCTTGGCCTCAATTATCTACAACTAGCCACAACTGGCAACAATACACAAAACAATACAATCCCAAAACGCTTGATTTACAAGGGCTTTGGGCTAAAACTTGGCATAAAAATAAAGGCGACACCCGGATTCGAACCGGGGGATGGAGGTTTTGCAGACCTCTGCCTTACCACTTGGCTATGTCGCCGCCTTCGGTTTACTAGTATAGCAAAGGAAGGCTCGCAGTTTTGTATCCGGCGATAAATCTGAGGATGGGCTAGCCTCCTAGGATAAACAGCCCCAGCATGGTGGCGCTATTCCATAGGCTGTGCAGCACCATGGGAGAGAGCAGGTTGCGAGTGCGGCTATAGACGATACCTAAAATGCAGCCTAGCAGGGTGAGGGGCAGCACCTCCGACAGGCTAAGGTGGGCAGCGGCGAAGATGAGGCCACTTAGCCCTACGGCCCAACCGACGCCCATGTATTTGGTGAGCGAGGGCAGCAGAAAGCCGCGAAATAGGGTTTCTTCAAACAGGGGGGCGGCGATGGCGGCAGTAGTAAAGAAGACAATCAGGGCGACGGGATCCTGTTCTTCGAGCACCGTTTGCAGGAGGGGGTTGCTGCCGCCCTGGCCTTGCCAAATTTGTTGGTTAACCAGGGCAACCATCAACATCAGCGGTAGGGCAACGAGATAGCCGCCTGCGCCCCAAAGCAGTCCTGGCAGCGAGAGTCTAATCCGAAATAGCCCCTCAGGCAGAGGGCGATAGGGCCGTACCGACAGCCACAAAACGCC
This sequence comes from Leptolyngbya sp. BL0902, assembly GCF_016403105.1. Classification (NCBI taxonomy): domain Bacteria; kingdom Bacillati; phylum Cyanobacteriota; class Cyanophyceae; order Leptolyngbyales; family Leptolyngbyaceae; genus Leptolyngbya; species Leptolyngbya sp. BL0902. Next base: position 2,602,405 of record NZ_CP046155.1, read on the forward strand.
CAAGCCTCCGGCGGACATGAGGAGGTAGTAGGTGAGGGAAAAGATGGCTCGTCCGCGACTGCTGAGGGCGGCACCGCTGAGGCCCAAACCACCCAGCAGCAGGGGCAGCAGGATTTGCCCGACAAAGAAGAAGCCCACAATCAGCACTTGCCAGATGGTTTCGCCATCCCAGGGAATGACCCACTCTGGGCTAGCGGGGCGGCGCAGGAGGGAGCGGTTGCCTTTGAGGAACCACTGGATGCCGAGGCCGAGGAGGATTCCAATGCCCAGGACGGCCCCCAGGACGGGTAATGTGCCGACGATAGCCAGTTTCACCAGTTGATCTTGGGCAGCGATTTGCTCTTGGTCGAGCAGTTGCTGGCGGTCGCCTTCCCGATTTTCGACACGATAGAGTTGTTCTAGAGCGCGGGTTTCAAACCAGCCCTTGAGGGATTGCCGCAGCCAAGCCTCGTCTTCGGGGAGGGCGGTTTTCTCGTCCCACAGGCGGATGAGGGTGGTGGCGGTGCGGATCAGCGCATCGGGGGCGGTGTCGCTGGTTTGGACTTGGCTCCAGCGGTCTAGGGCGGCGGGCAATTGATCCTGAGCCGCGTCCATCAACCCTAGGCGCACATCCAGTTCGGCAATTAGGGTTTGCTGTTGGGCCAGGGCGGTTTGTTGACGGCGGGGCAGGGGTTTGCCGTCATTAGCTGATTCCCCCAGGTTGGCCGGAAGGGGGGACGCCTCCTGGGCTAGGGCGGTGGCTTCTTCACGGACGGATTTGTACTGCTTTTGGGCGGTGGCGATGGGATCTTCTCCCAGCAAACCCTGACGCAGCAGGGGCCACTGGTCGGGGGGCAGTCCGGCCCCATCCCAGGCGCTACTTTCGAGCAGCAGGTCGGTTTGGTAAAGCTGAAGCTGACTGGCCACCTGGGGCTCGGTCAGGCTATTGAAGAGCGACTGCGCCAGCACCAGAGACACCAGGGCCGTAACAACAATCAGGGCCAAACGTTTGAGGGAAAGGCCCGAAGCCGTGGGGTCAGAGGGAGCCATGGTATCCGTGGTAGGTATGAATTGTGATCGATTGTGTCACGTCGGTTGAACGGCGCGATGAAAGGGATCAGCCAGGTTGTTGGGTGTTGAGCGTGGCTGAGCCGATGTGGTGGGTGAAATCTTCCTGAACCTAGTCTCTCCCTCACCCTAAATCCCTCTCCCAAGTTGGGAGAGGGACTTTGACAGCAGTTTCCGGCTCCCCTCTCCTCCCTGGGAGAGGGGCTGGGGGTGAGGGCAAGCTCAGCCTAAGCCGGGAGGGTATGCCCTACAGAATCGCGAACACCTCGCGGGCGGCGGCGAGGGTGGTGTCGATGTCGGCGTCGGTGTGGGCGAGGGAGGTGAACCCGGCCTCGAACTGGGAGGGGGCGAGGTACACGCCGCGCTCTAGCATGGCCCGATGGAAGCGACTGAACTTATCCAGGTCAGCCTGCTTGGCTTCTTCATAGCGGGTGATGGGGCCGGGGTGGAAGAACATCCCAAACATGGCGCTGATGTGGCCGCCGCAGACTTCGTGTCCGGCCTCACGGGCGGCTTGGAGCAGCCCTTCGCTGAGCTTAGCCGTCAGCCGTTCCAGTTCTTCGTAGGTGCCGGGGCGCTGGAGCAGTTCCAGGGTTTTGATGCCTGCGGTCATGGCTAGGGGGTTGCCGGAGAGGGTGCCTGCTTGATACACCGGGCCAGCGGGGGCGACCATTTCCATGATCTCCCGCCGACCGCCGTAGGCCCCTACAGGCAGACCGCCGCCGATCACCTTACCCATGGTGGTGAGGTCGGGGGTGACGTTGAACTTAGCTTGGGCACCGCCGTAGGAAATACGGAACCCGGTCATCACTTCGTCGAACACTAGCAGGGCGTCGTTTTCGCGGGTGAGGTCGCGCAGCCCCTCTAGGAAGCCCGCATCGGGGGTGATAAAGCCCGCATTGCCGACCACGGGTTCTAGAATCACGCCCGCAATTTCCCCCGGATTTTGGGCAAACAGGGCCTTCACCGCTTCCAGGTCGTTGTAGGGGGCGGTGAGGGTGTCGCTGGTGGCCGCCTTGGGCACTCCGGGAGAATCGGGCAGACCCAGGGTAGCCACGCCAGAACCTGCCTGCACCAGGAACATATCCGCATGGCCGTGGTAGCAGCCGGAGAACTTAATAATCTTGTCGCGCTTGGTGTAGGCCCGCATCAGGCGCAGCACTGCCATACAGGCTTCGGTGCCGGAGTTCACAAAGCGCACCATTTCCACGCTGGGCACGGCCTGGATCACCATCTCCGCCAGCACGTTTTCCAGATAGCAGGGTGCGCCAAAGCTCGTGCCCTTCTCCAACGCCGCTGCCAGGGCCGAGAGCACTTCGGGGTGGGCATGGCCGCAAATGGCAGGCCCCCAGGTGCCCACGTAGTCAATATATTGGTTGCCGTCTACGTCCCAAATGTACGCCCCTTTGACGTGGTCGAAGACGATGGGTTGCCCCCCCACCGACTTAAAGGCCCGCACCGGAGAGCTAACCCCCCCCGGCATCAGATTTTGGGCAGCGGTAAAGATTTCTTGGGATTTCGATGTTTTTAATGGGGCTGTACTGACCAAAGCACTTTCCTCGCAGATACCTAAAACGTAAGCATCCAGGCGGTATTGGCGACCTGGATTTGGCTCTGATCATTATCCTATTGATTGACCGAAGCACGCCCGCAGATGTTACGGAATGTTGCGTTAACGGAACATCCTATGGCCAAGCACCCAGAGGTTCTCTGGGGCCCAAGCCCTCACTCCAATGGGGTAGCCCCGGCTCACAGTACCCTGCCCAGCCTGAAAGGGGCGGCGTTTGGTACACTAAAAGTCTTGTCTTCTAGGTTTTAGCTAGCCCTCATCCCTAGCCTCCCTCCCCGGCAAGAGAGGAGCGCAAAAAGAGATTTTCACCGTCCCTCGCCTAGGTTGGGAGCGGGATGGAGAAAGCGGGCCATAGCCTTTCGCACCCCACGACAAACGCCATCCCTGTGTTTCTGTCCTTGAGCTAGCCCCATGCAACTGACCCCCCAAGAGAAAGATAAGCTGCTGATTTTCACCGCTGCTCTGGTGGCAGAACGGCGCAAAAATCGCGGACTAAAGCTGAATCACCCAGAGGCCGTCGCCTACATTTCGGCGGCTATTTTGGAGGGGGCGCGGGATGGCCGCACTGTGGCAGAACTGATGAGCTACGGCACCACCCTGCTCAGCCGGGAGGACGTCATGGATGGCGTAGCCGATATGATCCACGAGGTGCAGGTGGAGGCCACCTTCCCCGACGGCACCAAACTCGTCACCGTTCACGATCCCATTCGCTAGGGTTGCTGGGTTTGCGGCTAGCGATGGGGCGATGGCCAGCGCAGGCGACTGGTTTTGAGACATTCAGATCGTGGGCTGATTTAGCCCTAGGTTTGCCTGGTATGACAGATTCGACCCCAACGTTGGCGCACGGTCTAGCTCAATTGCTCACTGCCCCCTTTCTCACTGCCATGGATTCCTCTGTCTCTACTGCTTCCGCCACCGACTTTCCCCTCCAGCCCGACGATGTGGAGGCGGTGATTGGGGCGTTGGTGGCCCAGTTAGATCGCTACGTGTTTCCAGAGGTAGCGGAAAAAATCCAGGCTGATTTAGATCAGCGTCTCGATAGCGGCGGCTATAGCACCATCACGGGGGGGCAACAATTGGCCGATACCCTCACGGCCCAGCTCCAAGCCCTCAGCCAAGATCGTCACCTGAAGCTGCACTTTAGCCCGGTGCCCCTGCCCCACCTCGAACCCCAAGGTGAACCGACCGCCGCCGAACTAGAGCGTCAAGCCCAGGCCAGCCGTCGCCGCAATTTTGACCTCAATAAGGTGGAGCGCCTGTCGGGCAATGTGGGCTACATTCAGCTTTTTAGCTTTGAACCGCCGGAGTTGGCCGGGGATGCCCTAGCCGCAGCGATGACCCTCGTGGCCCACACCGATGCCCTAATTTTCGACCTGCGCCACAACCAGGGCGGATCTCCGGCAGCGGTGGCGTTTTTGTGTAGCTACCTGTTTCCGGCCCACCCCGCCGTTCACCTCAACGACCTCTACTGGAGCGAAACCGACGAAACCCACCAGTGGTGGACGCTGCCCCACCTGCCGGGGCCACGGTATCTGGGTAAGCCTGTGTTTGTGCTCACCAGCCCCGAAACCTTTTCCGCTGCCGAAGAATTTGCCTACAATCTGCAAACCCGTCAGCGGGCCACCATCATCGGCGAAACCACGCGGGGCGGGGCCAACCCAGGCCGGGGCTTCCGGCTCCACGATCACTTTTGGGTATTCATGCCCACAGGGCAGGCTATCAACCCGGTGACGGGCAAAAACTGGGACGGTACGGGGGTGATTCCCGACGTTAAAGTACCCACGGAAATCGCCCTCGAAACCGCCCATGTCATTGCCCTCACCCAACGGCTGGAAGCAGGGGTTGAAGGCGCGGCGCGGCGGGAAATCGAGGAAGCCCTGCCCTTGGTAGAACGCGCCATGCAGCAAAAGCGCCAAGATTTGATTGCCAACCTAGGAGGTAAAGGATGATTCCTGGAGAACTATTCCCCGCCGAGGGCGAAATTGAACTCAATGCTGGAAAAGCCACCGCCACCCTGACGGTCGCGAACACAGGAGATCGCCCCATCCAGGTCGGTTCCCACTTCCATTTCTATGAAGTCAACGCCGCTCTCAGCTTTGACCGAGACCAAGCGCGAGGAATGCGCCTAGATATCCCGGCTGGCACCGCCGTCCGCTTTGAGCCGGGGGATGAGCGCACCGTTACCCTGGTGGCTCTCGCCGGAGAACGGAAGGTCTATGGCTTCAATGCCAGAGTAGAAGGGAGCCTCTAACCCTCAATCCCAGTCGCTCACTCCCGGTGGAAAAGCCAATCCCACTTAGTCCGAGCCTGTTGAAGCCTCAATCCATAGCCGATAGCTAATTCTGCTCAGGCCGAGCCTGAAGCTCAGGGCCGATGGTGTGGCTCAGGAACTTCTGCGGTCGCGCTGGATATCGTAAATCGCCTTTTCCCAGCACCATTGCTCACTGTGGCTGGGGTTGCGAAGCTGCACTTGATCTACCAGCCGCTGAGCCACATCCTGATTGCCACCCACTAGCCGCAGCAGTTCCCGCCGCGTAGCGCCCCGCACCGAACGCGCTTTGGTCGGGGCGGCGGTGGATCGCGTGCGACGATAGCTTCTCCCCCGTCCTCGAAAACGCTTGAGCCAAAAGAACAGCCCCACCAGCAGCGCAATCGCTAACAGAAAAGAAAGATCCATGTACCCACGCTGTCCTTACCTGTAGGCTCTCATCCTAGCTTAGGCTTCGGGTGAGCTTCATCTACCCAAGGCTAAGCCCATTGGCGTAGAACACGGCCACACACCTCAGGCTGGGCCATGCCGCTGGGAAGCCTCTAACTAGGGCCATTGGTGCGGCTGGATCGGTAGATTTTGGGATGACCGCACGATACTCAAACGCGCAACTTGGGCACCCTAAGACCGTAGCGTCCTGTGTTTTATCCATGCCCGCCCAACCATCCCGTACCGCGACAGCCCTCTCCCTCAACCTGATCATGCTCCTCGCTGCGCCCCTAGCTAAGGCCCAAACCTTGCCCCCCTACGCGGGCACCCAGTGCTTTCACTTTGCCACCCAGCCCGAAGCCCAATGGCACTACTATATGGGCACCGCACCCGCCACCGTGGATGCGGATCGCGACGGTATAGCCTGCCCCGCCCTCACCCAAGGGATTCGCCAAGAGGGCAGTCGCATCTTCAGTAATCAAGCCAATCGGAGAACGGAACGATTTACCCTAGAGGTGTGGCGAGTGAGCACGACCGATGTCTATCTGCGGATTAAGTCAAGCTCTGGCCTAGATTTCACAACCCGCAGTTTTCCCTCGGATCGGGAAGCCAGGGAACACATGAGAACCTACTACCAAAACCTCCTGAACTAGGGCAATCGGCACAAGGGGGAACGCCAACCGGAAGCATCAACTGGGGGCGGCTGGCTGGTCTTCCTCCACAGCCTTGCGGGGCTATCCCCGGATTAGCAGGGCGAAAGACCAAGCCCCTTTGGGTAATCCCTAGGGGTAATTCCTGGGGCCATTGACAGGAAGATCTTAGGCGGAAACGCGGATCGGGCGCTCCCTACATCTCCGCCGAAAACCGCTCTAGGGGCTGGTTGGTAGACCACTGGTATTCCACAGCCACGTTGGAGAGCTTGCAGGTTTCCTCAATCTGCCGCTGCTGGGACAATGCCTTTCTCAGGGTGATGATCAACTCCTGGGTTTGTCGGCGCAGTTGGGGAGATTGATAGACGGTTGCCATAGTCTGCTGTTCTAGCAGTTGCAGCAGTAGCTCGTAGTGAATGTGAGACGGCAGCGGAACAGATTGGCCCGAAGTCACCATAGGTGTTGTGTCCCCAAAAATAACCCGCGTGGATAAACTGCTGACCGCTGTAGGGCGTATCGTTGATGACCGCTTTAAGGGCTATCGATGTCATCATGACCTGGCGACTAATCCCCCAGGGCCGGAAACAGTTGATGAATCGCGGCCCCTGGATCGGGCTGTCGCATCAGCGATTCTCCTACCAGTATGGCACTGGCTCCAGCGGTAGCCAAGGTTTGCACGTTTTCGGCGGTAAAAATACCGGATTCTGCCACAACTAAAGCGTTTCTGGCCTGTAGCTGATCTCGGCGGGCCGAGATCAGGGTGTCGGTAGTGGCGAGATCCGTGGTGAAGGTTTCTAGATCGCGGTTGTTGATGCCAATTAGCGTCACCGCCGGAATCGCCAGCACCCGATCCAGTTCCTCCAGGGTGTGAACCTCCACCAGGGCCGCCATGCCCAGGGCTTTGGCAATTTGCACAAAGTAGCGCAGGTCTTTATCCGACAAAATGGCCGCAATCAGCAGCACTGCATCGGCCCCTTTGCAGCGGGCCAAATACATTTGGTAGGGGTAGATGATGAACTCTTTGCAGAGCAGAGGAACATCCACCGCTTGGCGCACCTGGGCCAGGTATTCAAAATCCCCCTGGAAGAAGGCTTTGTCCGTCAGCACCGAGAGGCAAGCGGCCCCGTGGTTGGCATAGGTTTGGGCGATGGCGACGGGGTCGAAATCTTCCCGAATCACGCCCTTGCTGGGGGAGGCTTTCTTCACCTCAGCAATTAGCGTTGGGGAGGTTGGCCCCTGGCGCAGGGCGGCAATGAAATCCCTGGCGGGAGGTGCGCTCAACACATCCCGTTGCAGGTCAGTCAAAGGTAGGCGTTCCCGCATTTGGGCAACTTCCGTTTCCTTGTGCCAGACAATTTTTTCCAGGATGTTGCGCGGTTCAGAATCCGGAGCTGGAATTTGGTACTGCAAATGCTTCACCGCAACGGGGGGATTGGGGGGACGACGGCGGATGGTCATGCGGGCACCACCACCGCACGCTTGAAGGCTTCGTCCATCACCTCAGACAGGGTGGGGTGGGTGTGGACACAGAAGGACAGATCCGTCACGGTTTGGCCTTGGTGAATGGCGTTGGCGGCTTCTTGGATCAGGTCGGCAGCGTGGAGACCGATGATGTGTGCTCCCAGGATTTCCCCGGTGTCCTTGCGGTAGATCACCTTGGCCAAGCCTTCGGTTTCCCCTTCCGCTAGGGCTTTGGAGTTGCCCTTAAAGTAGCTACGGACGGTGTCGATGGCGAACCCTTCGGCCTCGGCCTTTTCCTTGGCGGCGGGTTCCGTCAGCCCCACAAAGCTGACTTCGGGGTGGGTGAAGGCGGCGGCGGGGATGCTCATGTAGTTCACCGTGCGATCCTGGCCGCAGATGTTCTCCACGGTGATCACCCCCTGGGCGGAGGCGGCGTGGGCTAGCATCATCTTGCCCGTGGCATCGCCAATGGCCCACAGGTGAGGTACAGGTTCGCCATTGCGGGTCACTTGCAGACGGTCGTTAACGGGGATAAAGCCGCGCCGATCCAGTTCCACGCCCACCCGCTCTAAGCCCATATTCTTGGCGGCGGGAATGCGTCCGGTGGCTACCAGGCAGGCGTCTACTTCTAAGACTTCCACCACTTCCTTGGTTTCGCGGTCGGCCAGTTCAATCACCACGGGGTTGCCGGGGGTGATGGTCTTGGCAATCAGTCCGGCGCGGGTGTCAATGTCGCGGGGGGCAATCAGCACCCGCTGGGCCACCTTGGCAATGTCGGGGTCGAAGGTGGGCATGAGCTGATCCAGGGCTTCGATGATGGTGACTTCGCAGCCCAGGGCGGTGTAGATGTCGGAAAATTCGAGGCCAATGTAGCCGCTGCCGATGATAGCGATCCAGTCCGGTAGCCAGTCTAGTTTCAGGGCTTCGTCGCTGGTAAAGACGGTTTTGCCGTCGGTGGTGATGCCGGGGGGCACAAAGGGCACGGAACCCGGAGCCAGAATGATGTCCTTGGCGGTGACGGTCTTTTCGCCCTCGGCGGTGTCGATGGCCACCTTTTGCTCACCGACGACTCGACCCCAGCCCTTAATAATGTCTACCCCCAGGCGGGTGAGGCTGTTGGTGAGGTCGCCCTGGATTTTGCTGACCAGATTTTTGGCGTGATCGGCGATGGCGCTACGGTCGTAGCCCACCTGACCCACTTGGATGCCCATGGATTTAAGGTGGTGCTCGTCGCGCAGTTCCCGCACCCGACCGGAAGCCGCTAGCAATGCCTTGGAGGGAATGCAGCCCCGGTTGACGCAGGTGCCGCCCATCACATCCGCTTCCACAATGGCGGTTTTGAGACCCGATTTTACGGCGTGGAGCGCCGCCCCGTGGCCCCCTACTCCGGCCCCGATAATGATTAGGTCGTAGTCAAATGCGTCGCTCACAGCAGGCTCCTAAGGCAAACCCAAAACATATAATAGCCATCGTCCCAACAGATCGGCCCACCCGTCTCAGGTGGCGATCCCCAGGCAACGAAACATCCTCCATTCTTGACCACATCGGGCCAATTAGACAACACCCTAAAAGGGCTAGATAGGGACAAGAGCAGGGTCAAGGGTGAACTCAGCCTCGCCGAGATCGGGTGGAAACCACGAATGGGGGTCTACTCCCCCAAGACAACATCCTCGTAAATCTCAGCCATGGCCAGGGTAATGTCTAGGCTGGTTAGGATGATGGGATCCTGTTTTTCGTAGGGAATAAATTGCCAGGTGTCCTGCCCACGGCGAAAGACCTCCACCGTTTTGCGCTCAGATCCGACTAGAACATACTCCTGCAAGCTCTCTAGGCGACGATATAGCGCAAATTTGCCCCCCCGGTCATAGGCTTCGGTGCTAGGGCGTGTCATCAATTGAGGTAAATTGGAAAGGCTATTGTTAACCTGATATACCCAACCATGACGACCCGCCGCCATGCCCTACGCGACGACCAATGGGAACGCATTCAGGATCTGCTGCCCGGTTCTAAAGGCTGGGTCGGCGTGACCGCCCAGGACAATCGCCGATTTGTGGAGGCGGTGCTGTATCGCTATCGGGCCGGCATCCCCTGGCGAGATTTGCCAGAGCGCTTTGGGCATTATCGCAAAGTCCATACCCGCTTCCGTCGCTGGGCGAAAACCGGAGTCTGGGAACGGCTCTTTCGCGCCTTAGCCAACGATGCCGATAACGAATACCAGATGATTGACAGCACTATCGTCCGCGCCCACCAGCACAGTGCTGGGGCAAAGGGGGGGATGCCAACGCTCAGTGCATCGGTCGCAGCAAAGGCGGATTAAGCACCAAAATCCATGCCACCTGCGATGCTTTGGGAAACCCGACGGGGCTTCATCTGACGCCCGGACAAGCCTGTGACCTCGATGGGGCAGATGTTCTGTTGGCCGATATTCCCACCGACACCGTGCTTGCCGATAAGGGCTATGACGCCGACAAACGGGTGATTGAGCCGCTCGAAGCCCAGGGCAAAACGGCGGTGATTCCGCCCAAACGCAACCGCAAGACACCCCGGGAGTATGACCGAGACTTGTACAAGGCCCGTCACCTGATTGAGAATTTCTTTGCCAAACTCAAACAATACCGAGCCATTGCCACCCGCTATGACAAGCTGGCCGAGACCTTTCTCAGCGCCATTTACATGGCGGCTTGCGTCATCTGGCTTATTTGATGACACGCCCTAGGAGACATCACCTCGACAATCAGGCAGGGGTAGCGAGAAAACCGTTGCGCCGCTCGGTCTCGCCCGTCGCAGGTCACGCTAACATCGGGGTAGATAAAGGGGCCATCGTCTGTAACGCCCACCTTGGCATCGGAGTTTCTGACCTTACAACGGCCTTGCAGACGGCTACGCAGCAGACTGGCCATGTTGAAGGCAATGTCCGCGTGGGGAATCGAGCCTCCCGTCATGGCGAACACAGCCCCATCAAAATACTCGTAGCGCAAGTCCTGCTGGGCTTCCCACTCAAAATAGGCTTGCGGGGTAAGAAAGGATGGCTGAGGGGTGGCAATCATGGCACAGCTCCAGACCCTAGTGGCTTCAGTATAGGCGCTTCAGGATGGGCCATCGACCCACGGGCTACCCTCGGCGCTGGCGTTGGGCTTCGTAGAGCAGCAGGGCGGCGGAAATGGCCACATTCAGCGACTCCACTGCCGGATGCATGGGAATCTTCACCGCCGTTGTGGCGTACTGTTGCAGGGTTGCAGACAGCCCCGCCCCTTCGTTGCCCAGCAAAATCACCGTGGGCCGGGTAAAATCCACCGACCAGTAATCCAGCGAGGCATTGGGCAACGTGGACACCAGTTGTATCCCTTGGGAACGCCAGGTTTGCAGGGTGTTTTCTAGCTGGGTATCCACCACCATCGGCAACCGAAACCACTGCCCCGCTGAAGCCCGCAGCACCTTGGGATGATCGGGCGCAACGCTGTCGGCGCTGAGCCAGAGGCCATCGACTTGGGCCGCAGTGGCGGTACGAATAATCGTGCCCAGGTTGCCCGGATCTTGCAGGGTTTCGAGGACGAGACCAACCCCGTAGATAGCGGGAATTTCGGAAGGCGGACGCTGGGGGGCCACCGCCACCACACCATCGGGATGCACCGTTGTCACCAGGGACTGAAGCACCTCTTCCGAAACGATCTCCAATCGCTGGGCAGATTGAATCAAAGCAGCGGCTAAGGCGGGATAGCGGTCTTGCCAAGCCGGAGTGTGGCAGGCCACCGAGAGGTGATAACCCACGGCCAGGGCTTCCTGTACCAGATGGGTGCCTTCCAACAAAAAACACCCCTGCTGTCGCCGAAACTTACCCTGGTGGAGCTTACGAATCTCCTTTACCAATGGGTTTTGCAGGCTGGTCAGCATGGGTGTTGAAAGGTGCCTTCAGGTTTAGAAAGGCTTGGGTTTTGACCTGGCTTTTAGATGCGGAACCCGGGACTTGAACCCGGATGTTATTGCTAACACTAGGACCTGAACCTAGCGCGTCTACCAATTCCGCCAGTTCCGCGCGGCTGCGTCGCAGTTGCGTCGCGATTACCCAATATGCACTAGGTTTGGCCCAGAGTCAACCCTTTCAAAAAAGATTTCGTTATTTGAAGAGATCGGCTATTCTGATGTGGCTTTGTGCATCGAAATTTTATTCTAGCGACCCTAGCCAAAATTAAGATTTCGGGTAGAATCTAGACGAAATTCCGGAAATGGTAGAGTTAAGCGCCGTGGAGGATACCGCTATCGTTACTTCTCTTGGATTGTCCAACCCCCTAACCACCGCAGAGGCCGATAACGCCGTGCTGGAGATTGCGGGCGGTACCCCTCTTTCAGGTCATGTCACCATCAGCGGGGCTAAAAACTCAGCCCTGGTGGTGATGGCGGGCACCCTGCTCTGTTCCCAGCCCTGCCGCCTGCGGAATATCCCGAACCTGATGGATATTGAACGCATGGGCGAGGTGCTGACGGCCCTCGGGGTCTCCATCCGCCGCAATGGCGATGCCCTCGACATTGACCCTAGCTCAATTTCCTCCACCAAAGCACCCTACGACCTGGTCAGCCGTTTGCGGGCCAGCTTTTTTGTTATTGGGCCTTTGCTGGCACGGATGGGGGTGGCGCGGGTGCCCCTGCCCGGCGGTTGTGCCATTGGGGCGCGTCCGGTAGAACTCCATGTGCGCGGGCTTCAGGCCATGGGGGCCGATGTCCACATCGACCATGGCACCGTCAATGCCTATATTCCCGGCAGCGGCAAGCGGCTGAAGGGAGCCAAGATTTACCTGGATTACCCCAGCGTGGGAGCCACGGAAACCCTGATGATGGCGGCCACCCTGGCCGAAGGGGAAACCGTAATCGAAAACGCCGCCCAAGAGCCGGAAGTGACTGACCTGGCCAACTTCTGTCGGGCCATGGGGGCCAAAATTCGCGGGGCAGGCACCAACACCATCACCATTGTGGGTGTGCCCAGTCTCCACACCACAGATTACGGCATCATCCCCGACCGCATCGAAGCCGGGACATTCCTGGTCGCCGCCGCCATCACCCGTTCAGAAATCAGCCTCTCTCCCGTTATTCCTGAGCATCTCACAGCGGTGATCGCCAAGCTCCACGAAGTGGGTGGACAGGTGATTGAAGATGGCCCTAGCCGAGTGCGCTATGTTCCAGGAGATGTCATCCACCCCGTCGATATTCAAACCGGGCCATTTCCAGGCTTTCCTACGGATATGCAGGCCCAGTTTATGGCCCTGATGGCCCTGTGTGACGGCAACAGCCTGATCACCGAAACGGTGTTTGAAAACCGCTTGCGCCACGTTGCAGAACTGAACCGTATGGGGGCCGATATTCGCCTCAACGGCAACTGCGCCATCATCAAGGGTGTCCACGGGCTATCGGGGGCTCCGGTATTGGCCACCGACCTCCGAGCATCGGCGGCACTGGTGCTGGCGGGTCTGGCGGCCAACGGCACCACGGTGATTCAGGGGCTTCAGCACCTGGATCGGGGCTATGACAACATCGAGAGCAAGCTACGCGGCCTAGGTGCCCGGATTACCCGCAAGCCGTTGGATCCATCCCTCGCGCTACCGCAGTAGAGCGTTCCGTTTCGAGCGATATCCATCCTCAACCCTCAGCCGTTGGAGATAGACACCAATGCTCCGACGGCACGACTTTTGGGCAGAGCTTCATTCAGGGTCGTGGCCGCGATGGTAGCATAGCAACGGCCCTCGCCCCAAACGACCTATGGATCTCAAAGCTCACATTCGCGACATTCCCGACTTCCCCAAGCCGGGAATTTTATTTCGCGACATTACCCCGATGCTATCGAACCCCGATGCGCTCCAGTACAGCATCGATAGCTTTGCGGAGCAGGTGGCCGACTACCAGGCCGACTACATCGTCGGTATCGAGTCACGGGGGTTTATGTTTGGGATGCCCCTGGCCTATAAGATGGGCATTGGCTTTGCCCCGGTACGTAAACCCGGAAAACTCCCTGCCGCTGTCCACTCCGCCTCCTACGATCTGGAGTACGGCAGCGACACCCTAGAACTTCACCAAGACGCCTTCCCCCAGGGCAGTCGGGTGCTCATTATTGACGACCTAATCGCCACGGGGGGCACCGCCGCTGCGACCTACGACCTCGTTGAGAAAACGGGCAGCACGGTGGTGGGCTTCGGCTTTGTGATTGAACTGCTAGGGCTCGAAGGCCGCGCCAAACTTCCCGCTGTGCCCATTACGGCGCTGATGCAGTACTAAGGCATTCGGACTAAGGCATTCGGGATGGGCGGGCCAATCGCGGGTTGAATTTAGCACAACCCTGATCTAATAAAACCCTTCCCAGTCAGGACAGTGGCGGTCTTCATCGGGGCCGAAGGGATGCATGGCGCAAACGAGGGTGTTGCCGCCGTGGGTTTCGCCAAAGAAATTGCGACAGCCCACGCAAGCCGGGTGATCCTGAAGCATAGGCTCTACCACACTGTTGATGGGAGCCGCCGCCCGGTCTAGCCAGGGGTCCAGCTCCATCAGCCGCGCCACCATGGGTTCGATCAGGGTATCTAGTTGTTCTGCCACCTCATCTACTTGATGGGAAATGGCAATTTCAAGGGGCTGGATCACCTCATTGAGGTCGTCGATCAGGCGTTCAATTTCCGGTTCTAGGGCATCTTGTACTTGATAGGCCCATTCATCGGCGGCCTGCACAAAAGGGTCTGAGGCCTGGGCAATCTGGTCGATGATGTCCTCCATCCAGCGTTCGGTATCCTGGGAGAGTTGCTGAGCAAACTCCTGCACCGCATCGCCAAAGGCATTCAAAATGTGTTTAGACCAATCATCCATTCGGGCTGTCTCGCTTGGGAATTACATGGTAGAAAATGACGTGCTAATGACTGGCTTTGCGCTTGAGGGCATCCAGTTCTTGGCGCAGGGCCGCCACCTGTTGCCGCAGGGCTTCGGCGGGATCCTCTGAAACGGCTGGGGGGCTCGGCTCGTCGTCTAGGATTTCAATGCGGCGGGGTTCGGATGGCGACTGGTTTTCGGGAATAGTGTCTTGGGCACGGCTGACCATGTCGTTCACTAGGCGCTGGGCCTCTTCGGCGGTCATTTCCCCACGGGCCACCAGTTCGTTCACCACCACCTGGGTCTGCTCTTGTAAGTCCTTGAGGGTGTGTCCGGCCTTTTCTCCAGCATAGGAGGCGACCCCCACCCCTAGGTAAAATGCTTTTTTAACGACATCTCCAAAACCAGCCATACGTTCCTCCCTTACGGATTAACCGATACTATCGGCGACATCCCTAGCTTAGGGGGCTATCGAGACAAACGCCTAGGGGGGATATCAGAACCGTTGCCCATTATTTCTAGGCTTACCAAGGGCAGATCGACCCTGTAAAGGCTCTGAAAACGCAAAAGACCCGGAGTCCACGCCTGTCACAAGCATCCCGTAATGCTGCTACCTTCCGGTCCTGACATGATTTGGGCGTTGCGACCGCATGGGTCCGAGTCCTCTTTAGGATAGCACTTTAAACGAGCTTTTCGGTAATTTGCCTGGATCAATGCAGCGATCCACGCTGGCCCCGGCCTCCTAGCGGAAGTTTTGAGGCACCCTGTGGCCCCAAATGGTGAGTCTTCCTAAAGAATTCCGGTCACTTTGGCGAATCCCCGATAGGCTAGGGAAAATTTGACTCAACCAACCCTGAAATGTGGAGGATATCCCTTGAAATCGGCTTCAGTAACCTGGCA
Organism: Leptolyngbya sp. BL0902; assembly: GCF_016403105.1. Classification (NCBI taxonomy): domain Bacteria; kingdom Bacillati; phylum Cyanobacteriota; class Cyanophyceae; order Leptolyngbyales; family Leptolyngbyaceae; genus Leptolyngbya; species Leptolyngbya sp. BL0902. The sequence goes on from NZ_CP046155.1 coordinate 2,617,571, forward strand.
GCCTGTGATTCTAAGCGTGCTGGCCATTATCGGTCTGGCCCTCATCACTAGCAGTTTTGTGATCATCAACCCTGGGCAGGCAGGGGTTTTAAGCATTTTGGGTAAGGCTCAGGATGGGGCCTTGCTGGAGGGATTACACTTCAAGCCACCCCTGGTATCTACGGTGGATGTCTACGACGTGACCGTACAGAAATTTGAAGTACCTGCCCAAAGCTCTACCAAGGATTTGCAGGATCTCTCAGGGCGGTTTGCCATTAACTTTCGCCTAGACCCTACGGAGGTCGTTAACATTCGCCGCACCCAGGGCACCCTAGAAAACTTGGTGTCCAAAATTGTGGCTCCCCAAACCCAGGAATCCTTCAAGATTGCGGCAGCCCGACGCACCGTAGAAGAGGCCATTACCCAACGGGCCGAACTCAAGCAAGACTTTGACGATGCCCTGACCTCGCGACTAGCTAAGTACGGCATCCTCGTCCTGGATACCAGCGTTGTAGACCTCACCTTCTCGACAGAGTTTGCCAAGGCGGTGGAGGACAAGCAAATTGCGGAACAGCGAGCCCGCCGCGCCGTTTACATTGCCCAGGAAGCCGAACAGGAGGCCCAGGCCGAAGTGAACCGAGCTAAGGGCCGCGCCGAAGCCCAGCGCCTGATTGCCGAGACCTTGAAGGCCCAGGGGGGCCAATTGGTGCTGCAAAAGGAGGCCATTGAAGCCTGGAAGGCCGGGGGCTCTCAGGTGCCCCAGGTGTTAGTCATCGGCGATGGCCAGGGGAGCGGTGTTCCCTTTATCTACAACCTAGACGGTGCTGCAACCAAACCTCTCCCCAAGGCGGGCTAAGATCCTGAGCCTTACTCCCTAGGGGGCGAGGCTCACCATATTGGCCGGGGAGTAGGTCACTTCCTTCACCATACCGGGCTGGCCCAGGGTTTCAGCCTGCTGGTTATTAAAGCTCACCACCACGGCTCCCGCATTACCAGCTCGGATGGTGAGCGCCTGATCGGCTTTCCATAGGCGACTGTCTCCGGGCTGCAAAATGCCCTCAAACTGGGTGCTGCCATCAGCGGTTACGCGCATCCAGGACTGAGCGGTTAGGGTTGTTGTAACCTCAATGGGAGCGTTGGGTGCAGCTACCTCTGGGGCGGCCTCCGGCGCAGCAGGGGCCACCGGATTTGAGAGCGCCTCTACCGGATTGAGGGGGTCGAGGGGCGGCAGCGTGGTGGTTTCTGGGGCAGTTTGCCTGAGCACGTAGGACAAGCCGCTCACCGCCGCCATCAGCACCACAAAATAAGCAGCATACAGATGAAGGGGGCGCAACTGGGCCGCAGGGGAATCTTTCCAGGAACGGGGCTGAACCCGAGGGGGCGCAAAAAACTGGCTCGCCAAATTTTCGCCATCTAGCCCAAGCACATCGCCGTAGCGGCGCAGGAGACCCCGAATGTAAACGGGCTCCGGTAAGCCGTTCAGGTCGCCCTGCTCGATGGCATTGAGCAAACTAGCCCGGATCAAAGTCTTGCTGGCCATGGTCTCTAGGGAATAGCCCTGATCCTGCCGGGCGGTCTGTAACAGTTTTCCCAATTCGATGAGTTGGGTACGGTACAGACTGTTAGAATCAACCAACTGTTTTGTCTTCATACAGGGAGCATTCACTAAAACGGCGATGTACCAGCTAAGACCTGGGGAGATGGCCGTGGGAGCGTCGGCGAAACGTCCGACTCAGCTAATAATGCCTTAATTTCGCCCGTTGATAAAGATCGGTAAGCCCCCCCTTGCAGGTTGCCTAGGCGTACCGACCCAATCGCTAGGCGGTGAAGACGCAGCACCCGATGCCCCAAAACCTCGGCGACACGGCGAATTTGGCGGTTTCGTCCCTCCCAGAGGGTGATGGCAAGATCGGTGTGGCGAGAGCCAGGGACACCGACGATTTTCACCTGGGCCGGACAGGTCAGGCGGCCATCCAGCTCAATGCCCTGCTGCCAGGTCGCCAGGGTATCTGGCGAAACCCGCCCCGCAACCCGCACGCGATAGTGCTTAGCTAGGCCGTGCTTGGGGTGGGTAAGGCGGTAGGTGAAATCGCCGTCGTTGGTCAAAATCAGGGCTCCACTGGAGTAGGTATCTAGCCGACCCACGGGATGTAAACCCAAGCACCATAGTTCTGGGGGCAGGGCATCTAGGACGGTAGGGCGGCCCTGCGGGTCAGCACAGGTGGAGACCATGCCCAGAGGTTTGTGGAGCAATAAGTAGTAGGGTTGGGGACGCTGCTGGAGCGTGAGAAGGCGCTGATCTACAGCCACTTGGTCATGGTCAGGATCGACTTTTTGGCCCAGATGAGCGGGCACACCATTGACCGTTACCCGTCCGGCAATAATCCATTCCTCTGCCTTGCGCCGAGAGGCCAGACCATGCTGGGCCAGTAACTTTTGCAGGCGTTCTGCCATGGAGTTCATCTAAGGTAGGGCCATCAGTAGGCCATTATAGCAATTGTCCCATAGGTATAAGTTCTTATCAATTTGATGGCCGTTTCAGCTCGTGGCCCAGGGCTCGCGACAGGCTGTTTCCGGCCTTGGTCGATAGGGCGTCCGAGCTGTTTTTGGTCGAGGTCTCAGGGGGTTAGCCCGTGATCTAGGGCCGTTGGGGGCAGGGTGAGACAGAGCCAAGCCCCACCCAAATCGGGATGGTTGGCAGCGGTGATGGTGCCACCATGGGCTTCCACAATTTGATGCACAATGGCAAGGCCCAACCCCGTGCCCTGGCCTTGGTCGGTGGCGGATAGGGCCGTAGTGGACAGGTCGCTGCGGCTGCGGGAGGGGTCAGCACGGTAGAAGCGATCAAAAATATGGGGCAAATCCTTGGGGCTAAAGCCGTTACCTCCGTCCACCACGTCTAGGGTTAAGGGAGTAGACGCAGCGGTGGCAGGATCAAGGTGTACGTGGATGGCGGTAGCAGCAGGGCTGTGCTTGATGGCATTATCTAGCAGGTTGAGCAGCACCCGATGAAAGAGGGTTTCGTCGAGGGGCACGAGGTAATAATCGGGGCCTTGGTAGGTGAGGCTAAGCTGTTTGACCTGGGCAAGGGGTTCTAAACTGCGCCAAGCGGACTGAATCAGCTGGGGCAGATCGACGGGCTGAAGATTCAGCCCTTGAAACTGGCGACCCTGTAGGCGGCTGAGGTTGAGCAGGTCTTCTACCAAATTGCTGAGGCGGATGGTTTCGTTAATCAGCCGATCTAGCCAAATTTTGAGAGATGGTTCCACCCTAGTTTGCAGGGTTTCGGCCACCAAGCGGATGGAGGTCAGGGGGGTCTTTAGCTCGTGGGCCACGTCAGAGGTCCAGCGATCTCGCTGCTGCACCAACAGTTCGGCCTCTTGGCGATTTTCCAAAAAAACGCCCACCTCTTGACCACTCAGAGGTAAGGCATAGCCCCGCAGAGGATAGGTGGGCTTCTCTTTGGGATGGAGTGGGTCGGGGGAGATTTGGTAGAGCATCCACTCTCGCTGGCAGGGCCGCTGCTGCTCCCGTGCCTCGTCAATCAGGGCATCAAGTTCGTAGGAACGAGCGACCTCCAGCAAAAGCCGTCGCTGCTGGAGCGGCCCCGCCAGGGGTTGACTGATGTGGAGGAGCCGAGTAGCTTCCTCATTGCACCAGATGAGCTGGTTTTCTTCATCAACCTGAAGGTAGCCCACCGGAGCCGACTGGAGTACTTTTTCGAGGGTGTCGCGGCTGGTGCCCAGTTGGTCGATTTGCTCCTGTTGTTCTGGGTGGGCGGCCACTAATTGCTCTAGCCGACCCAGGGCCACGGGCCAGGAAGGCGTTCGCAGCAGGGCCAAAATTTGCTGCTGGCGCTGTCGTTGCCGCAGGCTCAGCCCTCCCAGCACTAAACCGCCCGTTACCAGGCCCAAAAAATACCAAAAAACCGCCACAGACCAAAGGAGAATGAGGGCCAGGTCGCCCCGATCCGTCGTTGGATAACGACGCCAACAAGGACAACGCCTTCCAGCTTATCGCAAAACTAGAAATCCCCAAAAATACCTAAAGTATGGGTATCTACGATACATGGAAAGGCTGTCCATGTATCGTAGACAGCTCCCGCAGGCCACGATTAGGCGATCTGGCTGAGACCTTGGGTTGTCGTCATCGCGAAAGCTGGCGGCAGTGCTGAGCGTCTATCCGATGTTGGCAGGGCTGGCTTTGCTGGATTCTACCTGGATCAAATCCTAGCTTTTCCAGATCGTTGTGAGAACGGAGGCGGGCGTCAGATCCGCGAGTTTTCCTGTCGAGGCTGCCACATTCACCAGCCGCTCTCCAGCCCCAGCCGGAGCAGGCATCGGGGCTGCACTGAGGGCCACGGTATATACCTCCAGGGCAGCGGCGAGGGCCACCGGATAGCCCTGAACCGCCACCAGCAGGTTGGCCCCAGCAATCAACGCTGCCATTTGGCCTAGGGTTTCGGGCTCTAGCACCGTTAGGGTGGGGAGAGCCGAGCGCAGGGCCGCGATATTCGCCGCAGTGTCGGGGGTTTGGAGCGCTACTAGGGGCAAATCGGGCTGACGCTGCTGAAAATCCTTCAAAATTGCCACCCACTGGTCGGTGGGATAGGCTTCGCCCCCAGGGGCATGGCCGGGATAGACCGCCACGTAGCCACCCTGAAGCTTGGCTCCTCGGCGGAGGTCGTCTATGGCCTTGAGGTCGGCCTGGGGAACATTCAGGCTGGGGGGCGCAAGGGGAGCATCCACCTTCAGCGCCTTGAGGAGGGCAGTGTAGTTGGCGGGGTCGGTGGGCTGGGGCAATAGGGTTGTGAGGAACCAGCCATTGCTGCCGCCCTGATAGCCAATGCGGGTCGGAATTCCGCTCAGCCACAGCAGCAGCCCCAGCGACCAGGAATCGGTCAGGGTGATCACCGCTTCAAATTCTCGATCCCGCACAATGCCCAGCAGGTTGGCCCAGTCTGCTGGGCTGTTGCTAGCCTGAAAGCTGTAGGGCACCACCTCGCTGACTACCTTCGAGAGTTGGTAGATGTCCTTGGCCTCCGGGTCGGCGACCACGGCAATGTCAGCCGTATTGAAAGCCTCTTTAATTTCCCGCAGCACAGGAAAGAACTCCAGTTGGCGTTCAATCCCCCCCGGAACCAGAGCCAGTACCCGCATAATTTCCGTCCATGCCTGTTCGCAAGCTATTGTAGTGGAACCTGACCCAGATTTAAGTGTGATCTGGAGGACAAGGGGGATTAAATTTCTCCCCAGCGGCAAAATTTCCCCCCGCGTTACCCCTTCGCTGTAGATTCTACGACCACTCTATGACCGCCGTTCACCTGTTAATTCCTGCCGCTGGCCTGGGCCGCCGCATGGGGGCCGACCGCAACAAAGTTCTCCTACACCTGATCGGCCAACCGCTCATCGCCTGGACGCTCCGCGCTGCCGAAGCGGCTGAGTCGGTCGTCTGGATTGGCCTGATCTGTCAACCCACCGACCAACCCCTGCTCCAGGCGGTCATCGATGACCTGAACCTCCAAAAACCCGTGGTGTTCTTGCCGGGGGGAGACACCCGCCAAGATTCGGTCTACAACGGTCTGCACGGCCTACCCGAGGACGCCACCCAGGTCTTAATTCACGACGGTGCCCGCTGTCTCGCCACCGCCGACCTATTCAACCGCTGCGCCGCTGCCCTAGCCCACCACAAGGGGTTAATCGCCGCCATCCCAGTGAAAGACACGATCAAAGTGGTCAATGCCGACCAGCAGATCACCGCCACCCCCGACCGTCAGCACCTCTGGGCCGCCCAAACCCCCCAGGGCTTCGATGTCGCCCTGCTGAAGCAGTGCCACGAGGAAGGTCGTCGCCAGGGTTGGGCCGTTACCGATGATGCCGCCCTGTTTGAACAATGCGGATTGCCCGTACACATTGTGCCGGGGGAAGAAACCAACCTCAAGGTGACAACTCCGGTTGATTTGGCTCTCGCGGAGTTTATTTTGCAACAGCGCGAGGGGAAAAACGGAGTTTCTTAAGCCGCCAACATTTAAGACATTACGGCTCCTCCGTGGAACAGACCCTAATGAATCAGAGGCGTCTGAATCTCTATGAATAAATGTCTCAAGACCCTGATTCATGTCGCCTCTGCCTGAAATTCGCTATAAGCTCTAGAGTATTAGTCGAAAGAGCTAAGTATCATTACGTAAACTGCTAGGTATAGTTTGCTCTAAAGTCTTAGTTCTGACTACATAGAGTTTCGGAAAATACCGAATTATGAAATTTATTGTCATCACTCAGTCTGATGGGAAACGGCGTGCTACTGAACACGACTGTCCATCCCTCCATGATCTACACCAGAAACTTGCGGAATCGGGCATTGAAGACTATCAGGTTTATTGTGAGATTAGTGATCTTGTTGAGTCTTTGTCCAATCGGATGTTAGCCCTCGAACGCCGACTAGATGAACCTAGTGAAGTGCCTACTCCAATCACGGATAACCCAAATGTTATTCAAACTTCAACTAATCAAAGGCCGAATCCAAAAAGTGAGTCTAAGCTATTAGGTATTGAATTGATCGACAAGCATGTGATCCCGCAAGATCTTGATCCCGATATTTATGGCGGCAAGGTACATGTTACACTTCGCTTCCAAAATCTTACAAGTGAAAGGATTCGTGCGCTAAAGGTGAGCCTGGACTTTCTTGATCTTTTCGACGAAAAAATATTCGATGTTGACATAACCACCAATGATCCTGTTGAGCCTGGGGAATTTTATATTTGGTCTAAGAATATGACATACTTAAGCACTAACGATAAACATTCTCGATTTGTTAATCTCGACAAAGAAGATCTAACACTATTGGTGAAAAGCGAAAAAGTATTAACTTAACGCCAAGAGAGCGACATCTCTCAGTCAATATTCAGCATTGCCGTTTACCTAAACTTCTCGTTCTACAAGGATGACGTTTTCGGTAATACTTTCAAAGGTATCATCGTGGCTGATGACGAACAGTTGCTTGAAGGATTTAATCCGGCTGATGGCCTCTGCAAGGCCCTGGCGACGGGGTTTGTCCATGTTGGTGGTGGGTTCGTCAAAAAAGGCAATGTCGATGTCGGCCAAAACCTTCAGCAGGGCGAGGCGAACAGCGAGGGCGGCACACATTTGTTCGCCACCGGAGAGGTTTACAAATCGTCGCTGATGGGGGCCGTCTTGCACCAGAATGTCGTAGTCGCGAGTCCATTCTAGGGCCACATCAGGACGGTTTAGCAGTTCTCGAAACAGCCGATCTGCCTGTACCGAAATGCTGCGGACATACTGCTCGGTAATGCGGGGGCCAGCTTCGTTGTAGGCTTTGCGGGCAAAGTTAACGAAGCGCTTGATTTTTTCCTTAGCTTTGAGGTCTGCTTGGGCGGCATCTCGTTTTTCGGCCAGGGTCGCCAGGTTGGCTAGTTGTTGGTCCAAGTCCCCCAGGCGTTGACGCTGTTGGGGCAGGCTCCCCGCCAGTTGATCGGCCTCAGTTTTAAGGGCGGCGTAGCGAGTTTCCAGGGCTTCGGCCTGGGCAGGATCGTAGGTGGCGGTGGCTTCGGTGTAGCGGGTTTCTAGGTCAAGGCGCTGGGCTTCAAGCTGTTCTAAATCGGTTTCGGTGGTGCCCAGTTCTCGCTTCAGGGGGTTGCACTGGTTAGCCTGGTCGCGGTTGCGGAGGTATTGCTCGTAGGGGGCTTGGTAGGTGCTGCGCTGGGCCTGCTGGGCAGCGATGTCCGCTTCGAGGGACTGAAACTCCTCCAGTTGGGCAGTGAGGTCGGCCATTTGCTGGGTCATGTCCTGCTGCTGGGCGGCGATTTGGGCACAGGTTTGCTCCACCTTGGCCCGGTCAATGAGGGTGCGTTGCAGAATCGCCTGCCTCTGACGGGGATGGCCAAGGTCTTCTAGGGCGCTAGCGAGGTCTTGCAGGGCAGTCTCCACGGTGGCCCGGTGTTCCAACTGCTGGGAGAGGGCGGCGATCTGATCGGTCAGAGACGCCTGTTCCCGCTGCAATTGGTCGGCCTGGGTTTTGAGGGAGTCTTCCTGATCCAGTTCCGCCCGCCAGCCGTAGCGTTTTTTGAGGTCATGGGTCAGGGCTTTGAGGCTGGTCTGAAGGGTGGCTTCGTCGGTTTGGTCGGCCAAATCCCGCAGAATGCTGTCCAGGGCAGCGAGTAGTTCCCCATGGAGGTCTGAAGCATTGTGCAGAGCCTGTTGCAGCCTTTGGACGGTTTCGCCAGAAATCAGCGGTACACTGCGAACCAAGGTATCAAATTCCATCAAAATATCTTGGATATCGACGGCTTGGGCCTGCTGCTGCTGGCGGCTGTGGGTAACGAGGGCTTGAATATCGGCCTCAAACTGGCGGGCGGCGGCGAGGCGGCTAAGCTGTTGTTGCAGGCGATCCCGCTGTTCCTCCAGTCCAACAATCTCATCCACGGCGGGACGAAGCTGGGCCAAGCGGGTTTGGGCCTGGGCTACCTGGCGCTGCTGCTGTTCCAAGCGCGTTTGCTGCTGCTGAAGTCCCTGAATCTGCGCTGCCACCGCCTGAAGCTGCTCCCGCTGGGCCTGAAATTCCCGCCGCTGGGCTTCGATCTGGTCCTGCTGAGCAACTAACGGTTGCAGGGCATCCACCTCACGGGCCGTTTGCTCCAGGGCTTCGATCTGGGCTTGCCAACGGGCTAGTTCCGCCTGCTTTTGGCCGTAGGTGGTTTGCAGGGTTTGGTAGCGGCGTTGCAGGGTTTGGCGCTGGCCTTGGCGCTGGTTGAGATCCGCCAGGGCTTTTTCTGCCGCCTGATAGCCCTCGTAGGCCGGACGGTTGGCGGTACAGATTTCCACCGCCTGCTGGGCCTGGGCCACCGCCTGCCGAAGTCGCGCCAAATCCCGTTCCTTGGCCTGTCGCTGCTGGGCCAGGGTTTGGATCTGCTGGGACAAACCCTGCACCTGTTGGGCCTGGGCCTTCGCCGCCGCCCGTTCTGCCTGAAGCCCATGGAGATCCCGTTGTAGCCCGGTGAGCCGTTGCTCGGCAGATTGAATCTCCTGGGTCAAGGCCTGCTGGCGCTGGGTCAACTCCTCCCACTGGGTGAGGGATTCTTCATACTGGGCAATCTGGCGCTTTACCTGATCTACCTGGTCTTCGGCGTAGCGACGCAGGGTGTTCATCTGCTTAAAGGCTTGCTTATAGTCGTCTACCTTGAGGATGGCGTCAAAGACTGCCTTGCGCTGCTCGGCGGTTTGCAAAAAGTCGGCGGTGAAGGTGCCCTGGGGAACACCCACGGTGCGGGCAAAGAGCTGGGGCAGGTTGGTGGTCGGGCTCACCCCCAAATGCTGCCGCAGCCAGGGCAATACTTCATCCTTGAGCCGCGTATAGGGCAGGCGTTCGTTGCGCTGGGGGTCGAACAGGAGGTAGCCCTTTTGGGTGCAGCGCTGCACGGTGTAGGTGCGGCTGTCAAAATTGGAGACAAACGCCACTGTCACCTGGGCGCTGCTGCTGCCGTTGCGGATCAGATCTTCCTTGGCATAGTCGCCCTGGTGGTTGAACAAAACCCAGGCGATGGCCTCCAAAATGCTGGTCTTTCCAGCCCCGTTTTCGCCGCAAATGGCGTTCGTTCCTGGCTGAAACTCAAAGAAACGGTCTTGGTGAGCTTTGAAATTTTGAAGGGTGACGGACAAAATCTGCATGGCGCTATCCAGGGCTAAGCCGCATTCCCTAGGATAGGGGCATGGGGGCGGGATTGGGGCCAGAGCAGCGCCCTTGACGGAGGAAATCACTTAGAATAGCGGTATAGAATCTCTGTATCGGTAGCCGCCAGGTTAACGGTGGCCCCAGGTGCCACCGTCAGCCAAGCTTTTTAGACCTTTCCTTTTACTTAGACCTTCCCTTTTAACACCGTCTCCTCAATCCTCGACCCCAGCGTCCAGGTTATTTGCGATCACCATCTGCTGCCCAGATCGCCCTGTTATCGGCCCCGCATCGCTCTATGACAACCCCCAACCCCCTTTCCTCTCCACCGCTGTCGGCGACGGATGCGGGTGCCCCTAAGGCTTTGGCTCCGGATCGCTGCCGTGACTGCCAGGGTCGGCTGTTGCAGAATGGCTTTGACCAGCTCTTCAATGCCGTGGCGGCTCCGGTGGCCATCAAAGATCACCGCCACCGATGGCGCTTCCTAAACCAAGCCTATGGGGAACTGCTAGGCCACACCCCGGAGGATTTGGTGGGGCAGTCGGAGTCGGATATTTTGCCGACGGCGGTGGCAGAGGTTTTTGCAATCACCGAACAGCAGGCCCTCACGACCGGGCAGAAGCAATCGGCCCAGGTGATCATGCCTAGCCAAGGATCAACCCCGCGCACCGTGATTATTGAGGTGTCTCCGGTGGTATCTTCGGGGAGTGATCCCCTGCTGATGGTGACGCTGCAAGACATTAGCGCCCAGCAGCAGGTGCAGCAGCTCAACAGCGATTTAGAGCAGCAGGTGGCCCAGCGCACCGCCCAACTGCAAACCGCCCTAGACTTTGAAGCCACCCTCAAGCGGATTACCGACCGGGTGCGCGACAGCCTCGATGTCAACCAAATTATGCTGACGGCGGTGGAGGAACTGACCGAAGCCCTGGGGGCCAAGGGGTCGAATACCGCCCTGTACGATCTGGAGCAGGGCACCTCTACGATCTACTACGAATACAACAGCTACAACAGCTCTATCCCCGCCTACCAGGGGCGCGTAGCCCAGATGGAAGCCTTCCCAGAGGTCTACGACCAACTACTGGGCGGCCAGTACTTCCAGTTTTGCTCCATGGAACCCAACCCCGACCGGGGCTACGTGGCGATGCTGGCCTGCCCCATCTTGGATGACCGGGGGGTCTTGGGCGATCTCTGGCTGATCAATGGCCGCGACTACGGTTTTCGGGACATTGAAATTCGCCTGGTGCAGCAGGTGGCTAACCAGTGCGCCATCGCCATTCGCCAAGCGCGGCTGTACGAAGCGGCCCAATCCCAGGTGGCCGAACTAGAGCGGCTGAATACCCTCAAGGACGACTTTCTTAGCACCGTCTCCCACGAATTGCGGACGCCTGTCACCAGTATGCGGGTGGCGCTGCAACTGCTGGGGGCGAGTTTGGCCCAGGAATGCAACCTAGCCGAGGAACTGCACAAACCCAAGGCCGAACAAATTCGCATCGCCCGCTACTACCACATTCTGCAAGAGGAGTGTGAGCGAGAGATCAGCCTGATCAATGACCTGCTCGACCTCCAGCGCCTCGACGTGGGCAACCATCCCATCCAAACCGAGCCGATTGTGCTGAAAACTTGGCTGCCCAGCCTCACGGATAGCTTCATTACCCGCGCCAAAAGCCGGGATCAGCAGCTTACCCTCAACACCGCCCCCAACCTGCCTGTCTTACACACCGACCTCGCCAGCCTAGAGCGCATCCTGGCCGAACTGCTGAACAACGCCTGTAAATACACCCCTCCGGGCGAGCGAATTGGCCTGCGTGTGGAGCCCGTGCCCGATAGCCACCAAAGTCAAGTTCAGTTTGTGCTGACCAATACGGGCGTCGCCATTCCCGAATCGGAACTGGCCCGTATTTTCGATAAGTTCTACCGCGTCCCCAGCGCCGACCCCTGGAAGCAGGGGGGCACCGGGCTGGGGTTGGCCCTAGTGCGGAAGCTGTGCCGTTATCTCGGCGGTGAGGTGGCCGTCTCCAGTGAGGCCCAAAGCACCTGCTTCACCGTCACCCTGCCCACCCAATTTGCCCTCAGCCGCTAGCCATGTCTCTCCCCTCCAACCCTCCCCCCACCGACCGGAGCCCAGATGCCGTCGTCTACCAGGGCCAGTTTGGCCCCTACACCATCACCGACCAAGACCGATTGGGGGTGCAGATCTATCGTGGCGGCCTAGGGATAGCCGCACTGGCCCTAGGTGCGGGGGTGCTGCTGGGGCTTGGATTTCCCCAACATCCGGCCCTGGTTCAGGCGATTAGCCTGTGCTACACCGGGCTGTGGCTAGGGCTGGGCCTCAGTTTGACCACCATCCACATTTATCTGGTGCCCCTCCACCGCCTGCTTCAGGTTTTTTGGCTGGTGGGCGGTGTGGCCACCCTCGCCATTGCCCACGGCATTGATGGCCCCCTGGCGGAAACCGTAGTCGCCTACCCCCAAACCCTCTGGGGCATTGGCTTTACCTTTGCGGCGCTGACCGGAATTTATATTAAGGAAGCCTTTTGCTTCAATCGCCTAGAAACTAAGCTGCTGACGCCCCTGGTGCCCTTGCTACTGTTGGGGCACCTCTTCGGCCTGCTGTCCACTCCGGCAGAACAGGCGCTGCTGCTCCTCTGGGCACTGCTGTTTGGGGTGTTTGTCCTGCGTAAGTTGGCCCAGCCCCTTGTCCCCGACATCGGCGACAAATCCGTCTTTGCCTACCTCAAAACGGGAACAACGCCGGGGTCGCCCACCTCAACGGCGGATGGCTGACCACGGGATCTACCCCAGAACACCATTAGAGGGGGTGAGGTTGGGGCACCTGGGCTAGGAGGGCCTCGGCCTGGGCACGGGTAGGCATGGAGGCTTGGGCTCCTCGCTGGGTAACGGCATAGGCCGCGACGGCGGTGGCCCACTGCACCGCTTGCTCTGGAGATTGGCCCCCCACCCAGGCTGTGGCTAGACCACCATTAAACGCATCACCAGCGGCCACGGTATCCACCACGGGGACGGTGATGGCAGGCTGGTGAAAGCCACCGTTGGGCGTAGCCACCACGGATCCCCCCTGGCCCAGCTTCACCACCACCTGGCGGGGGCCTTGTTGGCGCAGGGCTTGGGCCGCTACCCAGGCCGAAGCCACATCGGTGACGGCAAAACCGACCAGTTGACTAGCCTCCGTTTGGTTAGGGGTAAGCCAGTCCACCGCCTCCAGGAGGGGTGCGGGGAGGGGGCCAAGGGCCGGAGCCGGATCAAGGATGACGGTGGCTCCCTGGGCCTGGGCGAACTGCGCCACCGCCTCAACAGCAACCCAGGGCACCTCCAGTTGCAGCAGCACCCCATCCCCTGCCCGCAGCCGCACCGCCAGACTTTGCACCTCCCGCTGGCCGACCTTGCCATTGGCACCGGGCACCACCACAATCTGGTTTTGGCCAGCGTCATCCACCACAATGAGGGCGACGCCTGTGGGGGTTTGGGCATCTAAACTAATGGCTTCAGCAGCCACCCCCGCTGCATTTAGGCTCTGGATCAAACTGCGGCCAAAGCTGTCGTTGCCCACCCGGCCAATCAGGGCCGCAGCCATCCCCAACCGCGCCACCGCTACCGCTTGATTGGCCCCCTTTCCCCCCGGCACCGTGGTGAAGGTCGTACCCAAAAGCGTCTCGCCCGGAGTGGGTAGATGGGGCACTTGGCTGACCAAATCCATATTGAGACTGCCGAAGCTGTAGATCATAGCGACCTCCCACCGTATCCATCCTTGTTCTGGCACCGGGGGGAGGGCACTCCCCTACGGCCCTAGTTTATGTCCCTGGCTGAGGCGGTACAGCCAACCCTAGCGCCTGGGGTGGGCGTTCCACCTCCGAGGGCGATGCCGCACAGGCCGGAACGCGCACAGGGTCAGATTTGACCAAGGGCAACCAGTGGTCTTCCTGGCTGACATAGCCCAGTTCCACCTGGTAGTCGTGGTTGTCGGTGGGGATGGGCAGATGCAAATCCTGCTGATCCTCACCGACGGGGAAGGAGTCGATGCGGGCAGGGGGATGGCGTTCCACATCGCGGTCGGTTACATCTAACAGTCGAAGTCTTAGAGTCCGTCCGCCCCGCTCCCGCTGTTGAGCCCGGAGTTCATCCGGCACTTCCCAGTAGGCGTAGGCACGGCGGCAGTGGCGAGGGGTGAGAATAATTCGCCCCCTGATCTCCGTTGGCTTGCCCGCCGCCGTGAGCACCGCTTGCCGACCCTGGTGCTTGAGCAACCACCACAGCAGCCCGCCGAGGAGAGGAATGGCCAGTAACCATCCCCAGGCTTGCCCGTCGCGCCCCCAAGGACGGACGGAGGTGTCGTTATCCGCCGCCTGGGCTGGGTCAGCGAGGGCGAGATCACCGCTGGGCGGGGGAACGGAGGCCGGGATTAGGTTATCGGGGGCCGTTACAATGCCCAGAAAAGCCAGGGCAACCGGGCTGGGGTTACGGCCATCATAGACATAGGTGCGAGGTTGGGAGTAGGGATAGCGGCCATCGGTGGGCAGCACATCATCCACCGTCAGCAGCCGTACATCCTCCCGGCCCTGCACCTGGGATACTACGGCATAGCCTATACCGTCATTCCCCAGGGCAGCAATCACCGCCTCGGTGCTGTCCTCAGCCACCGTGACCACCGTGGGGCCAGGGTTGAGCCCCCGGTCGGCCAAGGCAGGGTAGTCACCTAGGGCCAGGCGGGTGTCGCTGGCAGCAGGCCGATCCACAAACCGCAGGGGGAGGTCAGGGCCACCCAACGCCGCCCAATTATCAATCTCGCCATAGAACATCTGGGCCAGTTGGTCGAGGGTGATGCCGCCATTCAGGGGGTTTTCTGGCCCCACCATGAGGGCGATTTTCTCCCGGCGAATGGGTACCTCCACCAAGCCCTGGGCCTGTTCTGCTGGGGTGAGCCGACGGCCCATAGCCACCACATCCACCTCCCCCCGCCGCAGGCGATCTAGGGCCACATCGGTGCCGCTGGTGGCGATCTGCACCATCAGGCCGGGGTACCGTTCTAGGAGCCGCCGCTGGAACACCTCATTGCTCACGGCCATGCTAGAGGAGCCGTCTAGGGTGAGTCGAGCATCGGCGGGAATTTGGGCAGGGATAGGAAAAACCGGAGACTCTAGCGTACCGGACAGGGATTCTAGCGTACCGGAGGCCTCGGCTAGGGCTACGGCCCCACCCACCACAGGCGCTAGATCCCGGCTAAGGACCGTCGTGCCAAGGGCAAGGGTCGTGAGGGCAGCTAGGGTAGATCGCAAAGGAGCCATGGATCGCAACGGGTAGCCATCAAAACGGTGAACATAAGTGCCTAGGCCACGTTAAAGGCCAGACTCAGAGCCCCCTAGGAGACTGCGGATACCTGGTTTAGGACAGGCCAGCGGCGGGAGGCGCTTGAAGAGGGTGGGGTTGTAAGGGGGATTGTTTGCCGCAGGTTTTCTCCACAGTACCGGAAAGCCCCTCCCTGCCCGTACAGTCGCCCCTAGGCAGCAGAATTTCTTAACCTTTTTGGCCCCACAGAGCCCCTCAACAGAGCCCTTCAGACGCCCTAGGCAACCCCAGGGCCAGCATCCCCAGAAAGTTCGATGTCAATTCGCGATGGGTGCTGTACCATGGGCGAACTGTAGGCGATGTTCCCACCCCAAAGACCATGAAAGGATTTTTGATCGGCCTGTCAAAACTGATTTTAGGGGTTGTTATTGCCCTGGCCCTGCTGTCTATGGCCGGGGTGGCCACAGCGCGATACTTTATGGCCCGGTTGGCCGTCTTGCCCCCCAAACCCCTCTACGGAGCTGAGTTGCCCGCACCGCCCCCGCCGGAACCCGTAGATTTGGCCCCCGCCGCCGCCCCAGAGGCCACCGCCCCAGAGTCCGCCGCCCCCGCTGAAGCTCCGCCAGCGGTAGCCGATGAGCCTGCCCCCCCCGCCGAAGCCCTGCCCCCCGGCAGCTACCAGGCGGTTGTTTCCCAGCCCATTGGGTTAATCATTCGCTCTGGCCCCGGCACCGAGCATGGCCAAGTGGGCGGGGTAGACTACAACGCATCGGTGGTGGTGCTAGAGGAACCCGCTAACCAGGGCTGGATTAAGGTGCGCGTGGTATCGTCGGGGGCTGAGGGCTGGGTGAAGGCGGGCAATACCCGCCGTCAAGAGTAGGCCAGCCTAGGGTTCGATGGTGACTTTGTTGCGGTAGAAGGCAACGTGGCCTTTGATGTTGTTGGCCGCAGGTTTGGGGTCAGCGTAGTACCAAGCTGCACCCGCGTTGACTTGGCCGTCTACCACGATGTCATAGTATTGAGCAGTGCCCTTCCATCCGCAGATCGTTGTTTTAGAAATGGGCTGAAAATAGTCCATCTTGAGAGCGCTGGGGGGAAAATAGAGGTTTCCTTCCACGGTTTCGCACTGGTTGCTTTCGGCGAGAAGGACGCCATTCCACATAACCTTGGCCATGGTTGAGATGCCTTATAAAGGACTACGGTGTTCATTCTAAGGGGTTGTGAGGGCGGCATCACGCCAGCAGCGACGGGGGCGCAGCCCAACATCCCCAGCCGGGTGATGGGAGGCCCGTGACCCCGCAGGCGTGGCAGAGGGCAAGCAAGAGGATGAGAGCAACATGGGACTAGATCAACTGGCACACCTGCGCATTGTGCTCGTGGAGCCAGCGGGGCCTAGGAATGTGGGGTCGGTGGCGCGGGTGATGGCGAATATGGGGCTGCGTCATTTGGTGTTAGTCAATCCCCAGTGCGACCCCACCAGTGCAGAAGCGGTACACATGGCGGTGCATGGTCAGGCGGTGTTGGCAGCGGCCCAAGTGGTCAATACCCTGCCAGACGCCTTGGTGGGCTGTCATCGGGCAGCGGCGACCACGGGACGCATCCACCCCCAGCACCACGGGCTCGAAACGCCGGAGGCGGTGCTGCCCTGGCTATTGCCCCAGGAAGCCCATCTCCACCACCCCACGGCCCTCATCTTTGGCCCAGAGGATCGCGGCTTGAGCAACGAGGAGCTGATCTATGCCCAACGATGGATCCGAATTCCCGCTAGCGCCACCTATCCCTCCCTCAACCTAGCCCAAGCGGTAGCCGTTTGTAGCTACCTGCTGCATCGTCAAGCGGAGGCCCAACCAGGATTTTTGCTAGAGGGTTCCCCCCCGTCCTCCCCCGTACCAAAGCGTCCTGTCCCTTCTCCCCGTTCCTCAGCCGAGGCCGAGGCCGTCGCCACGCTGGATCAAATTGAAGGATTTCACCAAGATCTAGAGACGATTTTGCTCAAGATCGGTTATCTTTACCCCCATACTGCTGCCAGTCGCATGGCTAAGCTAAGGCAACTGCTGCACCGGGCTGAACCGAATTCCCAAGAATTGGCTATGCTTAGGGGCGTTTTGCGGCAGGTAAATTGGGCCATCACCCACGGCCCTCGCTCCTCCTAGCATTTGGCTGGGGTTACGGGTCTAGATCGCAGGTCTTAATAATCAGGTTTGGGTGACGGGTTTGATTGAGTGGGTTTGGGTGACGGGTTTGATTAGCGGATCCCAGGCTTGATTGACGAAAATTGACGGATAGCCTGCTTGCGGGTCATTCCTTTTGCGGCTCATCTCGACGGTACAGCAACATCGCCATGGCACAGCACGACGACTTTTCTACCTCTCCCTCTCGGCCTAGTTCCCCCAGCGAGACCGGAGCATCTACCGCCCCAGGCTGGAGCGGGGCCAGGGGCGTTGGTCGCAGCCCCGATGCGCCCGCTGGCGAAGATTGGCGGTATCGCCCTTCACCAACAGCCCGCCGCCGCAACCAGTGGCGACAGTATAAGCATATGACCCCTGACTTTGGCCCCTCTACCCCAGATCTCGATACCCCAGATCCCCTGGCCTCACCGCTTGTATCCTCCCCAGCGCCGTCTTCGGCCAAGGCTGCGGCCCTCCCCAGCTTCAACCTGAAGGGCAGTGCGGCCCAGGGAGCCAGCGCCCCGGCTCCGGCCCAGTCTTCCCTGCGTCCGGCGGGGTTGCAGGGCTCCGTAACGCCACCCCCCCAGCGTCCTCTGGCTCAGCATTCCGTTGCCCCCACGTCCAGAGCCGCTACCCCCAACCCCGTGGCTCCTAGTCGGCACCCCCACAGCACCCCCCAGGGCCAGCCCGGAACGACCCCGTTCCCCCCTCGCCCTGGGTCAGTTCCAACCGCTGGGTCGGCCCCGACCAACGTAACGCCGCTGCGGTCGGCCAAGAATGCCCGTCGCCGGACGACCGGGATCGCCACCGGAGTGGCAGCGGCGGCGGCGGCCACCACGGCTGGTCTAGCGGCCTTGGCTGCCCCACCTCGGCCTGAAGGCGGAGCCCGGCAGCAGCGGTTTTCTCCCCAGCGGCGGTTGGCCAAGCTGCCCCAGCCCGCCCTCTATGCCATTCGGCTGGCCATTTTGGGGATTGGGGTAGCCGCTATTGCGGGCACCCTGCTGTCGGTGTTCAGCCCTAGTAATGTGGCCTCCAACCGGAGCGATCTGACCACTACCGCCACCGCCAATCGCCGCAGTGGGGGGGCCGCTCTTCCAGGCCAGGGGGCTGTGAGCATTGCTGCCATCCAGCCCAGCACAGAACTCACGAGGCTGAAGGCCCAACTCGACCAGCTTGCCACCCTCACCCCCGGCCTGACGCCTGGAGTCTACGCCTTTGATATCGATTCAGGCCGCTATGTAGACCTCAATGGCACCCAGGCCGTGGCGGCAGCCAGCACCATCAAAGTGCCCATTTTGGTGGCTTTTTTGCAGCAGGTAGATGCGGGCAATCTGGCTTTAAACCAGGCTGTCGTGTTGCAGGATCGCCATGTGGCAGGAGGGTCGGGCACCCTAGCCAACGATGCCATCGGCAGCGAATACACCGCCCTTGACATTGCTACCCGCATGATTGTCCACAGCGACAACACAGCCACCAACATGATGATCGAAGCCCTGGGTGGCCTGGAGGCAGTCAATCAGCAGTTCACGACCTGGGGGCTAGAGTCCACGGCCCTCCGTAATCCGTTGCCCGACCTTGAGGGAACCAACACCACCAGCACCCGCGACTTGGCCCTACTGATGGCCCTGGTCGATCAGGGCGATCTGCTGAGTCGGCGGTCGCGGGAGCGACTGTTCAGCATCATGCAGCGTACCGTTAACCGTAGCCTGATTGCCTTTAGCCTCACCGATGGTTCCCTCGTGGCCAACAAAACAGGCGATATTGCCCTAGCCTTGGGGGATGTGGCCCTGGTGGATACCCCCAACGGCAACCGCTATGCCCTCGCGATTATGGTGCAGCGCCCCAACAACGATGGCCGTGCCAGCGAGCTCATTCGCCGCATTACCGACACCGTACACCGGGAACTCAATCAACCGATTGCCCCGGTGGGTCGCCCTGCTAGCTCCAGTACAGAATCCGGGGCTGAGGGTAGTCCAGCCAGTTCTGAGGTAAATCCAGCGGGTTCTTTAGGCGACGGCGAGGGCAGCATGGAAGGCGGCATGGAAGCGGTGCCTAGCGATCTAACCCCATCTCAGCCCGCCCCCAGCCGGGGTGGTCGCCCCGGAACGACCCCCAGCGGCGATCAAATTCCTCCGGGCTAGGCCCACGGGATCAAAGCTAGCATGACAAAATCCGGAAGTATCTAGGCCAAGATTCATAAAGAGATGTTACAGGTAATGTCGCATCCTTAGTTTCACACCGGATTTAGGCACACTAAGGCCATAGCTTTGTAACTGCTGATACATGAATCCGGCCCGGTCTCGATTTACCTTCTCCTCTGCTTGGCGGCATCTGCCGCTGCGGGTGATATTGGTCGTGCCCTTTGTTGTGCAAATCACAGCGGCTGTTACAGTGACGGGCTGGCTAGCTATGCGCCACGGTGAGCAGGCTGTTAATCAAGTGGCTAGCCAGTTGCGGGCTTCGGTGTCGCAGCAGATTGAGCAGGAGTTGGATAATCTGCTGACCACGCCCCACCTGATCAATCAAATCAACGACGATGCCATCCGCCTAGGGCAACTTGATCCCGATGATCCCGATGCGCTATTTCGCCACTTTTTGAAGCAGTCCCAGCGCTTCCCGGCCATAGACTCCATCTTTTTTGGCCATCGGAATGGCGAATTTGTGGGCCATAGCAACCTTGGCCCCAGTAGCCATCAACGGATGCGCGGCGGGCCGTCCCTAGGTGGAGAAATTCAGTTTGCCAAGGTGGACGAAGCGGGCAACCTGCTGAGTGCCCACAACACCACACCGGGTTGGGACACCCACACTCGGCCCTGGTATGTGGCGGCGACGCAGGCCCAGGGGCCAACCTGGGGCAACGTATTTCCCTACCATGCCTACCCGGTGCTGGCTCTGCCTACCGCCCGTCCGGTATGGGATGGGGATGGCAATCTGCTGGGGGTGCTGGGCAACAATTTCTTTCTGTCGAGAATCAGCGATTTCCTCGCCACCCTTCAGATTAGCGAGCATGGTCAGGCGTTTATTCTGGATCGCAAGGGGCTGATCGTCGCGAGTTCTACCTTGCCTAACCCCTTTGTGGTGGTCAACAACCAGCCTCAGCAGATCTACTCCATCACCAGCCAAGATGCGCTGATCCGGGCGAGCAGCCAATTTCTGCTGCGACAGTACAACGGCTACCTAACGGATATTCAGCAGCCCAGACAGTTTGAATTTTACCTAGATCGGCAGCGGCAATTTTTGGAGGTAATTCCCTTTCAAGATGAGATGGGGCTCGACTGGCTGATTGTAGTGGTGGTGCCTGAGCGAGACTTTATGGCCACCATCGAAGCCTCGCGACGCTACACGGTCATCCTGTGCCTGTTAGCCTTTGCCGCTGCTGTGGGGATAGGGCTGCTCACCAGTCGCTGGATTACCCAGCCCATTGCGCGGGTGCAGCGGGCGGCCCAGGCCATTGCCAAGGGTGAACTCGATCATCGGCTACGCCCTAGCTGCCTAAACGAACTGGAGCAACTGGTGTTGGCCTTCAACACGATGGCCACCCGCATTGCGAATACTGTGCAAGATCTGCAACAGTCTAAAACCGATCTGGAGCTTGCTAACGTAGAGGTTCAGCAGCAGTCCGCCCTGTTTCGGTTGATGGCGGAGAACATGACCGACCTGGTTTGCTTGCAGACCCTAGAGGGCAAATTTCTCTACGTCAGCCCGTCGGTGGAGTGGATTTTGGGCTATCAACCCTCTGACCTGCTAGAAACCCGGCTTTGCGACTGGGTACACCCTAGCGATGTTTCCACCTGCCGTCAGTCTGGTCGGCACCAGTGGCTATCGGGGGAATCCACTAAGGCCGCCTATCGGATGCGCCACAAACTCGGTCACTACCTTTGGATTGAAACCGCGACCCGCCCCATTCTCAACCCATCCGGGGAGGTGATTCAGTTACAAACCGCCTCCCGCGATGTAACCGAAACCATGCGCATGCGGAAGCAGCTCCAGCACGATGCCCTCCACGATAGCCTCACCGGATTGCCCAACCGCAAACTGTTGCAGGATCGGCTAGAGGTGGCCCTCCATCGCGCCCGTCGCCACAGTGGCTACCAGTTTGCGGTGCTGTTTTTAGATGTGGATCGATTTAAGGTCGTCAACGACAGCCTAGGCCATCTCATCGGCGATGAATTGCTGATCGAAATGGCCAGCCGCCTACGGGCTGTGGCGCGTCCGTCCGACTTGGCTGCCCGTCTGGGAGGCGATGAATTTATTCTGCTCATGGACGATGTGGCCGATCTGGCGGAGGTGATTGGCCTTGCCGAGGCAGTGCTGGCCAGCCTGCGCGAACCGCTGCATCTCAGCAGTCAGGAGGTGTTTGCCACCGTCAGCGTGGGCATCGTCCTGGGTAGCGGCACCTATACTGACGCCGCCGAACTGCTGCGGGATGCCGACATTGCCATGTATCGCGCCAAGCACAAGGGTCGCGATGGCTACGAGGTCTTCAACAGCGCCATGCACACCCAGGCCATCAGTCGCCTGCAACTGGAGACGGAACTGCGCCGATCCCTGCTGGATCACCCCGAAGAATTTATCTTGCACTATCAGCCCATCGTCGATCTGACGACCGCCGCTGTGCAGGGGTTTGAAACCCTGGTGCGCTGGCAGCATCCCCACCGTGGCCTCGTTCCTCCCGACGAGTTCATTCCCCTGGCGGAGGAAACCGGGCTGATTGTGCCCCTGAGCTACCACTTAATGGAAACAGCCTGTCGGCAACTGCATCGCTGGCAGGAGGGCTATGCCCAGGCTCGCACCCTAACCATCAGCGTCAACCTAGCTGCCGTGCAGCTCCATAGCCCCGGTCTGCTCACTCACATCGATGACATTCTGGCCAGGACAGGACTCTTGCCCCAATCCCTGGTGCTAGAAATCACCGAAAGTATGCTGATCGACGATATCCAGGCTACCCTTACTGTCCTCCATGCCCTGCGCCAGCGCTCCATTGCCCTCAGCATTGACGACTTTGGGACGGGCTACTCTTCCCTCAGCTACCTGTACCAATTTCCCATTAACCATCTCAAAATTGACCGTTCCTTCGTTAGCCAAATGCAGACTAGCCCCCACCACGCCAAGCTGGTGGAAACCATCATCACCCTAGCCCACCAGCTCGGCTTTACCGCCATCGCCGAAGGCATCGAAACCAAAGCCGATGTGCAAACCCTGAAAAACCTCACCTGCGACCTCGGCCAAGGCTACTGGTTTGGCAAGCCCCAGCCCGCCACCGCCATCGACCAATGGCTAGCAGAATCGCTCAGTCAGCCCTGTCTAGGGGTAATCGGGGTAGGCTGAAGACCGAGGCCACAGGCGTTATCAGCGATGAACTTCATGGCCAAGCGTGACCCCCTTAGATCTGAGCATATAGGGGTTTTTGATTCGGATTTAGGATCAGTTAAGTCCCGAAACCGCGAAAGTGACCAGGCAGCAAATTAATCCCCAGAGCCGACTTCATTAGGTAGGCAAAGAGTAAAACAGCGGCACTAATAGCTAGGTTGAGGCCCAGCAGCAGCACTACCGCTGCCGCCCAGTTGGCCCAGCGCGTCATCCCTGAAACCTGGTGGGGCCGGGAGGATCGGCGTCGATCCTTACCCACCATGAGGACAATGTAGTAACGACTGATCAAGAGGTCTAGGTTGACGCGGAGGTCAATTAACTTGGGGGAAGGCTTGGGTACCGCCAACGCCACCACTCGGCCCACCTCCGCCCATTGCTCTGGCGTCAAACTATCCCGCACCGCTGGCTGAATTTGGCTCAGATAATGGTCAGGGTTGAGAAAAGCGGGCTTAGGCACTGGGTGTTGGCGGGATCGATACCCCTGAAACGTCGGCTGATGCTGGTCTGTCATTGCTACTACCTCTCACTCATGCTTCCACCGGATCATGTCCTTCCCGGGTGGTGCGTTGTCTTCATCCATGGCCCTCCTCTGGCTCCTCACCTCCAGCCCATTCCTAACTGGTAAAGCCCAACCCCAACCCCCATCGCCGCCAACCATCCCACCAAAAGCCCCCCTTGCCCCCATCGCCGCCGATGGGCAGGCCATTGCTGAAGATCATGGCCCTGCTTAGCAACGAGGTAGCAATAGCCCAGACCTGCCGCCCACAAAAACATCAGCGTAAAGGCCCAGTATTTGTAGTGCAAATCCTGGGGCCAAAAGCTAGGGAAAGCATCCACCGCCACCGATACAGCCACCCACAGCGACAGATAAGCACTGGCTGGGATTATGCCCCCTGTACCCACAGCCAATAGATAGATGATTAACGCGACAATGCTAAGAGCCATCCATCCAGAAACTGCCAAAGCCGCTAGCCACCATCCCCAAAACACCGTGCCCCCAAACAAAATGAGCAGCCCCCAAAAACGACTCAGGAACCGACGTATTGCCGTGGACATAGGCATAGCAGACCGCCCTAGCGCCAGAGAAGATTGTTCTTCTCACGTTCCTAGTTTAGCGCAGCCCAATCCGTGGCCCAGAAATTTCAATGTAAACATTAATACCCAAAAAATCAGTACACGTAGACCGTCTTGACGGCTGTTTATGCCCTGTCCAGTGCTGATTCATCATTTCTAGGGGTTAGCCACGATAGGTTTTACCAGTCGTTTAGGGGTTAGCACCATAGGGTATGCCCTCCTGGGCAGATTTCTACCAGGATTTCACCTCCTAGCAAGACAATGCAGCCCAGCAATCTGGAAAAAGCTGAAGGCCGTGTTTTCTAGCCCTACTTCCACATCACCATTCCCCCAGCGCCCTAGATTCGTCACATCTCGGCACAGCTCTTTTGGGTCATAGATCTCAGGAAAACGCATATTCTCCGAACTAGGGCTTAGCCTCTGCCCACAACCTGCGCTGGGCCTGAGCGTGGTTTAGGGCTATTGCAAACTCTCCACTAGCTGGACTTTAGCCGTATTCAAGGCTTCCACCAACTTGCCGGGATCGCGCCCGCCTGCCTGGGCCAGGTTAGGTCTTCCACCGCCGCCGCCGCCTGCAATTTTGGCGATGCCACCAATAAACTTACCCGCTTGCAGCTTTTTGTCGATCACTTCGGGACTGAAGGCCGCTACTAGACTCACTTTTTCTGCTTCGGGGACGGAACCCAGGACAACAGCTCCAGCTCCGAGTTTTTGGAGCAGGCGTTCGGCGGCGGTTTTTAGGGCTTCGGCGCTGACCCCTTCCAGTTCGGCGACGATCAGCTTCAGGTTGCCGATAGTTTCAGCCGTGGCGATCAACTGATCGGACTTCAGAATGGCCAGTTCTCCCTTGAGGGATTCCAGTTCTTTTTGAGCCGCTTTCAGGTCGGATTGCAAGGTGGTGATGCGGTCGGGCAGTTCTTCGGGCTTGGCCTTAAAGCGGTCGGACAAATCTCGCACCACGACATCGCGGACGTTGAGGTATTCCAGCACGGCGGGGCCAGCCACGGCCTCAATGCGGCGAATGCCGGAGGCGACCCCGGTTTCGGAAATCACTTTGAATAGGCCAATTTCGGCGGTATTGCTAACGTGGGTGCCGCCGCACAGTTCCATGGATACACCCGGAAAGTCGATGACGCGCACCTCAGCCCCGTACTTTTCGCCAAACATGGCGGTGGCTCCTTTGGCCTTGGCTGCGTCGATGGGCATCACGGCGACATCGGCAGCGTGACCTTCGGCGATCCAGGTGTTGACCTGCTCTTCCACCTGCTGCACTTCGTCGGGGGTGAGGGCGCGGGGGCAGTTGAAGTCGAACCGCAGACGGTCGAAAGCCACCAGGGAACCCGCCTGGGAAATGTCGGGATCCACCAGCTTTTTCAGGGCCGCTTGCAGCAGGTGGGTGGCGGTGTGGTTGGCCTGGGCACGGCGGCGGCAGGCGCGATCAATCTGGGCGGTGACGGCATCCCCCGTCTGCAAGGTGCCCCGCTCCACCCGACCGACATGGACAAAGAAATCGCTGTCTTTTTTCACGTCCACAATGCGGACGACGACGGTTTCGCCGGAGAGATAGCCCCGGTCGCCAATCTGCCCACCGGATTCCGCATAGAAGGGCGTTTGGTCGAGGATGAGTTGCACCTCTTGACCCGCTTCGGCCTGATCCACGGCGTTGCCCTGCACCAAAATGGCTTCTACGCGGCTGGTGCTGCTGGCTTCGGTGTAGCCCAAAAAGGTGGTGGAATGGATGTGTTCCGCCAGGGCATCTAGGCTACCCTGCACCGTCAGGTCAATGGTTTCGTGGGCATCCTTAGAGCGCTGGCGCTGTTCCTCCATCGCCGTTTCAAACCCAGCGGCATCCACGGTCAACCCCTGTTCTTCGGCAATTTCCTGGGTGAGTTCCAGGGGGAAGCCGTAGGTGTCGTAGAGGACAAAGGCATCCAGCCCAGAGATTTGCTTGGCCTGGGTGGCCGCCTCGCTCTTGAGGATTTCCGCCAGCAGCTTTTCGCCCCGTTCTAGGGTTTCCAGGAAGCGGGCTTCTTCTCGGTTCAGTTCGGCTTTGATGGTGGCTTCCCGTTCGCGGGTGTTGGGGAAGGGTTCCTCAGCCAGTTGGATCGCGCTTTCGGCCACCTGACTAATGAACGCCCCTTCGATACCAATCAACCGTCCGTGGCGCACTACCCGCCGAATCAGCCGTCGCAGCACGTAGCCCCGACCCACGTTAGAGGCGGTGATGCCGTCGGCAATCATGTGAACCACTGCCCGAACGTGGTCGCCGATGACCTTGAGGGACACCTTGGTTTTATCGTCCGCCTGGGTGTAGTCGATCTTGGCCAGCTTCGCCGCCGTTTCGATGATGGGCAGGATCAGGTCGGTTTCGTAGTTGTTGGGCACCTGCTGGAGAATCTGCGCCATCCGCTCTAGGCCCAGCCCGGTGTCGATGTTTTGGTTTTGCAGCGGCGTCAGGTTGCCCTCGGCATCCCGGTTGTACTGCATAAACACCAGGTTGTAGAACTCGATGAAGCGGCTGTCGTCTTCGAGATCGATATGGTCGTCCCCTAGCTCAGGATGGAAATCGTAGTAAATTTCTGAGCAGGGGCCGCAGGGGCCCGTGGGGCCGGAAGCCCAGAAGTTATCAGCCTCATCCATGCGCTGGATGCGGTGGGCGGGGATGCCGACTTGGTCGCGCCAGATGGCAAAGGCATCGTCGTCTTCGCGGAACACGCTCACCACCAGGCGATCCGCAGGGAGTTTGAAGACTTCCGTAGACAGTTCCCAAGCCCAGGCGATGGCCTGCTCTTTGAAATAATCCCCAAAGCTGAAGTTGCCCAGCATCTCAAAAAACGTGTGGTGCCGTGCGGTGCGGCCCACGTTTTCGATGTCGTTGGTGCGAATACACTTTTGGGAGGTCGTCGCCCGATCCACATCCGCCGCCCGCTGGCCCAGAAAAATCGGCTTGAAGGGCAGCATCCCGGCAATGGTGAGCAGTACCGTAGGATCCTCTGGTACCAGGGAAGCGCTGGGTT
This sequence comes from Leptolyngbya sp. BL0902, assembly GCF_016403105.1. Classification (NCBI taxonomy): domain Bacteria; kingdom Bacillati; phylum Cyanobacteriota; class Cyanophyceae; order Leptolyngbyales; family Leptolyngbyaceae; genus Leptolyngbya; species Leptolyngbya sp. BL0902. The sequence goes on from NZ_CP046155.1 coordinate 2,644,161, forward strand.
TGATGGCATGACCCCGCGCCGCATAGAAGTCCAAAAAGGTTTGGCGGATCTGTGCGCCAGTCATCACAGTTGCAGCGGAAGATTTGGACTTGGCCATGGGACGTCAGAGGGGTGGGGTGAGGAAATGTAAAGGGTTTTTATTCTAGATCCATCGTACCCTGTTCGTTTGATCCCTCGTAACATGGATTCCTGTCCTGAAGCTGTGACGCCTCCTTTTCCCGGCTCAAATTCCAGTTCAAACACCGCACAGTTATCGCTAAGGAGCATAGACCGCTTGGTAAACCGTTTCTAGATCGCCGCGACGGTAGAGGTAGCGGTTGCTGCGGCGAGAAGATCGGTATTCGCAGCCACGCTGTTCTAGGTGGTGCTGAATATCACGGGGAGGATGGCCAAACCCCTTTGCCGCTTCACTGAGGGGAATCCACTGCTGTTCAAGGATGTGGCGCAACTGCCGATCTGACATCCCTTGGAGCTGGGTCAGCAAGTGCCTAGCCAACAGCCAGCAGGCTTTAGCATCGGCTAGGGCGCGGTGGGATTGGCCCACCTTAAAGCCAAAGTGCTGCACCAACTGGGGTAGGCTGCGGGAAGGCAGATCCGCCAGCAGCAATCGCGATAAAATCACCGTGCAAAATTGCTGTGCATCGGGGCGGATGAAGGGCTGGTTCATGCGGTGATATTCCGACTGAAGAAAGCCGTAGTCAAACGCTAGGTTGTGCCCGGTCAAAACCCCGGCGCTGAGGGGTGAGATCAGGTTAGGCCAGAGGTCGCAGGAAAGAACACCTGTTTCTACCATGGCGGTGGTAATGCCCGTCAACTGCGTAATCTGGGCCGGAACTCGCACCTGCGGATTGACCAAAAAACTGTCTTCATAGGTGACGCCCCCAGTCAGGGAACCCTGAAGGATACCAATCTCAATTACCCGTGAGGTGGATGGCTTAGGGCCAGTGGTTTCTACGTCGATCACCGTTAGGGTGGCCTGGTCAAGCTGGCGATAGTAGGCAATTAGGCGATTCGTCCACAGCGATGACTGGGCCGATCCTCTAACGGAGACTGGAATCATGACCTTTGTTGCGTAGCGCTTTCTTCCAAAGTGCCACAAAAACTTAGGTTCATAACCCTACTGACCCGAGTTTTCTTGGGTCTGGTTTCGCCGAGCCAATCGCTCTTTAACGATTAGCCAGAGGAACGGAAGGTCATCCACCAAGTAGCGCTTCCACAACCGCTTTGGCTCCGATGCTAGTCGATAGAGCCACTCAAGCCCAAGTTTGCTGACCAGTTCTGGCGCGCGGGGTTTATTGCCCGCCTCAAAGTCGATGGATGCACCCACCGCCAAGAAAATATCAATGGAGGGTAGCTGGTCTTTATACTTAGCAATCCATTTTTCTTGCTTAGGTGCCCCCACACCCACAACCAAAACATTGGCCGGAGACTGGCGAATCATTTCTAGGATACGCTGACATTCGGCCTCGTTTTTCTCAAAGCCAAAGGAGGGAGAATGGGCCTGAACCACAATTTCTCGGCCAATTCGATCATTAATTCGCCGTTGGGCCTCGGCGGCCACCCCTTCGGCCCCACCCAGGATAAAAATTTTGATATTTTCGTTGTTGCGGTGATGTTCGCAAAACATTGGGAACAAATCTGACCCAGAGATTTTGGCCTTGATAGGACGTCCCAAAAACTTGGAGGCCATCAGCAACACCTGGCTATCACATACCCGGAAATCGGCCTGATTATAGGCTTCTACAAAGTCAGGATCCTTTTGCAGTTTCATCAGATGATCGACGTTGGGAGTGAACACCACGCCCCGCTGAAGCTGCTGCAAAAAGTCGCTGGCGGAAATATTGTCGATAGCTACATTGAGAATCTCGACCCGCTGACGCAGATAGCTGCTCTCCCGCTTTTGAATTTCGCGCGCGGTAGACTCTAGGGCAGCTCGGCGAAACTTGCGGTACAGTACCTGCACCTCCTCCGCAGAAACCTGCTGGGGTGCGGCTCCCTCCCCCTGGGAGAGGGGCTCAGGGGGCATCAAAATTTCTACGGGCTCCGCTGGGAGGTTGTCCAGCTCAACCTCAGACTCTGACAAGGGCTGAATCGGCGTTGGCTCCATGGCGAATCCCTGAATCTCAGTAACAGCGTGGACGGCTGAAAAGGCCATTCCGATGGGCCTAGTCAGCAGGAACCCAGGGGCCAGCCGAGGTTGGTAAACATCGTTGACTTACCGACCGTAGCTAGACTGGATGGCTATCATACTAACCTGACCATCTCGACCAGTCTACGTAACCCTGCTGGCTTATCCTAGGGGCAACCCCCAGCACGCCCCTAGAAAGTACGCAGACTTTATCAAAGCTGAATCGTCCTGTAAAGCTAATTTGAGATGTCTTCATTCCTTCATGAATGGCCCATGGCAGTGTTGTCTAAGCTATCGTCTATCCCCAGAAAACGCCTGGGGCCAAGGGCGTGCTGTTCTAAGGGAGGGTGCTAGGATGAGGGCGCTCACCTATGGCCCACTGCGTTCGTTTGGTATTCACTTTAATTAACATAGCCTGCCATGCTAATCCCTATTCTCACGGTTGTTCTAGGGCTAGGGGCTCTGGTTTTGCTGATTCCCTGCGCCACCCTAGGGTTAGAAGTGCTGGCGGCTTTCTCCGCCCGATCTAAGGATTTCATGCCCCAGGGTGGAGCGATTGGAGATCGAGAGGCGATTGGCCCGGTGGCGGTGCTGATTCCGGCCCACAACGAGTCGGTCGGCATTGAGCGCACCTTGGCCGGGTTGCAGCCTCAGTTGCGGCCTCAAGATCGCCTGGTGGTGATTGCAGATAATTGCAGCGACGACACGGCCCAGGTGGCCACCGCTGCGGGGGCTGAGGTGGTAGAACGTTTTAACACCAGCCTGCGGGGCAAGGGCTATGCCCTCGATTTTGGCCTGAATTACCTCAAAAGTGCGCCGCCCAGCGTAGTGATTTTGATGGATGCCGACTGCGACACGCCCCCCGGTAGCCTTGCCCAACTAGCCCACCACGCCCTCACCCAAGGACGGCCCGTGCAGGCCAACTACCTGATCGAGCAGCCCCCCAGCCAAAGCCTGAAGGGATTAATTTCGGCCTTTGCCATCAAGGTCAAAAACCTGGTGCGGCCCTTGGGGTTGCGGCGGTTGGGGGCTCCTTGTCTGCTCACCGGAACCGGAATTGCCCTGCCTTGGGAAGTGGCCATCGCGGTCAACGTGGCCAGCGGTCACATTGCTGAGGATATGAAGTGGGGGCTGGATCTGGCCTTAGCGGGCCACCCGCCGACCTTTTTGGCCTCGGCGAAAGTCACCAGTCGGCTACCCAGCGACGACCAAGCCGCCAAAACCCAGCGCACCCGTTGGGAACACGGCCACCTGCAAATTATGAAGGAGTACCTGCCCAAATTGTTTAGCCAAGGGCTGCGGCGGGGGCGGCTGGATCTGATGGCCCTGGGCCTAGAGTTGTCGATTTTGCCCCTCTCGCTGCTGGTGATGGTGTGGGCGGCGGGGACGGCCCTCACGCTGGTGTTTGCCCTCATCACCCAGGCTTGGCTGCCGCTGGCGGTGGCGAGCTTGGCGGGTTTGCTGCTGTTTTCAGCGGTTTTTCTGGCCTGGGCGCGGTTTGGCCGAGACGATATCAGCCTGCGTCAACTGGTGATGATTCCCCTCTACATCCTCTGGAAAATCCCCCTCTACATTGCCTTCCTGATTCGGCCCGAAAAACAGTGGATCCGCACCCAGCGGGATAAGTAAGCGGAACAAACAAAGCCTAGCCATAGCGTTTTTTCAATCGTTGCTGCGCCACGGTGAAGAATCGGGGAGCCCAGGGCACCTGTTAATCTAGAGTCAGCCCGCTGAGGATCGGTGGGGTTGTCTCCTCTGTACCCTGATCTCCTATGAATGCCCTAGCTCGCGATGTCCAAATCTATCCCATTGCAGCGGGGACTACGGTGCTGCGCTGCCGCAGTTGGAACCGTCTGCGCTTCGAGATTGAGTATGCCCTAGAGCGGGGCACCACGGCCAACAGCTACCTGATTCAGGGAGATCGCACGGCGCTGATTGACCCGCCGGGGGAATCCTTTAATGAGATGTTCCTCACGGCCCTAGAGCAGCACATCAACCTGTACCAGGTGAACTTCATTGTGCTGGGGCACATCAACCCCAACCGGGCCGAGACCCTGAAAATTCTGCTCCAGCGGCTGCCTGATGTCACCCTGGTGTGCTCCAACCCCGCCGCCCTCGCCCTCAAGGACTTGCTGCCCGAAGCCTCGCCCCGGGTGCGGGTGATCCGCAGCGGTGAGGATCAGTTGGATTTGGGCCAGGGGCACTGTCTTCAGTTTGTGCCCATCCCTACCCCCCGCTACCCCGGCGGCATGGCCACCTTCGATCCCTATTCCAACATTCTCTATACCGACAAATTTTTTGGGGCGCACCGCTGCGGCGAAAACGTCTTCGACCTCGGCTGGAGCGATCTGCTCGAAGATCGGCGCTACTACTTCGACTGTTTGTTTGCCTCCAGCGTGCGCCAGGTAACGGCAGCCCTAGACCGCATGGAGGCGTTTCCCTTTGGCGTTATGGCCCCAGGCCACGGCCCGGTGGTGCAGTACAGCGCCAAGGAACTGTTCCACAGCTACCGCCAATGGAGTCAGGCCCAGACCTCTCAGGATCTCTCGGTGGCGCTGATCTATGCCTCCGCCTACGGCAACACCGCCACCCTGGCCCAGGCCTTGGCGCGGGGCATCACCAAATCCGGTGTGGCCGTAGAAGCCATCAACGCCGAGCAGACCGATCCCGCCGACATCAAAGCCGCCGTGGAAAAATCAGCGGGCTTTTTGATGGGGTCGCCCACCTTGGGGGGCCACATGCCGACTCCCATGCAAACGGCCCTAGGCATTGTGCTGGCGTCGGCCTCTAAGACGCAGATCGCCGGGGTCTTTGGCTCCTTTGGCTGGAGCGGCGAGGCCATCGACATGCTGGAAGGCAAGCTGAAGGACGGCGGCTATTCCCTGGGGTTTGAGTCGATTCGGGTGAAGTTCAAGCCCACCGATGTCACCCTCAAGTTTTGCGAAGAGGTGGGCACCGACTTTGCCCAAGCCCTGAAAAAGGCCAAACGGGCCAAACAGCCCCGCACTCCGGCCTCTTCGGTGGAGCAAGCGGTGGGGCGGCTGGTGGGTTCTCTCTCCATCGTCACCGCCCGCCAAGGGGAGGTTTCCAGCGCCATGCTGGCTTCCTGGGTGTCCCAAGCTTCCTTCACGCCCCCCGGCTTCACGGTGGCGGTGGCCAAGGATCGGGCCATCGAAACCCTGATGTACCCCGGCAATCCCTTCGTGCTCAACATTCTGGCTGAAGGCAAACACCTGGGGCCGATGAAGCATTTCCTCAAGCCCTTTGCCCCCGGCGAAGACCGCTTTGCGGGCATTGACACCGATACCGCCGAAAACGGCGCTCCCATTCTAAAAGACGCCATCGCCTATTTGGAATGCACCGTGGCGGAACGGATGGAGTGCGGCGATCACTGGCTGGTCTATGCCACCGTGCAAGCCGGACAGGTGCTAGACGGCGAAGCCAAAACCGCCGTCCACTATCGCCAAACGGGGACTCATTACTAGCTATCTGTAACCCAAGGCTCTCTCTGTTTCAGGGAGCCATTGGGAATGGCGAAGTTAGGACGTTCTATTCCGAACTAACCCGTATGGCTCTGATTCCCCAGGGATGCATTGCGGCTCATCTGAATCAATAGGGATTTCAGACAAACCGTTTTGGAGCCGCGAATGCACCCTATATCCTGGGCAAGCAACAGCAAAAGTCACCCACTGTTAGGGGGACTCCCATTCATCCCAGAGACATTTTATATTCTGTACCGTGGCGAGTTAAGGCTATACCGTAGCCAGTTCAGGCACAGCGGCGGCGGTAGTGCTGGTCGGCTCAACGGCGCAGTAGACCTCGGCGGAGTTGTTGGGGCTTTCGATCAGCTTCACCTTGTGCAGGCTGGCCCCTAGGGCGGCGATGGGCGCTTGCAGCAGATCCCGGATGTGAACCGCAATGTTTTCGGCGGTGGGCACCACTTCGGCAAAGTAGGGAATGTCTTTATTCAAAAAGGTGTGGTCAAAGGGCTCGACCACGGTGTCATCAATGACGGTTTGCAACTGGGCCAAGTCCACCAGCATTCCGGTGCGAGGGTCAATCTGGCCCTTCACCGTGACTTCTAAATGATAGTTGTGGCCGTGGCCGTGGGGGCGGGCGCATTTGCCGTAGATTTCGCAGTTTTCTTCATAGCTCAGCTTCGGCGAAGCCAGCCGATGGGCGGCACTGAAATGGGTGCTGATGGTGAGGTAGGCGTCCATGGCATTTCCTTGATAATCGGCCCAGAGTTCGGGGTGTTCAAACAGTTGAATATTGACGATGGGCAGGTGCGGCATCAGCCGATCCCAAATCACCTTGGCCAGGTATTCCGTTGTCGGGAGGGTGTGCTGAAATTCGGGCCACACGTCGTTGAGGTAGGCAAAATCGAGCTGGCTGGTTACTTCCCGCTTGATGACATGCTTCACATCCGAGAGGTTGAGCACCATGCCATACTCGTCTAGATCGCCCTCCATGGCCACATAGAGCACGTAGTTATGACCGTGGCCCGGAGCCTTAGCGCAGGGGCCAAACTGCTCGGCATTGGCCACCTCCGAGAGTTCCGGTAGCCAATAGCGATGACTGGCCGAAAACTCCGCCCGACGGTTAATAATACATTTCATAGACTGTAACGCTACTTAAAGAAGCGTAAATTTGAGTAACAAATCCCCCTTCAGCATAGTCTAAAATCCCCACGCTTTGCCCGGTTTTAGAGCAACCCTCGCGCCCTGGGATCACGATATCCCTGGGATTTAGGATGAGACGCCTAGGGTGAGCGCTTTTGGGGTTTTGGCCGGGAAGTTGGGTCAATCCACCCAGGTACATAGTTGGAATCAGCTCACTTCAGATCATCAGCCCTGTCCTAGCGCTGGGCCGTACGGGGCAGGGCCAATTGGCCCGAGGGCGTTAACCCCGTAACGGTGAGGGTGTATTCAATAAAACTACCGCCACCACCGCTCCAGCCTAGGAGTTGGCCATCGGGGCTGAGTTCGGGGTAGTTGCCGTAGGTGGTAACGGCCACATAGTACAGGTCAGTGCCGGGTAAGGGCACATGGTCTAGGCGAGATTGCAGGCCGTTGAAGTCGTCGTTGCTGGCAATCAGGTAGCCCTGGCTGTCGAAGAGGTACAGTTGGGAGTCATCATCGGTGTAGCGCAGTCCGGGCAGGATGCGCGTCACCGTCACGTCTACCGTCACCTGATCCCCTTGTCCCCCCACAAAGGCAAACACCTCCACCCCAGCACTCACGGCTCCAGCGGTGACGGCGGTGCCGTTGGGTGTGCCGATTAACAAGGCTGGAGACAATGCAGGGATGTCGGTCAGGTCAGGTTCCAGCAGTCCGGCCCGTTGGGTAGCGTTGATCTGCCGGGTAAGGGGGTCGGGGGTGAGGTCGGGGATTCCAGCCTGCCGCTGAAGGGCGCGATCTAGCTGAAGGGGCGGGCTGGGGGTGGGCACCACTTCAAGGTACTGGGTGAGGTGTTCTTCGCAGCCGGGAAGACCCTGAATTTGGAGGTTTTCGGTCTGGTAGCGCTGCAACCTGTGGCGAAAGTCCACCAACTCCTGACGGCTTTGGGCCGAAATGTCGGGTAGGGCTATCATGGCGCTGGTATGGTCAATGGCAGTGGCCCAATCGTTGAGACACACCGCCGTTTGAAGCTGCCATGGCAGGGTTGTCCGGGGCAGCATGGCCACCGCCGGAGATACCCCCAGCCCCAGCCCAGCCAGGGCGAGAGTACCTAGGCCAAGCCAAACACGTCGAGTCATAGACTCCCCCTTATGCCAGTAGATTGCCGCCGCCGGGATATTACCCCAACTCGGACCGTGAACTACCTCTAGGGTACCCGCTTTGCCCAATCCCGCTTCACCCCCTTACCCAACCACCAATTCCCGCATGACCTCGGCAACAGGTACCAGTCGATCCCCTTGGCCGACGTGGCTACCAGAAAACACCAGGCCGTTTTCCACATCCCCCCGGCAGGCCCGATCTAGGGCGCGAAGGATACAGTAGGTTTCCCGTTTATCGCGGAATTTGCACACCTGAAGGCAGTTGGCAAAACACTGGCTTTTTTCCCCCGGCAGTTCCCCAGCCATCACCCGATCCACAAAGGGAGTGCGGAGGGCGCGTCCCGGCAGGCCCACGGGGCTAGGCACCAGCACCACGTCCGCCGGATCGGCGTTGAGGTGAAATTCTTTGTAGCGGGGGTCGGCGTCGCATTCCTCGGTGGCGATGAATCGGGTGCCAATTTGCACACCGCTAGCCCCTAGGGCGAGGGCCTTCACCAAGGTTTCGTGGCTATAGATGCCCCCGGCGGCAATCACAGGGATGGGGCTATCGTAGGTGTCGGCCAGATACTTGACCAGGGCGGGGATCACCGCTTCGGAACTAATGGCGGGATCGCCCAGTTCCTCGGCCTTGGCCCCCAGGTGGCCCCCGGCAGATTGGGGATTTTCCACCACAAAGGCATCGGGCAGACGGTTAAAGTTGCGCTGCCACTTTTTGCACACCACCTGAGCAGCCCGCACGCTGGAAATAATCGGCACCAGGGCCACCTCGGGCCGATGGGCGGTGAGACCGGGCAGACCCAGCGGCAATCCAGCCCCGGAGATAATCAGGTTGGCCCCATGATCGGCGGCGGTGGGGGCTAGGGTTTCATAGTCGCGTGCGGCCACCATAATGTTGACGCCGATGATCCCCTTGGGGCTGAGGGCACGGGCCTTTTGCAGCTCGTCGATGAGGGCGAGGCGATTGGCCTCAAAAAACTGTTCTTGGCGCTTCTTCGGGCTTTTCTCGTCAATGTCAAAGTAGGGGGAGTTCATCCCTAGGCCCACTGCCGAAATAATCCCAATTCCGCCAGCATTGGCCACCGCCGCCGCCAAATTAGCGCCGGAGATACGAATCCCCATGCCGCCTTGAATGATGGGATAGGGTACGGTGTGGATACCGAGGGTGAGCGGGGGTAGAGCAGTCATAGACAATGGAAACCTCACAAGACCGACAGGAACGCTGAAACGCCGCAGGGTAGAAAAAAGGGCACCGATGAGTGTGCCCTGCATAACCACGGAATGGGACTGACTGGAGGAGGGGGGTATGCGCATCCCCTATCGCAATCAACCATAGATAACTATTAAGCGATAAATTGATAAAAAGCAACCCCCTGATGGGACTGGGGAGTTACGATTTTAGTAACCGTCCCGAATTTGGGGAAAAATTTGCGTAGGTTAGGGGCATGAAGCAGGGAGACCCCGACCATGACATACCCACTCAGCCTTTGGTTAACCCTCGGAACCGTGACCGCAACGTTGGCCCTGTCGGCAGCGAGTCTGCAAGCCATTGAGCCAGGAGTGCCCCTGCCAGAAATGCCCCCGACGGAAGTCGCGCCTCCTTCCACGATGCCCATTCCACCTACCGATTCCCGCCCGCCCCATCTTCCCAGAGATCCCTACGGCCAAGTGATTGAGCGCACCAAGGCGATGGTGTCCGACCCCGTGGCCCAACGGCTGGCGGCGGCGCTGAATCTCAACATCCTCAACATCACCTGGGAGGATACGGGCCGCTTCTACGGATCGGCGGTTGGCCCCAACATCAGCGACATGACGATTCAGGTGCAGCACCGGGATCCGCGCACGGGGGACTATCAGCTTCACCTCATGCCCGTGATTCGCCACCCCAACTTTGCCGATGTCACCGCCGACATCCCCCTGGAAAATTTCTTTGTGCGGGTGGGCAACGAGGACGGCCAAAGCCTGCGGCGGGTGGCTCTTTCGGAGGTGTTGGGCAACCTGCGCAATTATCTCCATGATCCCGATTCCTGGGAAGGACGGCTGAATTCCCTGCTGGCCCAGCGGGATAGCCATGTGCTGGTCAGTGCCCAGGCGGCGTTTCTGCCCATTCCCCAGGAGGGCAGCGCCACCTTCAACCCGGTGTTGTTTAACTACCAGTCTCGCCCTGGTGATCCGGCGGTGCTGACGATTTTGGCGACGCGGGAAGGCACCAGCATCACCGTCATCGACAACCAGCGCGACACCGTAGAGGCAGGGCCAGTGTGGGGACAACGGCTGTTCTTTAACCGCAACGGCGAACGGGCCAGCTTTACCGGGCAACGGCTCACCGACTTTGCCGCCCAGGCCCAAGCCTCCGGCCAGCGGGATCCTGACCTCGCCGCCGGGGGCGAAGGCATGAACCTGGTGCTGCTCATTCAGGTGCCCCTCAAACAACGGGCACCCGTCAGGCCCATGGGCGGTATCGGTATGATGGACAACCTTTCTATGGCAGCGCCCCTCCCAGCCCCTAGTCTGGAATCCTCCCGTGGCCGCAGTGACGTGGAATCAGCGGTGATTGGCTCTGGCCCAGTGGAAGGCCCCTTCACCGAAATTGACGGCCTGCCCATCGAACGTGACCCGGATTACCCGATTCGGGTCACGGTGCAGTTCTACAAAGCCACCAGTAACGGCGTGGTGTCTGAGGCCGACCTAGCGGAAATTCGCCAGCAGATCGACCGCGTTTACGCCGAAGCCGATTACGTCGGTAGCCTAGTTGTCGATGGCCCCAGCGACCGCCCCACCGAACACGATGGCCCCCACCAAGAACCCGCCGACTGGTGGCAACGCTTCTGGGAACGCCAACGCCGCTGGTTTCCCCAAGGGGAAGAGCCCTAGGGCGTCGATTCTGCATTCACCAATCTGTAGCCACCAACAGGGCCTTCCCCGTGAGCCCTAACCCCTAGAGGCAGACCTGGCGGTTGATGTTGGTGAAGGTGGCAGGGGGGGGCGCGACTAGGTTGAGGTTGACGCTGGCCCCGTCGTTGTTGGCCGAGAGATTGGGCAAGTCGCCCACCTGGAACTCGCCCACCGTGTTGTTATTGAGTTGAATTGTGGGGCTCCCAGTGTTGGTGGCGGCAATAAAGCACACCCGCGCCGTATTGTCCGCCGTCACTTCGATATCGAGCCCGCCGTTGTCGTTGTTCTCGAACTGGTTTTGGGACAGTTCAATCAGCAGGGTTTCGGCGTTGGTGGTGGTAAAGCTGAGGCCGGGGCCACCGTTGCCGGAAATCAGGTTCTCGCCAATGCCCAGAGAACCTAGGTCGGTCTTGAGGACAAACTCCTGGAGCGCCAAATCATTGGCCACGCTGATCAAGCCTGCGCCGTCGTTGTTGGTGATCTGGTTGCGATCCAGGTTGAATTCCTGGGTGGCCGACTCGTTGGCCTGGATGCGGAGGCCGTTGCCTCGGTTGTTAGAAATGACGCCGTCCCGAATGTCCACCTCCTGGAAGCTGATCAGGCTCCCTCCCGGAGTGCCACCCAACACCGTTACACCATCGCCGCCATTGTTGCTGATGGTAGTCCCTTCCACAATCACTTCCTGGCCCCCCAAATCCGCCGCTACGATGCGCAGCCCCCCTTCTCGGTTGTTGCTGAGACTGTTGGTGATCGTGGTGCCGGGGCTGAGGCCGATGCTGGTGTTGTTGGGGTTGCTGGGGCCAACGATGATGATCTGGTTGGGGGCTTCCCTGGGCGTGAGGGATCCAATCGCCGCCAGTTCCATGCCGACCCGGTTGCGATTGGCCTGGAATCCAGCAATGGTGATGTTGGCGGCGTTCAAGGTGGTGGTGTTGCGAATTAGGATGCCCTGGCCCGAATCGGCGGCGGTGCCTCGCGCCCCATTGGCCACGTTGTCGAACAGAATGACGCTGCCGCCCACATCGTTAAGGAAAATCCCCCGCTGGCCGGGGTTGGTGATGGTGTTGTTCCGCAGTTCCACATTGCTGACGCCGTTGCCCACCACGGCATTGCCCGCCACGTCCTCGAACCGGAAGCCCGCCAGCACCGTGCGGTTGCCCAGGGTTGCGCCATCCATGCGGGGGAAGTTGCCGTCCCCAGAGAAGGGCAGTTCCACCACAATGCCATCGACATAGTTTACGGTGGCGGAAAAGGGCAGGCGGGTGGGGGTAATCTCAAAGCCGGAGAAGGGAAGGCCCGCAAGTTGCTGCCGTGGCCCCTGGGAGAGCAACTGCACCTGGTCGGGGATGGTGAGGGCAGGAATCAGCACGTCCGTGGCCCCGTCCACATAGACCACATCGTTGCCGTCGCTCACCGTGGCATCGAGGGCGTCTTGAACGGTGCCAAAGGGATTTTCAAAGGTGCCATCGCCACCGCTGCGGCCCAGCACCACATGCTGGAAACGGTAGTCTTCCTCCCGCTCTGGGTTTTGCAAGGCTTGGGACGCTCGTTCCACCAGTTCCTCGCGCTCGGAGGTGATTTGCACGGCAATTTCCGGCTGTCGGGCGGTGGGCTCTCCTAGGCGGGCGCGTACCTGGTCGGCGTCAGGGATTTCCCCAGCGGGGCGAATGCCGGGAAAGGTGGCCCCCACGGAAAAGACCAGCCGCGTGCCAAACAGGCCATCCCCCTGCAACGCCAGCCCACTGTTGAAGTTGGGGGTGATATCCGCCGCCAGCCGCAGCCGCCAACCCAGGTAACTGCCCAAACTCGGCGCACCCTGAAGGTAAACACCGCCAAACCCTTTCAAATCCCCCGTTTCCCAGCCCGCCAAACGGGTGCCTGCCTCGGCATCAAAGCCACCTAGGGCGCTTTCTTGATCCAATAACCGCAGGCGTTGGCGCTCGGTTTCGAGCAGCAGCAGGTTCCCCTGGAATCGGGTGGAGGCTTGGAAGCCGACATCAATGGTTTCATCGCGCAGGGTGCGCTCCCGGTCGCCCACGGGCAGGTAGCCATTGATCCGAAAATCCCAGTTTCGGCCCAGGCTTTCGTAGCCCGTGCCCAGTTGGGAAAAGGTGCCGCCGGAGGTGCCGCGCAGGTCAAACCCTAGGTAGCCACCCCGGATACGATCCGCCGTTGGGCTATAGCCGCGATAGCCGAGGGCCGCGCCCCCGGCCACGGTGTCGTCACTGTTGACGACAATCCGGCCCTCCAGAAAGCTCACGGCTTCCCCCACGGTTTGCCAGACCGGAACGAACGCCTCAAACCGCCCTAGGGAAGGATAGCCACCGCCGTCGGTGCTGTAGCCCGCCCCCACACGAGGCCGCACCCTTAAATCCACCGAGGACGCCCCTGGATCGCCGAAGGCTTCGGTTTCGCTAGCGGCAGGATTCCCTGGATCTTCAGTCCCGTTCGCGGCAGGGTCAGCCGCTGGATTCTCTGCCTGGGCCACCAGGAAGAAGAAGGTGCTTGGATCCGCAATTTGCGCCGGAACACCCGTGGTTTGAGCCATCGAGGTCGCTGTGAGTAGGAGATCGGGGGGTGGGGGCGTGGGGTTGGCAACCGCTGCCAGGGGCACCGCTACCAAGACAACCGGAAGCGCAGAGATCAGGGGCAACAAAGAGGGGCTAGCCATGGGTAGAGCAGGTACAGGTGAACGGTAGGGAAGGGGATCAAGGGGCTTAGACTTGGCCAGGGAGGATAACGTGCTGCGCCGTTAGGGTGTTGGCGTTGACATTCAGCAGGGTGGCCAAAGGTTGATTTTGTCCACCCATTGTCACCGAGAGCAGGGTATCTGATCCGCGCTGCTGGAAGCCGACATTGCCCCAGCGCAGTCCCGCAATCTGACTGAGATCAATGCGATCCTGCAAAATCTCGAAGTCGGTGATCGTATCTAGGCCCTCGCTGACGGCGTTGAATCGGAAGATGTCGCGTCCTTGGCCCCCGGTCAGCCGATCACTGCCGGGGCCGCCCACGAGGATGTCGTTACCGCTGCCGCCGTTGAGGATGTCATTCCCGGCACCGCCAATCAGGGTATCGTTACCGCTGCCGCCGTTGAGGATGTCATTCCCGGTGCCGCCGTTCAGGTAGTCGTCTCCGGTGCCGCCGTTGAGGATGTCGTCACCCGCTTCGCCATAGACCCGGTCATTGCCGCCGCCGCCGTTGAGAATGTCGTTGCCCGTGCCGCCGTAGATCAGATCGACATTGCTGCCGCCGTTCACGATGTCATCGCCGCCGCCCGCATAGAACACGTTGGTGCTGCTGAGGCCGCTAATGCTGCCGCTGCTGCCGTTGATGATGTCATTGCCATTGGTGCCATAAAATTCGTTCGACCAACGCACCACGGTGGTGGCCAGGTTACTGTTGGCCCTGCCGTCGTTAACCACCACTTGAATCGTGCGGTTTTGACGGCTGGGATAGAGGGCCGTATTTTGGTAAGTGATGGCGGCAATGGCGGCTTGGTAGGCTGCCAAGGTTGCTGATCCGGTGAGCACCAGTTGTCCGGTGGTGGGGTTGTAGGCGCGGGCCGTAATCCCTGGAGGAAGCAGCCCAGCCACCAACCGTTCCGCATTACCATTCAACCGATTGGTCAGGGTGATGGTAGCGGAGACCAGTCGAGGACTGTCGGCATCCGTAATCCGAACCGTGGTGGGCGCAATGGCCACCCGCCCCAGCGCAGCATTGTAGGTGGTGGTGTGTCCTGTCCCCGCTAGGCTGCCGTTGAGGTCAAGTAAGGGGGCATCGTTGGTGCCGTTGACGGCCACCGTGAGGTTAGCCCTCGCCGTGCCGCCATCGCGGTCGCGGATGGTGTAGGCAAAGACATCATTGACGGTTTGCCCCGCCCCCAGCCGCTGCACCGAGGCCAGGGCGTTGTTGAGGGTGTAGGTATAGGTGCCATTGGCTCCCCAAACCAGGGTGCCATAGGTGCCCACGACTCGCCCCGTCGTATTCCCGCGTACATTGATCACGGAAATCGGATCGCCATCGGGGTCGCGGTCATTGGCCATCAGGTTGCCCGTAGCCCGCAGCACCCGGTCTTCTGTCACGCTGGCCCGGTCGTTGACGGCGATGGGGAGGGGGTTGCTCACCTGCCAGGTAAAGGTTTGGCTGGTGGTGCCGCCCTTGCCGTCGTTGGCGGTGATGACGGTTGTATACAGCCCATTGCTTCCCCCCTGGGAGGCGCTGCGGTTAATCGTGCCACTAATGATGCCCGTTGCGGGATCCAGACGGAGGCCCGTGGGTAGCCCCCGCACACTGTAGGTCAGCCTGTCGCCATTGGGGTCACGGAAGAAGCTCCGAATGTCCAGCGGAGCAATCGTCGCACCATCGTTATTAGTCCGATTGGCGATGGTGCCCACGGTGACAGGCGGGACGTTGACCGGACTGCTGTCATTATCCAGATTCGTGGTGTTGGTCACAGGCACGCCGCCGCTGACCGTGCCAGGGTATTTCACCCCAGCCCCGTCATCGCGGATGGTGGCGGTACCCGTGCGGCCTGTGCCCCCGGTGTTGGTGGCGGTGAGCCGGAAGGTTTCGGCCCCTTCAAAGAGGGTGTCGTTGATGATGGTGGTGCGAACCAGCAGGGTGGTGCCGCCAGGGGGAATGGGGACAAAGCTGTTGGCGGTGTAGTTCACCCAACTAGTGCCGTTCCAGTATTGCAGGGCGGTGCCAAAGTCTGCGCCGGGGGTGGCGGTGCCGCCCGCCAAGGCCAGTTTCACCTGTTGCCCCGTGGCCCCAGTAACGGTAAACACCGCATAGGGCGAGGCTTCATTGACCGTAATGTTGTTGACACTCAGCAAGCGGTCGTCGTCCAGGTTAATAGTTGTGCGATTGGGAACACCCCCCGTAACGGTGCCGGGGTATCGGGAGCCTGTACCGTTGTCCACGATGGTGGCGGTAGCGGTACTGGTGGCTCCGGCTCCGGTGGCGATGCGGCCCGTGAGGGTAAAGGTTTCTGGCCCTTCAAAGGTGGTGTCGGCCTCGGAGGTGATATTTACCCGGACGAGAACGGTACCGCTGCTGGGGATGATGGGCGGCTTACTGTAAAGCTGCCAGGTGGCTCCGCCATCGGTGGAGTATTGCATCGTAAAGCCGCCGATGGTGGCGTCTTTGTCAGCGGTGGTGGCGGTGTTGCCCAGGGCCAGAGAAAGAGGTTGGCCTACGGTACCTGTCACGGTAAAGAAGGCATAGGGCGAAGCTTCGTTCACTGGGCCAATCGCCGCCACATTGACCCGCAGGTCGTTGTCAAGGTTGGTGGTATTGGTGACGGGGTTGCCACTGGGGTCGGGAGCCATGTCTGGGAACTTCACTCCCGTGCCGTCATCCACAACGGTGGCCGTCCCTGTTGCTACCGTGCCCACATCATTCGTCGCGGTTAGGCTAAAGGTCTCGGGGCCTTCAAAGATACTGTCGTTGAGGATCGCCGTGCGTACCAACAGCGTGCGGCTCAGGGGAAGGGTGATGACAGCACCCGCGCTGTAGTTTTCCCAACTGGTGCCGTTCCAGTATTCCAGCCCTGGGCCGTAGTCATCCGAGATCTTGGCCGCACCATCGACCAAAGCCAGGGTGATGCCCTTGCCCGCTTCCCCCGTAACGGTAAACACCGCGTAGGGCGATCCTTCATTAACGGTGATATTGTTAACGCCCAATTCCCGGTCGTCGTCGAGGTTGGTGGTGTCGGTGGTGGGAACGCCGCCCGTTACTGTGCCGGGATACTTCACCCCGGTGCCGTTATCCACGATGGTGGCGGTGCCTGTGTTGCCCGTCCCGCCCGTGTTGGTGGCGGTGAGGGTGAAGGTTTCGGGGCCTTCAAAGGTGGCATCATTGATAATCGGGTTCCGCACCAGCAGGGTCGTGCCCCCCGCCGGAATCGCCACAAAGCTGCCAGGGGCATAGCTCACCCAGGCGCTGCCGTTCCAGTATTCCAGGGCGGTGCCAAAGTCAGCGGGGCTGGTGGCCGTGCCATCGCTGAGGGCAAGCTGCACCTGTTGGCCTGCTCCCCCTGTGACGGTAAACACCGCAAAGGGCGAGGCTTCGTTGACGGTGATGCTGTTTACCGCCAATTCCCGGTCGTCGTCCAGATTGGTGGTGTCGGCAGTGGGCAGTCCACCCGTCACCGTGCCGGGATATTTCACCCCCGTGCCGTCATCTACGATGGTGGCGGTGCCTGTCACCACGGCCCCTAGGTCATTGGTGGCGGCGAGGGTAAAGGTTTCGGGGCCTTCAAAGGTGGTGTCGTTGACCAGAGGATTCCGCACCAGCAACGTGCGACTGGCGGAAATGGTGATCAACGTTCCAGCGGTGTAGTTCACCCAGGCCGTGCCGTTCCAGTATTCCAGAGCGGTACCAAAGTCGGCAGGACTGGTGGCGGTGCCATCGCTGAGGGCAAGCGTTACCTGCTTACCCGGTTCCGCCGTAATCGTAAAGACTGCGTAGGGCGAGGCTTCATTAACGACAATGCTGCTGACTCCAAACTCTCGGTCGTCGTCTAGGTTGGTGGTGTCGGTGGTGGGAACGCCGCCCGTGAGGGTGCCGGGATACTTCACCCCGGTGCCGTTATCCACGATGGTGGCGGTGCCTGTGTTGCCCGTCCCGCCCGTGTTGGTGGCGGTGAGGGTGAAGGTTTCGGGGCCTTCAAAGGTGGCGTCATTGATAATCGGGTTACGCACCAGTAGCGTAGTGCCCCCCGCCGGAATTGCCACAAAGCTGCCAGGGGTATAGCTCACCCAGGCGCTGCCGTTCCAGTATTCCAGCGCTGCACCAAAGTCAGCGGGGCTGGTGGCGGTGCCATCGCTGAGGGCAAGCTGCACCTGTTGACCCGCGACCCCCGTGACGGTGAATACCGCAAAGGGTGAGGCTTCGTTGACGGTGATGCTGTTTACCGCCAGGGCACGGTCGTCATCGAGGTTGGTGGTGTCGGTGGTGGGAACGCCGCCCGTCACCGTGCCGGGGAATTTCACCCCAGTGCCGTTATCCACGATGGTGGCGGTGCCGCTATTCCCCGTCCCGCCCGTGTTGGTGGCAGTGAGGGTGAAGGTTTCGGGGCCTTCAAAGGTGGCGTCATTGACAATCGGGTTACGCACCAGTAGCGTAGTGCCCCCCGCCGGAATTGCCACAAAGCTGCCAGGGGTATAGCTCACCCAAGCGCTGCCGTTCCAATATTCCAGGGCGGTGCCAAAGTCAGTGGGGCTGGTGGCGGTGCCGTTGGCCAGGGCAAGCTGCACCTGTTGACCCGCGACCCCCGTGACGGTGAATACCGCAAAGGGTGAGGCTTCGTTGACGGTGATGCTGTTTACCGCCAGGGCACGGTCGTCATCGAGGTTGGTGGTGTCGGTGGTGGGAACGCCGCCCGTCACCGTGCCGGGGAATTTCACCCCAGTGCCGTTATCCACGATGGTGGCGGTGCCGCTATTCCCCGTCCCGCCCGTGTTGGTGGCAGTGAGGGTGAAGGTTTCGGGGCCTTCAAAGGTGGCGTCATTGACAATCGGGTTACGCACCAGCAGGGTCGTGCCCCCCGCCGGAATCGCCACAAAGCTGCCAGGGGTATAGCTCACCCAAGCGCTGCCGTTCCAGTATTCCAGGGCGGTGCCAAAGTCAGCGGGGCTGGTGGCCGTACCGTTGGCCAGGGCAAGCTGCACCTGTTGACCCGCGACCCCCGTGACGGTGAATACCGCAAAGGGTGAGGCTTCGTTGACGGTGATGCTATTTACTGCCAGGGCACGGTCGTCGTCCAGATTGGTGGTGTCGGTGGTGGGAATGCTGCCTGTGAGGGTGCCGGGATATTTCACCCCCGTACCGTTATCGACGATGGTGGTCGTGGCGGTACTGGTGGCTCCGGCCCCGGTGGCGATGCTGCCCGTGAGGGTGAAGGTTTCGGGGCCTTCAAAGACTGTGTCGGATTCGGAGGCGATGTTGACCCGAACTAAAACGCTGCCACTCCCAGGAATTACCGGAACGGAGTAGTCGTCATCCCCGGTGCTGTAGGTGAGCCAGGTGGTGCCGCCGTCGATGGAGTATTCCACCGTGAAGCCGCTGATGGTGGCGTCTTGGTCGGTGGTGATAGCGGTGTTGCCGAGGGTGAGGAACAGGTTTTCGCCAGCGGTACCCGTCACCGTGAAGAAGGCATAGGGCGAGGCTTCGTTGACCGGGCCAGCGGCTACCACATCCACCCGCAGGTCGTTGTCTAGTCCCGTTGTCTCCTTGACCGGATTGCCATTACCATCCACATCGCCTGTAAATTTCTCCCCGGTGCCGTCATCGACGATGGTACCGATGCCCTGGGTAACGCCGCCCCCGGTATTGGTGGCGGTGAGGCCAAAGTTCTCGGCCCCTTCGTAGGTGCCATCATTGGTGATGGTGGTACGCACCAGCAGCGGGCCGCTATTGGGCAGTTGGATCAAGCTATTGGCGGTGTAATTCACCCAGGCGGTGCCGTTCCAGTATTGGAGGGTATCGCCAAAGTCGGTGCCGAGGGTGGCGCTGCCGCCGTTGAGAGCAAGCTGTACCCACTGGTTTGCGGCTCCGCCCACTTCAAAGATGATGAAGGGTGAGGCTTCGTTAACCGTGGGGCTACTGACCGTGAGGGGGCGGTCATCGTCTTTGGTAACGGAACCGTTAGCGCTGCCGTCGCTGACGCCGTTGTTATTGAAAATCAGGCCCGTGCCATCATCGCGGATGGTGCCCGTACCGTTGTACTGAGTGCCAGCGGTATTGGTAGCGGTGAGCCGGAAGGTTTCGGATCCTTCAAAGGCTTCATCATCCAGAATGGCGGTGCGAACAAAGAGTTGTCCACCACTGGCGGATCCCCCCGGATTGGTGCCGGGAATCTCTACAGGCACCCCAGTGTAGGCCGCCCATTTGGTGCCGTCCCAGTATTCCAGGTTGGGGGAGAAGTCTGCACCCAGGGTAGCGGTGAGGCCCGTGAGGGAGAGGCCCACCTTTTGCCCAACCACGCCATCGACGGTAAACACCGCATAGGGTGAGGCTTCATTGACGGTGGGGCTGCTGACGGTGAGGGCGCGATTATCGGGGGTGACGTTGAGGGCAATGGTGCTGGTATCGCTCAGGCCCAGCCCATCAGTAGAGACCACCGTGAGGCTATCGGATCCGCTGAAGTAGGCATCTCCCTGGTAGCTTAGGGTGGCGAGAGCGGCGTTAATTTGCTCCTGGGTGCCGGAGAGAGTGAGGGTGGCGGTACCGTTACCCCCGCTGCTAATGGTAGCCCCGTTCAGGTTGCCGATGGTCAGGGAACCATGGTTAACCGTCAACCGCACGGTTGCGAGTTCGCTGGTCAGGGTTTGGCTGGGGTTGTTGTCGGGGTCGCCCACGCTAATCCCCACAATTGACGTAGCAATGCCCTCGGCGGCAGTAATGGAGGCAGGCGTGGTGTTTATCGGAGCATCGTTGGCCCCATTGACGGTGATGGTGAGGGTGCTGGTGGATAGGGCTCCCGCCGTATCCTGCATCTGGTAGGTAAAGACATCGTTGACGCTTTGCCCAGCGGCGAGGGCATTGACGTTGGCGTCTCCATTTCTCAGGGTGTAGGTGTAGCTGCCATCGGCATTCAGTACCAGGTTGCCGTAGGTACCCGTGAGGGTAATGGTGCCCCCCGACAGGTTGGTGAGTGCGCCTGCCCCCACGCTCGCCGCTGATACCGTTTTGGTATCCCCCGCGTCCACATCGGTGTCGTTGGCCAACACATTGCCACTGGGGTTAAAGCCCGGTACGGTGTTGTCCGTGCCCCCGGCTTCGGTGGCCGTGGCCGTATCGGCGGTGGCAATGGGGGCATCGTTGCTGCCCTGAATCGTAATCGTCAGGGTGGTGACGTCGGTTTGGGTGCCGTTGGTCAACCGATAGAAGAAGGTTTCGGTAAGGGTATCGGTGGCGGTACGCAGCGCCTCAACCGCTGGCAGGGTGTTGTTCAGCGTATAGGTATACTCGCCAGTGCTGCTGATAGTCAGGGTGCCGTATTGGCCATTGATGACGGTGTTCGTGCCAACGTTTGTTTCGGTGGTGGTGGTAGACGCCCAGGCCCGCTGCACAGACAGGGTAGACCCCACATCCACGCCGCCGGGGCCTGTAATTACGTTACCCGACGGATTCGTTCCCGCAATCCCGTTACCAACTTCAATGGCCGTCGCGATATCAGGGTTGGCGGTGGGCGGGGCGGGCTGCACCTGAAGGTTGATGGTGAGGGTGGCCGAACTGGTGGCCCCCAATGCATCCTGCATGGTGTAGTTAAAGGTGTCGGCGTAGGTACCTGCGGCTAGGCCATTGTTGGGGGTATAGACATAGGCCCCGGCAACGCCCCCGTGGTTGAGGCTGAGGGTGCCAAATTGCCCAATGAGGGTGACGGGGCCACTGATGGTATTGGTAAAGCTCAGGGCCGGACTGGTTGTGCTAACGCTGAGGGCTGCTCCGTCGATGGTGATGGAGTTACTCGTTACCGCCGTCACGGTGCGGGTGAAGGCATTGCCCCCGGCATCGATGCCCGTGATGGTCATTCCGGCAACCACCGTGCCATCAATAGCACTTAGGTTAATGGTGTTGCTGGGAGCCGTGGCCGAGACAAAGGAGCTTACCGTGGTTGTAACCGGAGTGGTACCGTTTCCAGTGGGCACCGTGGCAAATAGTAGACTTAAGCCGTTACTGACAGCAGAAGTCGTGCCTCCGCCAGATAGAGTAACGGTATTGCCGTTAATGGCGGTGACAGTAATGTTATTGCCACCAGCATCCTTTAGTGTCGAACCATCGCTGCTGTAGCGGACAAACCGCCCCACCTCAATACCGAGCACGCTGGCCAGGGTAATTGTTGTGGTGACGGTTGCCCCAGGAGAGGTGCCATTGGCGCTGGCGCTTGTACCTGCTAGGGCTTTGGTATCCCCCGCATCCACATCGGTGTCGTTAGTGAGAACGTTGCCGCTAACAACCTCAGTGCCCATCGAGCCTGCGGTTCCGGTCGCAAAGTTGAAGTCGTCGTTGGCAACGGGGGCGTCGTTGGCCCCTTGAATGGTGACAGTGAGGGTGCTGGTGGAGGTGGCCCCAGCGGCATCGCGCACCGTATAGGTAAAGGTTTCGGTGAGGGTGTCGGTCTGCAAGCGCAGGGCTTGCACCGTGGGGTTGGCGTTGTCTACTTCGTAGATGTAGCTGCCGTCGGCCCCAAGGACTAAGTTGCCGTATGCGCCAGTGATGACGATGGCGCTTGAGGTTGAGGTACTGCCTGCGACTGGAGAGCCACCGTTACCCGTCACCGGGTTAAAGATACTAGCGACGGTTTTGGTGTCGCCCGCATCCACATCGGTGTCGTTATCCAGCACATTGCCGCTGGGGTTAATGCCGGGGGTGATGACCGTGCTGGTATTGGTATTGAACCCCTCTTCGCGGGCGATGGCGGTGTCTACATTGGCCACCGGGGCATCGTTCACCGGGGTCACGTCAAAGGTAATGGTGCTGGGGGCAGAGAGATCCGTGCCACCGTTGGCGGTGCCGCCGTTGTCTCGCACCTGGAAGGTAAAGCTGGCGTAGCCGTTGCCGTTTTCATCCTGCCCTGGGGTGTAGACCAGGTTAGCCAGGTTAGCTACGCTAATTTCTTGCCCTGCGATTACTGCAACACCGTTGAGGGTGAGGGTGCCAGCGGTGGGTAGGGTGGTAATGACGACGCTTTGGAAGCCGTTGGCGGGGGTATCGTTGGGGTCGGCAAAGCCAAAGTCATTGGCCGAAAAGGCATAGCCCGTGTCTTCGTTGATGGTGAGGGTACTGCTGGCAGCGGTGGGGGCATCGTTGACGGGGGTGATGCTAATGGCCAGGGTGGCGGTGCTAGACAACGCCCCATCGGACACGGTGTAAGTCACCAGGGGCACTGGCCCCGCATAGTTGGCAATGGGGGTAAAGCTGTAGCTGCCGTCTTGGCCAAGGGTGAAGGTGCCAACGCCTGCCAGGATAACCGTCTGGGAGGGGTTGCCCGCATTGAGGGTGTAGGTGGTGCCGTTGAGGACAAACTGGCTCACCCGCAGGGGGTCGTTGTTGGGGTCGCTGTCGTTGGCCAGCAGGTTGCCTGTGACAGGGCCACCGTCTTCTAATACCGTGGCCGCATCGTTGGCGGCAATGGGGGGCAGGGGCGGCTGATAGCCAAAAATATCCCGCCAAGTGCTGCTGGTGGTATAGGGGCCACCGCCAATATCACCGTTGATGGCGTTCAAACTATTAGAGGCCGTCAGACCCGCCGCATAGATCCGGGTCTGATCCGTCGGCCACTGGGGGATTTCCTTGTAAACCGAGTTGGCTGTGCCGCCGTTATAGGTATTGGCCACCAGGTTACGGAACGTATCCAACTGGGCCAAGCTGAAGCTAAAAACGTAGTAGTTTTCACGGCTACCGTCGCCGTCCACGTCGGAATTTAGGAACCCATCCGCCCCGGTGCCAAAGCCAAACACACGCACATTGTCGGGCTGAGTTTGGCTGCCGTCCTTGAGGTTGAAGTAGGTGCCAGAGTTGGCCGCCGGAATCACCGTGTTATTGGGTCGAGTGTTGGCCTCGGCGGTGATGCCCGTCAGAATGGGGATGAACTGGAGTTGGCCCACGGTATAGCCACCCGTGACGTTGACCACATCCAACTGAATGGTGAAGTCGGGGCTGCCGTCGCCATCCACGTCCACAAAAATCCCCATCAGCGCCTTGAAGTTGCCCGACTGGGGTTCCGCCAGCACCTTGAAGGCAATGTTGCCGTTGCCGTCGGCCTGGATTTGCAGGTAGGGGTTCGCGTCATTCCCCACCAAATCCGAGGCATTGGCCGTCCACACGCCATCGGTAGCCCCCTTATTGGTATCGCCCGTGCGCGGTAGATTTACCCATTCAGAAGAGGTAGGCGCAAACTCAATAGAACTCGTCATAGAAATATCACCAGGGAAATTGATGGAGGTAGAAACAAGCGAGTGTCGGCCAAATTTTGGAGGTGATGCTGGGGATAAATTCCCTTCGCGCCCAGACCACCATCCATCTAGAGAAATCCAAGGCACCCAGGCCCTCGAATATCAGCGGCATGGCAAAATGAGCCCGAAATCCTGGAAGTCAGCCGTAGCTTGGCAGCGAGTCTGCCGTGCAGGGGTGACAGGGTCGCCATAGCCAACGAATTTTGAGCCAATAATGAGCAGGTGAAAGGTGCCTTCCTTCGCAAGGGGAGCGATGCGTAGCGATGAAATTTAAGAGATCAGGTATTAAGACACAGGGACTAAGGCAGCGTCATAGAAGCAATGCTCAAGAGAATGTAGTTATTGATCATAATTTAGAGCTTACCCAAGCGCCTTATCAAATCAACACTCCTGCGCCAAAAAAATTACTCCCGCAATACTTTTTAATGTTGTATCCGTAATTCTACTTTAGCCCTTAATACCCACCCTAGAGAAAATACGGATTTATCGCAATCTCTGTTCTGAAAGGTGATGAGGTTCCCTTTCTTCGTAGTTAGATTGCGTCTAATTAAAGGTTAAAAAAACAAAGGTCAAAAAAGTCGTAAAAGTATCTGATTGAATCCCCAAAAACCAGGTGAAAGGGCGTCTGAATCTGAGGACAAAGCCAGGGTGAAGAAGGGGCAGTTCCGCGTTGCTTCCTTTCCTCCAGAAGGCCATGCGCAGAGCGTCTCCCCGGGCAAAACAGCCCACAAAAAACCCGGCGCTATGCTCCCTAGCTAGGGCCATGACAGGGCGCTAGGGTGAGAGGCCGGGTTCGTTGAGTGGGTTGGATTGAGTGGCTGTTTTAGACCGCTAGGTGGTTGGCCACAACGGTAGAAATGTGCTGCGTCCAGTAATCCACCAGGTCTTGCTGAATCGCTTCCACCATGACGCGGATCACGGGTTCGGTGCCGGAGGGGCGTACAAGGACACGGCCTTCGCTGCCCATGGCGGCTTCGGCTTCGGCAATGGCCCGCTGCACGGGGTCACAACCTTGCCAGTGCATCCGCCGCTCTCGGTCGGTAACACGGACATTTTGCAAGCGCTGGGGGTAGGTCTGGAAGCTTTGGTCAATCAAGGCCGAGAGGGAACCGCCAAGGCGCTGCACGAGGGAGGCCAGATGCAGGGCGGTGAGGATGCCGTCGCCCGTGAGGCTGTAGTGGTGGCAGAGGATGTGGCCAGACTGTTCACCGCCCAGCTTGGCTCCTCGGTTCACCATTTCGGCGTGGACGTACTGATCGCCCACCTTGGTACGTACCAGGGTGCCGCCCAGTTTTTCCCAGGCCCGCTCAAAGCCCAGGTTGGCCATCACCGTGGAAATGATAGTGTTGTCGGGCAGGCGATTTTGGGCTTGCAGGTGCTTGCCCCAGAGGTAGAGGATATAGTCGCCATCCACCACCCGGCCCTCGGCATCCACAGCCATCACCCGGTCGGCGTCGCCATCAAAGGCAAAACCGAGGTCGGCTCCGTGGGCTTTCACGGCGGCTTTGATCGGCTCCAGGTGGGTAGATCCGCAGTGGACGTTAATTTGGTTGCCGTCGGGACTGCCGTGGAGGATCACCACCTCGGCCCCGGTGGCTTGGAAGACCTGCTCGGCCAAGCGGGTAGCGGAACCCCAGGCCAGATCTAGCACCACCTTCATGCCGCGCAGGTCGAGGTTGGGCAGCAGCGGCTCTTGCAAAAAGCTAATGTAGCGGTTCACCAGTTCGGGCCGATAGTAGCACTGGCCCCAGCCGGGAGTAGGCTCTAGGTTCAGCCCTTCGGTGTGACCACGCAGGGCGGCTTCAATGGTGGCCTGGACAGTGCTGCTGAGCTTGGTGCCATCGCCGCCAAAGAACTTGATGCCGTTGTCCTCCGGGGGGTTGTGGCTGGCGGACACCATAATGCCGCCCATGGCGTCGCAGGATTCGGCCAGGTAAGCCACCGTGGGAGTAGGACAAAGCCCTAAATGCCACACATCCAGCCCCGCTGAAGTGAGCCCCGCCGAAAGGGCATTGGCCAGCATATGGCCAGAGTTGCGAGAATCTTGACCGACAATGATGGGGCCGTGGGCTTGGCCTTGGCTACGCAACACCTGCCCCGCCCAATAGCCCACCTCCATGGCGAGGGGAGCAGTCAGCAAATCCCCCGCCTTGCCGCGAATGCCGTCGGTGCCAAATAAAGGGGTGTTGGGCAGATGTAGCCCCGCCAGTGCCCCCGCAAAGTCTTGGGAACGATCCCGCTGCCCAACGGGAGCACTTCCCGTAGGCCGAACCGGAGAACTTACCATACTCGTTTCCTCATCACACACACTCAGAATGGAGAATATCACCTCTGCCTTAGGATGAAACTAGCGCCCTGTGCCAGTTCCCTTGTCTACGCCAGATTTCCCTCGTCACCCATGCCGGATTTCCCTCCTTTGGAAAACACCCCAGATTCCCCTCTAGAAAGTGCCCCTGAGAACGCCCCTGAGAGCGCCCCAGAGAACATCTCCAACACCAACCCTGAGATCTCCCTCACTGCCGGAATTACCCTGTTTAATCAGGGTGAATACTACGCTTGCCACGATGTGCTAGAAGCGCTGTGGATGGAAGCAGAATCCATGGAAAAACCGTTCTATCAGGGCATTTTGCAGATTGCCGTAGGGCTATATCACCTGGGCAACCACAACTGGCGCGGAGCCACCATTTTGATTGGCGAAGGCGTCAACCGTTTGCGTCCCTTTGAACCCAGCTATGGCGGCGTCGCCGTGGCCGATTTGGTGGATCTGGGTTGGGCGTGGCTGGTGGCGCTGCAACACACCGGAGTTGACCAAGTGGAAGCAATGGCCCAAGCCTTGACCCAAGCCCGGACTACCGCCGCCGATCAGGGCATTAGCCTAGGGGATCAGAGGTTCACGTTGCCCGTCCCTAGGATTGGGCTGACGACCTCCGCCACCCCAGAGAGCCGCCCAAGGGCTAGCGGAACCTGCTGATATCGCAGAGATGCCAAAGTATGTCTCCTGTCAGCGAGGATGGTGTGAGGAAGTACGAAAGTTTACATTGACCTACGAGGCCCATCGCGATAGTGACGAAGCCATGGCCTGGGAAGGCGCATCCCAGACTGGGCCGCATCGCGCCGAGAATCGGGCTGGGGAGGCGTGGCCTGCCCTAGCACCCTGCTAGGATAGGCGATGGGGATCATCCCCAAAGGCCAACGCGGGAGAGGATTGGGCGATGCAAATTTATCTGGACTATAGCGCCACCACGCCACCGCGCCCGGAGGTGATCGCCACCGTGCAATCGGTAATGGCGGATCAGTGGGGCAATCCCTCCAGCCTGCACCAGTGGGGCAACCGCGCCGCCACCGTGCTAGAGCAAGCTCGCTTCCAGGTGGCGGGGCTGATCCATGCCCCAGCGGAATCGGTCTTGTTTACCGCTGGCGGCACCGAGGCCGATAATCTCGCCCTGCTGGGCATTGCCCACACCTTCGAGCGGCCCCAGCACGTCATTATCTCGGCGGTGGAGCATTCCGCCATTAACCAACCCGCCCAATTCCTCGAAGCCCAGGGCTGGCAAGTCACCCGTTTGCCCGTGGATAGTCGGGGGCGGGTTCATCCTGAGGTGCTGCGTCGCGCCCTGCAAAGCAACACGGTGCTGGTGTCGATCATCTACGGCCAAAGCGAAGTGGGCACCCTGCAACCCATCGCCCAGTTGGGCCAAATCGCCCGCGACCACGGGGCCATCTTCCACACCGATGCCGTGCAGGTGGCCGGACGCCTGCCCATTGATGTTCAAACCTTGCCCGTTGATTTACTGTCTTTGTCAAGCCACAAAATCTACGGCCCCCAGGGAGTTGGTGCCCTATACGTGCGGCCTGGGGTGTCGTTGCGGCCCCTTTTGGGGGGCGGTGGTCAGGAGATGGGCCTGCGGTCGGGTACCCAAGCCTTGCCCAGCATTGCCGGATTTGGGGTGGCGGCGGCCTTGGCCCAGCAAGAAATGACCCAAGAAACCCAGCGGCTGACGGTCTTGCGGGATCGACTCTTTTCCCAACTGGCGGATGTGCCTGGACTGGTGCCCACCGGAGATTTAGACCACCGACTGCCCCACCACGCCAGTTTCTGCCTCACCAGCGGCGATGGCGAACGGGTGAGCGGCAAAACCCTGGTGCGGCAGATGAACCTAGCAGGCATCGGCATCAGTGCCGGAGCGGCCTGCAACAGCGGCACCCTTACCCCCAGCCCTATCCTCACCGCCATGGGCTATGGCGAACGTGCGGCCAAATGCGGCATTCGGCTGAGCCTGGGGCGGCACACCACCGCTGCGGATATAGACTGGACGGCCCTAGTGCTAAAGCAGGTGATCGACCGCTCCCTCAGCACTCTCCTCGCCCAGGTTTAACGACATGATTGCCCCATTGTCCTTAAAACCCAGGGCAGGGCGCATTCGCGGCTGCAACCCTATTGGCCCCCCTCTGATCGCTTTGGTTAGCCGCAATGCACCATAGGCGCATCCAGGGTAGCCAAGCAGGATTTAACCTTAGCCCCCAAAGGGCTGTTGTACCCGTTGCAGCAGGTCATAGAACGGTTGCCAGTTGTCTTCGACGGTGATCGGTTCCCAAATGGCCTCAATTTCGGGCCGCAGCAGCACGGTTTCGGGGTTCGTGGTTCGCAGGGTGTGCTGAATCTTCTCCAGGGCGGATTCTGGGAGAGATTGCAGCGCCTGATGGTACCACTGCCGCCAAAGCTGGAGTCGTTCCGCCGCTGCGGGGTCGGAGGCTTCTAGGGTGGTGGCCAAAATTGGATCTAGTTCCGCCCGCCACTGAGGGGAAAATTGCTGGGTTAGGCCCAGGAAAAAGTCGTGGTAGCCCACTTCCACAGCGGCCAGAAGTTCTTGGGTTTGGTTCACCAAGGTAGTGGCGAGGTCGTCCGTTAGCAGGGCGATTTGATCGGCCCCAAAGCCGAGTTTTCTCAGCATCAGCTGCTGGTAGTGGTGCTGATAGCGGTCTTTGTATTGGGCGAGGGCGGCATCCATTTCCGCTTCCGGCATCACCAGTTTCAGGGGCTTTTGCAGCGCCTTTAGGTTCATCTGGCAGATGATCGGCTGGTTGCCGTAGCTATAGCGGCCTGAGTAGTCGAAATAGGCGGCGGTGAAGCGACGGTCAAACTTGTCCATGAAGGCGTAGGGGCCGTAGTCAAAGCTTTCCCCGGTGATGGACATGTTGTCGGTGTTCAGCACCCCATGGCAAAAGCCCACGGCCATCCACTGGGCCACCAACTGCGCCACCCGCTCCACCAGTTCATCGTAGAAGCGCACAAACCGCTCCTGGGAATCGGTGAACAGGCGCACCGCTGGATAGTAAACGTCGATAACGTGCTCCAGCAGCTTGGCGATCAGGTCGGGCCGATTGTGGTATTCCAGCCGTTCAAAGGTGCCAAAGCGAAGGTGGGAACGGCTAAACCGCACCATCACCGACGACCGTGTGGGGGAAGGCTCATCGCCACGCCACAGGGCTTCCCCGGTTTCCACTAGGCTAAAGGTACGGGATGTGGTGACGCCCAGGGCATGGAGTGCTTCCGAGGCCAGCACCTCCCGCACGCCGCCCTTCAGGGTCAGCCGTCCATCGCCGCCCCGCGAGTAGGGCGTGGTACCCGATCCCTTGGTGCCAAAGTCGTAGAGTTCGCCATCGACACCCCGCACCTGGCCGTAGAGAAAGCCGCGCCCATCCCCCAAAAAGGGGTTGTATTCGCCAAACTGATAGCCGTGGTAGCGCAGGGCCAGCAGGGGTTCCCGGCCCTCAAACTTGCCAAAGGCTTGGATAACGTGCTCGTCGCTCACCGCCGCCGGATCTAGCCCCAGCCGCCGCACCAGGTCATCATTGCGAAACCGCAGTTGATGGGCCGGAAAATCCGCCGCTTCCACCACATCGTAATACTCATCCCCCAGGGCTTCTAGGGCAGGTATGTAATCTAACGTCAGCAAAGGATTGGTCGCTGTTGCGGAGGCCGAAACGGAAGAGGCAGGGGAAGACATGGGACGCAGGACTTTAGCAACATAAGTATTTCTAAAATCTTAGAGGGAATCCGCAAGTTTGTTCAAACCCTGCCCTGCCTTAAAAACTGAGCCAAGAGCCACCCCTTGACGGCCATCGCCTAACACAGTATCTACGGGTGATCTAGCTGCCGCCAATGCGGGCCACATCGCGGGCATTTTCTTCAAACGCTGCCGTCAGGGCATCGTCCCCCGTGAGGCCATCGGCGAGGGCTTTTTGGATGTGTTGCAGCACCCGTTTGTAGTCGCGGGGCATCACCTTGACGAACTTGGGCAACAGGTCGTCCCAGTTGTCGAGAATGCGCTGACCCAGTTTGCTGTTGGTGTAGCCCACATGGCGCTGGATCAGTTCCTGAAGGTCGCGGATTTCTTCGGGATCTTCGAGGGTTTCCAGGTCTACCATTTCGCGGTTGCAGCGGGTGGGGAAGTCGCCCGATTCATCCAGCACGTAGGCGATGCCGCCGCTCATGCCTGCCGCGAAGTTGCGCCCGGTGCGGCCTAGGACGATGGCTTTGCCCCCGGTCATGTATTCGCAGGCGTGGTCGCCTACCCCTTCCACCACAGCCGTTACGCCGGAATTTCGGACACAGAACCGCTCCCCGGCCAGCCCCCGGATGAAGGCTTCGCCGCTGGTGGCCCCATAGAAGGCGACGTTTCCGGTGATGATATTTTCGGCGGGGACGAAGGTAGACTGCTTCGGCGGGTAGAGGAGGATTTTGCCACCGCTGAGGCCCTTACCCAGGTAGTCGTTGGCCTCGCCCTCCAGTTCGAGGGTAACGCCCTTGGGTACGAAGGCCCCGAAGCTTTGGCCCGCACTGCCCTGGAAGTGGAGGTGAACGGTGTCCTCCGGTAGTCCCTCCCAGTGGCGTTTGGTGATCTCGTTGCCGAGGATGGTACCCACCACGCGGTGGGTATTTTGGATCGGCAGGGTGGCGCTGACCTTCTCGCCCCGTTCAATGGCGGGGGCACAGAGATCCAGCAGTTGGGTCATGTCGAGGGAAGTCTCTAGGCCGTGATCCTGGGCCATTTGGCAATAGCGACCGACTTCAGGGCTAACTTCCGGCTGGTGGAGGATGGGGGAGAGATCTAGCCCTTTGGCTTTCCAGTGGTCGATGGCGGCTTTGGGTTCTAGCACATCGGTGCGGCCCACCATTTCGTCGATGGTGCGGAAGCCGAGGGAGGCCATGATTTCCCGCATTTCCTGGGCGATGAACCGCATGAAGTTGACCACATGGTCGGGGTCGCCCATGAAGTGTTTGCGGAGGGCGGGATCCTGCGTCGCCACGCCCACGGGGCAGGTGTTGAGGTGGCAGACGCGCATCATGATGCAGCCGAGGGAGACTAGGGGGGCGGTGGAGAAGCCAAATTCTTCGGCCCCCAGCAGGGCACCGATCACCACGTCGCGTCCGGTCTTCATTTGGCCATCGGTTTCCACCACCACGCGGCTGCGGAGGTTGTTCAGCACCAGGGTTTGGTGGGTTTCGGCGAGGCCCAGTTCCCAGGGCAATCCGGCGTGTTTGATGGAGGTTTGGGGCGAGGCTCCGGTGCCGCCGTCGAATCCGGCGATCAGGATCACATCGGCGTGGGCCTTGGCCACCCCAGCGGCGATGGTGCCCACCCCGACTTCCGACACCAGCTTGACGTTGACGCGGGCTTCGCGGTTGGCGTTTTTGAGGTCGTGGATCAGTTCCGCCAGGTCTTCGATGGAATAGATATCGTGGTGGGGCGGCGGCGAAATCAGGCCCACACCGGGGGTGGAGTGGCGCACCTTGGCCACCCAGGGGTAGACCTTGCGACCGGGCAGTTGACCCCCTTCACCGGGTTTTGCGCCCTGGGCCATCTTGATTTGAATTTCCTTGGCCTGGGAGAGGTAGAGGCTCGTCACCCCAAACCGTCCCGACGCGACCTGCTTGATGGCGCTGTTTTTCGAGTCGCCCTGGTCGTTCGTCCAGGTGTAGCGTTCCGGGTCTTCGCCGCCCTCGCCCGTGTTGGATTTGCCGCCGATGCGGTTCATGGCAATGGCCAGGGCTTCGTGGGTTTCCTTGGAGATTGACCCGTAGCTCATGGCCCCGGTCTTGAAGCGGCGGGTGATCGCCTCAATGGGTTCCACCTCGTCAATGGAAATTGGCTCCCGCTGTTTGAACTGAAGCAAATCCCGCAGGCGGAAAAGCTGCTTGTCCTGCTGATTCACCAGCTTGGCGTACTGTTTGTAGGCTTCGTAATCCCCGGTGCGTACCGCCCGTTGCAGGGTGTGGATCACCTCCGGGCTGAGCAGGTGAGCCTCGCCCTCCTTGCGCCACTGGTAATCGCCGCCCACATCCAGGGTGACGGTTTCGCTGGGCCGATCCGGGAAGGCATGGCGGTGGCGCTTGAGGGCTTCTTCCGCCAGCACCTCCAGCCCCACGCCCTGAATGCGAGAGGCCGTCCAGGTGAAGTATTGGTCAATCACGCTTTGGTTCAGGCCCAGGGCTTCAAAAATCTGGGCACCGCGATAGCTCTGGATGGTGGAAATGCCAATCTTGGAGGCAATTTTGATCACGCCCTTGGTGACGGCCTTGATGAAGTTCTGACAGGCTTTGTCGAAATCCATCGGCGGCAAAAGCTGGTCGTCCATCATGCCCTGGATGGTATCGAACACCAGGTAGGGGTTGATCGCGCCGCAGCCGTAGCCGATTAGGGTGGCGAAATGGTGGACTTCGCGGGGTTCGCCGGATTCCAGCACCAGACCCACACGGGTACGGCTGCCATTGCGAATCAGGTGGTGGTGCAATCCAGCCACCGCCAGCAGGGCAGGGATGGGGGCATGGTCGGCGTCGATATCCCGGTCGGACAGGATGATCAGGCTCTTGCCTTCCGCGATAGCCGCATCCGCCGCCGCACAAATGGTATCCAGAGCCGCTTTCAGCCCCGCTTCGCCCTCAGATGCTTTGAACACCATCGGCAGCGTCACCGAGGGGAAACCGCTGTCCCCAGCCTTCTTCAGCTTGGCCAGTTCGGCATTGGTGATGATGGGCGTGTTGAGGCTAATCAGCCGACAGCTTTCGGGCTCTGGCTTCAGCAGGTTGCGCTCGCTGCCAATGGTGGTTTGGGCCGAGGTGATAATCGCCTCGCGGATGGAGTCGATGGGCGGGTTCGTCACCTGGGCAAAGAGCTGGTGGAAATAGTCGTACAGCAGGCGGGGCTTGTTCGACAATACGGGCAACGGCGTATCCGTCCCCATCGCACCCACGGCTTCCACGCCGTTTTCCGCCATCGGTTTCAGCAACAGCCGCAGTTCCTCAAAGCTATAGCCAAAGGCCGTTTGCAGAATCGGTAGGGGTGGGCGACTCTCCGCATCTCCCTGTCCCCGCATCTCCGCGTCCTCCGGCAGATCAGCCAGCTTCACCAAATGCTGATCCAGCCATTCCCGGTAGGGTTGCTCGGTGGCGATCTGCTGCTTGATTTCCTCGTCGGCCACAATGCGGCCCTCGTCCATATTCACCAGGAACATCCGCCCCGGCTCTAGGCGACCCTTGTAGGCCACATTCTCCGGCGCGATGGGCAGCACCCCGGCTTCTGAAGCCATGATCACCAGGTCGTCCTTCGTCACCGTGTAGCGGGAGGGACGCAGACCGTTACGATCTAGCACCGCGCCCATCATGGTGCCGTCGGTGAAGGCGATGGCAGCGGGGCCATCCCAGGGTTCCATCAGGCAGGCATGGTACTCGTAGAACGCCTTTTTCTCAGCACTCATGGACTCGTGGGCCGTCCAGGGTTCCGGCACCATCATCATCATGGCGTGGGGCAAGGATCGGCCCGAAAGCGCCATTAGCTCTAGGGTGTTGTCAAAAATGCCGGAGTCGCTGCCGTCCTTATTAATCACGGGCTGGGTGCGCCGCAGGTCGTCGCCAAACAGGTCGGTATCAAACATCGACTGACGGGCATACATCCAGTTGATGTTGCCGCGCAGGGTGTTGATTTCGCCGTTGTGGGCGATGTAGCGGTAGGGGTGGGAGCGCTCCCAACTGGGGAAGGTGTTGGTGCTAAAGCGGGAATGCACCAGGGCCAGGGCGCTTTCCATGTCCGGGTCGGCCAAATCCGGGAAATACAGCCCCACCTGCTCTGGGGTCAGCATCCCTTTGTAAACCAACGTGCGGCAGGACAGGCTGGTGGCATACCAGTAGGGATCGATGCCCGTGGGCCGCAGGGCGGAGTGGGAACGCTTGCGAATCACGTACAGCTTGCGCTCGAAGGCCAACTCATCGGCCACATCGCCAGAGCGCTCAATGAACACCTGCTCCATAAAGGGTTCGCTGGCCTTCGCAGTTTCGCCCAGGGAGGCATTGTCCGTGGGCACATCCCGCCAGCCCAGCACCCGCAGCCCCTCTTCTGCCACAATGCGCTCAAACAGCCGCCGACCCTTGGCCCGATCCGCTGGGTCAGGCGTGGCAAAAAACAGACCCACGCCGTAGTGCCCCGGTTCGGGCAGGGTAATGCCTTCCGCCGCCGCCACCTTGGCCATAAACTTATGGGGCATTTGCAGCAAAATCCCGGCCCCGTCACCCGTGTTGGCCTCGGCCCCCACCGCCCCTCGGTGGGACAGGTTCACCAAAATGGTTAGCCCCTGCTGCACAATACTGTGGGACTGCGCCCCCTTCATGTGGACGATAAAGCCCACACCACAGGCATCATGCTCGTATTGGGGATGGTACAGACCTTGGGCTTGGGGCGGTTGAATTCGGCTCATACGGGTCGGTGCGGAATAACGACGGCGGGAAAACGCTAGGACAGGGGAACCTTTCCCAGGTTTAATCCACCCGTATTCTCTGGGCAGATGATTGATTTGCCCCCATCTCTTAAGAAAATGATCAGTATCAATCTTGAGATTCTTTGCAGAATGTCACAGGATCAGCACAAAGATTCACTCCGAAGGAATTTCTGTTAGACCCAATACTTTTCATTGTTATCCGATGATTCTCTATGGCGGTTCTCTCTCCAGCGAGGTACACCTCATCTATCAGAAGACTTCTGAGAACAAGGGGCTTAAGCCCCTTGCCCATACCGTACTAGTCTGAGAACCGCTGTAGGTGGAACGACTAACGAAGCTGAGTATTCACTAATTCCAGAATCTCAAAGTTCAAGGTGTCGAGATCGCGAATCAGACTATCCACTTCCCACTGCATTTCTTGGGCTAGATTATCCTCATTTTCAACCCGATAATCACCACACCAAGGGATGTATTGAAAAAGAGCAATCTCTACAGATGACAGCAGTTCTATCATGGCCAGTAAAAAGGCGCGTCGGGTGACAAAAGCCTCCTCGTCTAGGTCGATGTTGAGAGTGGTTGACTGGGCTATATACAGCGCAGATGGGGATGATGGCAGGGCGACGGGTGTGACGGTCTGTTGGGGTATTTCTGTTAGCGAAAGGCTGGCATGGGTTTTGGTGGCCTCCAGCGTCGCTAGGGATCGCCGCACCTCCCGCAGCATGGTTAATAGCTCTTGAATTAGCCGATCTGATTCTGCTAAAAAACGCTCATGGCGCTCTAATCCCCCGGTGGGATCTTGCCAGGTCTGATGGAGGATTTCGATATAGCCTAGGAATTCAGATCGAGACAGGGGCGCATCATCCTGGGTTGGATCGAGGTAATCGTCCAGATTCAGGCTGAGAAAATGACTGAACAACGGCCTGTAGGTTTCGTAGAGGTGGGGGTCTTCTCCAGAACGAATTAGCTCTAGAATGGCTTCGGCTTCTGTGTAGTCCTCTGCACCGATGGCATCGGTCAGCCAATCGCTGGATTTAGCGCCTGAATCAACTGAACTTTGGGCGAATCCAGGCGTTAACCCTTTGGTTTGGAAGGGGGCCATTTGGCGATAGGCATCTTCAATTTGGCGGGGTACTCGGCCCCGCAAATACCGCATATCGCTACCCAGGGCGTCACAGGCGATTTGAATGCTGTCAGATCTCAGGGCGCGTTGATCATTGAGATCCCTCCACATCCTGGCCGTGATGCGGTTGTATTCGCCCACCCGTAACGGCTGTTGAAGGTCGCCATCAAGCAGATCGGCCCAGGGGAAGGGGCTGAAAAGATCATCCGGTGACGGTTGCTGAGAATTGGCCTCCAACGCCTCTTCCTCAGGGGCGGCGGGGCTATTGGCTACAACGCCTAGATTAGGAGACTGCCCCGTCAGGTTGGCTAGGGCACTCCCCTGGGACAACAGCCACAGGGCCAATCCACCGCCCGCCATGTAAGTCCAGTTCATGTCCTCTCCTCTCCAACAGATCGTTGTCCGCCTAGCTTGCCGTTAGGCTTTAGAGAGTTGTCTTCACCGGAGGCGAAAAGGTTTCAGGTTTGTTGACACTTTGTAATGTGCCTGCCACAAGGTGCCCCTCAGCAGGTACCCACTGCAAAGGGATTGCCGCTCTATGGGTGGCCTGATCTTGTCGGCGCTTGTGGCGCGGTATCTAGGGCCAGTGGCTTTGATGCCCTACAGTTCAGCGATTAAGCTGCGAACGGGAGGAGCGCTGAAAAACTGCTGGGTGGTGTTCATCAGCCGATTGCCCCATAGATTTTGTCGCAGGAAGGCTTCATCGGCGTAGCGGCTATCCTGTTCGAGGGCGGTCATGCCCATGGAGAGCGCACTTTGGCAAAGACTACTGCCCGCATTGGCCACGGCGCGACAGTTGCCCTGGGCATAGCGGACGACAGCGATGGCAAGTTTGGGTTCGGGCTCTTCTCCGCCTGCCATGGCAAGGGCTTCCTCCCACTTGGCGACGGCTTGGTTGGCATCGCCCTGTTCGTAGAGCACCAGCCCAATATTGTTGACCGAGGGCCAAAAGTCCTCCTGGGCCTGCACGGAAGCGGTAAAGCGGGCAATGGCTTGGTCGTACTGCTGGAGCAGCAGGTAGGCATTGCCGAGGTCAAAGAGGGCGTTGGCGTTGTTGGGTTCGCGGCGCAGCCCTCGTTCTAGGAAGGTGACGGCCTGACGATAGTCTTGCTGCTGCAAATGGGCCGACCCCAGGGCAAACAAGATTCGGGGCTCTTCGGGTGAGAGGGTGTTGGCCTGGGTAAGCAGGGCAAGGGCCTGCTCCGGCTCGCCCGCCTGAAGGTATAGTCCACCCAAGAGCGCTAGCACCTGGGCATCATTGGGAGCGAGTTGGGCCGCCAGTTGGGCGAGGGTGAGGGCGCGGTTAAACTGCCGATATTCCGCTAGTTGCTGGGCTTCGCTAGCCAGATAGCGCCCCTGTTCGTTCATCAACTCATAGTCTAGGGGCAGAATATAGGGGGTAAGGGCCTGGGCTTGGACGGGCTGGGGAGCCGTAGCAAAGCCGCCTAGGGCAAGGGCAGCTAGAAGAAAAATCCGTTTTAGCACAGCAGTTTTAACGCAGCGGTTGGAGTGGACAAGGCAAATCTACCGATTAGGGTAGCCGATCTCAGGGAAAACGGGGGCTAGCCACGGCCACCTGATCGACTGTCCCCCTCTAGCCACCCCCCACAATGGTGACGATTTCTAGACGGTCGTGGGGGCGAATTTGGGTGGTTTCCCAGAGCTGGCGGTGCAAAATTTCACCGTTGTATTCCACAGCTACCAGCCGAGGATTGAGCCCTAGGGAGACCAAAAATGCAGGTAGAGAGGTGTGGGGAGAGCAGGCTTTGGTTTCGCCATTCACCTGCACAGCAAAACTATCAACAGTCGGGTCAAGCATAGATAAAGCTAGAGGAATACAGCTAGAAGAGTCATGGCAATGGGATGGCGCTAGGAACAGCATAGCCCGTGGCTTGTCTCTGTGATACGCCATCATCCGCTCTATCCACAGCTTTCCATTGATTAACACCTGTCACTAGATCGAGACCAGGAGGGAACGCCTCCCCCACGGGGCTAGGTGGCCCAATTGGGGGAGCAGGGGTTTGCCCTGTTCAGGGCTCAGCAAGGGTTCGATTTTTCTGTTAAGCCTGCTATGATTAGAGACTGTGTCATTGTGCCGTTTGAACGTTGCCGGAGAATACCCATGGGCCGTAAGTGTCAGCTAACTGGAAAAAAGGCCAACAACGCCTTTGCCATTTCCCACTCCCACCGTCGTACTAAGCGCCTGCAAGAGGCCAACCTGCAAGAGAAGCGGGTGTGGTGGCCCCAGGGCAACCGCTGGGTGAAGCTGCGTCTTTCTACCAAAGCCATCAAGACTCTGGAAACCAAAGGCATTGACGCCATGGCCAAGGCCGCAGGCTTGAACCTAAACAAGTTCTAACGCCCCGCTTTTTGCTTTTGACCTGGGGTGCAGTCAACCGACCGACTCCACAGCCACCTTAATCTTAGATGACGTCTCATCGCCCTGGCTCCCATCGTGGTAGAGTCAGGGTTTTTCGGGTTTGTCCTTGAATAGTTGCTAGCCGGGGGCAGCAAAGCTATGGCAGCAACGAAGGTTTGCGGGACGGCACTGGAACCGCGTCCACCTGAGCTTGGGATACGCCAAACGTTGCCTCGGCCCACAGGGTAGGGCGGATGTCTTATCTGCCACGGAGGTGGCCCAGGCGGCTATTCTGCCCTGGGGGTTGAGGCTATCGGGGCTAGGCCAACCAGGAGAACCGCATGGGGAAAGCTAGGGGTAGACCCCGGTTGTTGATCCTGCAATTCAGAATAAAACCTGTATAAAACCTGTTGAAATTCTTCCGAGGCCACGGGAACAAGTCACCCTAGAGCAGAGGTCTACAGGAGGAGCGGCGCACTACCTCCAGACCTTCAGGGCAATGGTTGCTGGCCTTTAGCCAAGGTCAAACGTTAGCTCTGAAACTCTAGCCTTCGCGACTTGATCGGGCGATTCAACGAAATTTCCCGACCAAATTTTATTTTTTGTGTCAATTTATGGAGCAACGATTAGCCATGTTCTCAACCCTCACCCAAGCAGCCCAGCCCTTCACGCTAGGAGCCCTCGCTGGGGTCGCCCTCCTAGGTTTTTCAACGCCTGCCCAAGCCCAAACAGCCACCTTTACCGATGTTGGCGATAACTACTGGGCGCGGCCTTTCATCGAAAACTTAGCGGCTCAGGGCATCATTGCCGGATTTCCCGATGGCACCTTCAAGCCCGATCAGGCCGTCACCCGTGCCCAGTTTGCAGCCATTGTTCGCAATGCCTTTGACCAACCCCTCAACCGTTCATCCCCCCGATTTAGCGACGTCCCAGCCAACTATTGGGGAGCCAATGCCATTGCCAATGCCTACGGTCAGGGGTTCATGTCTGGCTATCCCGGCAATGTTTTTCAGCCGGAGCAACAAATTCCTCGGGTTCAAGCCCTAGTGGCCCTAGCCAACGGCCTTACTTTCAGCCCCAATGGCTCGGTGAATGAGGTGCTAGGGGTCTTTCGGGATGCCAACCAAATCCCAGACTATGGCCGTAGCCCCGTGGCCGCTGCCACTGAACGCCGGATGGTGGTGAACTATCCCAACGTGGACAGCCTGCGCCCTGTGGCCACAGCTACCCGCGCCGATATTGCCGCCTTTGTGTACCAAGCCATGGTGGCCCAGGGCCGGATGCCTGCCATCCAAGCGGGGATGAGCGCCAATAACTATATTGTGGGCAACGGCACCAGCAATCCAGGGACTCCGGTGGTGGTATCGGGGGTGGTGCCACGGGGTACCCGGCTGGCGGTGCGCTATCCCGGCAATAACGACATTGATATTGTGGTTGCCCCCGGCCAAACCGTTGCCACCAGTTTCCAGACTACCCAGCCTGTCCTCAATGCCCAGGGACAGACCTTAATTCCCGCTGGCAGCACGGTGCAGGGTCAAATTGTCCCCGTCAACATTGTGGGAGCCCAGGTGACGGCAGCCAAGTTTGTGGCCGATAGCATCATGGTGAACAACCGCAACTATGCCCTCAGCGCTGAATCGAGTGCCGTTGCTGCGACGAACAATGTCAGCAACAACGACCTCCAGGGAGCTGTCATTACCAGTGCCGCCCAGTCCATCCTCACCTCCATCACTGGAAACAATACCCTGGGCTCGATTGTGGGCAGCATCCTCACGGGCACGTCCGGTACCACCACCTCCAACAACACGGTGGTGGTGATCCGCCCCAGCGCCCTGGATATCACCACCCAAGCGGATCTGAGGGTCAACAACTAACGCCATTCCGTCCTCCATGGAGATAGCTCTGGGCTGAGCGATGTCTCCGCCTTACAGGGGCAAGGCCCTGCCTCCCGCGAATGGATGAAGCCCCCCGTCCCCACTAGGCTGCAAGGCTGACCTAGTGGGGATTTTGGTGTTTTGACCCAAGGACGGGTCTATGTAGAATTGTCAAAAAAATAAATCCCAATAAAACCGTAGCCTATGATACAGACATAGACAGAAATCGTTCATCCCTTCTGCCTGATGGTCAACACGCTAGGTCGGCCAGGGGCAGCACCAGAGGGACGGAAGTAGGGACATTCCCGAAGGAACGCGCCTCTAAAAACGCCACTCGCTTCCAGGAGGCGACATCATGAAATTGACCTATCGCGGCGTCAGCTACGACTATACGCCCAACCCAATGCCCAAAATGGGCGACACCTTCGAGACTGGACTGTATCGTGGGGCTCCTGTAGCCTTTCGTTCTGTGGCCGATCTACCAGCCCAACCCGCCGCTGATCTGACTTGGCGGGGCGTCCCCTACCGTACGGGTGTAGCGGCCCCTGTGGCGGCTCCCGTGGCAGCTCCCGTGGCCGTTCCCGTGGCCGTTCCCGTGGCTATGCCTGCGACTGAACCCGGTGTGAGCGGTATTCCCGAACTCGCTCGGAATTTGTTTATTCGCCGCCACCAACGTAGCCGTAAGCGCGAACAGGGCATGATGGTGCGCCTCGCTGCCGAAGTGGGCCTGCCCATAGAAGAAGCCATGCGCTACGAAAGCCATATCCAAGGCAAAGTGCCCCACGATTTTGCCGCCTACGACCGCAGCAGCACAGCCATGAGCTAGTCTGGCCCTGGCCTTGGTCTGCCTTTCCATGGTTTACCTCTGATAAAAACCTCGCGCCCATCGCCTCTCTGGGATGGGCGTTTTCCATTAACCCTTTAGCCCTGGCCCATAGCCGATTGTGCCGCGCAGTTCGTTCTCCGACCTCATAGCCCTAGGAGACTGGGGTTGGGGGTGTAAAGGGCTTTGGGCCACCGCTGACCGTTAAGGCCGGATTTTGACGCGGCCATTTTGAATAGCATCAAACAGGCGGTTGATTTGGCAACGCTCCGACTCATCCACGGTGCCGTCTGCTAGCACCATGGATGAGAGGGTTTGGTACTGGGCCTGGGTGATGTACCGCGATTCCAGAACTTGGTTCACGAGAGCGGCGACGGGGCCATCGGCAGGAGCGGATGGGGAAGACGGGGAAGACGGGAAAGACGGGGAGGAGGAAGAGCGCATAGGACAGTACAGGGGAACGACGGGCTTACCCCTACAGTGCCCAATAGGGGGCTGCTTTGGTACAAAAGGATACAAGCTGTTGCAACATGATACCAACCTGCAACATAGCCATCTTCACTATGGTCTGTGCCCATGGTATTTGGGCCTGCGCTGGCCTGCCACAGTCTGCGCTAGCGTCAGAGAGTCGGCATAACGGGTGCAACATAACCGAAAAAATTCGCTACCCTAGACGGTCGTGGGGATAGTCCAGGACATTATCTAGGGCGTTTGGCAGGAGAGGTAGCCGGATGATAGGGCTCCAGCAATTCCAAGACCGTGGGGCAAAACCCTTCAGACTTACAGATCGGCCTCAACGGCGATGGATATCCCACTGGCGGCAACTCGCCCTGGGCCTAGGCAGCCTGGGCCTGTGTTGGGGTCTGGGCGGTGCGATGGCCATGGCGTGGGCGCAGGCTGAGGGCACCTGGGCCACGGCCTCTGCCAAACTGACTGTTCCGGCTACCCCAGTCCTAGCGCCGTCGGAGGCAACGCCCATGGCGACCCCCGCAACCCAAACGAAACAGGCCGCCAGTACCTCTCCCTCTGCTCCCCAAACCCCAGCTCAACGCTACACAACGGCAATGTTGATTGGCTATGCCGCCGCCGAGCAGGGAGACTATCACACAGCCCTCATCAATTTTCGGCGGGCTCTGGCGGTGCGTCCAGGGGATCGCTATGCCACCGCTGCCATTCGCAACATGGAAACCTACATTGCTCGTCAGCGGGCCGAAGCAGCTAAACGGGCCGAAATCGCTCGTCTAGAAGTCACCGTAGCCGAGGCCGTAGCCGCCAGCGACTGGGCCTGCGCGGCAGCTTCGGTGGAGCGATTGGTAGAACTGGTGCCCCCCAACTCCCCCGACCGCTCTAGGCTAATTGCCTACCGGGGCGAACTAGCGGGGATGATTGCCTCGCGGGCTAACCTAGAAAGCTGGTCTACGGTGTGCCCTGGGGGGCAGGTGTAGGCCATGGCCATTGCTGAAACTCCGGGGGCATCGGCGTCGTTTCCCAATGCCGTTAGTGTAGATTGGCTAGCCAACCATCTCAACGATCCCCAGGTGGTGATCATTGACTGCCGCTTTTCCCTTGCCGATCCGCACCTAGGTCAGCGCCAGTACGCCGCAGGCCACATCCCCGGTGCCCACTACCTCGACCTCAACCGCGATCTCTCCAGTCCGGTGCAGACCCACGGTGGCCGTCATCCCCTACCCGACTGGGACGTCTTTGGCCAACGCCTAGAACAACTGGGGGTGTGCTCCGCAGGCCCCCACGGCCCTACCCAGGTGGTGGTGTACGACGACTCACGCTTTGCCTTTGCCGCCCGTCTGTGGTGGATGCTGAAATACTTGAGTCATGGGACGGTCGCTGTACTGGATGGTGGCTGGGGGGCATGGCAGCGGAGTGGCTACGCCGTGAGTACCGCAGTCCCCGATCCCACAATGGGCCGATTTATTCCCCAGCCCCAGCCCCACTGGGTGGTCAATATTGACGATGTGCGCCGCCGCCAGGACAAGCCCGGTGTACTCCTCATTGATTCCCGCGAACCCGCCCGCTACCGAGGTGAAGTTGAGCCTATCGATCCCGTGGCGGGACATATCCC
This sequence comes from Leptolyngbya sp. BL0902, assembly GCF_016403105.1. Lineage (NCBI taxonomy): Bacteria > Bacillati > Cyanobacteriota > Cyanophyceae > Leptolyngbyales > Leptolyngbyaceae > Leptolyngbya > Leptolyngbya sp. BL0902. Next base: position 2,686,951 of record NZ_CP046155.1, read on the forward strand.
CGGATCCGAGAACCTGTTCTGGCAGACCGCCTCCACCGATGGGGGCATTCTCAAACCCGCTGCGGCCCAAGCCCAGCGCTGGGACAGTTTCCCTGAAGCTGAGGAAGTCATCCTCTACTGTGGATCGGGAGTAACCGCCTGCGTCAATCTGCTTTCCCAAGCCCTTGCCGGACAACCCCTCGCCAAGCTCTATGTGGGCGGCTGGAGCGACTGGTGTTCCTACAACCATCGATCCTGCCCATAGATCCCGTTGAGACAGCCTGTAAAAGCGACAGACGGCCCTTCAGCCCCCTGCGGCCAGCATCGTTAGGATGATACCGCTGGGCTGAGGCGGCACGTTGAGGAGGCTGTTCTCTCCAGGAAATTACTGACTACTTTTTGAGAAGGCAGTCTTAAACTAACTAGGGATCAAGGAAAAACTGACTTCGATTAAGAATATCAACAACAACGAGACAGTTTCCTAAAACGATAAAGACAATAGAACTATGGTCGCAATTGGAACTTCCCATGGCCTCTCCCCTCCCCTCCCTTGCCTACTGTAACGAAAGTCAAGTCACCATCGTAGGGGCTGGCAATGTGGGCAGCGCCCTAGCCCAGCGCATCGCCGAGCGCGACCTCGCCAACGTGGTGTTGTTCGATATTATTCCCGACCGCCCCCAAGGACTGGCCCTTGATCTCACCCAAGCCCGCAGCCATGGCCGTTACAGCCACCGCATCCTCGGCACCAACGACTATGCCGACACCGCCCAGTCTGACCTGCTGGTGATTACCGCTGGGCTAGCCCGCCGTCCCGGCATGAGCCGTGAAGACTTGATGGCCACCAACGGCAAGATTGTGGCGGAAACGGTGCGTCAGGCGCTGGTTCATTCTCCCCATGCCAGCATCATTGTTGTCACCAACCCCCTCGATGTGATGACCTACCTGGCCTGGAAGGTCAGCGAACTGCCGCCCCAGCGGGTGATGGGCATGGCGGGGATGCTCGATTCTGCTCGGTTCCAAACGTTTTTGGCCCTAGAACTGGGGGTGCCCGCAGGGGATGTGGCGGCGCTGGTGGTGGGTAGCCACGATGACCGCATGGTGCCCCTGCCTCGCTATTCCACCGTCAGCGGTATTCCCGTTACCGAACTGCTCCCCCCCGACCGCATTCAGGCCGCCATCGACCGCACCCGCCAGGGCGGAGCAGAAATTGTTGCCTTGCTCAAGCAGGGTGGAGCTTTCTATGGGCCTGCTGCCGCTGCCTGCGCCATGGTGGAATCAATTGTGCTAGGGCAGTCCCGCATCTTGCCCGCTGCGGCCTACCTAGACGGCCAGTATGGCTTAGCAGATTTGTACCTCGGTACTCCCTGCCAGTTGGGTAAGGGCGGCGTCGAGCGGGTGATTGAACTGGCCCTCACGCCAGCCGAGCAGGCCGAGCTGGGGCGATCAGCGGTGGCGGTGAAGGACAACTTAAACCTAGCTCTGGCTACTCTGATGTCCTAGGGCCACAGTGCTAGGGAGATGCTTGGGGGGTGGCGGTGCTGGGGTAAGACCTGGGGGCAGCAACCCGCCGAGATACCTCTATAGCCAACGGGGAATCACAAGATTGAGGAGGCATAGGGATTCGCTAACCTAGCGTCGGCAATCTAGCGTCGGCTCCATGGCTAGTGGACTCTTTGAAGCCAGGGCAGATAGGGGCGGAATGGAACAAAGAGGGGGCGTTGTTCTGGAATCAGTCGTGGTTGTTCAAGGGAGAATCAGGGCGCTTAGGCTAGCCCCATCGCTGGGAACAGGCTAGGCAAGCAGAATAACAAGGAGTAGGAATCCGAAAACAGAAGCGCCGGATTGCCAGAAAATGTGAAACGTTGTGTTGCTAACCATAGGTATTTACCTCAGTAACTAACGATAGAAGCACCCTATTCCATTAGCATTCCCAAAAGTGAAGCGGAAGTTATTGTGTCGTTATATTTAAAATAACTCAATGTTAAGGGCAGCAAAGTGACTCGCTACGGCTTTTGAAGTGATCCCATCGTGGCAAGGTGTTGATCGCAATCACAGGCTAAAGTGATCGCGATCACTTGCCATCCCCATCGTCTGCTAATGACCAACGAAAACCCTTGCCCTGGGCTGATCATGACCCCAACGCCTGATTTTGCCACCGTCACAGATCGCTACTGGCTGACCCATATCCGTATTCCCCTGGGGTGTCTAGATCCTTCGATCTCGTGGACACTGCCCATACCCGACCTGGCTGCGCCCCCTTGGCGGGAGGAGTTAGTGGCAGCCCATCTGGCCATTGAGAAGGGCATGATTGTCGATCTGATTCCGGCCCATCACTCTCCACCGATGGACGCCCCTACTTGGGATTTACGCCAGGGCCTCGTGTGGCCCTGCTTTGTGGACAGCCATACCCACCTCGACAAAACCCATATCTGGCCCCGGCAGGCGAATCCTGACGGCACGTTTGCCTCGGCCCTGGCGATGGTGCGCCAAGACTATACCCACTGGACAGCGGCGGACTTGCGGCCACGCATGGACTTTGCCCTGCGCTGTAGCTATGCCCACGGCACCCAAGCTCTCCGCACCCACCTAGACAGCCTTGGCCCCCAGGGGCCAACAAGCTGGGCGGTCTGGAATGATCTGCGCCAGCTTTGGTCAGATCGTCTTACCCTTCAGGCGGTAGCCCTTGTCGGCATTGAGGTCTACGGAACTCCGGAAGCGGCAGATTTGGCCGATCTGGTGGCTCACTATGGGGGCATTCTTGGGGGGGCTATCCACAATCAGCCGCGCATGCAAGAGTGGATTGAGGCCGCCTTCCGCCTTGCCCAAGACCGAGGCCTGAATCTCGACTTCCATGTCGATGAAAGCCTCGATCCAGCGGAGGATGGGCTGCGCTGGGTCGCTGAGGCCAAGCTCAAGTACGATTTCCAAGGCCAAGTGACCTGTGGTCATGCCTGTAGTCTCTCTGTGCAGACGGAGGAACAGGTACAGACCACCCTAGATCTGGTGAAGCAGGCCGACATCGCTGTCGTTAGCCTGCCCATGTGCAACGCCTATTTACAGGATCGCCAGACCGGACGAATGCCCCGCTACCGAGGTGTGACCCTGCTGCCAGAACTGGCTCAGGCAGGGATTCCTGTAGCCCTAGCCAGCGATAATTGCCGCGATCCCTTCTTCCCCTACGGCGACCACGACATGCTAGAGGTGTTTAGCCAGGGGGTTCGCTTGGGCCAGTTGGATGCTCCCTTTGGCCAGTGGCCCCAGGCCGTTACCACCACGCCAGCCCGACTGCTGGGTTTGCCCCAGGGCGGGCACCTTGGGGTGGGTCAATCAGCGGACTTGGTTCTCTTCCAAGCCCGCACCCTGAATGAGCTTTTGGCTCGGCCCCAAGGCGACCGCATCGTGCTGCGTCAGGGAGCCGTTATTGATGGCACTTTGCCCGACTATCGCGACCTGGATGGAGTGGTATCCCAGCGTTAGACCGGGCCTTGAACTCCGATGCCGCTGCTCCCATGGGCCTTGAACTCGGAAGCCGTCATTCGGCTGCTGGGCAGCGCAGTTTAGCCGCGCCGCCCTGACACTGCGCCCTTGACCTAGAGAGAGCGCACACTTTCGGCAAGCTCATGGCGGTGGAGTTCCGGGTCTTGAAGGGGGCGCACGGTTAGCCGAGACACGACCACAAAGGCCACCAGGCCCAACACCGGGCTGATCATCGTGGGAAATCCATCAAAGGCGGCGGTGAGTAGGCCGTTGGGGATGTAGAGCAGGGTGTTATCGACTCCGAACATGGTGGGCATGAGGACAAACATCACCAGCCGTGAGAGGGAACCCACCAGAATGCAGGCCGTTGCGCCTTGGTGGGTGGCCTGGGGCCAAAACAACCCGCCCAGCAGGGGTACCACCAGTCCGGCAAAGCTCATGTCGAAGGCCAACAGCAGCAGCACCCCGGTTTGGGGCACCCGCAACCCCAGGACAACGCCGACCAAGGTAATGACCACCGCCATGATGCGGGTAATCAGCAGCAGACGGTCGCCCCCGGCCCCCTGGGCGGAGGCATGGCGAATGCCCAGAACGTTGTGGGCCAGCACCGAAGACGTCCCCAGAATGGCACCGTCCGCCGTGGAGAGGGACGCCGCCAAAATGGCCGCCAGCACCATGAGCCCCAGCAGGCCAGGAACCGCATGTTGCAGCAGGGCAAATAGCACAGGCCCGTCGGGGGTGATGCCAATTTGCTCAAAAATGCTGCCAGCGGTGAGGGCAATGAGGGAGAACGGCAGCCCGATAATCAAGGTGCCTGCCGAGGCGATGAAGCAGGCACGCTGGGCCGTTTGGGGGCTATCTGCTGCAAAAATGCGGGCCATGAAATCAATGGCGACCATGTTGCCAAACCCCAGGGCAATGAGGCTGGCCCAGTTGATCGGTGCCCCAGCGTCAATGCGGGTGAGCTGTTCTAGGGCCAGTGGCCCCATGCCCTCAGGAATGGTGAGGCCGTAGTGTACCAGCACATAGACCAGCAGGGCGGCAGAACCCGCAAAGGCGATAAAAATTTGGATGAAGTCGGTATAGGCTACGGCAAACAGCCCACCCGACACCGTGTAGGTCAACACCAGTGCCGCCAGTAGGGTGATCCCGCCCGCGTAGCTGGTGCCCAAAAAGGTTTGAAACATGAAGCCCCCGGCCACCAAGTTGCCCGCCAGCAAAAAGGAGAAGCTCAGGGTCATAATGCAAGCCGCCATCAGTTCGACCCGCCGCCCGTACTTCACCCGGTAGAAGTCTGGGATGGTGATCAAGCCCATGCGGTTCATGGGTTTGGCCAGCACCAGCCCGGTGAGGAACAGGCAAAGCGCCAGCCCCACGGGCAGAGCCGCCCCCGCCCAAAAACCAAACTCTGAGGAGAGATCGGTATTGCCCAGGGTGGCGTTTGCATCGACGGATTGGGCCATCAGCGTGGCGGCGGCGAGGGGCAGCGCTAATCCTCGTCCGGCCACCAAAAAATTAACGCTGTCTCCCCGCACCTGTTTGGAAGCCCAAACGCCAATGCCGAGGGTACCCAGCAGAAACAGAATGATTCCCCAGAAAAATAAACCGTGCTGAGTAGCTTGCAATTCCATAGCGGTATGACCAATAACAACAGGCACAGACTGTGGATAAGGTGTGACGATCAGGCGTTGTGATCCCAAGGATTGGGAACAAAAGACCGATACAATTCGCGTTGATCCCTTACTAAAAATGCCCAGAAGGGGGCTGTAGCTTGGCAACAACCGCATTCTCCCGGGCTTTTATCCCTCCGTGTGTCCTGCGGCCCTGAAGACATCATTTAAGACGTCGCTCAAGGCACTGCAGGATCGCCTCTCTTGGACCAGACATTCACAGCCATAGGCAGAATCGGAACCCTAGAAACGTTTTAGACTCTGTTTATTTGATTATCTAAAATTGCAGTTAGTTGCAAACCAATACGTTTCCTTGACTATGCGAAATCAAGCCCATAAACGATGAAAAATAGGCACAATAACGATGTTTCTATGGGCCTGACTTACCTGTCTATCTTGGAGAAACCCGGACTTCAAAAAAGTATTCGCCGATACGATGAGCCCATTTTGTTCGTGGCTTGACCAAATCCCCCGATTCCCCTTAGTATCTAGGGGCAATTGAATCCAGCGCCTCTAGGGTTCCGATTGGCTCAAAGGCTTTCCCAACTAGGCTTAGCCCGATTCGGTCAGGCAAGTTGATAGCAGTTTGGTGCGAGTGTCTGGTCCAAGAGAGGCGGGTTAGGTAGGCGTGGTTAGTCCTGGCAATCCCTAGGCCAATCTTACCTATCTAACTACACGGCGGGACAAAAGCCCGGGAGACGCAGAAACGCTGACGCTTCAGTTGTCTGTGCTCCTGGGTTTTTTAGTTGCCGTTTCCCATTTCCTACGAGGTTCAGCCATGACGACTCCTTCCTCCGATTCCCCGCTGTTTCAAACCCCCGACGGCAGCACCGAGGCCCAGCGGGCCTTGCAAGCCGAAGCGCGGTTGCCGCTGACGGGCTGGCAGCAGGAGGTGAACCAGGGGCTAGAATACGGCCTAGAGGCAGCAGATAGCATTCGAGATCGCACCATTCCCACCTTTTCTCGCGGTGAACTGCCCCACTATGCGGGCATCAACACCTTTATGAAAGCGCCCTACCTAGAGGATGTGCGAAAGGTGGGCAATTATGATGTAGCGATTGTCGGCGTGCCCCACGATTCTGGTACCACCTATCGCCCCGGCACCCGCTTTGGCCCCCAGGGCATCCGCCGCATTTCCGCCCTGTATACGCCCTACAACTTTGAGCTGGGCGTTGACCTGCGCGAGCAAATCACCCTCTGCGACGTGGGCGATATTTTCACCATCCCCGCCAACAACGAAAAATCCTTCGACCAAATCTCCAAGGGCGTGGCCCATGTGTTTGCCTCCGGGGCGTTTCCCATCATCCTCGGCGGCGACCACTCCATCGGCTTTCCTACGGTGCGGGGCATCTGTCGGCACCTGGGCGACAAAAAAGTCGGCATCATCCACTTTGACCGCCATGTGGACACCCAAGAAACCGACCTGGACGAACGGATGCACACCTGCCCCTGGTTCCACGCCACCAACATGGCCAACGCCCCCGCCAAAAACCTGGTGCAGCTCGGCATCGGCGGCTGGCAGGTGCCGCGCCAGGGGGTGAAGGTCTGCCGCGAACGGGCCACCAACATCCTCACCGTCACCGACATCACCGAAATGGGCCTGGATGCCGCCGCCGATTTTGCCATCCAACGCGCCACCGACGGCACCGACTGCGTTTGGATTAGCTTCGACATTGACTGCATCGATGCGGGCTTTGTCCCCGGTACAGGCTGGCCAGAACCGGGCGGTTTGCTGCCCCGTGAAGCCCTCTATTTGCTGGGCAAAATTATCCAAAACGTGCCCATGTGCGGCATGGAAGTGGTGGAAGTCTCGCCCCCCTACGATATCAGCGACATGACCTCATTGATGGCCACCCGCGTGATTTGCGATGCCATGGCCCACCTAGTGATTTCCGGCCAGTTACCCCGTCGCGAAAAGCCATCTTACATTCACGAAGAAGCCAATATGAACGTGGACACACCTTGGGAGTAGGGATGTGTTGAATTTTGCATTTTGAACTTTGAATTTTAAGTGTTGAGTTCAATCTTTATCGAGCGAACTCAACACTCAAACCTAAGAACTCATAAACTCTTCATCCCTACTCGCTGTTCTCGCGTCCCCAAAATGCACGAAACTGACATGACCAAAGCCCTCATCCTAACGGTGCGGGATTGGTGGGAAGCCCAGCCCGGACAGCCCGCCATCGAAAAAGTGCACCTGACGGTAGGGAAGTTTACCTGTGTGGAACCCGTGGGTCTGCAATTTGCCTTTGACGTACAAACCAAGGGCACCTTTTTGGATGGGGCCGAACTGGTGATTCGCGAAACACCGCTGATTGCCTTTTGTCACCCCTGCCAGCATGAATATCAGCCCGAAATTGGCTTGCAATACGCCTGCCCCACTTGCCATGCCCCGATGGAAGATATTCGCTCTGGCCGAGAACTCAAGATTGACCGGGTAGAATACGCCGACCAAGCCTTGACCCCCTAGACTTTGAGCCTAGCGGTGCCATTCGGTGATGCCGCCCGGTTTGTCAATCAGGGTGATGCCCTGGGCTTGCAGCAGGTCACGAATGCGGTCTCCCTCGGCAAAGTTTTTGGCGGCGCGGGCCTCTTTCCGTTGGGTCAGCAGGGCTTCAACCTCGTCGTCGGAAAGTCCGCCTGTAGACACTTTGGGAGTTTCAGGACTTGCTTCTAAGCCGAGGACGTGGGCGAGGTTGACTAGGGTTTGCCAGTGCTGAAGCAGGGTGGCGGCATCCGTATCGGCTTGGCCCGTGTGGGTGATTAGGTTGCCTGCCCGCCGCAGTTCCTTGGCCAGATCAAACAGCACCGCCAGTCCCCCAGCGGTGTTGAGGTCGTCATCCATGGCCGATTGGAAGGCTTGGACGGGGGCGGATTCTCGGTCAATCGTGCCGCCGGATTCTGAGGAAGATGCCGGGGATTCCGGGTCAATTTCCCAGCCCAGCTTTTCCCCGAATTGGAAGCCGAACCGCAGCCCCTCTTGCAGGGTGTGCCAGCTATTTTGGGCGGCGGCGATGGATTCGTCCGTGAAGTCCACGGGCTTGCGATAATTGCCCTGCAACAAAAACAGCCGCAGGGCCATGGGGTCGGGGGCGTTGGGAGAATCTAGCAATCCGCGAATGGTGGTGAAGTTGCCCAGGGACTTAGACATTTTCTCGCCGCCCACGTTCACCATGCCGTTGTGCATCCACACGCTGGATAGGGGATGCCCGGTGGCCGCTTCAGATTGGGCAATCTCGTTTTCGTGGTGGGGAAAAATCAGGTCGCTGCCGCCCATGTGGATGTCGATGCTGTCGCCAAAGCGGTCGCGAATCATGGCCGAGCATTCGATGTGCCAGCCCGGACGCCCCGGCCCCCAGGGGGATTCCCAAAAGGGTTCGCCTTCCTTCGCGCCTTTCCACAGGGCAAAGTCGAAGGGGTCTTGCTTGATGGTCTCCTCGGCGCTGACCCGACCGCTGGCCCCCGCCTGCATGTCCTCCAGCTTGCGGCCAGAGAGCTTGCCGTAGCCGTCAAATTTCCGCACGGCGTAGTACACATCGCCATTGGCCGGGTAGGCGTAGCCCTTTTGTTCCAGTTCGCTGATCAACCGCTGGATGCCGTCGAGGGTGCGGGTGGCGTAGGTGTAGTCGTCGGCTTCCAGGACGTTTAGCCGCGCCATGTCTTCAAAATAGGCCGCTGTGTAGCGCTCGGCCACGGTTTTCATATCCGATCCTTCATCCTTGGCCCGATTGAGGATTTTATCGTCAATATCGGTGAAATTTTGGACATAGTGAACCTCATAGCCCCGCCAGGTCAGGTAGCGGCGCAGGGTATCCCACACCACATAGCAGCGGGCATGACCGAGGTGGGAATAGTCGTAGACCGTGACCCCGCAGCAGTACATCTTCACTCGTCCCGGCTCTAGGGGGTGCAGGGGTTCCTTGCGGCGGGTCAGGGTGTTGTACAGAACAGGAGTCATGGGATGCGGGGATAGCAACTTGGGAGAGGGGCTGGGGGTGAGGGCAAAACAGCGACTTAGGGGGCATTCGCGAAACAATGCACCACCAATCCAAAGCCATGCACCGCTAATCCGCAACTATACCCCGTAGACAAACCCAACCCAGATCGATTCAACACTGAAAAGGGGCCAGGCGCAACGCGCCCCCATCATTCCCCCCACGATTCCCCGTGAGAATCAACAAGCCTGGGCCTCAACCCCGCAGCAGCCACAGCCCGGTATAGGTCATGCCCGAATCATCGGGACGCACCAGCAAGAAATGGAGCCCCTGACTGGCGGCTTTGCGCTGTTCAAACTGCTGACCCGCCTGGGCCATGTCGCTATCGGCAAAGGTGGTCATCACCCAGCGGTCGCACAGTCCAGCATCGAGGATCAGCCCGTCGGGGTCTCCGGCCATGTAGCGCAAGGTGGCCGGATTCACCGACTGCACCCACTGGGCCAAGGCCATCGCCTGCCGTCCGCCGTCAATCACAATTCCCGGTAGCGGCGTGGTGCTGGCCAATCCAAGGGAGGAAGGCAACCATTCTGGCGGCAACTGAGCGATGGGAATCGGTTCGTGGGGAAAGGTGCGCTCAAAATCCCCCGCCGCCAGGGTGACAAAGCCCCAGCGATCTCCCCACAAATTTTCCGCCAGAGGCAAGGGCGGCGGCGACTCAAGGTGCAGCGGGTCGTAGACTGTCCCAGTAAAGTTCCCCAGGGTGGGATAAATCTCGGCTTTTTGGCGCAACCACTGGTGCAGGGCTGGGGTGTAGCGAGTGGGGATTGTAGTCAACCCTAGATTTTTAGCGGCTAGGGTCAACAACGACAACGCCTGGGGCCGAAACACCTGAATCTTTTCTGGGACATGCCCCGCCTGATCGATGGCTGCCTGAAGTTGAGCCGTCACCCAATCGGCACTCACTTCGGCCTGGGTTGTTTGGGCCTCATGGCGAAAGCCCAGATCGGCATCGCAGGCCAACCATTCCCACAGCGGCTCATTCTGGGCATTGGTGAGGGGAGGACGGTGGAGATCCAACTGCCAAACGGTCATGGGGGTATGCAAAAAACAGCTAGGGGGCAGATTGTTCGGGAACACCAATCAGGTTGAAGTGATTCATCACCAATACCACTCCGGCGGCAGTGACGGCACCGATAATCAGGCCCGTGCCCAGCAAGATTAGGAAGGCTCGCCGAATATCGCGCTTCATGCCGGGACTGAGGGTGTCGGTGACGGGCATTGGGGCTGGAGACTGGGGATCTTGGGGCAGGCGATCCGCCAGGGGCAGCAAATCCGGGGGGGTAGATCCATTGGTGGATGGGCCGGACTCTGAGGCAAAGGGGGACTCACTCATGGGAAAGAGGGGGGCTAAGGGCAGGGAAAAGCGTTCTCGCGTGGCACTTTCGTGGCGCTATTCATGGCGCTGTTGGTGGGGGTGATCCCGTCCAGCAACCGACTCCATGGCGGCGAGGACAGCTTGTTGGGCGGCGAGAATGTCGCGTTCTTCGCCACCGAGGTAAAGGCGACCAAAGCTACCCACGGAGCTAATTTGCAGAATGTTGATCAGGGCGGCCTTCTCGGCTTCGTTGGCCGCTAGGGAGGCGTAGGCGGCGGGCTCTACCTCAAACACATAGAGGGTTTGGCCTGCCACAATCATGTTGCCTCGACGGTTGCGGTTGATGAGCTGCACATGGTGGGGATCGAGGTTACGAATCACCTGGCTAGAGATAATCCGAGGTTTCAGTCGTTCGCGGTAGCTCACCCCTAGGGCATCCAGCATGGCTTGGCCAGCGGCGTGAACTTCCCCCTGTTTGTTAGCGTGGATTTCTAGCAGCCCGTAGAGCCGTTCTACAATCAGCGTTCCAGGGCGCACCACCGCCGCCTTCAGGCCAATGTCGAGGATTCGGTTGATTTCAATGCCGGGGGAAATTTCAACCCAGAGGGAAGCATCCCCTGGTAGCGGCAAAAAACCCAGGGACACCGTGCCCATGTAGGCGGCGTGCTGGGGTTGAAGATTATCTATATATACGTAACTACGAAGATCGACGCCCAAAGGTCTAGAGTCCGACGTGCTGCACTGGGTATAGAGTATAAACCTTGCCTAGGGCCAGAACCGAAGTCGGATAGATAAAACCTGGGGTTAAAACTGGGTGCCAAAGCCGATGGAGGTGTCGCCCATGGTGCTGTATAGGGTGAGCCCTAGGGGCAGATTGAGGTTGCCGTCCTTATCTAGAAAATTTCCTAGAAGCGGAAGCTGCTGGAAGTCGATCACCATCGGCAAGGTGTCATCCGCCGTATTCATCTGGTGCTGGATATGGTCGGCAAGACGGTTGAGGTGGTGGGCATCCTGGGAGGCTGGCGGCAGCGTTTCCAGCATCGATACAGAGGTTTGCGCTTCTAGGGAATAACTGGCCCTGGCGGGGAGAGCACCGCTACTGAGGCCAACCATTGCCAGCGCCACGAGCCAAGGAGAAATAGCGTTCATCATCTAACCAGGGGGTAATCAGCGGGGACACAACGAACATCGACAACCGATGGATTTAGGAACGACCAAGGTAGGGGCAGGTTTGGGCTTGCCTTGGAATGGGTGTAGGCCACCACAAGCGTCACCACGGCACCCCTGCCAAACTGTACTTACCTATAACCCAGGAGTCCTGAGCGCTCAAACAAACGTTGTAAGTGTTTACGCATAGGGGCATTTTGAAACAATGGCTTCAGCTTCACATCCCCCATAGTGGTGAGGCGGTGGCATACCCTAGGGCAGAATGTGTCAATGCTCTAGAATTTGGGCATAACTATAGGCAGACTGCCACAGGTTTGCCGTCCGTAAGCGGTGACTCTGGATTAGCCACGTACCAAGGGTAGGGCGATGTTATGTACCTAAAAACCAAGCAAGAGACCTACTTCAAAAAACGTCTGGCTCCGGCGGATCAGTTGCCGGAAGCAGAGAAGGTGAGTGTTCCAGCGGGGCAAACCCTAGATATCCAGTACTACGTGGACTTGGGCGACCATTGGCAGGTGGTGTTGGCCCAGCCCAGCCTCGATGCCGACACGCTGATTTGGCTGGTCTACGAACCGGACGTGGAAATTCAGACCTCGGTGCAGCTCACGGTGATTAGCGACACCCTATTCAAGCAAGCGCCCACCCTCTCCAGTCAGCTTGCTGAGGCCCAAAAAGTCTTTGTAAAAACGGGCACCCAATACAATTTGCTGGGCTATCTGCCTGCCCTGGGGAATCATTTCAAAATCACCCTAGCAGGGGCTAACCTAGGGCCAGAGCAGCGCCATACCTGGTACGTCTATCAGCCCGACGTGAAAATCTCCGGCAGCCGCCAAGAACTGCGCGTCATCAGCGATACCCTGCTCAAGGCCCAGCCCCAGCTTTCCGCCGAACTCAGCGAGGCCGATCAGGTATTTACCAAAAAAGGCACCGTGTTCTGGCTCAATTCCTACGGCAGCGTAGAGCGCAACCACATCAAAGTGGCCCTGGAGGGGGCGGGGCTAGGGCCACAGCAGCGCAACACCTGGTACGCCTACGTCCCCGATGTGGAAATTAACGGCAACGAACCCAACAATCGGCCCCAGGATCACAGCCCGGTGAAGCAAGCGGCCACCCCCAAGGATCCCGGCATGGCCATGCGCTTCCCCGGATTTAGCGCCATCTACTACACCAACCACCCCATCCTCTGGAAGACCGCCAGCGGCAATCCCGGTAACTTTACCTGGGGCGAGGCCACCCACAACGGCACCCGCCTTCCCGAAAGCGCCCAGGTGGTCTACGGCATCGTTCGCATTGCCCAGGCTATGGAGGAGATTCGCGCCATCTACGGCAACCGCCCGATTACGGTGAACTCCTGGTATCGGCCCAGGGCTATCAATGCTGCCGTGGGTGGGGCCAGCCAGTCCCGCCACCTCCAGGGCGATGCGGTGGACTTCAACGTTTCCGGCATCCACCCCCACGATGTCTACAAACGCCTAGATGACTGGTGGGGCAACCGGGGAGGACTCGCCAGCGCCACCAGTTTCACCCACATCGATACCCGTGGCCATCGTGCCCGCTGGGCCTATGGTTTCTAGGAATGTAGGGTTGACCCATGGGCCTGTTTAGAACCGTCACCATCCGCACCCCAGAAAGCATTGAGCTGGAATTTGTGCTGGCGGGCATTGGCAGCCGCGCTGTGGCCCTCGTGGTGGACTATCTCTGCCTGGGGCTGGGGCTGTTTACCCTATCGGTGCTGTACAGCATTGTGCTGATCCAACTCCTCAGTTTAGAGCCCATCTTTAACACCGCCACCGCCACCATCCAGCTTTGGGTAACGGCCATTTTTCTGGTGCTGCTGTTTGCCCTGTATATCGGCTACTTTGTGCTGTTTGAAACCCTCTGGTTTGGCCAAAGTCCGGGCAAGCGCTACACCAAAATTCGCGTCATCCGCGACGACGGACAACCGGAACGCATCGCCCAAGCCACCCTGAGATCCCTCCTGCGTCCAGTGGACGACATCCTGTTTCTGGGCTTCTTCTGCATCCTCCTCACCCCCCAGGAAAAACGGATCGGCGACTGGCTGGCGGGCACCCTAGTCGTGCAGGTAGACCCCAACACCAGCGGCCAAATCACCATCCCCGAACGATCCCAGGCCATCGGGAAAGACCTGATCACCCTGGCGGATCTGGGCAAGCTCAGTCCCGATGATCTCGCTACGATTCGAGACTTTCTGCAACGTCGCACGACCCTCAGCCCCAAGGCCAAAAACCAGGTCAGCGACCAACTGGCCCGTCGCTATCGGGATCAGATTGGTCTAGAACGCTTGCCCACGGAGATGACGGCGAATACGTTTTTGGAGGCGCTGTATTGGGCGTATCAGGAGGGGAGTGGGGGGTAGGGAATGGAGAATGGGGAATGGGGAATGGGGAATGGGGGGACGGAATGGAGAGTAGGAAGTCGGAAGGGGGGTGTGGAGTCTTATGGGTTTCTGACTTTTGGCGAGTATTGTATTAAGCAGTCTTGACTATCCGCTTGTCTGAGGATAAGTTAAGCCCGAAGTTGATATAAATCAGCCCCCTTTTATTCAATTTGCCCCAACAAGGAGACAATCATGGGTTTTTTAGGTAAGCTTTTCGGCAAAAAAGAAGAGGAAAAAGCCGCTAAAGCTGGCAAGGTAAACGTGGCTGCTGCCGCTACCAGTGCTGGCATCCCCCCCGAAAAAGTGGGTCTCGATGGCCTGTTTGACGAAAGCGGGCTGGCCAAGCGTGTGGCTTTGGCATTGGATGAAGCCAACATCTCTGACAACGTGGGGCTGTGGGTGGCCCAAACGGGTTCCACCGTCGTCCTGAAGTACAACCCCGATGCGGCTGGCGTTCTGGAACAGGCTAAAAAAGTGGCCATGGGCGTCAGCGGGGCCACCGCCGTTACCGCTCAACCTAACAGCTAATTAGAGGACACAGCCTACCCTCGCTAGCCCCAAAGCTGATAGCCAAGCCCAGGAGCCCACCGCTCTTGGGCTTGGTTGTGTCTATCTGGGCCATGAATGCAGATAGGGAGCCCGTGCCATGCGCCAGAGGTGAACCTAACGCTGGAGGGGCTGTGCCAAGGCCGAAGATTGAGCCTGACAGCGGTGGCGCACCCAACTAAACCAGGCTTCTAGGCCCTCCCCAGTTTTGGCGGAAACCGGAAGGATGGCCGCATGGGGGTTCATCTGGCGGACGTTGGCCGTAATGCGCTCTAGGCTGATGTCTAGGTAGGGGGCCAAGTCCATTTTGGTCAGCAGCAGACAGTCGGCCTCCTGGAACATGATGGGGTATTTCAGGGGTTTGTCTTCCCCTTCGGTAATGCTGAGCAGGGCCACCTTGGCGTGTTCGCCCACCTCAAATTCGGCGGGGCAGACGAGGTTGCCCACGTTTTCCACCAGCACGAGGTCAAACTGGGTGGGGTCGTAGGTGTGGGAAAAGGTGTGGATCCCCCCGGCCACCATTTGGGCATCGAGATGGCAGGATCGCCCGGTGTTGATGGCGATCACGGGAATGCCATACTGACGCAGGCGGTCGGCATCGAGTTCGGTGGTCATGTCCCCTTCAATCACGGCCATTCTGAGGTCGTGGTGCAGTCCGGCGAGGGTGCGCTCCAGCAGGGCGGTTTTTCCGGCACCGGGGCTGCTCATTAGGTTGAAGCAGGTGATGCCCCACTCGTCAAAGTGGGCACGGTTGTGGTCGGCTCCGGTTTGGTTTGCGTGGAGTAGGTCAATCCCGAGGGCGGCGTCAAAGGTTTGGTGCATGGGCTGATGTGGCAATAAGGAAATTGCGATGAAGGGTTCGCGATGACCTCCTAGGCGGTGAAAAATCATCGCGATACAGCCCACTGTAGGGCAGGACGAGGGTTCTCGTCAGGCAGAAAAGACGGGGCTTGGTGTGGAGTGTCCTAACGTTTCTCCTCCCCGCCAAGCCCTGGCCAATGTCCTGGGCGAAGATAGCCAGGTCGTGGGACACCAGCTTTGGGGGACATCCGCTTTGCGGGACGTAAACTTTTTCGACGTTCTGCTCGATACCCTCGACCCTCTCTGTACCGAGAAAATATGATGGGGCTGGATGGACGTTTAGGTCGTTAAGGTCAGATCAGGCGCGACAGTCAATCAGGAGATCGAATCCATGGGCTTCATGATTATAGTGCTGGTGTTGCTGCTGGCGGGCGGGTTTATGATCGCCAACCTGTACAACCAGTTGGTAACGAAGCGCAACCGCTACAAAAATGCCTACGCCCAAATTGATGTGCAGCTCCAGCGCCGCTACGACCTCATCCCTAACCTGGTGGAGAGCGTTAAGGGCTATATGGCCCACGAACAGGGTACCCTCACAGCCGTGATCAATGCCCGGAACTCTGCTCTTACAGCCAGTCGGGCGGCGTCCCAAGCTCCGGGCGATCCCCAGGCGATGCAGCAGTTGGCGGCGGCGGAGGGAGCCCTCACCGGAAGCCTCGGTAAGCTGTTTGCCCTATCGGAAAGCTATCCCGACCTCAAGGCGAACCAAAACATGGGTCAACTGATGGAGGAACTGTCCTCCACAGAAAACCGCATTTCCTTTGCCCGTCAGGCGTTTAACGATGCCGTCACCTTCTACAACACCACCCGCGAAACCTTCCCCAGCAACCTGATCGCCAGTTCCTTTAACTTTGGCCCAGCGGAACTCCTGGAGGAAGTGGCCCCAGAGGTGCGCGAGGTGCCACGGGTGTCCTTCAGCTAGGGAAATTGGCCTCAGAATTGGGCTCAGCCCATGTCTGGAGCCCGGTTGTCATAGGGCATGGTTTCCTCGATGGTGGGCGGTTCCCATCCTACGGTTTCTACGGTTTCGGTAATGCAGATCTGGTGGGGAATGGCCTTCCCCATACTGTTGGGGCACCATGAATTTTTTTGAGCAGCAAGACCAAGCCCGTCGCAACACCACCTACCTTGTGTTCCTGTTTGGGTTGGCGGTGGTGCTGATGATTTTGGCGTTTTATGCCATAGCGGTGGTGACGCTGGTGGGAAATACCAACGGCACCCTGGCCTGGTGGCGGCCAGATTTGCTGGTGCTGATTGCCCTGGCCACCCTGCTGGTGATTGGGGCAGGCAGTGCCACAAAGATGGTGGCTCTCCGGGAGGGTGGGGCGGGCTTAGCCCGAAGTCTGGGCGGGCGGGAAGTAACCCCCCAAACCAATGATCCGGGCGAATTGCGGCTGCTGAACGTGGTGGCAGAAATGGCCCTGGCGTCGGGAACGCCCATCCCAGCGGTGTATCTGTTGGATCATGAATCCAGCATCAATGCCTTTGCCGCCGGATTTTCCCCCGAAACAGCGGTGATTGGCGTCACGAAGGGCTGTCTAGACCAACTCAGCCGCGACGAATTGCAGGGGGTGATCGGCCACGAATTTAGCCACATCGTCAACGGCGATATGGGCCTCAACCTTAAGCTGATTGGGCTGTTGCAGGGGCTCTTGTTAATCCACATCCTGGGCCGATTGATTTTGCGCTATGGCAACTTTGGCTCCGGTCGCCGCAGCGGCAATAGCGACAATAAGGGGATGGCCATCCTCTTTGTTGCCGCCCTGGCCATGGCCATCATTGGCAGCATTGGGCTGCTCTGTGGACGGTTGATTAAAAGTGCCGTGTCGCGCCAGCGGGAATTCTTGGCCGATGCCTCGGCGGTGCAGTTTACCCGCAACCCCGATGGCCTCGCGGGAGCCCTGACCAAGCTGGGGCAACTTTCCGGCGGCTCCAAAATTATGGCTCCCACCGCCGAGGAAGCCAGCCACCTGTTTTTTGGCGAAGCCCTGCCCGGTGTGGCCATGTTCGGCAGTTGGTTTGCCACCCATCCTCCCCTCCAAGACCGCATCCGTCGCCTGGGGAAGGTGCCCAATTTTGCCCAAAACTTTGCCCAAAGCGCAGTTTATAACCATCCCTCCACCCTGGCAGAGGGGTTAGTGGTGGGGTTGACCAACGAAGCCCCCGCTGCGGCCTCCTCCTACGCCCAGGGCCGATCATCTGTGCCACCCTCCCAGATTCCGACCTCCCAGATTCCGACCTCCCAGATTCCGACCTCCCAGATTCCGACCTCGCCCCAAGCCTTTATGGCCACCATTGGCACCATCGACAGTCGCCGTTTGGCCCAGGTGCAAGACTTTCTGAAAGATCTCGACCCCGCCCTCAAAGCGGCCCTACAACAGCCCGAAGGCGCTAGGGAAGTGGTATTCACCCTACTGTTGGATAGCCAAGCGACGGTGCAAACCCAGCAGACCCAGGTCATTGCCACCACCTATGGGGAAGACAGCGCCCAGCGGATGATGGATCATCGCCCAGCGGTGCAGGGCATGGACAGCCGCCAAACCCTGCCCCTGCTGGAGCTTACCGTACCCGCCCTGCGCCAACTGAGCACCGAGGATAAGAAAACCTTTTTCGGCACCCTGCAAGCGTTGATTAAGGCCGACGGTCGCCTATCGCTGTCGGAGTATGTACTTCAGCTCATTCTGCGGAAACGGCTAACCGAGGCCACCGCCAAGCCCGAAGTCACCAGCCTCGATGCCCTCTGGGCCGATGCCGTCACCCTGCTCAGCCTCCTGGCCAAACTGGGTCATCCCAAACCGGAAGACGCCTTTTATGCCCTCAAAACGGGCCTGTATCAACTCCCCGGTGCCAAAAAACAAACCCTTCCCACCGCGCTGCCCGCCGCCAAGATTACCGACCTCAATAAAAGCCTCGCCACCCTAGAACAGGCCACCCCCAAGCTGAAGCAAGCCATTGTGGATGCCTGCGCCCACACCGTCCTAGCCGACAGCACCGTTACTCCCCAGGAGGCAGAACTGCTGCGGGCCGTGGTGATGGTGTTGGATTGCCCTGCGCCCCCCTTCCTCACCTAGTCTGGTCGGTGGCCATCGAAAGGGGCAAGCGGTGGTGATTTTCTCCAGGGGCAAACGGCCCTAGAATTAAGTAGCGTCGGGTAACGTTTGAGCCGTTACCCTCGCCCATGAGCCTCACCCCTTGCCCTCCCGACCCCGTTCTCCTGAACCTATGGCCAGTTCTCCATCTCCCTCTGCTCCGTCCACGGTGGGGGCTATCCTGCGTCTGCTGCGGTGGGATAAGCCCACGGGTCGGCTGATTTTGATGATCCCAGCCCTGTGGTCGGTGTTTTTGGCGGCGGCGGGGCAACCGCCTTGGCCCTTGGTGGGGGTGATTGTGCTGGGCACCCTGGCCACCAGCGCGGCGGGGTGCGTGGTCAATGACCTCTGGGATCGCAATATCGATCCCCAGGTGCAGCGCACGAAAAAGCGGCCCCTAGCCTCCCGTGAGCTATCAGTAGCAGTGGCCGTCGTGGTGCTGGCGGTGTCGCTGCTCTGCGCCTATGGGCTGTCGCTGTACCTGAATTCCCTGAGCTTCTGGCTCTGTGTGCTGGCGGTGCCGTTTATTTTGCTCTACCCAGCGGCGAAGCGGGTGTTTCCGGTGCCGCAACTGGTGCTGTCTCTCGCCTGGGGCTTTGCGGTGCTGATTCCCTGGGCGGCGGTAACGGGTGCCCTGCAACTCCCGGCCTGGATTTTGTGGCTGGCGGTGGTGCTGTGGACGCTGGGCTTTGATACCGTCTACGCCATCCCCGACCGGGAGGATGATCGACGGATTGGCGTTAATTCGGCGGCACTGTTTTTTGGCGACTATACCCCTAAAGTGGTGAGCCTGTGCTTTTTTGGCACCTGGTTTCTGCTGGTGTGGTTGGGGGCCATTCTCTTCCTGGCTTGGCCCTACTGGGTGAGCTTAGCCATCGCCCTGCTGCTGTGGTCGCGCCAGTCCTACCTACTCAGCCGCTACAACCCTCCCCCCCGACTCTACGGCAAAATTTTTCGCCAGAATGTGCAGCTAGGCTTTATGGTGCTGTTGGGAATGATTTTTGGAAGTTTATAGGCCAGCCAGGGATAGCTCTCCATTAATCCGCTGTTTTTCTTTGTTCCTTCTCCTTCACTATGGCGATGTCACCTGAACCCCCTCCCTTCCAGGCCATGTCGGTGGAAACCCTGGCCCAGCGGCTGGCAGCGGGGGATGACCTGCAACTGATTGACGTGCGCGAACCCGACGAACTGGCCCTCGCCAGCCTGCCCAGATTTGTAAACCTGCCCCTCAGCCAGTTTGGGGTTTGGGGCGATACCATCCACAGCCAGCTCGAAGCTGATAAGGAAACCGCCGTCCTCTGCCACCACGGAATGCGATCCGCCCAGATGTGCGCGTGGCTAGCCCAGCAGGGGTTCACCAACCTCCACAACATCAGCGGCGGCATTGATGCCTACTCCACCGTGGTAGACCGATCCGTCCCTCGCTATTAACGCCTTGCATCCATGACCCCCACCCCCGACGACACCCCCACGCTGCCCCAAGGCCCCGGCTTTGGGCTTACCTTTCTCTACTACTTTGTGGGCACCGCCCTCGTCACCACGCTGATGGCCACCCAAACCCTGGGGATCGGCCTAGAAACGGGCCAGCCCAATCAGTTTGGGCTCCTGTTTGGGGTGATCGGTGGCCTCGTGGGGGCCAGCCTTAACCGCAGTAGCACCCTCGCCCTCACCTGCCCCAACCAAAAAACCTTCAGGAAACAGCTCACCAACATCCTGGCCGACATGGGCTACAGCGAAGTCTCGGATGCCCGCGACGACGGCATTCTGGTTTACCAACGCACGGGGCTATCGGGCCGTTTTTCCGGCAAAATCTACGTGCTGATCGAGGGAAAAACCGCAAACTTGAGCAGCCGCACCAGCCACCTCCGCCGCCTCCGCCAACAGCTTGAAAAAGCTGGGATTCGTTAGGGCTACAAATTTGTGGAAATAGCCTGCACCGGGCAGGTGGGGATGCACTGCTCACACACAATGCAGCGGCTGCGGTTGAACACCAGCTTAAAACTGGTGGGATCGAGGGTGAGGGCACGGGTGGGGCAAACCCCGGTACACAGACCGCAATGGACGCACAGATCCTCATTAATCACAATCTCGCCGCTGGCCACCGACACCTGAATATCCTGGGCCTCCAGCCAGTCGATGCCGTCGTTGAGTTGGTCGATATCCCCCGACAGTTCCACCACCAGCGTGCCCACCTGGTTGGGGGCCACCTGGGCGCGGATGATGTTGGCGGCAATATTGAAATCCTTGGCCAGCCGATAGGTGATCGGCATATGAATCGACCGCTTGGGGAAGGTGAGTTTAACCCGTTTTTTCATGGCTGGTAGACTAAATAAGGGCGCGGCCTTGCGGCTGCTACCGTCTTCACTGTACCGCTAGTTTCTCTCAGATTCCCATGGCCGCAAACGTTCCTTCCTCTGGCAATACCCTGCGTAACCTGGTCGTTGCCCTAGCGGCGATTCTGCTCACCGTTGCCGTTTTCTTTGGGCTGCGAACCCAGTCGGCTACCCCTTCCCTCGCCACCCTGGCCAAAACCGCCACCCCCTACGAACTAGCCCAAACCAACGGCAAGCCCACCCTGCTAGAGTTCTACGCCGATTGGTGTACCAGTTGTCAGGCCATGGCCCCAGAAATGGCCGACCTGCGCCAAACCTACGGCGACCGGGTGAATTTCGTCATGCTCAACATCGACAACGACAAATGGCTCCCAGAAATGCTGGAATACCGGGTCGATGGCATCCCCCACTTCGTCTACTTTGACCAAGGCAGCACCCCCATCGCCACCGCCATTGGCGAACAGCCCCGCTCCATCCTGGCCGATAACCTGGATGCCCTGATTGCCTCGGCCCCCTTGCCCCATGCCCAAACCCTAGGCCGCGCCTCGGAAATTGCCACCGATCCCCTCAATCGCCGTGCCGTTATTGATGATCCCCGCGCCCACGGTAGCCAAGTGGTGAACTAATCCGTAGCTCCCCTCTCCCTACTTGGGAGAGGGGTTGGGGGTGAGGGTCAAACCACCGCCCACCCCGATCAGCACCGGACTATCAAGTGATCCCCCTATCCTAACGGCCTCGAAATAGCCGATAGTAATAGGAAGGAGTTATGTGCTGGAGGTTACGAAATGGCGATTACCCCCGATTCTGTGCGTGAACTACTGCATTCCGAGGACTATGGGGATCGCCTGCGGGCGGTGAACCAACTGCGAGAACTCGACCTTGCCGCCGCCTTTGACCTGGCCCAACTCGCCGCCAACGATGGCAACGCCCGCGTCCGCTATGCCGCCATCAGCCAACTGGCCAGCCTGGGTCAACAAGACCTCGCTACGGTAGAACCCCTGCTGCTCCGCGCCCTGACTAATGATCCCGAACCCGACGTGCAGGCTGCCGCTGCCGACGCCATTGGTGGCCTACAACTCCGCAGCGCCTACGCCGACCTGGCAGCGGTGTACCACAGCACCGGAGAGTGGCTGGTGCAGTTCAGCATCATTGCCGCCCTGGGCGAACTGGGCGAACCCCAAGCCTTTGCCCTGCTGGAGGAAGCGGTGAAATCCGACAACGATCTTGTCGTCACCGCCGCCATTGGTGCCCTCGGCGAACTCCAAGACGAGCGGGCCATTCCCCTGCTGCTCTCCTTTACCAACCACCCCGATTGGCAGGTGCGCCATCGCCTAGTGCAAGCCCTGGCCCAATTTTCTCAGACTGAGGCCCAAACAGCCCTGCAAAGCCTTGCCCAAGACAGTTCGGCCATCGTTGCCGAAGCCGCCGCCCAGCACCGTAACGGGTAAGGCTTGGAGCAACGGGTACCAGGTGACGCCATCCCTATTGTAGGCAACGCTTTACAGACTACAAATTCAACCCCGAAATTTGCTATGGTAGAGGAGTTGCAGCAATCTAGTTTAGAAGGCGCTAGCGGAATCAGGAGTGGCTCACCTTGGGTAAGGCTTTTACTCACGTGAGGATGTTACCAAAAAATCAGGGTTAAAGACACAGATAACTTCCTCTTTTCCATTGCCATGCGGCTGACCTTGTCAAATATGTGTTAGAAGCTCTGCTTTTTGCATAGTTTTACAAGGGTTGACCGAACGACAATCTGGTAAAGGGGCTATCCAAAAAACATTCATTAGGGCTGGCTTTAACAGCCTCTAACCTATCAATAACTTGCGGTTTCAAGAATTCTTTGGGCTGGATTATTCATTTCTATCAGCATGTTTGTGAGGTGTTGAGTGGTTGCAACTTCTCCGCCCCTGAGTCAGCAGAAGTGGGGCACGCTGAGCTTTGTTTCTACCCTATATCTACACCCAGTGCTAGATATTTTGGTGGCCGAGGTTCCTAAACAATGGCAGGCCGAAATTCGCTTAGGGCTGCAAGAAGCCCTGGTTAATGCCGCGAAGCACGGTAATGGCCTTGATCCCAGCAAGCAGGTGTCCGTCAAATACACCGCGACGGGCTCTCACTTTTGGTGGGTCATTGCCGATCAAGGCCAAGGCTTTTCCCATCCCTGCCCTTGCACCGAGTTTACCTACGACGAATGCAAGTCTCACGTGAGCGATTGTGGTCGAGGACTCTACATTCTCCACCAAATCTTTGATCAAGTGAACTGGTGCAGCGGCGGTCGCGAACTTCACCTCAACAAGCGCATCGCGCCCGCCCGCCGTCTGCCCATTATTCTCTAATCGGCCACGCCTAAGCCTGCCACCCTAGGGTCTTTCCTGCCAGCGCAGCCGAGAAGGGATTAGCTTGCCGACGGTGAATCGGTGCCCTTGGGCTGGCCGTGGGTAGGACAAGGGGGAGCCGTTACGGTGCGATTTAGCCAGCCTAGGGCCTGTTCTACCCTGGGGATGGCTTCATCGGGTTGTTGGCTCAGGAGATAGACGAGGGCCGCTGCCAGTTGTTCTTGGGCGCGGACTTGGCGGTTGCGGTTCAGCCGATGCCAATCATTGGGCTGAATGGCCAAACGCTCGGCTAGCACCTGGGCCAGTTCTAAATCCGACAGGGACTCCAGGGATGAATGGGCCTTGGGAAAGCCGATGGAAGGCGAAAACGTCATAGTGTCGAACCAATGGGGTTAACTAGGGTAGACCTTTTTTCCTATTGTGCATGATCATTTGAAATGTAAAGCCGTCCTGAAAGGGCGGGGTCTCAGACCCAGGAGTTTTGATGAAGTTCGGTTATCGACAGCGGCGCGGCGCGGCTCTCTCAACCACCTCCCAGCGGGGAGCCCTAGGATCGCCGACCCCAGAGCCATCCACCACCCTAGACGATCTGAGCACCCAGGCCGATCAGTTGGCAGCCCGCCTCCAGCACCTAAAAACGGGGATCAACAATATTCGCCACCTGCAAAGCCTCATGGCCCCCATCCATTCTCCCGACTCCCAGCGGCCAACAACAGAGCGAGAAGAGGCCCAAGCTGAGCTAAATCAACTTCAACAGGCGGTGGAGGAGTTTGAGATCACCCTCGCCAGTCACCTCTTGAGTTGGCAGCAGCTACGGGAACCCTTTTGGCAGGCCATCCGATACGGTGGCCTGGGCCTTGTGGGGGGCTGGGTGCTGCACTGGCTGGTGCGTGGTTAGGGGGCGGGCGGTGCCGTCCGGGGTGAGAGGACGGCTCGATCTCGCGATTGAGGGGGCATTCGCTGCCATGACGGCAGATTTTGGATCCTAAAACCTCCAGGCAGAATAATAGGTGCAAAAAAATCCTAAAAAATTGCCCAAAAACAGGAAACCTGTTGTTCAGAATCCGTCACCTTCCATGTTAGGATTTATAACTGTGGAAAGGACGGGTCGGTGCCCGAGTGGTTAATGGGGGCGGACTGTAAATCCGCTGGCTACGCCTACGCTGGTTCGAATCCAGCCCGGCCCATCCACACTTGCCCTTATAGCTCAGCGGTAGAGCACTCCCTTGGTAAGGGAGAGGTCACGAGTTCAAGTCTCGTTAAGGGCTTTCGAGGACAGCCGTATTTTAGCCGACGGGTGAAATACGTTCTGCTGTCGCTGTTACTCGACAAGCGTTATGTCTAGGCTAGCCGTCGCGTTTTGACTTCTGTCATGGGTTTCTGTCCAAAGGTCTGTCCCTGTGGCAGCGGGCTTGACTGGCAAGGGTGTTGCGGCCCCTACCTCCTCGGTGAGCGCTACCCAACCACGGCAGAGGCCCTGATGCGGTCGCGATATACGGCCTTTACCCAGGGGCAGGTTGATTACCTCATCGCTACCCACCACCCTACCCAGCGAACGCCCAACCAGCGCCAGCAGTTGGTTCAGAGTATTCAAAACACCACCTGGTTAGGCTTGCGGGTGCTGCAAACCCAGCAGGGTCAGTCTGGGGATCGCCAGGGCCAGGTAGAATTTATCGCCTATTACCAAGATCCCCAACCGGGGCAAATCCACGAGCGATCCCGGTTTAGCAAGATGAGAGACCGCTGGTTTTACGTGGATGGGGATCAACTGCCGCCTGTGGTGCCCCGTCGGAACGATCCCTGCTGGTGTGGCAGCGGCAAACGCTACAAACACTGCCATGGCTAGGGCTTGACCGGGCTACCCATCAACCCAGGGCACCAGCCACGGGGCAGCATGGCCGAGTCTATTTGGTGGTCATGATGTGAACGCCGTCCCAGTCTTGGGGTGGGGGTTCCGCCAGGTAGAGGTGGGTGCGGTCGATGTGGACGGCCACCGCTTTATCGTCGGGACGCATGGTTCTGGCTTTTTCAAACAGGGCCATGGCGGCGGGGAAGTCCATGGTGATGTAGGCGTCGCGGGCTTGGGCGTAGAGGTCTAAGAAGTCTTCGGTGGTGGATTCTAGGGGGGTTTGGCGATCACCAATCAGTTCGTAGAGTTTGACGGGCTGAAGCTTGCCTTTCACGCGGATGCGGTCGAGCTCACGCACCCAAATTTTGTCCTGACAGAGGGTGTGGGTGTATTCGCTGATCACAATGTCGCAGCCGTATTCCTTGGTAACGCCCTCCAGCCGGGAACTGAGGTTGACCCCATCGCCGATGACGGTGTATTCCATTTTGCGCTGGGAGCCAATGTTGCCGGAGACTACTTCGCCGGAGCTAATGCCAATGCCAATGCGGATTTCGGGCTGTTTCAGGTGCCGCCGTTCGTGGTTGAACTGGGCGAGTCGGCGGCGCATATCCAGGGCGCTTTGCACCGCCGACCAGGCGTGGTTGCTGAGGGGCAGGGGCGCACCAAATACCGCCATCAGAGCATCGCCAATGAATTTATCGAGGGTGCCCTCAAAGTTAAACACCGCCTCCACCATGGTTTCAAAGTAGGCGTTGAGCATTTCTACTACTTTGTCAGCTTCCAGGTTTTCGGTCAGGGTGGTGTAGCCACGAATATCGGAGAACAGCACGGTGACGTCCTTGCGTTCGCCCTTCATCAGCACATCGTCGCCGAGGGCCATCACTCGCTCCGCCACGCCGGGGGTCATATAGCGGTAGAGGGTGCTCTTCATCCGCTTTTCTTGGCTGATGTCCTCCAGCACCAGCAGCCCGCCCAGCACCTTGCCTTCGGGGTTGGTGAGGGGGTTCACCGTCAAGTTGACGCTGCGTTCTAGGGTTTTCACCTGGTCGGCGGCAAGCAGCGGCCCATGGGGATCGCCCCAGGGGCGGTAGTGATCGGCCTGGGCCGGATCGGGCAAGGCCAGGTGAATCGGGCCTTCTCCGGTCTCGTCGTTCCCCAGTTGTAGGGTTACGCGCAGGGTCTGTTCGGGCAC
Organism: Leptolyngbya sp. BL0902; assembly: GCF_016403105.1. Taxonomy (NCBI): domain Bacteria; kingdom Bacillati; phylum Cyanobacteriota; class Cyanophyceae; order Leptolyngbyales; family Leptolyngbyaceae; genus Leptolyngbya; species Leptolyngbya sp. BL0902. Next base: position 2,713,158 of record NZ_CP046155.1, read on the forward strand.
GTAATGTCTGGCCCCATGGCCCAAGCTATCCTGCACCCGGAAGCGCATACTTTCAATGGGCATCACCTCCCACACCAGACGGTTCAGCAGTCGGGCCTGCCACTGATCTCGCCGTTCCCGTAGGTGGTCGCCTTCGTTGGAGCAGCCCAACAACGCCACCGCCGCATCGTTGATGGTGACAATGCGGCCCTCCAAATCTGTGGAGATCACCGCATCGGACAGGCTTTGGAGGATATCCTTTTGATACTGCTTTTCGACTAAGACACTTTCAAACAGCTTGGCATTTTCTAAGGCAATCCCCGCCTGAATGTTGAAGGCCCGCATAAAGGCTTCATCGGAACTATTGAAGGTGCCCTGAACTTTGTTAATTAACTGCGTGACGGCAATCAGTTTTCCCGATGAATTAAAGACGGGCATACAGAGAATGTTACGGGTAACATAGCCCGTGCGTTTGTCGGGTTCGGGGTTAAAGCGGGGATCTTGGTAGGCATTGGGAATGTTGAGCGTCTCACCTGTGCTAGCCACATAGCCCACAATGCCGCTGCCGATAGGATTGTGTAAATCCAGCATGGTTTTACCATCGCCCATCTTCACCCGCGACCACAACTCCCCCTTTTCCTCATCCATAATCCACAGGGTACTGCGGTCAGCCTGCATCAGTTGACGGGCTTCCTCCATCACCGATTGCAGGGTTTTTTCTAGATCCAAGCTCTGTTCTAGGGAGGAAATGGCCTTGAGCAGGGCCGCAACGCCTTTTTGATTGCGGGCTGCAATGTAGAAGGAATTGCAGCTTTCTAGAATCACCCCTAGGGATTCGGCAAACTCCTTAAAGTGGCGTTCATCCTCTTCATCAAAGGGGGTTTTATCGAGCTTATTTAGCAGTTGTACCACTGCCACAATGTTGTTTGATTTTGTACTTAAAACGGGCATACACAGGATGCTGCGGGTGCGGTAGCCCGTTTTTTTGTCGTAGGATCGGTCGAAGCGGTCGTCGTCGTAGGCGTCTGGGATGTTGAGGGTTTTGACATGGGTGGCTACGTAGCCTGAAATTCCCTTATTCATGGGCACCCGTAGCTCTAGGGAACGCTCTTGGTCGCCCTGGGCAATTTTTGACCAAAGCTCCTGCTTTTCGTGGTCTACCATGAAAATGGTGGTGCGTTCGGCCTGCAAAATTTGACCAATTTTGAGGGTAAAGGCTTCGAGAATTTGCTCTAGCATGATCTCCAACGATTCGTTGTTGATCATGTCGATGGCGCGGAGGAAATGCTCGAACTCGTCGGTGATGCGATCCAGCAGTTCGATAAACTGGGGCGTGGGCAGGTTGCTCACCCGATGGGTGAGGGAGCCGCTTTGGCTGGCTATCGAGATTGTGGCCAACATACTGCGATCAGACTGAGTGACCATAGAACACCCGGTTTAGCGTAATTTTAGACCTACCCGACTCAAAGCTGACCCGACTCAGATCCTTTGGAGCAGGTCTAGTACCTACTACTCTAACCGTATCTATTCCGAATCATGCGGGAAGTTCCCTCTGAACCCAGCGGGCCGCAACCACTATCCCACAGGAATGGCCTATGGCTCCGATCACCCCATCCCTCAATTAATCAGTGTATTGCCATGGGACAGCTTCAACTTATCGTGCAGGTGAAGCCCAACGCCAAGCAGCAAAAACTCGTGCGCCGAGAGGATGGCACATGGCTGGTGCATCTCCAGGCTCCTCCCACCGATGGCAAGGCTAATCAGGAGCTTGTGACCTGTTTGGCCCAGCATTTTGGTATTACCAAGGCGCAAGTGTCGATTCGTTCTGGCCACACCGGGCGGATTAAGCGGGTTTGGATTAACGCTGATAGCGTCACGGTCGATGACTGAGCGCTCAATCTGTTAAAGATTTTTAAGGCGCTGCCTAGGTCGGGGAAGGGGCAGTTTATTGTGCAAGGTTTCGGATGAGGTCGCTATGTCGCGTCAACAATGGTCGTCGCAGACCGTGTTTATTCTTGCTGCGGTGGGTTCGGCGGTGGGGTTGGGGAATGTATGGCGCTTTCCCTACCTGGCCGGACGCTACGGCGGCGGGGCATTTTTGATTCCCTACCTGTTGGCCTTTGTGCTGTTAGCCACGCCGATGCTGATTTTGGAGTTGGCCATTGGTCAGCGGATGCAGCGGGGGCCGATTCAATCCCTACGACGGATGCATCCAGCCTTTGGCGGGGTAGGTCTAGTGGCGGTGACTTCGGCTTTTTTGGTCGTGGCCTACTATGCCGTGGTGATGGCCTGGTGTTTGCTGTACCTGGTGCGATCCTTGGGGGTGCCCTGGGCCGATGACCCAGAGGGCTATTTCTTTGGTCAGGTGTTGCAAATCAGCGACAGCATTGGCCAACTGGGCGGGTTCAACTGGCCAATTTTAATTGCCCTGGCGGTAATTTGGCTGTCGATCTATTTCTGTATTTGGCAAGGCCCCAAGAGCGTGGGCAAAGTTGTGCTGTACACGGTGCCAATTCCGGTGGTGGTGCTGGGGGTGCTGTTTGTGCGGTCGCTGTTTTTGCCGGGATTTTTCGATGGCTGGCGGGTGTACCTCACCCCCGTGTGGAGCGCCATGCTCGATCCGGCGGTGTGGACGGCGGCAGCGGCCCAGGCGTTTCTCACCCTGTCCGTGGCCTTTGCCATCATGCTCACCTACGCCAGCTACAAACAGCCCGATGAGGACATTGTGAAATCCTCCTGGCTCACCGCCATTGCCGACCTCGCCATTAGCCTGTTTGCCGGGTTTGTGGTGTTCGCCGTCCTGGGCTACATGGCCTGGAGTACAGGGGTAACGGTACAGGATGTGGCTGCCTCTGGGCCGGGGCTGGCCTTTGTGGTGTTCCCCAAGGCCTTGAGCCTGATGCCCTTGGCCGGACTGTTTAGCGCCCTGTTCTTCTTTATGCTGCTCACCCTCGGCATCGACAGCGCCTTTTCGTTGATTGAACCCACCGTGGCGGCGGTGCTGGACATTCAGCCCGGACGCAAAAGCACCCACATCGCCGGATGGGCCTGTTTGGCGGCGTTCCTAGTCGGCACTCTTTACACCACCAAGGCGGGGCTGTACTTCCTCGATATCGTCGATCACTTCGTCACCACCTACAACGCCATCCTCGTGGCCCTGGGCATGGCCCTGCTGGGGGGCTGGGTGTTTGGGGCCGAAGCCCTGCGCCGCTACGTCAACGACATCAGCGACTGGCAAATAGGCCGCTGGTGGAATGGGGCGATTAAATGGGTGGCCCCCGTAGTGCTGGTGATTCTGCTGGCGACCCAGCTCTCCACCGACCTCCGCACCCCCTACGAAGGCTACCCCGCCTGGGCCTTGGCCATCGGTTGGGGCACGGTAATTTTGCCCGTGGGGGCCGGAATCGCCCTCAGCTTTGGGCCAAAAGCCAAATTCGACGACGAATCCACCGACAGCGAACTCACTGATTAGGGCTCTGCCGACGGAGACTCTGCCGATGGGGAAACCTCTGCTAGCCACCTACCAACTGCCGCTAGCCCCGCCCCCAGAGGACGAACCGCCGCCGCCGCCACTGCCGCCACTGCTCCCGGAGGAGGAATCGCTATCCCGTTCTAGGCGGGGCAGGATGACAGTGGTTTCGTCAGCGTAGTGGCATTGGCGGCAGTGGCGTTCCGCTAGGGCTTCCCCAGAACTACTGTAGGTCGCCGCCCGCAGCGTGGTTTGCTTTACCACTTCTAGGGTTTTGTAGCGGCAACGGGGGCAAGGGTTGAACTTTTGAAAGGGCATATTGAACTTGCGGGTGGTGCGCTGGCGGCAACTAGGGCATTCCCATACGCTGTGGAGCACCGACTTTAGCTCTAGCTCTAGGCGCTGTCCGGCATCGAGGTAGAACCTAGCGCTAGCGTCGTCCAGCTTCTTCATGCGCCGCTGACAGCCCGGACAGGTGGGGGTGAGGACAAAGTTGGTTCCTTGCCAAAACAGCAGCAACAGACTTCCTAGCAAGCCACCCCCCACCAGCAGCGATCTCACCCCGGCAGGCACGGGCAAACTGTCCCAGGCGGCGGGAATGCGCTCTAGGGGGCCAGGGGGCGATCCGGTGAGCGGTTCTACCATGGCTTCTACGCCACGCACCAGGCCCAGGCTATAGTAGCCGCTGCGGAACTGGGGCACCATATACTCGTCAATCACGGTCTTCATGCGGGCATCGTAGGCGGAACTGTAGCCCCGCCCCAGTTCGATCCGTACCGTGCGATCTGCCACCGCCAGCAGCACCAGCACGCCGTCGTTGCGCTGGGCATCCCCAAGCCCCCAGGTGTTGAACAGTCGAGTGGCAAAGGCTTCCACGGTGGGATCGCCCGTGCCGTAGGTGCCGATGGAGGGCACTGTTACCACCACCGCTTCGAGGCCGTAGGCTGTACGCAGGTGATCCAGCACGAACCGGATTTGTGCGGCATCGTGGGGTTCGATAACATTGGCATAGTCGTTAATCTGCGAATCTTGGCGAGCCGGATAGGCGGCCTGGGCTAACAACAGCGCATCGGGTTGGGTGCCTAGCCGAGATAACGAGGCTGGGCCTGCGGGAGCCATTGCGAAGCCTGCCTTATGGTCTGGGGCCGCCGCCGTGACCGCTTCAATGGGCGCAAATCCCAATCCCAGGCTGAGGGCCAAGATCCCCACCCCGATGACAGCCCCCCAAGCTCGCCCCGGCCCAACCCAAGCTGAGGGTACCGCAGGGCGCGGCAGTCTATCTGGTTCTGACGGTCGGTTACGCATGGCTCGGTTCCCAGTGCGGCATCCCTCGCCAGCCCAGGGCAGACGGCTGAGGGCTGGTTTACCCTACAACAGTCCCTCTGGCGATTCCGTTGGTTTGCAACATAGCGTTACGGATCCATTCTGACCCCGTGTTGCCTCGCCCTACCCAGGGGCAGCGGCCTTAGCGTAGGATGGCGAGTAGCTACGGCAAGGATGCCCCCGCTTTCCCGGCAATCTGGTGTAGCTTGCTCCGGTGTATTGTGTCGCTTATGTTGTGTCGCTGCTCTATCCTCAGCCCGTGAACCACGCCCTTCATCACGCTCTCCACCACGCCCTTAAACTAGCGCGGGTCATGCTGTCGGTTTACTACGCCTATATGGTGGAATACCGGGCAGAACTCTTGTTTTGGGTGCTATCCGGTACACTGCCGCTAATTTTGATGGGGCTTTGGGCTGAAGCGGCCCAAAGCGGCCAGTTTGCCCTCAGCCCGACGGAATTTGTTCAGTATTTTCTGGCGGTGTTTCTGGTGCGCCAGTTCACGGTGGTTTGGGTGATTTGGGAATTTGAACGGGAGGTGGTCGAGGGCAAGCTTTCGCCCTACCTGTTGCAGCCCGTAGATCCGGTGTGGCGACATTTCTTCAGCCACATAGCCGAACGCTTTGCCCGTTTGCCCTTTGCCCTGGTGCTGGTGGGGTTATTTTTGGTGCTCTATCCCCAGGCCGCTTGGTGGCCGAGCCTGGGCAATGGCGTCCTGGCGCTGCTGGCGATTATCCTGGCCTTTGCCCTGCGGTTTTTAATGCAGTACACCTTTGCCCTCCTCGCGTTTTGGACAGAGCGGGTGGTGGCCCTAGAGCAGTTCTGGTTTCTGCTGTATATCTTTTTGTCGGGGATGGCAGCTCCCCTCACGCTGTTTCCTGATCTGGTGCGGGCGGTGGTGCAGTGGACGCCCTTTCCCTACCTGATTTACTTTCCGGCCAGTCTGCTCACCAACCAAGCCGACCACATCGTTCAGGGATTTGCAGCCATGGGGCTGTGGGGAATCGCCTTTTTGGCGCTGAACCGCTGGCTGTGGCGGCGGGGGCTGCGGCAATATTCGGGCATGGGGGCCTAGGTATGGAACGCTACGGACAAGTGTTGCGCCTATTTTGGAGCACCGCCATCGCCGCCGAGTTGGAGTATCGGATCAACTTTGTCATCGCCACCCTGACCAGCCTAGGCAACCTAGCAGGCAGTCTATTTGGCCTGTTTTTGTTCTACCAAACGGGCTATCAATTCCAGGGCTGGAGTTGGGATGAAGCCTTGCTGGTGCTGGGCATGTTCACCCTGCTCCAGGGCTTTTCTGCCACGGTACTCATCCCCAACCTCAACAAGATTGTGACCCAAGTCCAAGAGGGAACCCTCGATTTTGTCCTCCTCAAGCCCATCAGCTCACAGTTCTGGTTGTCTACCCGCATCTTCTCCCCCTGGGGTCTGCCCGACCTCGTTTTTGGCCTGCTGATCCTGGCCTATGCGGGGCGTCGCTTGGGGCTGGGCTGGGGAGACTATCTGTTGGCCGTGCCGCCCCTGCTCTGCGGTGCCCTGAGTTTGTATAGTTTGTGGTTTATGCTGGGGGCCACCAGCATTTGGTTTGTCAAGGTCTACAACGTCACCGAAGTCTTACGGGGGCTGCTAGAGGCCGGACGCTTCCCCATCGTGGGCTATCCCGCCGCCTACCGCGTTTTCTTTACCTTTGTGATTCCCGTTGCCTTTCTCACCACCGTCCCCGCCCAAGCCATGCTGAACCAAGGGGGACAGGGCTGGTTCCTAGCCTCGGCGGTGCTGGCAGGAATACTGCTATTTCTGGCCAACCGATTCTGGCGCTTTGCCCTCCGGTTTTACACTAGCGCCTCTAGCTAGCAGCTCAGGTTATTCGGTGTTTCAGTTGGTCGGTGTTTCAATGGGGGAAACGACCGAGATTCAGAATTAGACCAAATCCCTAGCACGACGGATTGTATAGGGCAAAACCCCCACCAGTAGAGCAAACGCCTCGTCTGGAATGTGCTCTACTGTATCGGGGGTGAAGTAGCTCTTGAACTGCTCTAGGATCATACGAGCCCGGTCAATGGCCACGGGTTTATCCGTAAAGTTTTGGGTGAGACGTACCCATTGCAGTCGAATTTTGAGGGCTTTCTGCTGCTCCTCTGCCGAGGTGGCCGACAACAGCGACAGGCTGCCAAGGGGGATCACACCACAGCAGTCTTGATCTAGACCACCGCCCACCGCTGCACCGGGGCCAGCAAATTCGGTATAGAACTGTTTGTGAAGAATCAGCCCATTGCGTCGCCGACTGTTGACAACCCACAGGTCTTGGCCGCGAATTTTGGCCAAAATGTCATCGGGTTCGGCGGTAGAGGCTCCCTGTCCTTCCGTCAACTTGGCTTGGTAGCGGGTGGCCATAAAGACATTGTGGGGGAAGGAAGATCGCATCGATCATACCTATTCTAAGACACACCTTTCCTCGGCGGTCACAGGATGAATCAAGTTCTACTTAAGGATGCCTGAGTTCTTTAAAGAATCCTGTAAATCTTCCATGAAGTTCTGAATGTCTCCGCCCACCATGATCTGAATAGGCAGAATCACCCCTGGGGCGACTGAGCAATCCGACTCATACCCAATCCGAACTACGCTGGCCCTCACCCTAAATCCCTCTCCCCCAGGGAGGGGGACTTTGAAACGCTAGATTCCCCTTTTTCCGTGGAAGCGGGATCTGGGGGTGTCGCTTGCTTCCCGCAGGGTGGGCTGACTAGGCATCAAGCCCCCGACCTGATCCCGAACTGAGGTTAGCTCAGGTTCACTGACGAACTCTGACAAATGCCGCCTTTGGTCGAGGATTTGGCGATTACAGATTACGCATCTGATCAAGGGTTTGACGATAGCCAGCGGCGTTGCCTTGCTGGAGGTAAAGGTTGGCGGCTTGTTCAAAGTCTCGTCGCGCCCCTAGGCTATCCCCCAGACGGGATCGCACCATGCCCCGGTTGAAAAACAGCTCTGGATTGTTTTGGCTGGGGCCTTGCAGAATGGCCTGGGTGAGATCCTCGTAGGCATTCTGAACTTGCCCCACCACCAGGTAGGCATTGCCCCGCGCCCCATGAACCTGGGGGTTATTGGGCTGTATGGCGAGGGCTTGACTGTAGTCATCAATGGCTCCTAACGGATCTCCTAGGGCCATCCGCGCTTCGCCCCGAGATAGGAAGGCTTCCACATAGCTTGGATTGATGAAGATAGCCTCGCTGTAGCTCTCCAGGGCGGCGGTGAAGTCCCCTCGCTGGCGCAGCACATCCCCCCGCAGTTTGTGGGCGACGGCAAAATCAGGATTGAGTTGCAGCACCCGCGCAAAGTCTTGTTCTGCGCCGCTCAAGTCTCCCTGGCTGGCCCGAATGGTGCCCCGGCTGAGGAAGGCTTCGGCCAGTTGAGGGTTGAGCTCTAGCGCCCGGTCAAGATCCTGGCGGGCACGGGTGGGGCGTCCTTGCCGGAAGTAGATGTGGCTGCGGTTGAGGAAGGCGTTGGCCAGTTGATTGTTGCGCCGAATAGCGTCATTCAAATCGCTGAGGGCGGCATCGTACAGCCCTAGACGATAGTAGGCCACCCCGCGCCCCATGTAGGCTCTGGGGAGGTCGCCCTCTAGCTCAATGGCGCGACTGAAGTCAGTAATCGCCTCCGCATAGTTCCCCAAAGACTCATGGGCAAAGCCCCGCAGCAGGAAGGCCGAGGCCTGGTTAGGATCAATGGCAATGGCGGTGGAGAAGTCCTCAAGGGCCAGGTCATAGCGCCCTCGCTCGGCGTCAATCAGCCCTCGATAGAGGTAGGCATTGACTAGGGTGTCATCGAGGGTCAACGCCGTTTCAAAATCGGCTAGGGCCTGACTGTTGTTGCCCTGACGATAGAACACCGTGCCCCGTGCCAGGTAGGCCGTGGCGTTGCTAGGGGAAACAGCAATGGCGCGATTGAAATCAGCCAGGGCCAGATCGTCCTGCCCCTGTTGCGCCAACGTCAGCCCGCGATAGAGGTAGGCGAGGGCATTATTGGGATCCAGCTCAATGGCCCGGTTGAAGAACTCCAGGGCCTCAGAGTAGTTCTGGCGATTGTAGCGTTCGATGCCCTGGTTCAGTGCCTCGGCTGCCATGGTGCGGGGGTCTACCGCATCCTCTGCCGTACCCTCTGCCGTGTCTCCAGGGGCTGGGACATCTAGGGGGATCTCCTCAATGGGCGGAGCTTCCCACAGACCTCCATCCAAGAGCCAGCTATCGCCCCCATTGTCGTCATCGCGGCCTGCTGAGGCAGGTTCGGCGGCTGGCGGTTTTTTGTCGTCGTCGCTCTCTAGGGAAGCCGGATCGATCAGCGGGGTCTCAGGGCCGTCAGTCGGGCCATCAGCCGTCGGGCCGTCCGTCTCTACAAGCCCTGGATCTGGCACGGGACTGGCGGGGACGGTATCTTCAGGGGCTATTGTTTCGGGGGCTGTGGTCTCAGCGGGTGCGGCTTCGGGCGGGGCTGTCTCCTGAGCCTGGGTGCCCGAAGATAGGCTCACCAAGGTTCCCAAAACCCCACCGATCAGCAGGTGATAACGTCGCTTCATAGTGTTTCCCTCCATCGCCGGGGTCTGGCCAACAATACTCAACCCTGGCGCTAATGATAGGTCAGCTTTTTCGGGATGGGCGATTAAGATTATTGGACTGAGGGCTAGCTTCTAGGACGGCCTTCAGCGCTAGTCGTTCCCGCACCTGGGGATGGAGGAAGCGATAGTGCCCTGCCAGGTGCTGCACCAGATGGGCAGCTTGAGCCGTTTCTAGGGCCTGGGCGAGATTCCACGGCATCACCCCAGATCGATGGAGAACAAGGCGCAGGGCCACATGTTGAACGCAGATCAGCACATTCTGAAAAATAGTGGCCCAGAGCACCAGGGCGAGAATCAGCGTTGCCAAGGCCATTGCTGGGAACCTGTGGGGAACAAGGCTGGGGGCAATCCAGGGCAACACTTCCTCCACCCCGGCCTTCAGCACAATCCATAACCACAGAAATAGGGCTGTCAATCCAAGGCTGTGTTCCAGCCGCACCCAAATGCCATGGTTCGGACGCTGGCGCAGGGCAACCTCATCCCCCAAGATTTGACTGAGGCCATAGATCAGCCCCCCCAACAGGCCGCTGGGCAGCAGAACCATCAGCCTCACGGCCAACCCCACCACGAGACCCATCAGCAGACCTACCCCAAATCCGATCCAGCTTTGGGAAGACAGCAGTACCCCAATCCCGGTGGCGGTGCTGATCAGCACAATAAAATTGATTTGCCGTACCGCAATAAACCGCAGAAAGGTTGGCAAATCTGGGTAGAGGTCGGCGTTGGTGTTGATGGCATCACGGCTCCGCACTAGCACAAACATCAGGGTGATGACGGCAAACGCCAGCAGCCCTGAGAACGGCCCAATCAACACACCAAAGAGGGATCCCCCAGCTAGCCCAAACAGCAGCCCGCCCCAGAGACGGTACTGCCACCGCTGGGATGATCCCTGGAGCAGATGGGGCTGCATGGCTTCTAACCACAGTTCATCGTAGGGGTGCTGCTGGGCCAGCCAGGGCAGCCATTGATGGGGCGGCTTCGCGGCGGCAAGACTAGGGAGCAAAGACCATCTCCCGGCGGGTTTGCGCCCTAAAGGTGGGGGCAAAGGGGCCTGGATGGCCGACATTTGGCGCAGTTGTTGGTCAATGAAGCAGTCGATGAGAGATTCTTCGGAGGTGGGCCAAGTGGGGGCAGTGGCGGGCATCTGCTCCTGAAGCAGCAGGGCCAACCCCAAGCAAAGGGGATTACGTACCAGGGCCAACCGCTCTGGCTGACAGCTAACGGCCCGCCACCAGTCTTCCTGGCCTAGGGATCCGAGGATAGCAGCCAGTTGATCCTCCGGGAGTGGGTGCAGGGTCAGAACCGTCCGAAAGCCTAGGTCATCGCCCTGGCCCGCCAGAACCAGAGGATAGCCCAGGGCCAGCCACGGCTGAAGCCAAGCGGCCCAAGCGGCCTGCACCGAGGGCGTAATTTCGTCCCAGCCGTCCAGCAGGGGCAGCACCTCACCGTTGACCAGCCAGCGCTCGGCCAGATTAGGATCAACGCCATACTTGTGCCACAGTGCCCCCACCAACCACGCTAGACCGCTGTCCTCAGCTTCAACCTTGGCCGACAAGTGCAGCAACACCGGAACCGGAGCTTGGTCATTCACCTCCGCCTGCTGCCCCAGATGATCCGCCAACTCAACTAAGATCGTGGTCTTACCTAGGCCCGCTGCCCCAGCAATTCTCAGTTGGCCCGCCGTTGTGGGATGGCTAAACCGATCCCTCAGCGCTACCCTGTCTATGGGTTCCCCCGTCGTCAGGCTGGGCGGATCTTCCGGCATGGCCCAACAGCCCCGCCCAAGGGGGACATCGGGCAGCATCATCGGCAGCCCTTGGGCCTGGGCAACGGCGACGGGCAAGGATTGTTGCTGGCGATCTTGGACTTCTGCCGCCACCGCTGCCATCAATCGCCTGCGGCTAGATGGGGGGAGATCCTCCGTGGGTAGTCGCACCATCCCGACCCGCGACGCCCAAGATTTCAGCGGTTCGCCCTGCCGACCGGACTCACGACGCCCCATAGGCCCTCCTTTCCCTCCTAGGGTTAACCGCATTTTAGGGCAGACCCCGGTGAAGGCTGATATTTTAAGGAACAACGGGTAGCGGCGTTAGCGACACTCAGCGAGTCAACGGGTAGCGGCGTTAGTGATACTCAGCGAGTCAACAGGTAACGAGTCAACGGGTGTGGATGATGAGAACGGTTGGGGTAGCGGATGAAAGAGGGCAGAACAGCGCGGGGGGTGATTGGCTGGCGCGAGTGGGTGGCGCTGCCCGCCTTGGGGGTGCCTGCCATCAAGGCCAAGGTGGACACGGGAGCCCGGTCTTCGGCCCTGCACGCCTTTGATTTAACCCACTTCGACCGCGACGGTACCGCCATGGTGCGGTTTCAGGCCCACCCGATTCAGCGCGATGATCGCTATATCATCACTGCCGAGGCCACCCTGCTGGAGGAGCGCTGGGTGCGCAATTCGGGAGGGCAGGAGGAACTGCGCCCGGTGATTGAAACCACGGTGCAGGTCGGCGAACAGATCTGGCCCATCGAACTCACCCTCACCAATCGCGATGTGATGGGCTTTCGGTTCTTGCTGGGGCGACAGGCGGTGCGGCAACGCTACCTCGTCGATCCAGGTCACTCTTTCCTGCAACCGTTGCCCTCCTGCCCAGATTTCTTCCACTCGAGACCTTAGACCCGCCATGAAGATTGTGATTCTCTCTAGGGATGCCACCCTCTACTCCACTCGGCGACTGAAGGAAGCCGGAGAAGCGCGGGGCCACGAAGTACAGGTCATCGACCACCTGCGCTGCTACATGAACATCACCTCCCACAAGCCCACGGTGCTTTATCAAGGCAAAACCCTAGAGAATGTCGATGCCGTCATTCCGCGCATTGGGGCCTCCAGCACCTTCTACGGCACAGCGGTGGTGCGCCAGTTTGAAATTATGGGCGTGTTTACCGCCAACACATCCATGGCCATTTCCCGGTCGCGGGATAAGTTGCGATCTTTGCAAATCATGGCCCGCCGAGGCATTGGCCTACCCGTCACCGGATTTGCCCACTCCACCAAAGACATTGATGGATTGGTGGACATTGTGGGCGGTGCGCCCCTGGTGATCAAACTCCTAGAGGGTACCCAGGGCATTGGCGTGGTGCTAGCAGAAACCCAGCAAGCCGCCAAATCGGTGATTGAAGCCTTCCGGGGGCTAGACGCCAACATTCTGGTGCAGGAATTTATTAAAGAAGCCGGGGGCATGGACATCCGCTGCTTTGTCATTGGCGATAAGGTGGTCGCCGCCATGAAGCGCCAGGGCGCACCGGGAGAATTTCGATCCAACCTTCACCGGGGCGGATCCGCCAGCCGCGTGCGCCTCACCCCCGAAGAACGCAGTACCGCCATTCGGGCCGCACGGGCCATGGGGTTGCGGGTGGCTGGGGTAGATATGCTGCGCTCTAACCACGGCCCTGTGGTCATGGAAGTCAATTCATCCCCCGGTCTAGAAGGCATTGAAACCGCCACAGATATTGACGTTGGCGGCAAAATTATTGATTTTGTGGTGAAACAAACTGCCCGCAAGAATGCCAAAAAATCTGCCAATGACCACACCAACTACTAAGGCTGGCTATTCTGTGGCCTAGACATCGGTTGGATTACAGACCTCCATCCGGGGGCCGACCGCAAACCCGACGCTAGGGTGTTGGCCCATCAGACGGCGGGTGGCCTCGGCTCAGATTGACTCCGTGATTTCACTGAGAATTACTATTGCTTTTAATAACGACTCATACCTAGGGGGATATCAGGAAATGGGGGACGCTTGGGCCAACCGTTGCCCTGCCGTCTTCAAAATTTGTCTCTGGGGAAGGGCGTTGCAGCGGCCTAGGAATAGCAAAGGCGCAGTCTGAGCTGCGCCTTTGAAAACCCGCCTAGAACGGCTAGGCGGCCATTAAGCGGCTTCCATCCAGTCATAGATTTGCTCAAGTTGCTCTAGGGTCACTAAACCGTACTGCCACAGGATCATCGGTAATGGCCCAGGATCCTGCTCGCTGTGCTTGAGGGCGACCTGCAACGAAGCCGCTGAAATAGCCAGCTCCTCTTGCAGGAATTGCAGCAAGTTTGGGGTTGCGTTAACCGTCATATATATCACCTCCTTAACTCAATCTCGATAGGGTGGAATGATGTTGCCCACGATTTTACACAAGGATGCCCACTTGGCAACATCAATTTTTGACCAGGGTAACGAAGGTTTGCGACCTTGCCCACATTTGGGCCAAGATTACGCCCTTAGACAGAGAAATGAGTCGTTAGTCCGTCTTCAAAGCCTCGGCATCCCAAGCTTCGCTTCACTGTAGATCACCTCGATCCCCGTTGTCCTGGTTAGTTTAACGGTTTAAACCGAATTTATTTGGGGGATTTCCCCCCTCTTTTTACCCTTTCTCCCAGGAGCCTCAGCATCCAAGGAAAGCATCATCGCTGATGGGTCGCCAAAAAACGGCATCAACAGAGACCTAGGGTGCCGTCCTCGGAAGGGCAAGGGGAGAATTAGTCTGCCTGGGCAGTGATCCAGTCTTCATCCCAGGGGCCACCGCCCGTTTCTAGGCTGGCCTGATTGCTTTGGGCCGCTAGCAGCAGGGTAAGGGTGTGGCCTTGCTTGCGCCATAGGGTGAGGCTGAGGTAGCCGTGGGCGGTTTCGCGGCAGCGGAAGGTAAGCCCCTGTTGGGTAGGGGCGCGGAGGAGGGTGCCAGGCTGATCGGTGTGGCCAGAGAGTTCTACGACATAATCCGGTCGCTCGGCCCGCAAGCGCCAGGATCCCCAGGGGGCAATGTGCCAGCGCACCGTGGCATTCCAGGGCACAAATTCGTAGAACTCGCCCCGGTGGTGGATGCCAATCATCGCCACTTCCTCCATCCAGGTAATCACCTGGCGGCGACCGCCTCCGGCGGTGAGGGCCACATCGGCCTGGTCGAAGGCGTTACATTGCAGCCAAAACCACTTTTGGGGAAAGGATCCGCCCCAGTTTTTTTCGCTGTAGGCGGGGGCTTGGGTAAAGCTGTACCGCTGGCCCTGCCACTCAATCCAGCCCGTGGCCAGCCCGTGGGCCATCAGCACCTGCCAGCCCGGTTCAAAAATTTGGAACTGGGACAGCCAGCCAGCGGTGGACTGTTGGGCTTGGTTGGGTCGGCCCCAGCCATAGACGGGTTCAGTGGAATATTGCCAGCGCACGGTGTCGTTGCGGCTGGGGTCGTAGAGTTTGCCCTGGTGCCAGGTGGCGGTGGCTTGGTAGCCCTCCTGAACCTGGTGATCAAAGTCTCCCGGCAGCAGAAATTGAGGCGAGGGGGGCAACGCATCAGCCTGACGGGTCGCCTCACCAGATAGGGAACGGGCCGGGGTTCGCCAGTGGCCCAGCCCCAGACTTTCTTTCCAGGCCCAGAACCGTTGAGGATTGGGAAAAGTGCGGCACAGGTAGGTATCCTGGGGGCCAAGGATTTGGGCCGCACCGCCGCTATGGGGCTGTCCACCACCGGGATCTTCGATGGAATACATGAAGGCGAAGGTTTGCCCCACCTCTGGCAGCGTCACCCGAAAATACCAGCCCTCAAAAAATCGACGATGGCTCCCCGTCCAGTGGTAGCCGCTGTGGGGCGTTTGGAGCGGCACCCGCCGCTGGCCCGATCCGTCCCAGGGCAGGCCATTGAAAGAGGGAAATTCCAGGGATCGTGGAATCCAGGACAGGGCCGTCCAGAAATTGCCCCCCAAGGGATTCGGGTCAGCACGACGCACACCAAAGGGAAAAGCAGGCATTAGGACTCCACCCAGCGGGGCACGTAGCGCCAGCCGTCCCGGATGTGGTCGCGGTGGCGTTGGTAGTCGGCTTGTTTTTCGCCCACCAGCCGCCAAAAGGCGTTGGAGTGGTTCATGTGGATGGTGTGGCAGAGTTCGTGAACGAAAACATAGTGCACCAGTTCCGGCGGCAAAAACAGCAGTTTATAGTTCAGGCTGATGTCTTTGTGGGTGGAGCAACTGGCCCAGCGCGTTTTTTGGCCGCGAATGGACACCTTATTAAACGGCAGACCCACATCAAAGCTGAGTTCCCGCAGCCAGGGGGCAAATTCGGCGCGGGCTTTGCGGGTTAGCCATTGGCGCAGGAGGTCGGTGCAGGCGGTGTCATCGTCCACATGGCCGCGCAGCATTAGGGTAAAGGGGCGGGGCTGGGTGAGGGTGAGCCGCTGACTGGGGCCAGCTTGGTAAAGAACATCCCAGGTTTGCTGGCGAGATCGGAGGTCAACCTGGTTGGGCTTGGGCTCAAAGTGTTCCTCATCAAGCTGGGCGGTTTTGTATTCCACCTGTCGCACGGTCTGCCACAGCCACTCCCGCCGTTTGTGCAAAATGTCGGGCACTTGGGCCACATCAAAGCCGGGGGGAATTACCACTTCAATATCGCCATTGAGATGCACCTTGATGGAGACATGGCGGGCACGGCGGCTCTCTCGCACCCGATAGGCGGGCAGCCCAGGGGGAGTTCGCTCTAACAATTCAAGCTGCTGGGAAGACTCGGTCATGGATAGCCCGATTACATCGCCTGTTCTATCCTACGGTGGTCTAGAAACGAGCGCAAAATTTCTTGGTGAGGCAACCCCAACGGACGCACATCCCCCGACCGTTCGGAATAGCGCTGCCCCTGGAGAATGTCGCCCACCGTCCACAGGGCCAAATCCCAGCCCTCCATCAGGGTGAGGGATTCCACCGCCACGGTCAACGGCCCATGGAAAACGTGGCGAATCACCTGCTCCGTTTCCATGCTCTGAAATAGCTGCAACTGCGGCGGCACGTAGCCAATTTCCTCTAAAAGCTCCCGCTCCATGGCGGTGGGTGGGTCTTCCCCCGGTTCTATGTGGCCCCCAAAAAAGCCCCAGTGGCCGGGGTAGAGAATGCCGGGGATGTCGTCCCGCAGTTGCAGCAAAAAGCGATCTCCTTGGTACAAGATGGCCACCGCCACCTCATGTTTTTGGGCTTGGTCTGCCGCCATTGCCATGGGTTCCACCCCTAGATGATCTCCACCATCCTAATCCACGCCCCTATCGCCCTGACCCACGCTCTTCCCAGCGGGATGCTGCGCCGACCGGGCAAGGACGGGGGAAAACGTTGGAGATCCCTTGAAATTCGGTAGATGGGCTCATTGGTAGGCTCCTAAATCTGCGTTGGATAGTAGAAGCTACAACGATGGAATTTAAGGTTTCGGATGGGGGGAGCCAGCCCATAAACTGTCTCGTTCCGTCCGAAAATGACTCAACCAGGTGATTCAGTCTCCGAAAATTACCAAATCCGAAAATTACCAAAATAAATGGTTCAGCCAATGACTCAGGAACTTGGGGCCGGGGGGCGCTTGGTAGTCTGTGGGCAGCAGGGCGGCAAAGGCTTGTTCTAGCTGGGCTAGGGCGTCGTCGATGGCTTGCCGTTTGGGGCGAGGCTGGTGGGGCACCTGCACCGGGGGGCCAAAGCGCAGGGTCAGCCGTTTGCGAAAGTAGAGATCCTGGGTGCCGATGATGGCGATGGGCGTAATCGGCACCCCCGACCGCATGGCATAGAGCACGGTGCCGCGCTTGAGGGGATGCATCTGGCCTTCCCGTTCTCCGAGGCGACCTTCGGGGAAAATCATCAGGCCATCGCCTCGGCTCAGCAGGGTTTGCACGGCCTGGTCGATCTGGCGCATTTGCTGAATGGAACTGCCGTTAGGCACATCGCGCTGGATGGTGTCGGCCAGGTCGGCTAGGTCGGGACGGTCGGCCTGGGCAGCAGCCATCACGGCGATTTCCTCCTTCCACCAGCGCTCTAGGGGAATCACGCCCCCCGCCCAACCCACCAGCCAGCGTTTCCAGCGTTTGTTGTAGAGGGTGCGGGCATCGCCCAGGATGTAGTAGTAGGGATGGGGCGGCACAAAGGCCAAAATCAAAAACGGATCTAGGTGGCTGAGGTGGTTGGCCGTCAGCACGTTGGGAGCGGTGGGGATGTATTGGGGGTTTTCAATCTGCACCCGAAAGCAGGTTTTGATAAACCGCCGCATCAGCCAACGGCGGAAGCGACCACTCACTCGGCTGTCTACCCGCCCGGTGGCCATGGCGCTGAGGGCGTCTAAATCTTGGGTGATGTGCTGCCGCACGATGGGGTTTTGGGCAATGGCTACACCCTCGCGCACGCGCTGGATGACGGCTGGGGTGAGCTCGATGGGGGTGGGAAGATCAGGGGGCGTCGGCATGGGGGAATCGGAAGTGGGGAGGGAGTGGCGCAGGGCTGTGTGAATGCACCACAAGCCTAAAGCCTACGCAAAACAATGGGCCGCTAGCTAATCCAGCGCTGATAGAAAATCCAGACTCGGTGGCGGTGCTGACGATAGAGGGCATAGGCATAGGCCCCCACAATAGCCAAAAAGCAGAGGTTGGCGATGGTGTTGTAGGTGCTGATGAGGGTGCCCGGTTCCCACTGGTGGCGGTCAACCAGGATGTTCATATCGCCATGTTCGGCATCGCCCCACATCATGCCAAAGGGAATGGAGGCCCGCCCCATGCGGATGGCTTTCCACAGCCAGAACTGCCCCCAAAACGTGAAGGCTGCCCCCAGTACCACGGGGTAGCGGTACAAATCCCAGCGCCAGTAGTCAGGCATGGGAAAGAAGAAACTCACCATCAGTAGGGCGCTGAGGTAAAGTTCGCCACCAATGCCGCCAAAGGCTAGCAGCATATCAAAGGTGTTGGCCGACATCAGCCAGGTCATGGCAAATTGCAGCAGGGCGAGGGCCACCGCCAGCACCATGGGCCAGCGTTTTTTCTCCCTCTGGCCCGACCAATACAGCAGCCCCAGCAAAATCAGCACCCCCAGGTAAACAAAGAACGACCGCTGGGGGTTCACATTCGTCCAGCCGATGGGGAGGGGGATAGCTTGTCGTCCGGCCAACCAGGCCACCACAGCATGGCCAAACTCGTGAATCCAAATTTTGATGCCGCGCAGCAGCAGGTTGGCGATGGGCATGGCGTTGAGAACCATGCCAATGACCAGCAGGGCCGGAAAAATAATGCCGTTGCTGTAGCGGTTGTTAAAGGAGGACAAATCCGTGTCTTCTTCTACCGTGGGCCGCTGGGGCAGGGTGAGGGTTTGCCGCCATACCGCTTGGTTGCGGCCATCCAGGGCGGTAATGACGAGGGTTGTGACATCTCCCAAACCCAGCGTCCTCAAGTCTTGTTGGGTTAACAGGGCATAGACCTGAATCGTGGCCTGCTTGGGGTTGACCACCCGCACCGCTGGCCAGCGAATATGCAGCTGATCCTCCTGCCGCGAGACCTGGGCCGGAAGCCCGCGCCCTTGCAGCAAGGTTTGGATCGCCAAGGCCGGATCCGTCTCCGGGGAGAGACTGGGCTCTGGGCGAGAGGAACCATGATAACCGTATGGCGAGGAGGCCAGGGCAGACAAATCTGGCGCAGGGGATTCAGTTCCCTCGACCTGACTGAACCCATTGGCCTGATCACCGGAGAAGCTCTCGATGATCAGGTCAGTGGGATCCGAGGGCGGATTTTCTAGGTAGTCTTTTAGGGTGCCAAAGGCCCATTTCAGGGGTTCTACCTCAGCTCGTCGCCCCTGCCGCAGGAGGGCAGACTTGGTTTTGAAATAGATGGATTCAATCTCCGTGAGGGATGCCCCTGGGCTAAGACGCAATTCCTGGTAAGCCCGCGCCACATGGGGCGGCAGAGAGTCTGTCTGGGCCGTGGGGATCAGATCGCGGGCTGCCTCTGGAGGGCCAACCGCTTCCTCGGTGGTGGGTAGGTCGCTGAGATCAAGGCTCCAGTCTGTTGTGACATCATGGGCAGCGTCATTCCTGGATGGTGGGCCGAGGGCTGGAGGCTGGGTAGCCTTGGGGTTAGCAGCCTGAGGAGAGGGCTGGGCCTCTATCGTTAGACTCAGCGTATCGGCCTGGGGGCAAGGGGCGCTGGCAAGGGGGGTGGGAACTTGCACCAGTCCGGCCAGCATGACCAGTTCCAGCGTCCAAGATTGGCTGGGGTGGGCCGTGGCTTCAGCGTCAATGCGAAGAATGCCAATACAGTCAAGCTGCCATCGCTCGATGGTGCGACGCAGATAGTCTATCAGTTGTGGTTGCGGCGGCAGGGTTGCGCCCGTCAGCCACAGGTTGAGGCAATACCCGTCTCGCTCCGCCCGTACCTCAATGCCCTGGGGCTTCAGCGATTGGTTGAGCAAAGCCGCCATCGCCGCTGCATCCCCATCCTTGGCCTGCTCTAGCCATCCAGAAAGCGTCATTGGTGCCCCCAACATTGCCCGCATGAGCTGGCCCCACCCGGTGACTCAACCCTGCCCTCCATACTAGCCAGAATGCGCCGCCATCGCCGCTCTTTCCTTAGGGCCAGAAGCCCCAGCATTGGCCTAGCTGGATATTAAGGCTGCCTCGATCTGGAGCATAGATCACAACTCAAGTTAAACCGTTCGACCGTCAGGGGCGCTAATCCAGGGCTCTAGTAGCGCAGGGTGAGCGCAATAGGTTGGCCATTGGGCAGAGAGCCATCATCCATCAGCATCACGTCGCCGCCCTTGGCCAGCACCACTTCGATGATTTCATCCACGGCGTCATCCATCACGTCGGTTCCTCCAACGTCAGAGACCGTGGCTAAGCCACCGTTTGCCGTTACCACAGCGGGAACATGGTAGCCCTTTTCTACTAGCAGCAGCTTACCTCGGCCATCGTTGGCCAGCCGCCAGACTTCCTCAATGGTGGAGACCACTTTGCCCTCGCCCATAGCAGCATCTAGGTCTTTGAGGGCGGTTTCCCGTTGCTGGTGCCGCACGCCTTCAATCATAGGCCCCACGTCGGGCACTAGGTCAGCCAGCTTGGCTTGATCGAAATTTCCGGTCAGGGTACCTGCCACCAGGTTGGTGTATTGAGACACCTCTTGGAAGAAGGAGATTTGCCGCACCACACCGCCGAGGATAATCGGCAGACTGTCGTCCTCCGCGTAGGCCGAGAACGCTTGATCGACCTGCTGAAAGAAGCGCCGATGGCGGTCATCCATGTAGGCTGAATCGGCACTGTCGGGCAGGGCGGTGGTCGCTCCAGGGCCTTCCATGGCGAGGGGGAACTGGCCATCGGTCACTTCCTCTAGGGTGTCGCCCGTGCCTGCCAGCAGACGGGTGGATCCCTGGCTCAGCAGAAACACCCAATAGCGCTGGGCACGGTGCAGCCCGTAGACGAGATCCCGCGTGGCAAAGGTTTGGTCAATCACTACCCGCTGGGGCACGGTGAAGGGAAGATAGAATTTCTTAGCCACATCATGACTGACAAACAGGGCCAAGCCATCCAGGGCGTAGGTATAGTCAATGGCGTTGACAAGGGCATCTAGATGGTTCAGTAGCGGATCTAGGTCACGGGCAGAAAACTCCTGAGACAGCCGATTTTTCGCTTCTGTGACCAAGTTTTTGACCAGAATCGGATCCTGCTTGTTGTCCGGTGAGGTGCGATGGGTCGGCAACAAAATTGATAGGGCCGGAACCTTCGTCAGGGCTTGCAGTTCCTTCAAATCGTGGCGGGTAATCATTCGCTCGTTCCTATGGATGAACCTAGGGCTCGTTAACGCCTGTGCAGATCCAGAGTTACCAGTCTCCACCCCACTACAACGCTGCCGTGCCCATCGCAGTTTACCCGTCAACCCTAGGAAAGTGATAGGACGTCATAACGCATTTTCCTAGCTCCCCCGATCAAATCCGCCCTCCACAGCCCTGATTTCAGAAGGGCCAACTGTGGAGGGCATTCGCAGCGATCTCAGCGCACCCTAGCTAGCGATGTAGCCGTGCATAGCCCCTTTACGGCGGCGCAGATGCTTGAGGGCTTGCTGCTCAAGCTGGCGTACCCGTTCCCGGCTGATGTTCATGCGATTGCCCACCTTGGCCAAAGAGAGTTCGTTGCCGTCCTCTAGGCCATAGCGCAGGGTGATCACTTCCTTTTGCTGCGGCGTCAGTTCCGACAGCAGGTTACGGATGTCCTGCTTGAGGGATTCCTGGGCGGTGAAGGTTTCGGGCGAAATGCCGTCGTCCTCCAGCAGTTCTTGCAGCTCGGTGTCTTGGTTGTCGCCAATCCGCACATCCAGGGAAATGGGCTGGCGAGACAGCACCAAAAATTCCCGAATTTGCTTGGGATCAAGCTCTAGGGCTTCACCAATTTCGGCGGCGTTGGGGGCGCGGCCCAGTTGTTGGGAGAGCTCCCGCTGCACCCGCTTGATTTTGTTCAGCTTTTCGGTGATGTGGATGGGCAGGCGAATGGTGCGGGCCTGCTGGGCAATGGCGCGGGTAATGGCTTGGCGAATCCACCAGTAGGCATAGGTGGAAAACTTATAACCCTTGGTAGGGTCAAATTTTTCTACGCCCCGTTCTAAACCAAGGGTACCTTCTTGGATCAAGTCCAAAAATTCCAGATTGCGCTTTTGATACTTCTTGGCAATAGCCACCACCAAGCGCAGGTTAGCCTCAATCATTTTGTGCTTGGCCCGTTCGCCTAGGCGCAGTTGCTTGGCCAGCACCTCCGGAGCAATCTGAGCTGCCTCCGCCCACTCGCTGCGGGTGGGTTCTCGGTCTAGGCTAGCAACAAGGGATTCCTTCAGCTCTAGCAACGCCATGTAGGCTTGCACCTGCTTGCCAAAGATAATTTCCTCTTCGTGGGTTAACAAAGGAACCCGACCAATCTCGTGGAGATAGGTTCGTACCGCATCGGCACTGTAGAGGGGTTTACTTTTTAAAGTACGGGTTTTAGTTGTCGTCATCGGTTGACCTCTCCTCCACTGACAATGCTGGTAACGCCCTGACTAAAGAAATAAACAAAGCTAGAATCCGGGGATCGCAACACCGGGTAAAAAGACGACATCCTGATAGGTATAGGGCTCAAATGTGGCGCTTGGTCTAGCACAGTGATGGGCTGACCAGTGAGGGCGATAACGAGGGCCTGAGTAAAAAAGCCCCTGACCAAAACTGCGGTCACAATCAGCGTTATCAGGATGGGTTCGGCGACAACCCCGTTCGTCTCGACGTCGCCTCTGAGGGAAAACTAGATATGGGGTGCGGAATGGGCTCCGCTGCCACGGGTGCCCTTACGATGGGCTCCCTTCCATATTGGCCTGGCTAGATGGCCGTGGCCATCGGCGTAAACTCGTAATCATTGTGAGTTTCTTCCTCCAGGATATAACAACCATTCTGTTGCGTAAAGAGTATGGAGTAATTCATAAAACTTCACGACGATGAGATCCAAGCATTTGTTTCCATCCCTCAAAAAGTTTTTTAAAGACTTAAGAATTAGCTGAAACTCGCTCCCCTCATCACTTTTGCGTCTTAGGATGTCAGCTCCGTTTCTGATATCTGAGTCCTCACCATTGTTTGTATTATCTAGGACTTAAACATCCCCTCCAAGGGGGATTTCCCCGTCGGAGAACCGTACTTTTTCCAGGCTAGTCTCCGAAAATAAGTGGCCTGTTCCTTATTCCATGCTGATCACCATGATTTTCTCCCTATTTAGGGCGTTGGCTAGGGTTATGGGCAGATTTAGACAAATACCCCGACGCTAAGATGATTTTCCGAGGGGTCATTGTGATCGCCCCTAGGTTTTGCCCCAGCAATTTAGGTAGGCTGCACCTAGGCACCGAGGATCTACCTTGGCCTTGGCGTTTACGATATCAACCCGGTGTTTCGGGGGAATGACGGTTTTGTGGCAATGCTATGGCGAAGAGCTGATCAGACTGGGGTAGGAGACGGCTGGAGGCCCTGTGGTTTTGCCTTTTCTGCCACCCTGGGCTAGCGTAGAAAGTCGTGCCGTAAAGGGAGGGTAGAAACCATGGGAACCGTGGCCGGAAAAGGAGACTTTAGCGCCAGTGGCTATGTGGGAGCCGCCATTGTGAACCATTGTGCTACGCTGTCGTTTCAAAACTTCAGCACCAGTGCCGGGGATCTGTCCCTAGAGGCGCTGTTGACCATTAACGGGAACCTGGCCAAGCGTCACATTCCCCTTGGCCCCATCCCCGCTGGCCAGCCTGCCTTTGACCTAGCGGTTCCCGAAGGCACCGACATCAGCTTGTTCAACACCGTGGTGATTCGCGCCGCCAACCCCGACCAGGCCGAGACCGTAGTGGGTACAGCCACCGTGCCCTAGCCCAGCGATCCCAGCCTGGGTTTCCAGACCGGGTTTTTCGCCTAGAGGAGGCATCCTCGGCGACAGTCACCGCAGAAACCGGGGTTTCGCCGTTAGGTATTGGCGGGTTGACCGAGGGTGGTGATGTAGATAACGGCTTCGTCGGCGGGGATACCCAGCACCTCATTCACTTGGTCGTCGTAGAAACCGCCGATGCCGCTGACGCCCAAGCCCAGGTAAATGGCCGCCAAGTTCAGGCGCTGCCCTAGGTGGCCTGCGTCTAGGTGCAGATAGCGGTAAACCCGATCCCCATAGGCAGCGGTGGCGGCCTTGAGGTCGGCGGTGTGGAACAGAACAGCAGCAGCATCGCGGCCTAGTTCTTGCCCTAGGCAGAGGTAGTGCAGTTCGGGCCGAAATTGCTTGAAGCGCACCTGGCGCAGTTCTTGGCTGCGGGGAGCGTAGTAATAGCAACCCGATTCTAGGCCCTCTACATTAGACACGGCCAAGAAGGTTTGCAGGAGGCCCAGGTCGCAGTAGTCGGGATCGCCATCCAGCCCTTGATCCCGGTAGTGCTGGGGCTGGTAGGTGAAGTCTAAGAGCTGCTTCAGCGCCTCGAAGGAGATCGACCCGCCGCTATACTGTCGCGTGGAACGACGGCGCAGGATGGTGGTTTCTAGGGGGCTGAGATCGTTTCCCCAAGGAATGGGGGCAGTTTGGGTGGGCACCCGCAGGCAAAAGGGAAAATTGTACTTGTCCTCTAGGGGGCTGTCGTCGTCGGTTTCGGGAGGGTGGCGAGAGGGCCAGTTGGGGGCGTTGGTGGTGGCGGGCAAGTTAGTGGTTTGGTGGAAATAGTGCAGCAGTTGGCCATCAGGCGCATCTTCGTAGGTGGTTTGGGCCGGGGTGGCAAAAATGGTTTGGGTGAGGGCTAGGTTTTGCTCTACCGCCAGTAAGTCGGCCAGGGGCAGCACCGCTAGCACGCCCTCCTCATCGGGACTGAGGTAGAGCAACTGGGCCATGGCCTCATCGGCAAAGCTGGCGATCAGGTGGGGGCGATAGTCCGTCAGGGCGCTGGCTAGTTCGATGTTGCCCAGCAGGTGCCCCGTATCCAGACAAATGCGGCGATAGGCCCGATCCCGATAGCGCCAAGCCGACCGATAGAACACCCCCGTGACCACGAGGGCCATGTGGGTGGCCTCTAGGGCCGGATGCCAGAAACAGGCGCGCTGGAGGTTGCCCCAGTTGTGATCGTCCCAATAGCGCCATAGGCTATGGGTGCGGGCCTGGTAGTTGTACAGTCCCGCAGGCAGTAGCTTCGTCCCCCGCGACACCAGATACACCTCCGCCGGATACAGCCCCCCCGCCGAGGGCGCTGATCGCAGATAAAACATTTCCCCGGACATGGTGGGGAACTTGGCCGTCAGCCCATAGGCGTTGATCAACAGCCGCGACAGCCGCATCCAGTCATGGGCCTCGGTGGGGGAAACCTCAGAAGCCACCGCCTGATCGCCATCGAGGTAAGGCTTCAGGTCGATCTCCACCCCCACTTGGTAAAACTTGAAGGGGACAGGCTGGCGGGTATAGTCGAGGGGTTGGGCTTGCTGGGCTAGGGTATCGGGATCGTATTTCGTCCGGTGATGATAGTGCTGGGCCAGCGAAAAGAAGGAGTCGGACATAGCCGGGGCATCGGGGCAGGTGCAGTATGTTCAATCTAACCTACTGCCCCCAAAATCTATCGTCTAAGGTGTCTCAGAGCTAGCCTACGGGGCGCTTGTTGCTGGCGTAGGCATTGTACTCTTCGTGGGAGATCACCCGCCAAGGCAGCAGTTGCCCATTGTGCTCTCGGCACAGCAGGCGATAGCGGTGGCCCACAGGGATCCGAATCACCGTGCGGTCAAAGATCATGCGTTTGCCCTTGAGGGTCTTAAAATGCTCCCCTTGCTGGAGATCCTGGAGGATAGACCGGGCTTTTTCAACCACGTGGCGCGGCAGTCCTCGCAGGTCAATCGGGTCGAGATCAAACTTAGCTTGCCAGGTTTGACGCTGCTGCTGACGATCTGCCGCCTGGTGTTGGGCCGCCTGCTTAGCCAGGGCTTCCTGCTGGCAGCGATGACAGATTTGCCCCCGGCCACGGTGGCCACAGGGAAACGTGTGCTGGCGTTTGGCTTTAGCCATGGCGATTGCTCAGGATTTCGGCACTGGGTATAGCGGCCTCAGGGCATCAGTCGGTTCACCCTCAGTTCGGTTCACCCTCAGTATTGAGTAGCAGTTGATTCGGGCACCGCTCAAGGAGAAGACTCTTCCCATTCTAGGGGCTGGGGCTGGGCTAGCCGCCCTCCGAGGGGAAGAAACTGACCGGAAACGCAGAATATTAAGAACCATTAAACCTGTCCGCAATACTACGGAAGGAAGGATGGGACGGTGCCCTAGGGCTGCTGATGTACAAAGGCAATGAATACGGGAGAATGGAAGAGCCTGATGTCTTAGCTTAGGATCCACATAGTCTGGATCGTTGTTCCTTTTCCCTGCTATTGGGGTAAAAGCTATGGCCGTTTCCCCACCCTCCACCGCCACTGCATCCCAGGGCGACCGCCTGCTGCGGGGTATTGCCCTGGCCACCAACCGCTTGCTAACCACGGCTAATCACTACCAGGGAGTGCAGGCAGCCCTCGATGCCCTAGGCGATGCCACAGATGTAGACCGTATCTATATTTTTCAGCAGCATCCCCACCCCGAAACGGGGGAGATTGTCGTGAGCCAACGGTGGGAATGGGTTGCCCCAGGGGTAACGCCCGAAATGGGTAATCCTGACTTAGTGAACTATCCCCACCAGACGATGCTGCCTCGCTGGTACAACACCCTGGCGCGAGGAGAGGCGATTCAAGGGTTAGTCAAGGATTTTCCCCCTGGGGAGCAGGCGCTTTTGGCACCCCAGGGCATTATTTCCATTTTGGTCGTGCCCATTCTGATTCGCGACCAGTGTTGGGGGTTTGCCGGGTTTGATGACTGTCGCCAAGAACGACAGTGGGATCACAACTCCCAGGCGGCTCTCCTTGCCATTGCGGGCAGCATTGGTGGGGCTATTTCCCGACACCAGGCCGAGATGGATCTCACCCGCCTCAATGCCACCCTAGAGCAACGGGTGCAGGATCGCACCGCCGAACTCCAACAGGCCAAGGATCTTGCAGAACGCGCCAGCCGTGCCAAAAGCGACTTTTTGGCTAACATGAGCCACGAGCTGCGGACTCCCCTCAACGCGATCCTTGGCTTTACCCAGGTGATGCGGCGCGATCTAGACCGCCTGCCTGGTATCCCCACCCATGTGGCCCAAGCCCAGCACGACACCCTGGCCATCATCCACCGCAGCGGCGAGCACCTGCTGGGGCTGATTAATGAAGTGCTAGACATGGCCAAAATTGAAGCGGGCTGCATTACCCTCAACCCCGCTCCCTTTGATCTGCGGCTGATGTTGGTCAGCGTGCTGGATATGTTCCAGCATCGGGCTCAGTCTAAGGGCATCGATCTCGTCTATGACTGTGACCCGGCGGTGCCCCAGGGCGTGGTGGGCGATGAGCGCAAGCTACGGCAAGTTTTGATCAATATTCTAGGCAATGCCCTGAAATTTACTGAGGCTGGCTCCGTAACACTACGGATATCGGCGACCCCATCCCCCCATTCCGGCCCCATTTCCCTGGCGTTTGAGGTCGTGGACACAGGCCCCGGCATTGCGGAGGATGAAATTCTGACCTTGTTTGCGCCCTTTGCCCAAACTGCCACCGGACGACAGGCCCAAGAAGGCACGGGGTTAGGGCTCGCCATTAGCCGTCAGTTTATCGAGCTGATGGAGGGCGAGATCACCGTGGAGAGTGTTGTGGGACAAGGGACAACCTTTCGGGTCAGGGTGGCCCTACCCGCAGCCGCTGAGGTTGCTGCGGCCCCGGTTTTGCCCCAATCGGTGCTTGGGTTAGCTCCCAATCAGCCCACCTACCGCATCTTGGTGGTGGATGACTACCGCGAAAATCGGCGCTTGCTGGTGCAGTTCCTCCAGCCCCTAGGCTTTGATCTCTATGAGGCGGAGGATGGCGAAACGGCGATTACCCAGTGGCGCACCCACCGCCCCCACCTGATCTGGATGGATATTCGGATGCCGGGAATGGGTGGGGAGGAAGCCACCCGCCGCATCAAGGCTGATCCAGCGGGCCAAGACACGGTGATCATTGCGCTCACGGCCAGCGTGTTTGAGGAAGAACGCGCCAATATCCTAGCCGCTGGCTGCTCAGACTTTGTCCGCAAGCCCATTACCGAGGCGGTGCTGCTAGAAAAAATCGCCCAACATCTGGGCGTGATCTACCGCTACGGGGAGTCCTCTTCTGAGGTGCCCCAGGCCCCGGTTCCTGCCCCGTCCGACAACTATGCTCTGATGCAGGCCCTAGCCCAGCAACCGAAGGCGTGGCTGCATCAGCTCTATCGAGCGGCGCGGGGAGCTGAGGAAGAGGAAATTACGGCCCTGGTGGATCAGCTCTCGATCCAGGACGCTGACCTAGCCGCAGCCCTTGGCCAGCGGGTGAAGGAATTTCGGCTAGATGAAATCGTCACCCTGACGGAAGGCTGTCAGGCCATGGGCAATCCCATCCTGAGCCTAGGGCAAACGAATCCCCCACCGCGTATTCTCATCGTTGATGATCGATCTGAAAATCGAGAACTTTTGCGCCGCTGGTTGCAGCCCATTGGCTTTGACCTCGCAGAGGCCACCGACGGCGTCACCGCCATTGCGGCTTGGCAAACCTTTCAGCCCCAAGTGATTTTGATGGATATCCGTATGCCGGGGATGGATGGTATCGCCGCCACTCGCCACATTCGCCAGGAAGCGAAGGGATCGCCACCGTGGATTATCGCCCTCACCGCCAGCGGTAGCCCCTGGGAGCAGGGAGAAATTCACGCCGCTGGGTGCGATACCCTCATGTTTAAGCCTCTGGTCGAGGCTGACCTGCTGAGCCTACTTGCTCAGTTGCTCAACCTGAACTACCGTTATCCCTCAGCCA
Source organism: Leptolyngbya sp. BL0902 (assembly GCF_016403105.1). NCBI lineage: Bacteria > Bacillati > Cyanobacteriota > Cyanophyceae > Leptolyngbyales > Leptolyngbyaceae > Leptolyngbya > Leptolyngbya sp. BL0902. The sequence goes on from NZ_CP046155.1 coordinate 2,741,718, forward strand.
AGGTCTCAGAATGAGTATCCAGGACAAATCCCATCGGGGCGATATTTTGGTGGTGGATGATCGGGCCGACAATCTGCGGTTGCTCGCCACCATGCTGTCGGAGCAGGGGTATAAAGTGCGCAAGGTAATCAAGGGGGAAATGGCCTTTGATGTGGCCCAGGTTAACCCACCTGACTTAATTCTGCTAGATATTTTTATGCCCACCATGTCCGGCTTTGAGGTTTGTCAGCAGCTCAAGGCCGATGTCCGCACCAGCCACATTCCGATTATTTTCCTCAGCGCCTCCGATGAGCCCCTAGATAAGGTGAAAGCCTTTGCAGTGGGCGGCCAAGACTACATCACCAAGCCCTTTGAGATCAACGAAGTGCTGGCCCGTATCGAGCACCAGCTGAGGATCCTGCGCCTACAGCAACAGATGCAGGCCCAAAATCAGCGGCTCCTCGCCGAAATTTCTGAACGCCTGAAGGCCGAAGCGGCCCTTCGTCAAATGAACGACGAACTGGACGAACGGGTTAGGGAACGCACCGCTGAACTCACCCACACCAACCAGCGACTGCAATGGATGGGGCAAAAACTCGAACAGTCGCTAGCCCAAGAGCAGGAGCTAAATCGACTGCGATCACGGGTTATCACCACCATTTCCCACGAATATCGCACCCCCATGGCGATTATCAGCAGTTCCACCGGAATTTTAGAGGACTACTTTGACCAACTCACCCCTGCCCTTCGCCGCAAACACCTAGGTCGCATCCAGGGAGCTATCCAGCGCATGTTAGCCCTCATTGATGATGTGGTGCTGTTTAACCGTCTAGAGTTTGAGCCTGTGGAGGTGAAGCTGGCTCCCACCTGTCTCGCATCAGTGATCGACAATGCCGTCACTGAAATTAATGGGGCAGCCTCGCCCCCCCATCCCATTGCCGTCACGCTCCAGGGAGACTACCTCCAGCCCGTCACCGATGCCAGCCTAGTCCGCACCGTGGTGGTGAATTTGCTCAGTAACGCCGTTAAGTTCTCGCCCGATCAGAACACCATGGAGAACACCATTAGGATGATCGTAGACTGTATAGTTGATTGACTTTAGACTGGGACGTTTTTAAGCTATTTATAAGCGGAGTGATGGTTGAACGAAGAAACGATGCCTTACAGTCTGGATTTAAGGAAGCGCGTGATCGACTTTGTAGAAGGAGGTGGCAGCATCTCGAAGGCGGCGAAAACCTATCAAGTCGGTCGTGCGACAATCTATCGCTGGTTAAATCGAGTCGACTTGGCCCCGACCAAGGTAACCCGACGCCAACGTAAACTCGATTGGGACGCTCTTCGCAAAGATGTGGAGCAGAATCCAGAAGCCACGTTGAAGGAACGGGCTCAGAAATTTGGGGTGAGCATTAGTGCGCTCTCTAAGGTCTTCAAGAAAATGAAAATCACCCGAAAAAAAAAGAACTAAGGTATCGAGAGCGAAATGCAGAAGAACGCATGAAATACTATCGAACCCTGAGAGCATTGATTCAGGTGTATGGCGTCAAAAGCCTGGTCTATATTGATGAGTGTGGGTTTGAGGAAGGCGTGGCTTGTCTGTACGCTTGGTCGAAACGGGGAAAGAAAATCTATGGAGAGCGCCAGGGCAAGCGAGGGAAGAAGGAGAATCTGATTGCGGCCCGGAGGAAAGGCAGAAAAGACTTGATTGCCCCAATGTTGTTTACCGGAAGCTTAGATGCTGAAGGATTTGAGGGATGGTTTAGTCTGTTTTTGTTGACGAACGTCACGACCCCCTCAGTTTTTATTCTAGATAATGCTCCCATCCATCGAAAGACGAAGATTAAAGAACTAGCAGAAGAGGCGGGGCATCAGATTTTATTTTTACCGAAGTACTCTCCCGACCTAAATGATATCGAGCATGACTTTAGTGCCTTAAAGAGAGCCAGAATGTATGCGAAACCCGGCACTTCTCTGGATGACATTATTCGAGACTATTGTGCTTCCTGATGTCTCATTACTAATTCCATCAACTATACCGCCGATCATTTCTCGATTACGGTGCAGGATAACGGCATTGGCATTCCTGCAACGGAGGTGGAAAAAGTTTTTGAGCCGTTCTTTCGCGCCAGCAATACCCTCAACATTCAGGGCGTGGGGATGGGGCTAGCCATTGTCCAAAAATGCCTTGACCTCCTGTCGGCAACCGTCACCCTCCAGAGTCAGCTTGACCAGGGCACAACCATCACCGTGACCTTCCCCAGTCCCCCTCCAGACGCCTAGGCACCATGCCCTGCCCTAGTGCCGATGCTGCACCCTAGGTCTACCCAGGGCGCGGGGGCAAGCCCCGTCGCGACACCACGATCTTAAATCCAGCGCGATCCCAGCTCGGCTACAACCAGCCAACGCTTGCAAACCCCGGACGGATTTCGTCGCCTATGTATTCTGCTCAAACAGCGCCCGAAGGAGGCTAGGAAGCCACTCTCAGGGCGCTGCTTGGGCGATGATCTAAGGGTAAACCCTAATAACCTACTGCCACTTGGCGGCCACCAGTTCGGCTAGGTCAACCACGCGCTGGCTGTAGCCCCACTCGTTGTCATACCAGGCCACGACCTTCACCATGTCGCCACCCATCACCATGGTGAGGCTGGAATCAACGATGGAGGACTCATCGGTCTTGCGGTAGTCGATGGAGACCAGAGGCAGGTCGCTGTAGGCCAGAATACCCTTCATATGGCCTTCGGCGGCTTCTTTCAGCACTTGGTTCACCTGCTCGGCAATGGCGGGTTTTTCCACCTGCACCACCAGGTCAACTACGGATACGTTAGGGGTAGGCACCCGCAGGGCAATACCGTTCAGCTTGCCCGCCATTTCGGGGATCACCAGGGCCACGGCCTTGGCGGCTCCGGTGGTGGTGGGCACAATATTCAGGGCAGCGGCACGGGCACGGCGCAGGTCGCGGTGGCTGGCATCCAGCAGGCGCTGATCCCCGGTGTAGCTGTGGGTGGTGGTCATGGTGCCTTTGATGATGCCAAAGTTTTCGTGCAGCACCTTCACCACGGGAGCCAAGCAGTTGGTGGTGCAGCTCGCGTTGCTGACCACGTTGTAGCCATCGTGGCTATAGTCTTGGTGGTTTACGCCCATGACGTAGGTACCAATGCCGCTGCCCTTGCCGGGAGCGGTGATCAGCACTTTCTTAGCCCCGGCTTCGATGTGGCGAGAGGCACCCTCTTCGCTGACAAACACCCCGGTGGATTCGATCACCAGGTCAATGTCCCAGGCTTTCCAGGGCAGGTTGTTGGGGTTACGATCTGAGTAGCATTTGATGGTTTTGCCGTTGACAATCAGGGTATCTTCCCCGGCCTGAATGTCAGCATCGAGACGACCCAGCATGGAGTCGTACTTCAACAGGTGAGAGTTGGTCTTTGGATCCGAAGTATCGTTAATGGCAACGACCTCCAGGCCGCTGTTTTCCCGCGTCAACCAACACCGCAAAAAATTCCGACCAATGCGGCCAAACCCGTTAATGGCTACTCTAATCACTGCGTTTAACCCTCTGTTGTACTCGGACTAGGTATCTATTCTTAGACGAGAATATGATATCGCAAAGGATGATCCACTTTATAGCCATCCTACGATTGAAGCGGGATCGAACAAATGAGTAGCCGGGATCGCAGCTCCAGAAACCTGTCTAGGCAGCACTTCCGCCTGGGATCGGTCGTGGGTGTATCTAAAATGACCGCCGGGGTAGGGCCATCAGCACTGCTCCCTTAGATCTGGGGTGATAAGGATTGCTGCTGTGGGCGTCCTCGGTCGATAGCGGATCTGTATCAAAGCGGCGATCTCAACCCTGGGATCTTCCACAGCCCACAAAACCCCGGAAAGGCTTTGAAGCCATTGTGTTGCCCCATCTACGGAGGGCAGAAAAGAAGGTGACTGATGTGAACTATATGACCTAGTTTTTTGACATCCTGCGGTACAATCATCGCTAATTTTTAGGAAGCCCTAAGCACAATTTTTAGGCCAATCTAGCAAACCTTGCTATGATGACGCCGGATACATGGTGTGGTGTGGTGTTGTGAAGGAGTGAACGATGCCGAATTCCGTAGATTTCAACGGCAGACCTTTTCATTTTATTGGTATCGGCGGCATCGGCATGTCCGCCCTCGCCTATATTTTAACGAAGCGAGGCATTCCTGTATCGGGTTCAGACCTGCGCCTCAGCCACATTACCCGCCGTCTGCAAGAGGCCGGAGCGCATATTTTTTGGCAGCAAGAGCCTGAAAATCTACAGTATTTTTTGAACTCCCTAGGACACCCAGAAACCGCTTCAGAGTCGTCACTCCTTCAGTCCAACATTTCCCAAGACGCCACACCCCAGGTCATTTGTTCCACCGCAATTAACGATCACAATCCTGAGTATCGGGCGGCCCTAGCGTTGGGTTGCCCGATTTATCATCGGTCGGACGTGCTAGCGGCCCTCATCAACGACCATCGCAGTGTGGCGGTGGCGGGCACCCACGGCAAAACTACCACCAGCAGCATGATCAGCCAAATGCTGCTTCAGGCCGGACTGGATCCCACCATTGTGGTCGGAGGCGAAGTGCCAAGCTGGGGCGGCAATGCCCGCCTTGGTCAGAGCGAGTATCTAGTCGCAGAGGCCGACGAGTCTGACGGCACCCTGGCCAAACTATCGGCAGCAATTGGGGTCGTCACCAACATCGAGCTGGATCACACCGATCACTACAGCGACCTTCAGGACGTGGTTAACATCTTCCAGCAGTTCCAGCGCCAGTGCGAGGTGCTGGTGGCCTGTGCAGACTGCGAAGTAGTGCGCTCCAGCCTTCAGCCCACCCTCACCTACAGCCTTGATCCCGCCACCGGGGCCACCTACGTTGCTACGGATATTCAGTTTGCCCCCAGCGGTACCAGCGCCACCATCTGGGAACGGGGTGTTCCCCTGGGGCAGCTTAGCCTGCGGCTGCTTGGGGAGCACAACCTCAGCAACGCCCTAGCTGCCGTGGCCGTGGGGCGTCATCTAGGGGTGTCTTTTGATACTATCGCGGCGAGCCTCAGCCAGTTCTGCGGTGCCCGGCGGCGGTTTGAGTTGCGCGGCAGCTACAGCGGTATTCAGTTCATCGACGACTACGCCCACCACCCCAGCGAAATTCGGGCCACCCTAGCAGCGGCGCGGCTCAGTATTGGTCAGTCCTCCAAGGTATCTAGCCTTGCCCACAGTTCCCGTAGCCTTGGCGAACGCCGGGTAGTGGCCGTGTTCCAGCCCCATCGGTTTAGCCGCACCGCTGCCCTGCTTGGGGATTTTGCCGATGCCTTCACCGATGCTGACCAAGTGATTATGGCAGACATCTACAGCGCTGGAGAAGCTAATACCTACGGCATTTCTGGGCAGCAGGTGGCGGAAGCTGTGGCCCACAATCACCCCGGTGTACGCTATGGCCATACCCTCGATGACATTCAAAGCGCCCTCACCAGCAGCCTGCGACCGGGCGACCTGGTATTGTTTATGGGGGCTGGCAATCTGAACCAAATTATTCCCCAGGTGATGGCCCACTATGCCGAGGCGGAAGCCCCCTCGCTCCAGGAAGCTTGTTAGGGGCTAGAAGGATGGGACGATTGACCGCCCAGGGATTGTTCGGGGCTGGTTTAGGTGAAATCCATGACCATAACCATTGACAGCATTCCCGCCGTGGCTGATCTGGCCCCCCAGATGTCGCTGCACAAGCTGAATACCTTTCGGGTGGGTGGTTCGGCGGAGTGGCTGGCGCTGCCCCGGCATCGCCAAGACTTTGACGCGCTCCTCCAATGGGCTAGCGCCCAGGAGTTGCCCATAACAGTGCTAGGAGCCGGGTCTAACCTCCTGGTGAGCGACCAGGGACTACCGGGGCTAGTCATCTGTACCCGTCGCTGGCGCAGTACCCAATTTGATGAGGCCCGTGGACGAGTCACCGTCGCCGCTGGAGAACCGCTTCCTACCCTAGCCTGGAAGGCCGCGAAACGGGGCTGGCGGGGGCTGGAATGGGCGGTGGGCATTCCGGGCACCGTCGGCGGGGCCGTGGTGATGAACGCCGGAGCCCACGGCGGCTGTGCGGCGGATTGCTTTGTCTCCGCTACAGTACTGGATCCAGTCCGAGGCGTGGTGGAGGTACGGCCCCAGGATTTGGCCTTTGCCTACCGCACCTCGGCCTTGCAGGGGGCGGGCGTGGTTGTGCTAGAAGCCACCTTCCAACTCGAACCGGGGCACGATCCGGCGGTGGTGAGTGCCGATACCCTAGACGGCCTCAATCGGCGACGTTCCACCCAACCCTACGACTGGCCCAACTGCGGCAGCGTCTTTCGCAATCCCCTACCCCGCACCGCTGGCGGGTTAATTGAGCAATCCGGCCTAAAGGGCTACCGCATTGGCAATGCCCAGGTGGCCGATCTCCATGCCAACTTTATTCTCAATCTAGGTCAGGCTAGGGCCGAAGATGTCTATCGGCTCATTCGCTACGTTCAGGAACAGGTCTACGACCGCTGGGAGGTGTGGCTGCACCCGGAAGTCAAATTTATCGGCAACTTTCCCGACCTCGGCCCCATTCCTGAAGCCGCAGCGGAAAACCAGGTTTCTGCTGCGCCTCCTTAGCCCGTTCCGCCTAATTTCCTCGTCTAAGGGGGCAAGGGTGTGAGAGGCTGAAGTATTGGCACCTTTGGATAAACTTCTGGATCAGCGCCCCATGCAGGTTGAATGGCACCCGGTTAAACCCTACGAAGACATCATCTACGAAAAGGCCGACGGCATCGCCAAAATCACCATCAATCGGCCCCACAAGCGCAACGCCTTTCGGCCCAAAACCGTCTCGGAACTCTACGACGCTTTTGTCAATGCGCGGGAGGATAGCCGCATTGGAGTGGTGCTGCTGACCGGGGCTGGCCCACACACCGACGGCAAATACGCCTTTTGCTCCGGCGGCGACCAAAGCGTGCGCGGTCAGGGTGGCTATGTGGATGAAGAGGGCGTGCCTCGGCTCAACGTGCTGGATTTGCAGCGGTTGATCCGCTCCATGCCCAAGGTGGTGATTGCCCTGGTGGCGGGCTATGCCATCGGCGGGGGCCATGTGCTCCATGTGGTGTGCGACCTCACCATTGCCGCCGATAACGCCATTTTTGGCCAAACCGGGCCTAAGGTGGGCAGTTTTGACGGTGGCTTTGGAGCCAGCTACCTGGCGCGGCTGGTGGGCCAGAAAAAAGCGCGGGAAATCTGGTACCTCTGCCGCCAATACAATGCCCAGGAAGCCCTCGACATGGGTCTGGTAAACTGCGTCGTGCCTGTGGATCACCTGGAGGCCGAGGGCGTTCAGTGGGCGCAGGAAATTCTACAAAAAAGCCCCCTGGCGATCCGCTGCCTCAAAGCTGCCTTTAACGCCGATTGTGATGGGCAAGCGGGCCTACAAGAACTGGCCGGAAATGCCACCCTGCTCTACTACATGACCGAAGAAGGGGCCGAAGGAAAACAGGCGTTTCTCGACAAGCGCCCCCCCGATTTCCGCCAATATCCTTGGTTGCCGTAGGGGCATACCACCCTCACGGTTCTCACCATTGCCGTTGCACTTCTGCGGTTCTATGACGCACAAAATGGCTAATTCCTTGCTTTTGCCGACCGACGGACTCACTCTCAGGAGCTCAGGGCCAATCACCCTCGCCGATCTGTCTAGCCCTAGAGCAGGCCGACAGCCAACGACGATTCCGCGTCATCACCGACGATGATGAGCTGCTGGAAATGCTGGCCGCTCCCCTGGATAAGTGGCGGGTCTTCCTCCATCCCAGCCAGCGGCGCTTGGTCAACCGCGAGAGGAATTTCGCGCCCTGATGAAGCAAAAGGGCCTGAAGGACCGCGAAGATGCCATGTACGATGCCTGTAGCCTGCTGAAGAACAAGCCGGAGGGTGATCATGCCGTCATTGTCGATGAAGCCCAGGATATGGGGCCTGCGGATTTTGCCCTGATCCGCGCCCTGGTACCGATCTCGGATCAGGGCAATGACATTTTCATCGTCGGCGACCCCCACCAGCGCATCTATGGCCGCCAAGTTCCCCTCAGCCACTGCGGCATCGAGGTGCGTGGGCGTTCCCGTAAGCTCCGTCTCAACTACCGCGCCACCGACGAAACCCACCAGTGGGCCACCGCTCTGCTAACGGGTTTGGCCATGGATGACCTCGACGGCGGCAGCGACGACCTCACGGACTACCGCTCCCTCATGCACGGCGATGCTCCCTGGGTGCAAGGCTTCGACACCTTCCCCCAGGAGGTATCGTTCATCCACAGCCAGATCCAACGGTTAGGCCAGGACGAGGTGCCACTCTCCACCGTCTGCATCGTGGTGCGCAGCAACGCCCTCGCCAAAAACTGCGAGTCTCAGCTCAAACACCTGGGGGACTCCAGACTCGCCCCATTCGCCGCAGCGAGGCCGATAACCCGGCCTTACCCGGTGTTCGCATCGCCACCATGCACCGGGTCAAGGGGCTCCAGTTCGAGCATGTCTTTCTGGCGGGCCTCACCCAAGATCAGGTGCCGCCCCAGCGGGCGATGTTGACGGCGGCGGAAAGGCGGCACAAACGGCCATCCTCAAAGCGGAGCGGTGCCTGCTGCATGTGTCGGCGACTCGGGCCAAGAAGGGGGTGTTTGTCACCTATCACGGGGAACCGAGCGAATTGCTGCCGCTGCACTAGGGTTGGGTCTTTAGTATGGCCGTTTTAGGGCCTTTAGGCCAAGATAGAGGAAATTTTGCGCTGCTGGCCCCTTGCCATGCCCACCCTCACCCTCCATCACCAGCAGACCACCGAGGCCGGATTTGTCGCTATCCTCAACATAGATGGCCAAAGCCAGTATTCCGTCACGGTTTCCGATCCCTTCACCGAGCAGCAGGAGCGGGAGCTAGAGTTTTACTTTGAGCAATGGATTCGCTGTCTCGGCACCTGGAGGACAAAAAGGGGCACTACCACATCGTCCATTTCGACGCCCACGGCGGGCTGATGACCTACGACCAGTTTGAGGGCGGGGTGACGAATGATCGCTACCTGTACCGTGCCCGCTATGGTCGGCCAGAGATGGAGCGCTACACGGGGCAAAGGGCGTTTTTGTTTTTTGAGGGCGATGTCAAGGGGCAGGCCGACCCAGTGGAGGCGGAGGAACTGGCGGCGCTGCTGACGGCCAAGGGTATCCCCATCTGCATTTTGAATGCCTGCCAGTCGGCGAAGCAGGTGAGGGGGGCCATCAAAATGCAAAATTCAGAATTCAAAGTTCAAAATTTGGAGGGGGACAGCGACCCAGACCCGGTGGGGACAGACCTGCTGCAAAATACCGAAACCAGTTTGGGTAGTCGGTTGATGGCGGCGGGGGTGCAGATGGTGGTGGCGATGGGCTATTCCGTGACGGTGACGGCGGCCCAGGTGATGATGGAAAAGCTCTATGGCGAACTGTTTGCTGATCGGGGCATTCCAGAGGCGATTCGGCTGAGCCGCAAGGAGCTGTATAACCGCAAAGAGCGGCGGGTGTACTTTAACCAACGGGTGCCCCTAGAGGACTGGCTGCTGCCCGTGGTCTATTGAAGTGGCCCTCGATATCTTTATCGAATTCAACGACCGCTACAACCAGGCCAGCACCTACCACCAGTTGGGCATCGTGGCGCAAGCACTGCGGGAGTATGAGCAGGCGCAGGCTCACTACAAGCAGTCGCTAGAGATTTATGTTGAGTATGGCGACGAACATAACGGAGCAATTGTGATGCGTAGCTTTGCCCGCCTGTACCAAACCACCCAAGATGACACCCTGCTCACCACCGTCGCCCAGTGCCTTGGCACCACCCCCGCCCAGGTGCAGCAACGCTTCGCCGCCGCCAGCGCCTAGCGTCCCAGATCCCAGCAACAACCCTTTTACCCGACGACAACACTGGCTTAGGAACGTGGAGGATGTGAAGGAATTTGTGGAGAAATTGGGTCGTTTTCGCGAATTTTTCCCACAATACGAGCAACACCAACTCTACGGAGCGGTAGCCAGCATTGGCATGGATCCGGGGGCAGATCGCTACGCCTATCGTCAGGGGTTGTTTGTGCTGGCCCAGTCGGGGGAAACCATGGCTATCCTCAACAACAGCCAGTTTCAGCCGCGCAACTGGTAGCCCCCGATGGCAGTGATGAACATGGGTATAGTGGCAGGGATCTGACCTAAGCGATAATAGAAGCATCGAAAATCAGGCAACTCAGGGTGACGGGCTAGGCCATCGGGGCACTAGCGCGTCATTGGAGATTTAGCTATCGGGGTTGCTGCTGTTGGGCGAGGTTTGCCATGGTCAGTTCGTTAAACCCGGTTTCTGCGCCGTCTTGGTATGGCCAGGAGGGGGAACGGGTGTTGGCCAGTTTCCACAGTTCTGCGGCGGGGCTGTCCACGGAAGCCGCTGAGGAAGCCTTGCAACGCCATGGCCCCAACCTTTTGCCGGAGGTGCCGCCCCGTTCCCAGTGGGCGATTTGGTTTGCCCAGTTTCGGTCTCTGCCCGTGGCCCTGCTGACGGTGGCGGCGGTGATTGCCTACTTTACGGGTGGCCCCACCGATGCCCTGGTGATTTTGGGGGTGGTGCTGATCAACGGCGTGATTGGTTATGCCACCGAAAGCCAGTCTGACCGCATCATTCGCTCTCTGGATCATCTGTCTTCGCCGACGGCTTGGGTGCGGCGCAATGGGGATTTGGCGGAACTGGAGGCCGCTGCGGTGGTGCCGGGGGATATTTTGGTGCTGCGGCCCGGTTCGCTGGTGGTGGCGGATGGGCGGCTGATTGAGGCCCAGTCCCTCAGTGTGGATGAATCGGCCCTGACCGGGGAAAGTTTGCCCGTGGGGAAGGCCATTGAACCGTTGCTCCAGCCAAATTTGCCCCTGGCGGATCGTGCCAACATGGTCTATCGCGGCACCTTGGTCACGGGGGGGCAGGGCTTGGCGGTGGTGGTGGCCACGGGGGCGACGACGGAAATGGGCCAAATTCAAACCCTGGTGGGGCAATCGAGCCATCCGCCCACCCCCATGGAGCAGCAGCTTGATCAGGCTGGTAGTCAGTTGGTGTGGATTTCCAGCGCCGTCTGTGCGGTGGTGTTTGGGCTGGGCCTGTGGCGCGGCTATGCCCCCTTGGAAATGCTGACGACGGCGGTGGCCCTGGCGGTGGCGGCGGTGCCAGAGGGCTTGCCAGCGGTGGCGACGACGACTTTGGCCCTGGGCATTTTAGCCATGCGACGCCAGCGGGTGCTGATTCGCCGTTTGGATGCGGTGGAAACCCTCGGCTCGCTGCAAACCCTGTGCCTCGACAAAACCGGAACCCTCACCGCCAACCGCATGGCCGTGGTGGAACTGCACACCGATCACACCCACCTCACCCTGGCCGATGGTGCGTCGCCCTTGCCGGAGGTGATCCCCCCTGGCCCGCTGCATACCCTGTTGCGGATGGTTGTTCTCTGCAACGAAAGCGAGGTGGTGGATGCCGATCTAGATACCGCCCCCCAGCCCACCTTCACCGGATCATCGACGGAAAATGCCCTTTTAGCCGTCGCCCATCAAGCCGGAATCGACATTTCTGCTCTGCGCCAAACCTATCCCCAAGGCGCAATTCGCCATCGGTCGGCCCAGCGCAATGTGATGGCAACGCTGCATTCTATCCCCACGGGCGGCTGGCTGGTAGCGGTGAAGGGCAGCCCCCTCGAACTGCTGGCTCGGTGTGAGGTGATGCTGGATCGTCCTTTAACTTGTCCGTTAGACCGTTCTGACATCCCCAATGTCCAGGCTTCCCAAGAGCTGGAAATCGCTGAGGATAACAGCCCAGAGGACGACTGGACGAGGGAAGTGACGACCCACTGGCTACCGGATATACAAGATCCCATTCCCCTTACCCCCGATCAACGGCAGGCGATTGTGGCCGAAAACGAGCGCATGGCCCAGGCAGGATTGCGGGTGTTGGGGGTGGCCTACGGCTATCCGTCGAAAAAGGACGACTGGGCCGAAACGCCCCTGGTATGGCTGGGCTTGGTGGCCATGGCCGATCCCCTGCGGGCGGGGGTGAAGGACACCATCGCCGCCTTCCATCGGGCCGGAATTGCCGCGGTGATGGTGACGGGGGATCAACGGGCCACCGCCGCCGCCCTGGGGCAAGCCCTCAACCTCGGCCAGGGCCAGGATCTCTCGGTGCTGGATGCGACGGAACTGGCCCACCGCTCGGCTACGGACGCCCCCATTCAAGACGTACAGGTGTTTGCCCGCATCAGTCCGGCGGATAAGCTTCAGGTGGTGCAGGCGCTTCAGCGGTCGGGCCAAGTGGTGGCGATGACCGGGGACGGCATCAACGATACCCCTGCCCTCAAGGTGGCGGAGGTGGGCATTGCCATGGGCCACAGCGGCACCGATGCGGCGCGGGAAGTAGCCGACGTGATTTTGCAGGACGACAATCTGGATACCCTGATCGCCGCCATTGCCCAAGGTCGCACTATTTACAGCAACATTCGCAAGGCGGTTCACTTCCTGCTGGCCACCAATCTCAGCGAAATTATTGTCATGTTTGCGGGCATTAGCCTGGGGCTGGGGGCACCGCTGAATGCCCTGCAACTGCTGTGGCTGAATTTGGTGACAGACATTTTCCCTGGCCTCGCCCTGGCCCTAGAACCTGCGGCGGCGGATGTGTTAGCCCAGCCCCCACGCCCCACCACCGAATCCCTGATCCAGCCCGCTGCTTTTCGGCGCATGGTGCTGGAGGCCACGGTGATCTCCGCCAGCGCCCTTGCGGCCTACGGTTACGCCATCCATGACCACGGCATCGGTGCCCAGGCTAGCACCGTGGGCTTCATGGCCCTCACGTTGGCCCAGTTGCTCCATGCGCTGGTGTGCCGTTCTCGCCAGCGGCACCTGTTTCGTCGCCCTGCCCTGGCCCCCAATCGCTATCTGGGCTTGGCGCTGATTCTGTCGATCAGCCTCCAATTTTTAGCCCTGTTTATCTTGCCCCTCGGCCAGTTACTCCATATCGTGGCTCTGAGCCCAACCGATGCGGTGGTTGTCACCCTAGCGGCCCTACTGCCCTTGGTGATCAACGAAACGACGAAGCCTGCCCCCATCAACCGCTAACCTAGTCATAGAGTGCATAGACTCATCGTGTCCCTGAACCTGCCTAGCCCCATGCCCCGTCCGCTGCTGTTTGACCAGGTTTCTGACTTTGCTGAGGGGTTGGCCATGGTGAAAACCAAGACCACCCTTGGCTACCTCAATACCAGCGGCCATCTAAGCATTACGGTGGCCGATGACGCTGTTACCGCCGCTGCCCAGTACAGCGAGTCCCTGGCCCTAGCGCGGGCCGGAGACTACTACGGCTACCTCAACCGCCAGGGTGAATGGGCGATTCCGGTACAGTTTCGGCAGGCCAAGGGGTTTTCCCAGGGCCTAGCCGCTGTGCAGGGGGGCACCAAGTACGGGTTTATCAATCTTTTGGGCGAATGGGTGATCGAACCCCAGTTTGATCTGGCCGATTCCTTTGCGGATGGACGGGCGGCGGTGAAACTGGGGGAACGCTACGGCTACATCAACCCCCAAGGACAGATGGCGATTCCGACCGATTTCAGGGATGCATGGCGCTTTGCCGAAGGGTTGGCCGTAGCCAAGCCAGCGGATCAAAATCAGTATGGCTACCTCAATCCGGCGGGAGACTGGGTGATTGCGGCGTCCTATGATGGGGCGTTTCACTTTTCCGAGGGGATGGCCCGCGTGCGCCAGGGCCGTTTCTTTGGCTACATCAGCCGCCAGGGCGACTGGGTGATCGACCCCACCCTGGCCTTTGCCACCGAATTTTCCCAGGGTCGTGCCGCCGTCCTAGAGGGAGCAAAATGGGGCTATCTCGACGCGGAAGGACAGATGGCCATCGCCCCCCGGTTTGACTACGCGGCCAACTTCTCTGAAGGGCTAGCCGCTGTGCAGATAGATGGGCGCTACGGCTACATCAACCCCCAAGGTGACTGGGTGATCGCCCCCGCCTACAGCAACGCTGGCCCCTTTGCCGCAGGATGGGCGAGGGTGCAGGTTAGCGGAGCCTGGGGGTTCATCAACCCTACGGGGCAACCGATGATGGATGTTGGCTTCAAGCCCCTGGGCCTATAATTTATTCATCACAGAAAAATCGGGCCTGAACGACGTTTGTGCTTGACACTCCGTAAAAAAACGTAATGGAAACGGTTCTCAGAACAGACTAAGTTAACAATTATGGTGATTGAAACCTCTGGGCCATTGTTCGCCTTGGCCCCTGCCCGCCTGAGCCTAGCCTTGGGCCAATTTTAAGAATCCTGTTTTCCGGTTAGACCTAGACCTAGAGCGAGACGTTTAGCATGAGTAACCTATCCACCGAACTGCGTGAAGGCACCAAAAAAGCCCACACCATGGCCGAGAACATGGGGTTTGTGCGCTGCTTTTTGCGGGGTGTTGTTGAGAAGCAGTCCTACCGCAAGCTGGTGGCCAACTTCTACTACGCCTACGCCGCCATGGAAGAAGAGCTAGAGCGCCACAAAGATCATCCCGTGGTCTCTACCGTTTACTTCCCGGAACTGCACCGCAAGGCGTCCCTAGAATCCGACCTCGCCTACTACTATGGCTCCAACTGGCGCGACCAGATCACCATGACCCCCGGTGGCCAAGCCTATGTCAACCGCATCCGCGAGGTAGGCAACACCCAGCCCGAACTGCTGGTGAGCCACTCCTACACCCGCTACATTGGCGACCTGTCTGGGGGCCAAATCCTCAAGGGCATTGCCCAGCGGGCCATGAACCTCAATGACGGCGAAGGTACCGCTTTCTACGAATTCCCTGACATCGCTGACGAAAAAGCCTTCAAGGCCACCTACCGCGAATCCATGGACGCCGCCCCGGTGGATGACGCCATGATTGCCGCCATCGTGGAAGAGGCCAACGACGCCTTTGGCATGAACATGGAAATGTTTAAGGAGCTAGAGGGCAACTTGATCAAGGCCATCGGTCAAATGCTGTTCAACAGCCTCACCAGCCGCAAGCGCCGGGGCAGCACCGAACTGGCCACCGCTGAATAGTCCTAGAGACCGCCTAGCCCGGTGAGCGAAGGAACGGAATCCGCTGTATCCAGTTTCCATCGGGCTTCCACGAATACCGCTGATGGAATCGGTGCGTCTGTTTCCAGGTTCCTACGGCTTCTCCGTTTTTGGAGACGTCAGAAAGGACAGCAACACCCGCCGATCACCTCGGCGGGATTTTTATTCCTAGCTAAGAAATCCTAATTTTCCCGGTTCTAGTTCCGAAGTTCTCGATAGAGTGAAAGAGGTGTTGGGCATAGGAGTACAGGACGGCCATGGTGAACCAATCCCAATCGGTGCCCCCGGCTGAGGGGGCGGGGGCGGCTCCAGATCTCCCCTTTGATGGCCTTGGGGGATCCCTCGGTGATGCGTTCAAGACTGCACGGGAGATGGAAGCCTATCTCGCAATTCCTGAGGTCATTCAACATCCACCCCAGCCCAAGAACTCCGGCAAGACGGTGCGGCCCCCTGCCTCTGGGCATTTCTGGCGCTGGCTGCTGCTGTCGATCCTGAGCTGTGTGGCCACCAGTGCGGCGGCGGTGGGAGCCTTGCTGTGGTTGGTCAATTTGCCCCCCACGACGAACTGCGATGACCCAGCCCAAATTACCACTGACCGGGCCGCCCTGTCCTGTGCCGAGATGGCGGCGGTGGATGGCGACTTAGAGTCAGTGCTGGCGGGGCTTACCCTGGTGCAGAGTTGGGGGCCGAACCATTGGCTATCCCACGAGATTGATCCCCTGGTGGAGGCCTGGTCGGCGGTGGTGGTAACGGCGGCAGCCCAGGAACTACGTCAGGGTCGCCGCGATGAAGCCGAGAGACTGATTGCCCATATTCCGTCCCAGAGTGCGGCCTATCCACTAGGGCAAAACCTCTTGGCCGAGTGGAACCAAGAATGGGAGGTGGGAGCGGCCCTGGTGGCTAAGGCCCAAGAGGCCATGGCTAACCAAGACTGGCAGGCTGCATCGGCCCAGATGT
Organism: Leptolyngbya sp. BL0902; assembly: GCF_016403105.1. Lineage (NCBI taxonomy): Bacteria > Bacillati > Cyanobacteriota > Cyanophyceae > Leptolyngbyales > Leptolyngbyaceae > Leptolyngbya > Leptolyngbya sp. BL0902. Next base: position 2,757,772 of record NZ_CP046155.1, read on the forward strand.
TGGCGCTAGGGGAACTGAGCCATCCCCACTGGCGCGAGGAGCAGGTACAGGCCGTGGCCCGTCAAATCCAGGGGGAGCAACAGGCCCACGCCCAAATTCGTCGGGCCGTGGCCTTGGCTTCCTCCGGTGGTGCAGATCGGCTGATGGAGGCCAGCGGGCTGGTCAGCCAGGTGGCCCCCGATACTATCGCCCACAAAACCGCCCAAACCTACCTAGACCGCTGGAGCGATCTGCTGCTGACGGAGGCGCTTCAGCGGTGGTACAACGCCGACCTGGATCGGGCTATTCAGATTAGTCAGTCGGTGTCTCGCAACCCCAACCGGGCCAAGGCGGCCCAAGAGCTGATCTGGCTGAGTCAGGCGCGTCAACTGGCTCGCGACAGCGTCGGCCCTTGGCGGGTGACGCCCCAGCAGATGACGGCCATCTACCAAGCTATGCTGCTGGCTAATCGTCTCCCTAGCGATAGTCCCTACTATCCCCAAGCTCAGTCTAGCGTGGCCACTTGGCGCACCCACCTGGCAGGCATGGGCACCCTGCAACTGGCCCAACTGCCGGGGGGCATTCACCAAGTCGGTACCCTGAAGCTGGCGATCCAGCAGGCCGAAATGATCCCCGCCGATCACCCGCGCCGGGTTCAGGCCCAAACCCTGATGGCTCACTGGCGGCAATCCCTAGAACGGTTGGAGGATGCCCCCTACCTCAGACAGGCGCACCAGCAGGCTAAGACCAACACCCCGGAGGGACTGCGCCAAGCCATTGCCAGCGCCAGCCAAATTCACACCCACCGCGCCCTGCGAGGGGAGGCCCAGAGCTGGATCTATGTGTGGACAAACCGCCTTCAAACCTTGGAGGATCAGCCCATCCTCGACCGGGCTCGTCAGCTTGCGGAGGAAGGCAAGTTGTCCCAGGCGGTGGCTGAAGCCTCATCCATTCGGCCAGGACGATCACTGTACGACGAGGCTCAATCCGCTGTGATCCAATGGCAGCGCACCATCACCGCCCAAGAGCAGCACCGCTATGCGCCCCCGCCGCGCCCCGCAACCCTGCCCCTGGCGGTGGAGCCTGCATCGCTCACCCCTCCGGCCTCGCCCTTGACGCCTGGGGTGCCCCCCCAGCGGGTTGCCCCCGCCGCCGTTCGTCCCTCACCGCCCGCTCAGCCCGCCGCTCCTGTTTCGCCCCCAACGGCTCCAGTACCCAGGACAGAACGACCCTCAGTACTGCCCACCCGCATTGAAACCGTGCCCGCAGACGATCTGCCTGTGCCAACCAGCCCCGCCGCGCCGCCGCGCCCTCTAGCTGCGCCCTCCTCGGTAGAGGGTCTACCCAGCGCCCCTCCGGTGTTAACGGCCCCGCCCCCGACGTCCCCTCCGGTGATGGCTCCTCCCCCAGGGGCCATCACCCAGCCTCCCCCTGCACCTCCAGCGCCCCCCACGCATGAACCTACGTCTCAGGAGGGTGCTAGCCTGCCCTCATCTCACCATGGGGGCACCTCATCTGCCCACCCCGACGCAGGCCCAGAGGTGATTTACACCGGGGCTCTCTATGCTGGGTGGTAGGGTCGCTGGCTTAGATCGGTTAGCAATGACAAGGCTTTGGCCCCCCTTGCCTCTTCCTCCGATGGCCTCGTATACTAACCCCCTCTGGCCTGACTTCTGGGGTAGGCGCGCTGGCAGAACTCGATTTTGATGAGATCTTTTTGTGTTTTTTGAGCACAATACTATCATCCAGGTTGACCTAGGTTCCTCGGGCTTTCAGGGGTCAGGTGGGTTGCAGCATTCGAGACAGATCCCATGGGGCCAAATGATCATCTACCTAACGACCCGTCCCTCCTATCGGCGGCGGCGGCCAATGAGGCTATGCGGGGCCTTAGCCAAGACTTGGAGGCTCTGCGCCAAAAGATCTCCGCTCAGTTGGCCGACGACATCACTTACCTGCAAACCCGAAAGCAGCGGTTGATGGCGGATATTGAGACCTTGGAGGATGATTTTTCCCAGCTCAAGGCGGAGTATCAGGCTTTGCGGGCTAGCCAGGGACAGTTGCTCAGTGAGCAGCAGATGGCCCAGCAGCAGGTGTGGGCCAAACGGCTGGCCCAGGCCCTAGCTACGCACCTCCAGGCTCGCCTCACCGAATCGCTGTTGGCTCCGGGGGTGGTCACTGGGGGAGATACGCTGACCTCCTTCACCGAAGCCAGCGAGCGTCTATCGGCCCTCGACCAAAGCCTCCACAGTGCCCTCAAGGCGATCCAGCAAGACCTGCAAGGCTACCAGAGTAGTTTGTCCCAGCAGGTGAGCCGGATGCACAGCATGGAGCAGCAGGGAGAGGCGATCCTAGAAGCTCTGGTGACGCGCCTCAGCCAGCAACTTCAGGGGCAGATGGTGCAACCCCAGCGGATGCCGAGTCGGAGTCCGGCGGAGGGGGCGCTGCTGCCCAGCCCGCGCACCCCTGAGCTACCTACCCCAGGGCTGTGGGGCCGTCCCCCTAGTCCTTGGCCTCAGCCTCAGCGGCCTACCTCACCTCTGCCCGCATCGCCTAGGAATAGTCCTGTTGCCCCCCAGGGCTCTCGGTCTGGGCCATCCCCCACCGCCGGAGCACCACCTGCGGGGGCGGCTTTGCCCTCGCCCCCTCGTTTGCCCCAGGCTTCGCCCACACCGGGACACCCCACGCCGCCCGCCGCTGTTCCCAGCCGCAGCCAGACTCAGGCTGGACTGATTTTGGTCATCCTGTCTACCCTGGCTTTGTCGATTCACAATGTCTTGGTTGGGCTGATTGGCTTTGGCGGTCAGGTGTTTGGCCAAATTCCGGTGGCGGCTATCTTCCCCCTCAGTCTGCCCAATTCCCTCCTCTTGTTGTGGCTGCGAATGGTAGTGGTGGTGCCGCTGATGGTAGTCGTAGCCCAACGGCTGCGCCCTACCGTTGGCCAAGAAATTGGCCAGGTTCTGTCCCAGGCTGATCGTCGGCCCCTGATGCAGGTGGTGGCTAGCGGGAGCTTTTTGTTCCTCTCCCAGGTGTTGATCTACAAGGCCATCTCCGAGATCGGCCCAGGGGTAGCCGTGACGCTGCTGTTCATGTATCCCCTGATCACGGTACCGCTGGCTTGGGCGCTGTTTGGGGATCGACCCACGCCCCTCCGCTTGGTTGTGATGGTGGCGATCACCATGGGCATTGTGTTCACGGCTCTGCCGCGCATCTCCAGCGACCTCAGCACCAGCCTAGTCTCGCCCTGGGGGGTGGGGGCCGCGCTGCTCTCTAGTGTGGCCTTTGCGCTGTACCTGGTGGCCATGCAGCTCAGTTTTCGACGCCTCCACCCGGTGCCCGTTAGCCTGATGCAGTTTTCCACCGTCTTTGTGCTCACTAGCGTGATTTTGATTGGCGGATCCTTTGTGGGCATTCAGCCTAGCCAGCCTGCCAGCGCGGCGGGCCTATATGTGGGTGGCCTGATGCTTGGGTTCCTCACCCTGCTGGGCTATCTATTTAATAACTATGGCGTCAAGCTGATGGGGGCCGCCCAGGCTTCCATCGTGGCGGCCAGTGGCCCCGTGGTGACGGCGGTGCTGGCCTATGTGGTGCTACCCGGAGAGAAATCGTCCCTGCAATTCATTCAGTGGATGGGGGTGGTACTGGTAACACTGGGGGTCGTGTCCCTTAGCCTCGAACGTCTGATCACCCTCCAACGAGCGGCTCGTCGTTCCGATCCCGCCTGACTCTGCGCGGAATGTTCGATAAACTAGAACTCACATCCGATGTCACTGCTTTCTAGCGATTTTTGCCCTCACCGTTATGACCTGGGTTCTGACCACGGCCACTGCCGCTGCTTCACCGACCATTGCCCCTGAGAAAACCCGCCAGACCACCCGCCAACCCTACCCCAACTACAAAATCATCGTCCTCAACGACGACGTCAACACCTTTCAGCATGTGGCGGAATGTCTGGTGAAATACATTCCCGGTATGGGAGCCGATCAAGCCTGGAACCTTACCAACCAAATCCACTACGAAGGGCAGGCGATTGTCTGGGTTGGCCCCCTCGAACAGGCGGAACTTTACCACACCCAGCTCACCCGTGCGGGCCTGACGATGGCTCCCCTCGAAAAGGCATAACCTGCTGTAGACTGGGCAGCAGGGCTGCTACCTGTGGCATCGCTCACCCCATACCCACATCCCTATTTCCCCGTCTATCCATTTCCCCTTCTATAAGAACAACCTTTATGACACAAGCCTCGGACGGTCGCCTCGTTTGGAACCACTCCACCCATCTACCGGGCCTGATCCCCATCCTGGAACAACTGCTCCATCAACCCGGTATTGGCACCGTCACCCCTGGGGTCATTGCCAACGTCCGTGCCCACTCGCCCGAACTGCGGGTGAAGGTCTCGGTGCCCATCCGGGGTGGGTTTAAGCTGATTGCCCGCAAAGGCAAGACCGTCCAGGAAGTATTTGTGCTTACAGAATTAGACAAGGCCGGATTAGAAACCGCTGTGGCTAAGGCTATCGAGGCGGCCTAGGGTGTCTGGGGAAACCTTTGATCCTCCGTCTAATCCCACCGAATCTGCCCAGCAAAAACCGCTGCCACCCCAGCCCCAACGGCAGCAGGAAGGCCAGGTAACGTTTACGGTGGGGGACGCCTTCTACCGTCCGCAAAGCGCCCTGGCCCGCGATTTGGCCGTCCTCGTAGCGGCCTTAGAAAAACAGCGCCTGGGCCATCTGCGGGTGCTGGATGCCATGACGGGCAGCGGCGTGCGGCCTTTGCGATATTTAGTTGAAGCCGGGGCCGATTGGGTCTGGGCCAACGAGGGCAACCCCGATCACGCCCCCATCCTGACCACCAATCTGGCCCAGGTTGACGCCACCCGTTACCGCATCACCCACGAGGACGCCCAGGCCGTTTTCTTTCGCTGCTATCAAGAGCGGGATTTTTATGATCTGGTGGATATCGACAACTTCGGCAGTCCCGCACCCCACACCAGCAATGCCCTCTGGGCGGCCAAGATTGGTGGATTGTTGTATTTGACCAGCACCGATGCCCGCTCCACCAGCGGCCACGACCCCGAACGCAGCCTGAAAATCTACGGAGCCTCCGCCCGATCCCACCCCGCCGTCCATGAGCAAGGGCTCCGGCTGCTGATTGGCCACGCCGCCCAAACCGCTGCCGCCCGTGGGTTTGGCATTCAGCCCGTGTTTTCCCTCTTTACCGGGCAAGTCCACCGCGCCATGGTGCGCCTGGTAAAACGCCCCACCCTCTCCAGCCACACCTACGGATTTCTGGCCTACTGCCATACCTGCGGCCAATTTCAAACCGTGGGCTGGCGAAAATTGGGCCGAGTTACCTGTACCTGCCCTGGTTTAGGCGGTCATGGTTTAGACGGTCATGGTTTGGCTGTGGATCAACCCCATCAAAACCTAGCGGCCCACAAGACCGAGGACAGTGCCAGCCTCGTTCTCAGCGGCCCGATGTGGCTAGGCGATTTACACCACGTTCCCACCCTAGAGGCTATGGCCACTGTGGCGCAGACTTGGGGCTGGTCGTTCCAGGTGAATGTGCTGAACCGCATGGCCGCTGAAGTGCCCCTGCCGCCCTACTACTATCCCCTAGGGGAAATGGGCCGACGGGGACAGATGGATATCCCCAACCGGGATCAGTTAATTGCGGCCCTTCAGCACCAAGGTTATCGAGCCACCGTTCCCAGTTGCGACCCCCAGGCTATCAAAACCGATGCGCCTCTCTCCATTTGCCTTGCCTTGGCCAGCCAACGGAATCACTAGGGCTGACGCTCTACCCAGCAGAAGATCGAAGGCACAAGTAGACGATAGGATAGGGCTACAGTCTCCCTATTAACGCCGTGGAAGTCACGTTTCCCAACGAACTTTTAGTGGCCCTCCGTGAAGAGCCAGATTCCTTTCGCCAGAAGGTTTTAGTCTACACCTTGGGCAAACTGTACGAAACGGGGCGCATTTCTGGCGGGTTTGCTGCCCAGATTTTAGGGTGTGATCGCTACGACTTCTATCGCCTCATATCCGAGCATGGCTTTTCTGTCATCGACTATGTAGAGGAGGATTGGTCGGCTGAAGCCGATTTTACCCCTTGGTTGTCCTCCCAAAAACAAGAATGAAAGCTGTTGTTAACGCAACTCCACTCATTGCGCTATCTCTGACGGGGCACCTGGATGTGTTATCTCAACTCTTTGCTGAGGTCTATGTTCCGCAGTCGGTGTACGAGGAAGTTGTGACTCAAGGGCGTGATCGTCCCGGCAGTAGTCGGGTTAAACGGGTTGATTGGCTCAAAATTCAGCAAACAACACTAACATCCCCGATGCCAGCTTTGCTGATGGGCTTGGATGTAGGGGAGCAGGATGTTATTTTGCTTGGTCAGGAAATCAGCGCCGACTGGCTCATTATTGATGAGCGATTAGGGCGCAGAATTGCCCAGGCTATGGGTTTTCGGGTTAAGGGAACCCTAGGTATTCTCTTGATCGCCTACCAAGCAGGTCTTTTATCTCAGTCAGACGCTATTAAAGCCGCTGAGACTCTGACACACAGCTCAGTCCGCCTCAGTTCAAAGCTTTTGGAATGGTTTAATCAACAACTTGAACGAGAGTAGACTTGTCGGACGCAGTGACTGACTGGATTTAGTTACTGGGCGAGCCCACCTTGCAGAAGGCTGGATTGAGCTTGGGAATGTTGGGTGGTGTGTTCTACCCAGGCGCGATAGTCGTGGACGAGGTGGTGCTCGATGCGGCTTTTCATCGTCATCAAAATGCCGCTGAGGAAGGTGCGCCCGGTGGCATCGAGCACCGAGTGGGGCATGAACTTAATCGGCGGCGGCATATCGAGCCGAATCCGCAAATTGGCCTCGCCTCGAAGTTCGGTGTGGTGTTCTTGGCGATGGGGTTTGAGGATGCCCTTGAGGCCCATGGAGAAGGAGTCGTTGATGTGGCTGAGGTAGCCGGGGCCGCGCACTTCGCAGTTGACCGCCTCTAGGCAGAGGGAACCATCCGCTAAGCCCCACACCTTGAGGTCGGTGGTGGGTTCCACATGGAGGCCAAAAAAATGCAGGGGCCGCAAACTGAGGCGATACACGCCATTCTCACGCGGTTCGATGTGGCGCGGATCGGTGATGGCCTGCACCAAACGCTGGGGCTGGCGCAGGTAATGCTCGATGGGGATGGCCTCATGGGGCACCCGCAGATGGAGGGCTTGGCTGGCGTGGAACTCTTTCATATAAGGACGTTACCCGAAAACGGGGATCGCTTTTATGGAGATAAAGTTTTGTAACGACATCTCATCTCCATTGTAGGTGCCGCCCCTAGGACTGTGGGGTTTCCCACAACCCATAGGGGTGAGGTTTCCCCACCCTGACTCGCCCTGGAGAAGATGGGCAAGGAGACCTTGCCCCTACGGGAGGCACTCTGTAGATTGATTGGGGCTTAATCGGGTAGCCCTAACACTTCGCCTTCACCGAGGACAACTTCACCGATGGCGTAGGCGGCAATTTGGTGCTGGGTGAGCCAGGTGAGCACGGCATCGGCCTGATCGGCGGGGACAATCAGCGCAAAGCCGATGCCCATATTAAAGGTGTGGTACATATCCCGCAGGGGCACGTCACCCGCCGCCGCCAGCCACTCAAACACGGGCAGCACGGGCCAGGTGCCAGGGGTGAGGTGCAGGCTTTGGCCGGGGGCAAGGCAGCGGGGCAGGTTTTCGGGCAGGCCGCCGCCCGTGATGTGGGCCATGGCGTGGATGGGCAAGCCTTCCCGTCGCGCTGCCAGTACGGTTTCTACATAAATCGTCGTAGGGGTGAGGAAGACTTCGCCCAAGGAGCGGTCGCCCAGGCTAGGGACGATTTCGGCCCAGTCGTAGCCCTGGCCGCTGCCGTCAAGGCGCTGGCCTTCGCTGACCACCTTCCGCACCAGGCTGAAGCCGTTACTGTGGACGCCGCTGCTGGCAAGGCCAATCACCTGGTTGCCAATCTGTACCTGGCTACCGTCGAGGATTTGGGATTTTTCCACCACGCCCACGCAGAAGCCCGCTAGGTCGTACTCTCCAGGGGCGTAGAATCCGGGCATTTCCGCCGTTTCGCCGCCCAATAGGGCACAGCCCGCCTGCCCGCAGCCCGTGGTGATGCCTTCGACCACGTTGGCTAGGGCTTCGGGTTCGAGTTTGCCCGTCGCCAGGTAGTCCAGGAAAAAGAGCGGCTCGGCCCCGCAGGTGAGAATATCGTTGACGCACATGGCCACCAGATCGATGCCGACGGTGGCGTGGCGCTGGGTGAGTTGGGCAATTTTGAGCTTGGTGCCCACCCCATCGGTGCCCGACACCAGCACGGGTTGCCGATAGCCCGCCGGAATTTCGCACAGGCCGCTAAAGCCCCCCAAGGCTCCGAGGACTTCTGGGCGACGGGTGCCCTCCACCATGGCCCGAATGCGCTGCACAAAGTCGCGCCCTGCCACCACGTCTACTCCGGCCTCACGATAATCCATAGCGGGAACGTCTTCCTTAAATGTCGTTGATCACTGTCATACGTGCGTTGATTCGCCTTCTATTTATAGGACGTTTCTAGGGCGTAATGAGAGTGATTTGCGGAGGCTGTGCCCTGGGCCAATCTCAGCCCTAGGGCTGTGGATAGGGGTGCAGCGGACAATATGACGGCTAAAACCTACGTGAAAATACGGGCACACCAGGGCCAAGATCACTCAGGAGATCTCATTTTTGCTCTATCCACATCCTGCATCGGCTCTCCATTGGTGAGGGCGGAGCTAGATTTCGACCCTGTTCATCTGATTTTGGACAGATCTATTGATGAGTTTTTAGAATCAGAAATGAATTTCACATAAGAAAATTAAAATTATTTATCCCCTAGGCGAAAGGGCCTCAAGCCCGATATGATGGGCGGTTGCAAAAATTGAGTTAGGATCACCCGCCAGTATTTTTTGCCGCCAGAGATTTATCCCACGGATCTTCCCCGGATTCGCAACCTAGGATCTTCGTGCTAAGTTACGTTTCGACAAAAAGCCGAGAGTAAACCTTTGTAACGGATCCGTGCCGCAAGGTTGTCCTGTGAAACCTGTCCTGTCGCCCCTATGGGCTCCGGGATTGAGCACCGTCCTCCCTGTTGATCTCTTCTGGTGTATATGAAACAGTCTGTATTGGGTGGGTTAACGGCTGCCGTTATCCTGTCCGCCTTTGGAGCACCGTTGCCCAGTTACGCACAATCCGCCGACGATCTGCGTCGAGCCTCTGAGTCTGAACTTGATTCTTTCCTAGCGTCCGCTGCCTCAGGTCTTTCCGAGTCCGCTACAACGGCCCCAGAAGCCGATATCTCCGCCACCGAGGCGAGCGATGTCTCAGGTTCCAATCTTTCCAATTCTCGTCAACGCTTTTCTGAAGACCTAGTGGCCATTTTGCCCCACGCCCTGGATACCAACCAGGCAGCTACGGTCTACCTGCGCTCTATCCCGGTGATGACCTTGGTTGGCGATGAACTCGCTACCCTGGGTGAATCCAAGGAAACCCACAGTGCCCCCACGGAGGGCGATCAGGATCCCGTAAATCGGGCCAACGAAATTGTGGATCGGCTACTGGCCTTGGCCGAAACCGAAGACCCCGCCAACATTGAAGCCCGCTGGCTGGCCGATCAACAAGCCTTTGTGGTGGCCTGGGACGAGGAAGTGCTGGTGACGGTCAACGATCAAACCATCCTGCCCGACACCACCCAAAACCCCGCCGAAGATGTGCTGCAAATGGCCAACCGGATGCGGCGACTGTTGGGCAATGCCCCCGCCCTCAGCCGCGTGGAGGGAATGCCTGAACCCGTGCGGCCTGCCCCGGCGGCTCCCCAGGTGGGCATTGTCACCAGTACCCTCACCGGAACCGCCTCCTGGTATGGGCCTGGGTTCCACGGTCGGCGCAGCGCCAGCGGTGAGGTGTTTAACCAAAACGACCTGACGGCGGCTCACCGTACCCTGCCCTTCGGCACCCGTGTGCGCGTTACCAACCTGCGGACGGGCCAGCAGGTGATCGTTCGCATCAACGACCGTGGCCCCTTCAGCCGTGGCCGCATCATTGACCTCTCTGCCGCAGCGGCGGGCCAAATTGGGCTGCGGGCCAGTGGAGTAGGCCAAGTGCAAATTGAGGTGTTGTCCAATCCCTAGCCGGGGTGAGGTCGGATCGCCTTAAATTCGGCCCTGCTCTAGCTCTTTTCTTTTATTTTCAAGGTTGATTTTCAATGATGCCCTGCGGTTCTCCGTGGGGCTTTTTTGATGGCTTGGTAGACAGGCGACGGTTATCCAGGCCGCTATCTGTGGCCAACAATAATCTGATAGGCTATGGACTTTGGCTGACAGTGGCCAGATGTTCATCTGTCACAGGGCTGGCCCACGAAAACGGTACTGGAGCGAAGACGGAGAGAGCGCAGGTGGTGCGAATACTGAAGACGGTGGACGGACTGACCTGTTATTTGGCCCAAAAACGCCAGGGCCGAACGGGGGCGCTCACGGTGGGCCTAGTGCCAACCATGGGTGGCCTCCATGCAGGGCATCGTAGCCTGATGGAGCAGGCGCGGCGGGAGAACGATCTGGTGGTGGTCAGCATTTTCCTCAATCCCATCCAGTTTGCGCCGGGGGAGGATTTGGCCCGCTATCCCCAAACCCCCAGCCAAGACCTACAGCTTTGCGAACAGGTGGGGGTGGATGCGGTGTTTATGCCCACGCCCCAGGTTCTCTACGGCAGCGATAGCCCAGCCTCGGCAGGGTTAACCCAGGTGGTGCCTCCGGCGGCGATGATGGCGGTGCTCTGCGGCCCCCATCGTCCGGGCCATTTTGAGGGGGTGGCCACGGTGGTGACAAAGCTGCTGAGTTTGATACGCCCGGATCGGGCCTACTTTGGCCGCAAGGACGCCCAGCAGTTCGCCATCATCAAGCGCCTTGCCCAAGATCTGAACCTGCCCACTCAAATTGTTGGTTGCCCCACTGTGCGCGAAGACAGCGGCCTCGCCCTCAGTTCCCGCAACGCCTACCTGAGTGAGGCGGAACGGGAGGAGGCCACCGTGCTGCATCGGGGGCTGAGGGCGGCTCAGGCAAAGTTTAAGGCCGGGGAACGCTCTAGCCTCGCGCTGATTGCAGCGGTCGATCAAACCCTGTGCCAGGTGCCAGCGGTGCAGCCCCAGTATGTGGAACTGGTGCATCCCGAAACCCTGGTGCCCTTGGATCGCATCGAATCCACGGGACTGCTCGCCATTGCCGCCTATCTGGGCCAAACTCGGCTGATTGACAATATTTTGCTGCGCCACCGCCAGCCCATTGTGGCCATTGACGGCCCCGCCGGAGCCGGGAAGTCTACCGTGGCGCGTCAGGTGGCCAAGCGTTTGGGCCTGCTGTATTTAGACAGTGGGGCGATGTATCGAGCGATTACCTGGAAGGCGCTTCAGCAAGGGCTAGACCTCCAGGACGAGGTGGCCGTGGCCGAACTGTTGCAGGACTGCGACCTCAAACTTGCCGCCTCTGGGGATGCCCCTGCCTTTGCCGCCTATCCCAGCCGGATTTGGCTCAACGGTGAGGAAGTGACGGAACTGATCCGCCAGCCCAGCGTCACCGCCCAGGTCTCCACCATTGCCGCCCAGCCCATTGTTCGCAAGGTGCTGCTGAAGCAACAGCAACAGTACGGCGTGGCCGGGGGCGTGGTGATGGAAGGGCGCGACATTGGCACCCAGGTCTTCCCCCAGGCGGAACTGAAGATTTTCCTCACCGCTTCGGTGGCGGAACGGGCGCGCCGTCGTCAGCAGGATCTCAAAGCCCAGCAGCAGCCCATCGAAAGCCTCGCCGCCCTAGAACGTGCCATTGATGACCGCGACCGCAAGGACAGCACCCGCCGCGTGGCTCCCCTCAAAAAGGCCGAGGATGCTGTGGAACTGATCACCGATGGTCTCACCATTGATCAGGTGGTCGATAAAATTGTCCTGATGTACGAGGACAGGGTTGGAGGCGTACCTATCCCTGAAGGGACTAACGGCCAACGCTAGCGATCCCCATAAATCCCCCTTAAAAAGGGGATTTGGAATCCAGTTTCGCTCAATACCCCCATGCTAAGTAGCCAGAGGGTTGAGCGGAGTCGAAACCCAGAGCCAAAATTAATTTTAATTTAGCCATTCTACCTACGCCTGATTCTCTTGTTTTTCAGATTCCTATGACGATTACTGGAACGACTCGACTGCTTGGTATTATTGGCGATCCGGTGGCCCATTCTCTGTCTCCGGTGATGCACAATGCGGCCCTGGCGGAACTGGGGGTGGACTATGTCTACGTGCCGTTTCCCGTGCAGGCGGACGACTTGGCGGCGGCGGTGCAGGGTTTGGCGGCGGTGGGCGTGCAGGGATTTAGCATCACCATTCCCCACAAGCAGGCGATTTTGCCCCTCTTGGCCACCGTAACGCCGGAGGCCCAAGCGGTGGGGGCGGTGAATACCGTCTGGCGCACGGAACAGGGCTGGGCGGGTACGAATACCGACGTGGCGGGCTTTATGGCCCCCCTGCAAGGACGGGACTGGTCAGCGGCGCGGGCGGTGGTGTTGGGCAATGGCGGCGCGGCGCGGGCGGTGGTCGCAGGCGGCGGGCAATTAGGGCTGAATAAGGTTCAGGTGGTCGGACGCAATCGGTCTAAATTAGCCGACTTTGAGGCAAGCTGGGCCAGTTCTCCCCTTAAACCGCCGCTATCTGTCCATGGCTGGGATGAGTTGCCGCAGCTATTGCCCCAGGCGGATTTGGTCATCAACACCACGCCGATTGGGATGCACCACACCGCCGCCCAAACCCCGTTAGAGGCCGCTGAACTGGCCCTGATTCCCGATCACGGTCTGGTCTATGACCTGATTTATACCCCTCGTCCCACTCGGTTGCTCACCCTGGCGGCAGAACGGGGGCTATCCACCCAGGACGGCCTAGAAATGCTGGTTCAGCAGGGAGCCATTGCCCTAGCGCAGTGGCTCCAGCAGCCTGTTCCCGTAGACACTATGCGGCGGGCCTTGGTGGCTTGGCTGGATCGGTCGCCCTAGCCTGTCTGAATCGTGACATCCAATCACGACGCCCGCTTGCGGTAATCGATCATGGTAGCTATTCCCGGCCATTTCCCGATGACCCAAAACAGCGTTACCCTAGTAGCGGCTTATGTTGAAGGGGCGAGGAAAACAATGGTCTTCCGCAGCATTGTGACGGGCGTTTTGGTAGCGATGCTCTGGCTGTTGAGCGGTTGGGGACTGACCGCCGAAGCCCTGACGCCCATTGATCTGAGCGATATCGCCTACAAGCCCTGCCCACCGGAATATGCCGATGGCATGGTGGCGGCGGGGTCAATCCAGCAAGCCAACTGCTTTTTGATTACCGGGAAGGCGATTAACCGTTCCGGCAAACCCGTGCTGGACGTGGATATTTTTGGCCGCATCTACGACGCCGACGATAATCCCGTCATGCAAAACCGCACCCGACTGGGCGGCATTCCCGAAGTGCTCCCCGGTGAAAGCGAGTTTGAAATCCGCATTTCCGTAGCGGCCAATCAACCGGAACCCTTGCAACTTAAGCAGTTCAAGGCATCCGGCTTTGCGGCCATGGTGCGTCGATAGGCCGCCTTCGGGAACCTTGTGCTAGAAGAAAATTGCTAGTCTAGTCCATCTACTTTTAAGACTTTACTCACCAGTTTAGTTTCTGCCGTAAGATGGGGTGGTGCCATTTCCCCTCCATAGCCTATGGTTTCCGTCCCTTCTTATTTTTCCTGGCGTATCCCCGGAGCCATAGCGGCCTGCTCAGCGCTCAGTGTTGCCTGTAGCCGTCCCACGCCCCAGATGATGGCTCCCCCTGCCGTGCCCGTGCAGGTGCAGATGTTGCAGTCGGCTCCTCTAGCAGAAAGCTCTGAGTTTATCGGTGCCCTAGAGGCCGAGCAGCGGGTCATTTTGAGGCCCGAAGTGGCGGGGCGGATTAGCCAGGTGCTAGTGGCAGCGGGGGCAGCGGTTAATCCAGGCCAGCCCATTGCCCAGCTTCGAGCCGACCAGGCCCAGGCCCAGGTGGCGGGGGCAGCGGCGGCGGTGCAGTCGGCGCAGTTTGGCCAACAGGCGGCCCAGGCCCAGATTGACGCCGCCCAGGCCCAGGTAGATCGGGCCAATGCGGAGGTGCAACTAGCCCAGGTAGACTTCAGCCGTACCGAACGGCTGGCCAGTCAGGGGGCTCTCAGCCGTCAGAATTTGGATGAGGCACGCAATCGCCTGGAGGTGGCCCAGGCCACCCAGCGACAGGCCACCGAAAACCTCCGCGCCGCCCAGGCCCAACTGGCCCAGGCCCAGGCTGTCGTCAGTCAGGCCCAGGCCCAGGTCAACGTCAGCCAAGAATCCTTGGGCTTTACCCAGGTGACGGCTCCTGTGGCAGGTATTGTGGGAGACGTCCCTGTGCGGGTGGGGGATTTTGTCAGTGCAGGGGAAACCATCACTACCATCATCCAAAACCAAGAGCTATTCTTGCGAATTCAGGTGCCTACGACGCGGGCGAACCAGCTACGCCTAGGCCTGTCGGTCGAGTTGATTGATTCGGCTACCGGATCGCCCCTAGGCACGGGTAATATCAGCTTTATTGCCCCAGAGGTAGACGAGGCCGCCCAGGCGGTGCTGGTGAAAGCCCGTTTCCCCAACGGTGGGGGCCAATTGCGGGATGGCCAGCGGGTACGGGCCCGGATTATCTGGAACCAAACTCCAGCGCTGTTGCTGCCCACGGTGGCGGTGTCTCGGTTGGCGGGGCAAAACTTTGTGTTTGTGGCCGAAGATCGCCCCACGGAAGACGGCCAAACCCAGATGGTGGCCAGCCAGCGCCCCGTTACCCTTGGTTCCATCCAAGGCAACAGCTACCAGGTGCTAGGCGGGCTTCAGGCTGGGGAGAACATTATCATCAGCAACATTCTCAAGCTTCAAGACGGCGTGCCCATCGCCCCTGAAGCTGCCGCTGCCACCTCCTTGGCCCCTGCGCCTCAAACGCCCCAGTAGCGGTCTCCGTCCCACCTTTTTCCTAAACCTCCATGGCAATCTTTTCCCTGGCCGAGCCCTTCATTCGCCGTCCGGTCTTTACGACCGTCTGTACCCTGCTGATTGTGCTGGTGGGGGCCGTGGCTATTCCCCTGCTGCCCATCGAACAATTGCCGGAAATTGCGCCCCTGCAAATTCAGGTATCCGCCAACTACAGCGGGGCCGATGCCGAAACCGTGGAAAGCGCCGTCACCACCGTCCTAGAGCGGGAAATCAACGGGGTGCAGGGGATGGACTACATTACCTCCAGCAGCACCAACACCGGGCAGAGCAGCATCAACGTGGTGTTTCAGCCCGGACGCAACCCCGACATTGCCCAGGTCAATGTACAAAACCGGGTGTCAAAGGCCGAGCCCCTCCTCCCCACCGAGGTGACTCAACTGGGGGTCACGGTGGATGCCCAGTCCCCCAGTATCCTGCTGGTCTACCGCTTTTTTACCGACGACGACCGCTACGACGCCCTGTTTCTCAACAACTACGTCGATCAGTTCGTGCTGGACGAAATCAAGCAGATTAACGGCGTCGGCAATGCCCAAGTGTTTGGGGCGGGGCGCTACGCCATGCGCATCTGGCTTGATCCACCTGCCCTGGCGCGGCAGGGGCTCACCCCCCAGGATGTGATCAACGCCCTGCGGGAACAGAACGTGCAAATTGGCGGTGGAGCCATTGGCGCACCCCCCACACCGGGCAATCAAGACTACCAGCTCACGGTGCGGCTCCCCAGTCGATTGGCAGAAGCCTCCGAGTTTGAAGACCTGGTGGTGCAAGTGGGGCAAGATGGCACCCTTATCCGCCTGGGGGATGTGGGTCGGGCCGAGCTGGGATCGGAAAGCTATAGCTTTGACGTCAAAACCGGGGACAACCTGGGGGCAGGGCTGCTGGTCTACCAGTTGCCGGGGAGCAACGCCCTGGAGGTGGCCACGGCGGTGCGGGATCGGCTGGCGGAACTGCAAGGCCGCTTTCCCCCTGGGCTGCGGGCCGAATTGGTGTTTGACACCACCGACTTTGTCAAGGTGTCGCTGCGGGAGGTGCTGATTACCCTAGCCCTGGCCGTGGGGCTGGTGCTGCTCATTTTGTTTATTTTCTTGCAGGACTGGCGGGCCACCCTGATTCCGGCCATCGCCATTCCGGTGTCGTTGATTGGGGCCATGGCCTTTTTGCTGATCTTTGGCTTTTCCATCAATACCCTGACGCTGTTTGGCTGCATTTTGGCCTCCGGCTTGGTAGTGGATGATGCCATCGTGATTGTGGAGGCCATCGCTGCCAAAATTGACCATGGCCTGACCCCGCGCCACGCCGCCCTTGAGGCTATGCGGGAACTGTCTGGAGCCGTGGTGGCCACCTCCCTGGTGTTGATGGCGGTGTTCATCCCCGTGGCCTTCTTCCCCGGCAGTACGGGCAAAATCTACCAGCAGTTCGCCCTCACCATCGCCTTCACGGTGCTGGTGTCCACGTTCAATGCCCTCAGCTTTTCTCCGGCCATGTCGGCCCTGCTGTTGCGGCCTCGCCCACCGGAGGGCTATGGGGGGCCGCTGCTGTCTGGGGCCTTCGACCGCTTTAACCGAGGGCTGAGCTGGACGGTGGAGCGCTATCGGCGGGTGGTGGAGGTCTTATTGAGGCTGCGCTACGGGATTTTGGGGGTCTTTGTAGCGGGGCTGTTTCTCACCCTGTTTATGTCGCGCCTGGTGCCCACGGGGTTTGTGCCGGAGGAGGATCAGGGCTTTTTCCTCGGCATTGTGCAGGCTCCCGACGGGGTTTCCCTGGAATATACCCAGCGGGTGATGGCCCAGACCAACGCCATTATTTCCCAGTTCCCCGAAGTCGAGAGCACCTTTTTGATTAGCGGCTTTGGCTTTGATGGGCCGTCCCCCAACCGAGGAGTGTTTTTTGCCACCCTCGCCCCCTGGGATCAGCGGCGGGGGCCAGCGTCTTCGGTGATGGGTCTGTTGCCCCAGGTCAACGGCGCTCTCCAGGGCATTCAGGAGGCGATGGTGATTGCCTTTAATGCGCCCCCCGTTCCTGGCTTTAGCCCCACGGGTGCCTTAGAGATGCAGCTCCAAGACCGCAGTGGCAACCAAATGAGCATTGCGGAATTTCTGGGCAACACCTACGAAATCATGGGACTGGCCAACCAGTCCCCCGCCTCCATGGGGGTGTTCACTCAGTTCACCGCCAGCTCACCCCAAATTCAACTGGATGTGGATCGAGATCGGCTGAAGGCGCTGGATGTAGACGTGGATGCGGCCCTCAATACCCTCAGCACCTACCTGGGCTCCCGCTACGTCAACGACTTTACCTTTGATGGCCGCAACTACCGGGTCTACGTGCAGGCCGATGCTCCCTTCCGCAGCAACCCCAACCACATCAACGATCTCTATGTGCGATCCAACCAGGGCAGTATGGTGGCCCTGGGAGAAGTGGTGCGCCAGCAAGAGGTGGTGGGGCCAGCCACCATCAACCACTTCAACCTGCTGCGGTCAATCAAACTGGAGGGCTTGCCTGCCCCTGGGGCCAGCACCGGGCAGCTCATTCAGGCCATGACCGAGGCCCACGCCCAGGCCGCTCTGCCCGTGGTAGGGATGGCATGGCAGGGCACCGCCAAGGAGGAAATTGCCTCCGGTGGCTTGGCGGGGATTATCTTTGGCCTGGGCATTGTGGTGGTGTTTTTGGTGCTGGCCGCCCAGTACGAAAACTACGTTGACCCGATCATCATTCTGCTGACGGTGCCCCTGGCCATCCTGGGGGCGCTCACCTTCCTCTACCTGCGCGGGCTAGACCTGAATGTCTATGCCCAGGTGGGGCTGGTGATGCTGATCGGCCTTGCCAGCAAAAACGCCATCCTAATTGTGGAATTTGCCAACCAAGCCCGCAGCGAAGGGATGGGCATCTTCCCCGCCGCCATCAGCGCCGCCGAGCAGCGGTTTCGCCCCATCATCATGACCGCCATTTCTTCCCTGGTGGGCTTCTTCCCCCTGCTGATTGCCACGGGGGCGGGCAGCGCCAGCCGTTGGTCGGTGGGCTACACCGTGTTTGGCGGCTTGTTGGTGGCCACGGTGCTCAGTCTGCTGGTGGTTCCCGTCCTCTACGTCATCTTCAAGCAGCTTGAGGACTGGCTCTTTGTCTGGGAGCACACTGCCGCCCCGGCGTTGCCCAAACCCGACCCCGACTATGCCTCCAATGACCCTGCTCATCGACCCTGACAACCCCTTGCACCCCTGGACAGGCTAAGGGAGTGTCCAAAGCCTCTATCCCCGTGCCATAGTGACAACAGCGATTCCCTTGACCTAGCCCCATGACAACCCCCGACATCCAGTGGTACCCCGGACACATTGCCAAGGCCGAAAAAGCCCTGGTAGACCAACTCAGCCGGGTGGATGTGGTGCTGGAGGTACGGGATGCCCGGATTCCTTTGGCGACTCAGCATCCCAGCGTCAACGGTTGGGTAGGAGACAAACCTAGGGTGCTCGTCCTCAACCGGGTAGACATGATTTCCCCGGAGGCCAGGGAGGGCTGGGAAACCTGGTTTCGGCAGCAGGGGGAGGTGGCCCTCTTTACCAATGCCCAGCAGGGCCAAGGGGTAAAGGCCATCGCCAAAGCGGCCCAAGCGGCTGGCGAAGCCGTCAACCAACGACGACAGGCACGGGGCATGAAGCCTCGCCCCATCCGCGCCGTGGTGATTGGCTTCCCTAACGTGGGCAAGTCGGCATTGATTAACCGTTTGTTGAATCGCAAAGTGGTGGCCAGCGCCCGTCGTGCCGGAATTACCCGCCAGTTGCGATGGGTGCGCGTTTCTGGAGAATTAGACTTGCTGGACGCGCCGGGGGTGATTCCCGCCCGGTTGGATGACCAAACTGCCGCCCTCAAACTGGCCATCTGCGACGACATTGGCGAAGCCGCCTACGACACTCAACGCACCGCCGCCGCCTTTTTAGAAATCCTCAAAACCCTAGAACAGCGACGGGTTCCCGATGATTACCAAGCCGTGCTACATCAGCGCTACGGCATCATGCTGGCCGACCACACCGGGGAAAGCTTTGTGGCTGAAGTGGCCGCTCGCAAGTTTCAGGACGACAAAGAACGCACCGCCAAACGCATCCTCAACGACTTTCGTACCGGGCTGCTCGGTGCCTGGATTTTGGAATGGCCTCCAGTGGGCTAGGGGGTTTTCCCACATCCCTAGAGTCCGGCCTCCAGGGTCACGCTACACTGTGGGTCAGTTCCAACCGGACGACCCGTTCCGATGGACATCCTATTCTTGAAACCGTATTGACACTATGCCTTGGTCTCGCATCATCAGTGGGCTGGTTGCCATTCTCATCGCCCTCGCCATGATTCTCCTGGGGGGCTGGTATTTTACCCTGGGGTTTGGGGTGATTATTTGGCTCGGCCAGCGGGAGATCTTTGAGCTGGTACAGGCCAAGAGCATTGTCCCTGCCACTAAAACCACCTTGGTCGTAAGCCAGTTGGTCTTGCTTGCCGCCCACTTTGTGCCCCACCTGGCCGATGCTCTCCTGCCCTTGGGGGGAACGTTTATCTGTTTCTACCTGTTGTTTCAGCCCCAGGTGGCCACCATTGCCGACGTGGCTGCTTCCATTTTGGGTCTGTTCTACGGCGGCTACCTGCCTAGCTTCTGGGTACGGCTGCGCGATCTAGGAGATAACGTCGGTTCGCTACCCCTGGGGGGCTACTGGCCCGACCACTGGCCCCCAGCCCTTGATCAGCTACCCCCAGGGCTCACCCTCACCCTGATTGCCTTTGGCTGCATTTGGGCCTCCGACATTGGAGCCTACACCGCTGGCAAGGTGATCGGCAAAACGCCCCTGTCCAACATCAGCCCCAAGAAAACTGTGGAGGGTGCGGCCTTTGGCATGGCCGGAAGCATGGCGGTGGGGTTGGCCGGGGCCTACTGGCTCAGTTGGCCGTTGTGGCCCCTCTCCGGTGCGGCCCTAGGGCTGATGATCGGCATCTCCAGTCTCCTAGGCGACCTCACCGAATCCCTGATGAAACGGGATGCCGGGGTCAAGGACTCTGGCGACCTCATTCCTGGGCACGGTGGCATCCTCGACCGTACCGACAGCTACGTCTTCACCGGAGCTCTGGTGTTCTATTTTGTCACCCTCTTTCTGCCCCTGCTAGATAGCTAGCGGCGGAATGGCTAGGAAGGACGACGGGGTGGACGGCCAAAGCTGGGGAGCTGAACCGCAGCCAAAGAAGCTAGTTTCCGCTGGGGGCGCGGCGGATGGGCAGCGGGCATTGAGGCCGCCGCCGCCCTTTGCAGCGGACGCTCGGCCTCAGCCCAGATCGGCGGAGTTGGGGCCGGAGACGCAGCCACAGCCGCCTTATCAACCTGCCCAAACGCTTCGGGCGGATCGAGAGGCGCTTCCTTAGCCGATGGGTCGGCAGGCACCGAGAGCGGCGCACCCCAGGGAGACGGCTCGGTGAATTCGGGGGTTGGTTCGTTACCAGCCGCTTGCCAGGGGTCGGCAACGGGGGAAAATCCCGAATCTAGGGAGATGGGATCGGGGCGGATGGCGGTGTCCCGAGACGTTGGGTCTGCACTGGGATTGCCCTCTGCCACTGGGGGAGTGGGCGCAGCCGGGGGCGTGATCGCCTCTGGTGCAGATGGCTGAAAGAACTCCGCCGCCAAGGGCATGGCAGGCCGTGGAGCCACTGCTCTACTCTCTTGCTCCACGGCTGGGGCACTGGCCGCAGGATTTCTGAGCCCTTGGAGGAGGCTAGTCAGGGCATCTGTCTGATCTGCCGCCACACTGGACGCCGCCCAGGGCTGAATTTGCTGGGCCTTGGGCATGGTCACGGGCTGAGCCTGAGCGACGGCGGCGGGCTGAATCTCCTCAAAAGCAGCGGGGCTGGCGCTGGCACTGGCAACAGCGGGAAGGGGTTGGCCATCGTTCGCCTTGAGGCACTTCTCCAGGGCGGTCTTAAATTGCAGCGTGTAGCGTTGCTGGCGGTGGAGACGGGCCTTGAGATCCCGGCAGGTATCCTCGGCCTGTTGCAGGGCGGTATTTTTTTCGCTAAAGCGCTGTTGCAGCAGGGTGCATTCCCGCTCCAGTTGGGCTACCCGCTGCTGGCTAGACTCCAGCTCTGTTTGCAGGGTTTCGTTGTGGATGGTGGCTCGTCGGAGGCCATCGTTTACCCCATCCAGCTCGCTGAGCAGTTGGGCAATTTGGGGAGGCACCACAGCTCGGTCTGGCAGGGCATGGCCCTGGGTCTGGTGGCGCTCCACCTCGGCTTGTAGGGCGGTTTGGGATCGCTCTAGGGATTCCTCCAAATCTGACACCCGCAACAGCAGCGCGTCGTTGCACTGGTTGAGATCTTGGATTAGCTGAATCAGTTCCTCGGTGCGGGGTAGGGCCGTCGAGTTAGGGGCAGGGGGAGACACTTCCGCTGGGGTGGATAGGGCTTCATCGGAGGCCACCACGGTTAGGGGCGTAGCCGTGGTGGAGAGGTTGGCCCCTGGGGGATGGAGGGTTAAGGGAGACGTAGCGTCAGGCCCGCTGGGGGTGTCGGCAATGGCCATTTGACCAGGAAACGTAATCACTTCCCAGGTTTGGGATGCCTTGGCTACTCCGGTTAGGGGAGGGCCAGGAGCACGGTCGGGGCAAGGCTGATCTTGGGAGCCGGGGGCCGGGTTAGAAGCGGTATTGTCAGTCATGGGCTTGCCTGATCCTGGTCTCGTGGTTTCAGATTTCATCCCCGAAGATGAACAGGGTGACTTGACCCAATAGAGTAGCGGACTTTGACAATTTATTCACCCTAAATTGGGGCCATCGTTCCCGAATGCACACAAAACTTTGCTAATCTGACTTTTCTGATTTGGCGCTGGCTTTGGTGTTAAAGGGCCTTGAATTCATCGCGCTGATTGCTGCTGCCCGAAAGGGGCATATCATTGCCGTTGGCGGTGGTTAGTTGGCCGTAGTTATTAGCTGTGGTGAATGGGGTGCGCCCCCTCTCCCCCGGCTTGATCAAAGGGTTGGCGTCAGCAAAATTGTGGCTAAAAACTGACGTAGTGTTGTTGCCGTCGCTGCTTCATCTAGCCCTAGGGGGGTATCGGCAGCGGCCACCACTTCAGCCGGAATCATCGGCAGTACCGGAGCCCCGGGCTGGGGCTGAGGGCTGGGAATAATCTGTACCATCGCTCCGAGGTTGGGCAGTTGGCTGGGGTCTACCTGCTCCGCCAAAATATCCGCTAACCGACGGCGAAACAGAATTTGGCACGCCGCTGGAGCCTGACGCAGGGTGTGACGTCGCCGCTGCCAGGTTCGCTGTCGCCCTTTGCCGCCCAACCAGGCCGCCAGGGTAATTAGGGGTGAGAGGGGAGAAACTAGCCAGCGATCCAGCCGCCAACGACGAACTGCCTGGGGATTGACCCAGCCCTCTGGTTCTACGAGGGCCAGTCCTTGTACCTGCCGGGGATGCTGCTGGGCATAGCGCAGGGCCACCCACGCCCCCAGGGAATGCCCCACGAACACGCAGCGGGAAATGCGTAGAGCCTGGAGCAGGGTACGCAATGCCTCAACTTCTAAATCTACCGAATGCACAGTAGCCGCACTGGTCGATTCGCCAAAGCCAATCAAATCAGGGACAAGGCAGTGGTAGTCAGCGGCTAGGGTCTGCATCACTGGGAGCCACTGGCCGCTGTCTTGCCAAGCTCCATGGAGAAAAATTAGGGTTTCCCCGCGTCCGGCCTCGTGCCAAAACAGGGTACCGCTGGGCACCTTTAATCGGCCCGTACGCATGACGATTTCCTGGGAGGGTTTCATGGCCCTAACTGAGTTTATAGATACAACCATTAAGTCACTGTAACCCTGATGCTAGGGCGATGGAATCCGGCATTGCCGAAACCTTGCCCGCTGATGCCAGCATTGGCCCTTTCAGCTTAGGCTAAAACCGTTTTGCCCTGGAAAAAATCCTCGAGTTGGTGGCGGTGGTCGTGGGCGAGTTGATCCCAGGGCAGGGCATCGCGGGCAAACGACCGCACCTCCAGTACCTCTTGGGGGTCGGCGGTGTAGGGCTGATCGGGCACCCGTACCGCCACCGCTACACAGATGGAATGGAAGCGCGGATCTCGCCCCGGCTTGGAATAAACCCCCACCAGCCGATCTAGTTCAGCCGATTCAATTCCGGCCTCCTCTCGCAGTTCTCGACGGGCGGCGGTGATCACATCCTCGCCCCAGTCCACTAGGCCACCGGGCAGGCTCCAGCGGTGGTTGTCTCGGCGCAAAATCAGCACAATGGTGCCATCGGGCCGCACCGGAATCACACAGGCTCCCACAATGGGTCGCCGCAACAGCAGCCCCGTTAAGGTTTTGAGCATGTGGGCAAGATAGGACATAGGAACTCCTGGACAGACTGGGGTAAGGCCAGTCTAAACCAGTCAGGCAAGCCCTAGGGACAAGACCAACGAGTTGGCTTTAGGGGCCTGTCTATCTGGGGCTTGGCGCACAGCGGGGTGATCCCCAAGGTTAGCCATCAGCCAAGTCCGCTAGCACCGTTTCGGCATGGGTTTCGGCCTTCACCTTGAGGTAAATGCGTTCTAGGGTGCCATCGGGGGCAATGACAAAGGTGCTGCGGGTGATGCCCATATACTCCTTGCCCATAAATTTCTTGAGGCCATAGACGCCGAAGCGGCTGGCCACTTCGCCGCCTGCATCCACCAGCAGGGGAAAGGGCAGGGTGTATTTGGTGGCAAATTTGCTGTGGGACTTGGCATCGTCAGCGCTCACCCCCAGCACCACCACGCCCTTGTCTTGATAGGCCGCGTAGGCATCGCGGAAACCGCAGGCTTCTTTGGTGCATCCGGGCGTGTTGTCGCGGGGGTAGAAATACAGCACCACCCGCTGGCCTTTGAGCGACGCCAGACTGTAGAGATTGCCCTCGGCATCGGGCATAGAAAAATCGGGGGCGGGATCACCAACGGCAAGAGTCATGGGGATTTCAGAACGACAGGGCAGAAGGGTATCAACAGCGGCAGGTCTCCCAGAGCGGTTTTGACAACCTGTTGCTTTGAAAGCCTCCAGTTTTGGAAGCCTCCTTTGAAAGCTAGCCTGGGAAGCTCGCTTGGGAAACCTGCTGTTATCGAAGCCTATTTTACCGTCATGGGCCTCCCCCCCGGGCCTACTCTGGACGGCGGTGGACATGGAACACCGAGGATTGGTCGGTGGGCATGAGGAAAATTTCGCTGATGTTGATGTGGGGGGGGCGGGTAATGGCAAACAGAATGCTGTCGGCGATGTCTTCCCCCGTCAGCGGCACCATGCCTTGGTAGACCTGTTTGGCCCGGTCGGTGTCGCCCCGGAAGCGCACGTCGCTAAATTCCGTTTCCACAAAACCGGGTTCCACATTGGTGACGCGCACGGGCGTACCCAGTAGGTCTAGCTTCAAGCCCTCAGAAAGCGACTTCACCGCTGCCTTGGTGGCACAGTAGACACTGCCGCCGGGATAGGTTTGCCGTCCGGCGATGGAGCCCACATTCACCACATGGCCGCGCCCCCGCGCCACCATCCCCGGCACCACCGCTCGGCTCATGTACAGCAAGCCCTTCACGTTGGTGTCGATCATTTCCTCCCAGTCTTGCAGGGGCGCTTCGTATTGCTTATCCAGCCCCCGACTGAGGCCCGCATTGTTGATCAGCACATCAACCGCCTGCCACTCTGGCGGGAGACCATCAATGGCCACCTGCACCGCCTGGGCATCGCACACATCCAGGGTCAGCGTCAGCGATTCAGCGCCGTACTGAGTCTGCAATTCTGCCGCCAACGCCTGAAGTTTCTCCGCCCGACGAGCCGCAAGAATGAGCCTTGCCCCGTCTTGAGCCAACAGCCGCGCACAAGCCGCCCCAATGCCGCTACTGGCTCCGGTAATCAAGACAATCTGTTGACGCATGGACACTGCCATCGGACACCCCCACTGTTTCAAACGTTGGCCCTAGGAGTTGATCCTAAAGGCTCGCTCGCTCTGTGGTGCCATTATCCCCCAGTCTTTCGCGAAAAACACCGGAGCGCGGGATTCCTCCGTTACTGCCCCAATTGCCGCAGCACAATGCCCACCAAGGCAATCGACGCACTAATGGCGAGCCCCGCACTAATGCCGCCAACCCACTTCACCACATCCCAGGTACGATCTTGCCACTGCTGACCTTGTTCCTGGTTGCGCCGCATTTCATCCTGGCTGCGGATCACCTCATCAAGACTGTGTTGCATTTCATCCTGGCTGTGTTTGACCTCGTCGAGTTCAGTGCTCAGCGTGGTTAGCCGATCTAGCACATCCTGTAGGGTCGGTTCTGGTTTAGGTGATGGGGTTGGGGTCATGGCGATATCTCAAGCCCTAGTCAGTCGCAAGCCTTAGTAAAACGTTAGCCTATCTCTAGGGTGATGGGCAGATCAAGCCGCCCTGTAGCACTCTGGCAAAGAGGCGAATCGCCATCGTCCAGAGTCATCCTTGCATCGAGAGACAGTGAACCCCAGCAACAGAAACAGTATGGAACGGCGGAGCTTTTTATCCCTGATGGCGGCGATGGCGGGAACGCCGCTGGTAGCTCGGTGTGCGCGGTTGGCTACAGCACCAACGCCCCCGACAATCTACCGCAGTGAAGCAGGACGCCTAGAGATAGACCTCACCGCCAGCCTTAACCAGGTTTCCCTGGACGGACGCTCGGCCACGCTGATGACCTACAACCAGCAAATCCCTGGCCCCCAGCTTGAGGTGCGCTCTGGGGATCGGCTGCAGATTCGCTTCACCAATGCCCTCGATCAGCCCACCAATCTGCACTACCACGGGCTACACCTGCCGCCCACGGGCCTAGCCGACGATCCCTTTCGCACGGTGGCCCCAGGGGAAACGGCGCTGTACGACTTCCAAATTCCCGACCAGCACCCCAGCGGTTTCTTTTGGTATCACCCCCATGTTCACGGCTTGGTTGCATCCCAAGTCTTCCATGGCTTAGCAGGAACCATCCTAGTGCGAGGGGAGGACGAAGCACCCGAATTGCAATCGGCCCAGGAAGCGGTGCTGGTGCTGCAAGACTTTGACCTCGACCGTCGCGGCCAGGTGCAGGAACCCACGCCTGTCTTCCGTATGTGGGGACGGCAGGGAAATTTAATCACCGTTAACGGCCAATCCCAGCCCCGGTTTAGTCTGCCCCAGGGCGGTTTGCTGCGGCTGCGGATTCTCAATGCTTCGGCTTCCCGCGTCTATCAGCTCCAGTTAGCGGATCATCCCTGGTGGCTGGCGGCGACGGATGGCCGCTCCCTGGCAGCTCCGGTGGCCCAAGAATCGGTAATTTTGGCTCCTGGGGAACGGGCGGATCTGCTGGTGCCGGGGAATCGTAATTCCGGTAGTTATGCCCTGCTGAGTTTGCCCTACGACCGAGGCATTGCCGCCATGGCGAAATCCATGATGGGGCATGGGGCGATGATGGAGTCTGGGACAGACGGTGCAGAGGAACCCCAAACCATCGCCACCTTGGACTACGGTGGGGAAGCCAGCGATGCAGGAAGTCCCGCTGTGGTTAACCTACCCGCAACCCTAAGCACTGTGGAACCTCTGCCAGAGCCTTCAATAGTGCGGGAATTTGTCTTCGATCACGGCATCGATCCCGAAACCCGAGATCCCTTTCTCATTAACGGTCGCGCCTTTGGCCATCATCGGGTAGACACGCAAGTTCAGGTGGGCACCGTGGAGGATTGGGTGCTGGTCAACAAGGCGGGGATGGATCACCCGTTTCACCTGCATACCAACTGGTTTCAGGTGATCAGCCGCAACGGCCAGCCGGAACCCCTGCGGGCTTGGCGCGATACCGTCAACCTACGCGCCTACGAAACCGTGCGTATTCGCATTCCCTTCCGCGACTTTGCGGGCAAAACGGTCTACCACTGCCACATCCTCGATCACGAAGACCAGGGCATGATGGGCATTGTGGAGATGGTGTAAAACCCTTAATTTTCAAGCCTTGGCGGTGTCTTTCGATGTCAGGAAATGCTGTATACTCCCTTGTGCAGCACCACGCCTAGAGGGAGCCTACTGCAATGGTTGCCGTTGCCATTCTCGCCGCCGGACGCGGCACCCGCATGAAGTCTGACCTACCGAAGGTTCTGCATTCGGTGGGGGGTAAACCCATGGTAGAGCGGGTGTTGGACGGGCTGGCAGCGGTGCAGCCGGAGCGGATCTTTGTCATCGTCGGCTTTGGCCAAGAGAAGGTGCAGACGGCCTTGACTCACATCCCTAACTTAACCTTTGTTCACCAGGCGGAACAGTTGGGGACAGGCCATGCGGTGCAGCAGGTGATTCCCCACCTCGAAGGCTTTGAGGGCGATCTGCTGGTGCTGAATGGCGATGTG
The DNA here is from genome assembly GCF_016403105.1 of Leptolyngbya sp. BL0902. NCBI lineage: Bacteria > Bacillati > Cyanobacteriota > Cyanophyceae > Leptolyngbyales > Leptolyngbyaceae > Leptolyngbya > Leptolyngbya sp. BL0902. The sequence goes on from NZ_CP046155.1 coordinate 2,785,173, forward strand.
CCCCTGCTGCGCCCCGAAACCATCTACACCCTGGTGCAAACCCACCGGGATAACCAGAATGCGGCGACCCTGCTAACGGCCCAATTTGCTGACCCCACGGGCTACGGTCGGGTCTTTTGCACTGAACAAAGCATCGTCACCGAAATTGTGGAACACCGGGATTGCAGCCCCGCCCAGCGGCAAAATCCGCGCATCAATGCCGGGGTCTACTGCTTCAACTGGCCCAAACTGATGGAGGTGCTGCCTCACCTGCAATCCGACAACGACCAGCAGGAATACTACTTGACGGACGTGGTGAAGGACCTCAGCCCCGCCATGGCCGTAGATGTGGCCGATTGCCAGGAAATCTTCGGTATCAACAGCCGTCAACACTTGGCGGAAGCCTACGCCATTTTGCAAGATCGCATCAAAACCCAGTGGATGGCCGCTGGCGTCACCCTGATTGACCCCGACAGCATCACCATCGACACCACCGTCCACATCGAACCCGACGTGGTGATTGAACCCCAAACCCACCTGCGCGGCCACACCAGCATCGGCACCGGAAGCCGCATCGGCCCCGGCTCCATGATTGAAGACAGCCAAATTGGGCCAAACACCACCATCACCTTCTCCGTCATTTCCGACAGCATCGTAGCCGCCGGAGCCAAGGTTGGCCCCTATGCCCACCTGCGCGGCCATGCCGTGGTGGGCGAAAACTGCCGCATCGGCAACTTTGTAGAACTGAAAAAAGCCACCCTCGGCCAGGGCACCAATGTGGCTCACCTGTCTTACCTAGGTGATGCCACCCTGGGCGAAAAGGTGAACGTGGGCGCAGGCACCATCACCGCCAACTACGACGGCTACAAAAAACACCCGACCGTCATCGGCGACCGCACCAAAACCGGGTCGAACAGCGTCCTGGTCGCCCCCATCACCGTGGGATCCGACGTCACCATTGCCGCTGGTTCCGTTGTGCGGAAGGACGTACCCGATGACTGCCTGGTAGTGTCCCGTGCGCCCCAAAAAATCCACGAAGGCTGGAAACCCGCCCACCTGCGCGATACCTCATCCGAAGCCAAGTTGCCTAATCCCTAAGCGATTCCCAGCGATTCGCAAGGCCAGAGGCCCAGTTTCTCGGATGTTGACCGACCCGCATCGAGGTTTGCTAGCCTGGGGTTGTCAATATTCACCCTGGAGTTGCAGGGGCGGAGGCGCGATGGGATCAACAATTTGGCGGCGGCTAGGCTATCTGGGGATCGCCTCCCTGGTGGGGTTGACCACCTTGGCCATGGGGACGATGCCTGCCCTAGCCCAGCGCTGTACGGTCAATTGTGGATCTGGCCAAATTCAGTTCACCCCTGGGGATCGAATCACCGTGCAGGTGGTGAATCGCAGCACCACGGCGGTCGGCATCGAGCAGCCCCCCCTGACTGGCCCCCGCACCCTGCAACCGGGCGAAGACTTAGAGCTAGGGTTTGGCTGGGGCACCACTCCAAATATCTCCATCCTGTTTTGGGCGTTGCGGGATCAGCCCATTCGCGTCAGGCTAGGGCGACCTGCGGCCCAAACCCTGTCGATGGAACTCTACAGCGTGCCCAGCGAACCCAGTCACCGCAGCATTTTTATCGAAAACGATGGCCGCGTCAGCATTAAATAGTCCCACGATAACCCTGCAAGGATGAGCCTGCGAGTATGAACCTGCAAGAAAGCCTCACCATGGCGACCAAAACCCTCGCCGCCAACCGCCTCCGCAGCACCCTGACCATGCTGGGCATTATCATCGGCAATGCCTCGGTGATTACCATGGTGGGCCTGGGGGAGGGGGCGCAGCGGTATATCAGCGCCCAGCTCGAAACCCTGGGGCCGAATGTGCTGTTTGTGGTGCCCGGTAGCCGGGAGACGCGGCAGTTGGGGTCGCTGAACATTCCCCGTACCCTGGTGCTGGAGGATGCGGTGGCGATTAGTCAACAGGTGCCTTCGGTGACGGGGGTGGCGGCAGAATCCAGTGATCGCCAGCTCATCACCCTGGGCAACCGCAATGCCAATGTGAATGTGGTGGGCACGGTGCCGGATTTTCTGACGGTACGCAGCTTTGAGGTGGCCAAGGGGCGGTTCATTAGTGACCTAGACATCAGCCGCAGTGCCCAGGTGGTGGTGCTGGGGGATACCCTCAAAACCCGTCTGTTTGAGGACGAACCCGCCCTAGGCCGATCTCTGCGGGTGGGCGGCGTCAACTTTAGCGTGATCGGCGTGTTGGACAAGAAAGGATCGAACCTAGGGCTAGATTACGATGATGCCGTCCTGGTGCCCATCACCACCCAGGCTAACCGTTTGGCCAGGGGCGAACGGTCTCCCTACGGCATTGATGTCTCGTTTATCACCGTTTCTGCCCGCGACCGGGAGAGCATGGCCACCGCAGAATTTCAGATTACCAACCTGCTGCGCCTGCGCCACAATATCCGCGACGACGACGATTTCTACATCAGCAGCCAAGACACCCTACTCACCATCGCCAACACCATCACCGGGGCGCTGACCCTGATGCTGGCGGCGATTGCGGGGATTTCCCTCCTCGTCGGCGGCATCGGCATTATGAATATCATGCTGGTCTCCGTGCGGGAGAGGACTCAGGAAATTGGCCTCCGCAAGGCCATCGGAGCCTCCCAGGGCGATATTTTGGGCCAGTTTTTGATTGAGGCGATCATCCTCTCCGTGGCTGGGGGCATCATCGGCACGGCCCTAGGGGTCAGCGGCATTGTGCTGATTGGCGTTCTCACCCCCTTTGATGCCGGAATTTCCGTTAGCGCCATCGTTATGGCGGTCAGCATTTCCGGCGGCATTGGTCTCTTTTTTGGAGTGTTTCCCGCCCGCCAAGCTGCCCAACTCGATCCCATCGTGGCCCTACGCACGGCTTAGTCGCTTACCCATCGGGTCAGCCAATTCAGTTTGAAGCGCTTTCCAACTCCCCTCTCCTCTCAGGAGAGGGGTTGGGGGTGAGGTCTTCCGGGGACGTTGCGATCTACTGAGATGATGCTAGAAGGAATCCAAATCCAGAGCCTTGGAGCCGCCTTCCTCAATCATGGCCAGAATTTTGCCCAACTGCGACCAGATCAGCAGGCCGCTGAGCAGGGTCATGGGTGCGCCCATGGCGTAGGCCACTTTGCCCGAAAAGCCGAACAGTTCAATGCCCGAAGCGAGGAAGACGCAAACTCCGGCGCAGATGCCAAAGAAGGGAATTTTGAGCTGTGGCCCGCGCAGGGTCGCTAAGATTCGGGTCGAACGATTACGGTTCCAGTCGCCAACGGATTGTTGCAGAGTGGTGCTGAAGGCGTAGCCGGAGGTGACGGCGGCAAGAAAACCCGCCAGGAGCAAAATGTAGGGAGGTTGGGAGTACACGGGTAACGCTCTGAAACAATAATTAATCTTTTGCAATTATAGGGGAGAGGCTTCTCTGAAATACCGCTCCCCTCAGCGGGAAAACCCTAAACCTGAAGCGCCTGACGCAAACCGCCCACCCCCGGCACCAACTGTTCCGCTTGGTCTAGGGAATAGGTGGTTAGGGCTCCCCAGGCGGCCTCTAGGACACGATCCACGGTGATGTCCTCCTTCACCAAGTCCCACAGGCGTTGGACTTCGGCGGTGTGGAGGCGGTCGTTTTCGGTGAGGGCCAGCAGCAGCATTCGGCGCAGGTGTAGCCCCTCCTCGGACATCAGGTAGCGAATGCCAAGGCCAGCGGTGGGCAGAACGTCAAAGTTGCTGTCGCTGCGGGCGATAGCCAGCATATTTTCCAGCCGCTGCCACTGGAGCTGACCGTCTTTGAAGATGACCTCCAGCAGCCGTTGCCGCAAGGCCGGAGTTTCGCCCAGCAGTAAACGCCGCGCCACGTAGGGATAGGCCACATCCACAATCTTGAAGTCGGGATTGAGGCTGAGGGCCAACCCCTCTTGGGTGACGAGGGAACGAATAATCAGGGCAAACTTGGCGGGCACCCGGAAGGGGTAGTCGTACATCAGTTCCGAGAACTGGTCGGTGATGCTCTTGAAATTGAAGTCCCGTACCTTGGCCCCCATGGCATCTCCCAGCACCCGTTTGAGGGCGGGGATAATCGGCCCCAGTTCGGTTTCGGGGGTGAGGAAGCCCAGTTTGACAAAGGCGGTGCCCAGGCGTTCAAAATCTTGGTTAATCAGATAAACCACGGCATCCACCAGGGTTTCCTTGGTGGTCTGATCGAGCTGATCCATCATGCCAAAGTCGATGTAGGCCATGCGACCATCGGCGATGGCAAACAGGTTGCCGGGGTGGGGGTCGGCGTGGAAAAAGCCAAACTCTAGTAGTTGTCGCAGCCCGGAGGTGACGCCAATTTCAATCAGGCGGTTTTGATCCAGGTTGGCCTCGGCCATGCCCTCGGTGTCGGTGAGCTTGCGGCCTTCGATCCATTCCAGGGTAAGCACCCGGTGGCTGCTGTAGCGCCAGTAGATGACGGGCACCTTCACCGTGGGGTCGTCCTTGAAGTTGGCGGCAAAGCGCTCGGCGTTGCGGCCTTCGTTGAGGTAGTCAATTTCCTCGAAGAGCTTGATGCCAAACTCGTCCACGATCAGGGTGAGGTCGTGGCCCAGGTTGAGGGGCAGGAACCGGGCTATCCACCCCGCCGCCCAGCGCATCAGGTACAGATCGCGGCTGAGCAAGGGCCGCAGGTTGGGCCGCTGCACCTTCACCGCTACCTCTTCTCCAGAAAAGAGCCGCGCCCGGTAGACTTGGCCCAAACTCGCCGCCGCCACCGGGGCCGGGGAGATGCTGCTAAAAATTTCTTCCGGGGAGTAGCCCAGTTCCGCTTCGATAATGGCCCGGGCTAGGGGCGTGGAAAAGGGCGGAAGCTGATCCTGAAGCTTGGTCAACTCTTCCAAAAAGTCCTTCCGTACCAGGTCGGGCCGGGTGGAGAGGGCTTGCCCTACCTTGATGAAGGTTGGCCCCAGATCAATCAACACCTGCCGCAGTTGGGAGGCGCGTTTCTGGCGGTTTTGTTCCTCGCGCCGGAACCATTGGTCAAACTTCAGCCCCAGGACGAAGGTGCCCAGCCACCAGAGGATTTGCACAATCCTCGTCCCCAACGTCCACCATCGCCACCGAAACTGACGGGCAATGACGGCAGCATCATAGGCCCACAACGTATTGGGATCTTCACCAGTCACAGTATGATTGCCTCTCTTCCAGGGGATTGGAGAACGATGCCGCAGCCACGATAAGGGAGCGAAGTTGAGCGGGGAACGATCCCCAGCGTGGGAAACCGGGAAACCACTGACTCTAGTATCGGGCCTGGTTGTCTTCCGTTAAGACTAGTATAGAAAACTACAAACAAATTTATATGGATTTTTCCCGTCGATACCCTGGCTTTCCTTTTTCTCTAGAATTGACCTGAATCAATCTTGATCGTTATGACAATAGGCTGAACCAGGGATTCAAGGGCCATAGGGGACATTCGCGGCGATCACCCAATCTGTGCAATGCTCTGATCCATTGGGTGAGCCGCCATGCCCCCCAAGAGCGGGGGTTGCGAAAGGAGATCTGGGCACGGGAGGAACCTGGCGAAATCGTGCCGCGACTCCCCCCTTCGCCCACCGCGCCTAGCAGTATTGCGCTGCCTTCAAACCCACTTCGGCCAGCACCTGCTTCAGGGTGTTGGCGATCACCTCCTGGCGGGCGGCATCCAGTTCGGGGAACATAGGCAGGGACAGCACTTGATGGGCGGCGGCTTCGGCCTGGGGAAAATCGCCCGGTTTGTAGCCTAAGGACTGATACACCTCCTGAAGGTGTAGGGGAATGGGGTAATACACCATGCAGATCACCCCGGCTTCCCGCATTCGCTGCTGGATCTGGTTGCGCTCCTGGCCCTCGGCGGTGGCTCCGGCAATCCGCAGGGTGTACTGGTTCCAGACAGACTGGCCAAAGGTGGGAGCCTGGGGCAACACAATGCCCTCCACGTCGGACAGCAGGGTTGCGTAGCGTTGGGCGACAGCGGCGCGTTGCTGGTTCCACTGATCCAGGTAGCGCAGTTTGATGTCTAAAATCGCGGCCTGCACAGAATCTAGACGGCTGTTGATGCCGATGGCCGCGTGGTGGTAGCGCACTCGACTGCCGTGCTCCCGCAGCATGGTCATAGTATCGGCCAGGTTGGGATCGTTGGTGGTAATGGCTCCACCATCGCCGCAGCCGCCCAGGTTTTTGGTGGGGAAGAAACTAAAGCACCCCACATGGCCAAGGCTGCCGACAGGTTTACCCTGCCAGGTGGCCCCGGTGGCCTGGGCGCAGTCTTCAATCACCGCCAGTTGGTGACGGCTGGCAATATCTAGCAGTGGCCCCATATCCACCGGACGGCCAAACAGGTGCACGGGAATGATGGCGCGACTGCGGGGGGTAATGGCGGCAGCGATTTGGGTAATGTCGATATTGAAGGTATCGAGGTCGATATCCACAAACACGGGGGTGGCCCCTACGGCACTAATCACCTCAGCGGTGGCGATGAAGGTGAAGGGAGAGGTGATCACCTCGTCGCCGGGGCCAATGTTGAGGGCGCGGAGGGCCAGGTAGAGGGCGTCGGTACCGGAGTTGCACACCACGCAGTGGTCAGTGCCCACCGAGCGGCCAAAGGCTTCGGTAAAGGTCTTAACAATGGGGCCATTGATATACTGGCCCGACGCCAGCACCTCTGCCACTGCCGTGTTCACCTCGGCTTGGATTAGCTTGAACTGCTCCGTCAGATCAACAGGTGGAATCACGGCCCCTCGCTCACACTCACGAACATAGATAGGCTTAGTGTACCGTACAAGAAGGGCGGCCATGGGTGTGGATTAAGCGGCTGCCTTAGCGCTGGGATGGTGATCGCTGAAGGCGGGTTGAATGGTCGTGGGTTGGGGGCTGATGTATTGAGCCGTAACGAGTTGGATGATAGCCGCTGTGACTGAGTCTTTTTCCACCGACCCCGCTGATTCCCTCCATCGACAGTGGATGAACCGCTGCCTAGCATTGGCCCAGCAAGCGGCTGGGCTAACCGCCCCTAACCCCCTAGTGGGGTCGGTGATTGTGCAGGCCGGGGACGTGGTGGGGGAGGGGTTTCATCCCAAGGCCGGACAGCCCCATGCCGAGGTGTTTGCCCTGCGACAGGCTGGGGACAGGGCCAAGGGCGCAGCGCTCTACGTTAATCTGGAACCCTGCAACCACACCGGACGGACGCCCCCCTGCACCGAGGCGATTATCCAGGCAGGGATTCATCGAGTGGTGGTGGGCATGGTGGATCCTGACCCACGGGTGGCTGGCAGCGGCATTGCGCGGTTGCGTCAGGCTGGCATTGAGGTGGTTGTGGGCGTCGAAGAATGGGCCTGTCAGCGGTTGAACGAAGCGTTTGTGTGCCGCATTTTGCGCCAGCGCCCCCTTAGTCTACTGAAGTATGCCATGACCCTAGACGGCAAAATTGCCACCACGACGGGCCACAGCCAATGGGTGACGGGGCCGGAGGCAAGGGCGGCGGTGCACCAACTGCGGGCGGTGTGCGATGCGGTAGTGGTGGGCGGCAACACTGTGCGCTGCGATGATCCCCACCTCACCAGCCACGGTCACAGTGCCCATAATCCCCGCCGAGTGGTGATGAGTCGCGCCCTTGACCTGCCCGATCAGGCGCACCTGTGGGATACCTCAACGGCTCCCACAACGGTGTTTACTAGCCTCGCTGCCCCTGCGGAAAAGCGTCAACGCTTGGAGCAGGTCGGGGTTGAGGTCGTGGTCATGGATGATCTGACTCCCTTGAATGTGATGGCCCATTTGTACAAGCAAGGCTGCGCTCAGGTGCTGTGGGAATGCGGCGGCACCCTGGCGGCCCAGGCCATTCGAGATGGGGTCATCGACAAGGTTTGGGCCTTTGTGGCCCCCAAACTGGTGGGCGGTCAGGCAGCACCGACCCCCCTGGGGGATTTGGGCATCGCGGAAATGTCTGCCGCGCTGCCCCTGCACCACCTCACCTGGCGATCCCTAGGGCCAGACCTATTGATTGAGGGCTATCTAACCCCCGAACTTTGGCCGCGCGAAAAGCCTGCATCCCAGTTATAGTTCCTTGGTCGTCGCCTCACCCAGCCTCTTGCCACCGGGGAGGTAGGGTGAGTCATGGCTATGTTCTAGAAACCCCTAGGACTGGGGATAGACTCGCACTAGGGGCGACATTTCGTAGCGGAGGGAGCGCTGGTGCATGAAGCTATCGAGCACTTGGCGCATGTCGTCTTTGCTGCGGAAAGTTTCGAGGCGTTGGCGTAGTTCGCCCCCTTCAAACAGCAGCAGGGTGGGTAAATTAGACAGGCGGTAGGTATTGGCGAGGCGAAGATTTTCGTCAGCATTGATGTCTACGAGGCGAATTTGGCCTTCCCACTCTGCCTGGAAGTGATTCAGGAGGGGATTGATCATCTTGCACAGCCCGCACCAGGGAGCCCAAAAGTGGACTAATACTGGCACCTCTGAGGCTAGGACAATGGATTCAAAGGTGGCTTCGCTCACGGAGGTTGACATTGTTATAAATTCAGTATTTTTAAGGAGCTTGGTTATTAAACGTATTGTGACACTTTCCGGCCCATTCCCCACGATCTCCCGTATCCAGCTTGATCCCCTAGGGTCTATGGGATAGAGCAGTCGTGAAAAGTCTAAGGGGTGGGGGGTATGGAATCAAGGACGCAGAGCTGATATGGCCTAAGGACGCTAGAGGCTTACCCATTGAGGTTGGGATCATTGTAGATCAGGGAAGAAATGAAGTTAACCAGGGGAAATGGAATTCAACCCAGCCAGACCCCTACCTGGGCAAGGGCGTTGCCGTCGGGGGATCTCCAGGATAGTTACCGCCTGAGTTGAGGCCGTTGCTGGCAGGGCAACGTTGACCTAGGCCGTGGGGATTCTGGATTGGCTGAGGAGTGCCTGGGCTTCGGCGACAGGGAGGGGTTTGGCAAAGAAATAGCCCTGGCCGTAGTCGCAGTGTTCCTGCTTCAGCATGGTCATTTGCTCCAGGGTTTCCACTCCTTCAGCCACGACCTCCATACCCAGCTTTTTCCCTAGGGTGAGAATCGTGTGGATGATGGCTCGATCTTCGTTGCTTTTTTCTAGACGACCCACAAAAGACTTGTCCACCTTGAGGGTGTCCATGGGGAAGCGGTGCAGGTAGCTAAGGGAGGAATATCCGGTGCCAAAGTCATCAATGGCGAGCTTTAAATCCAGGGATTTCAGCTTCAGCATTAGATCAATCGCGGCATCTACATCGCCCATTACCATGCTTTCAGTGATTTCTAGCCGCACGCACTCTCCCCGCACCTGGGTTTCTTGCAGGGCCGCTTTTACCTGGCTGATGAGGTCAGACTGGCCAAACTGCCGATTGGAGAGGTTGATGCTCATGGTCAGGTGGGCGTGCTGGGGAAACATCTCGTGCCAAGCCCGCAGTTGGCGGCAGGCTTCCCAAAAGATCCACTGACCGAGGGCCATAATCAGCCCCGTTTCCTCGGCGGCAGGGATGAAGGCACTGGGCAGCACAAAGCCCCGATCCTTCTGATGCCAGCGCACCAGGGCTTCAAACCCGGCCAGTTCTCCGGTGGCAAGGCGAATGATCGGCTGATAGTAGAGCAAAAATTCTTGGTTATCCAGGGCGCTGAGCAGGTCACTCTCCAACTGAAGGCGGTTGACAGCCTCGGTTAGCATCCCCATGGCAAACACTTCAAAGCGAGACTTACCCAGGGCCTTGGCGCGATACATCGCGGTGTGGGCATCCCGCAGCAGGTCGGCGGGTTTGTGGGCCATGCCCGGTTGGCTAATGGCCATACCCATACTGATGGCGCTAGGCAACCGCTGTCCCTGGAGCAGGATCGGCTCGGAAAGCGCATACTGTAGGGCATCCATCTGCTCTCCTGCCGCTGCTTTACTGAGGTTGGCCACCATCAGGGCAAATTCGTCGCCGCCGACTCGCGCAACTCGCCCATCGAGGGGCATTTTTTGGGTGAGCCGCTTGGCGATGATGCGCAACACCTGATCCCCAGCTTGGTGGCCTAGGCTTTCGTTGATCACCTTAAAACGGTCAATCCCCATAAACACCACAATCACTGGATCTGCCTCCGGATCACCCTGGTGTTGGCGGAGAGCCTTTTGGATTAGGGTGAGGAAGGCTTCCCGGTTAGGGAGCCCAGTCAGGGGATCGTGGGTGCTGCGATAGAGCAGCTTGTAGGCAATGACGGCAGCGGTGGTGGTCACAATGCCCACCATGGGTTCGGCAATGGGGAGCCACAGCAACTGTTGCACCGCCACCCAGCCCAATCCACCGATCCCCACCACCAGTACCACACTGGATCCCAGCATCAAACTGGGCCGCCGCAGCCCCCATACCAAGCTACCCGCTACCAAGCACCAGCCAAATAGCCATAGCCCCTCTCCCCAGGCGGGTAAATAGCGGTATAGGGCAGGTTTGCCTTCCAGCAAGTCTAGGAGCTGGCTGATCATTTGGGCGTGGATGACAACCCCCGCCATGGTCATCTCTTCGTCGAGGTTGAAGCTGAAGGGGGTATAGAACCGATCCTTGAGGCTGGCGGCGGTGGTGCCAATCAACACCACTTGGTCGGTAATCCAGGCGGGGTCAAACTGGCCGCTCAGCACCTGGCTCATGGAGAGTTGGCGGATGGGCTGATGGCGACTGTGGTAGCGCAGCACAATTTGGTAGCCGCTGCTGTCTACCGACTGATACCCTCCATCCGGCCCCGACAAGACCCGAATGGGAATGTCTCCCAGGTACAGGTGATTCTCATCCGTTGTCAGGGGTAGGGGATCGCGCTGGTTGTCGGCCAACACCACCCGCAGCCCAAAGGAGTAAAACCCGTCGGGGGGACGGCCCACAAACAGCAGATTGCGCCGGATGATGCCGTCCGAATCGGTCGGAAAATCGTTAAAGCCCACCCGCTCTCGCTCCACCGTGGGCGGTGGCGGCACCTCTCCGATCCCAGGGGCATTGCCCACATTTTCAATGGCGATCAGGTTGGGGGCGGCTAACTGTTCGATCAGGGCCTCAGTACCGGGGGGGCGAAAGGTGCTGCGGTAGAGGTCAAGCCCGACCACCCGAGGCTGATGGGTCTGGAGGGTCGCTAGCAAATCCGCCAACTGCTCGTCGGATAGGGGCCACCCATACTGACGCAGATCCCCCTCGCTGAGGCCAATAACTGTGATGCGAGGGTTCAAATCTTGATCGGGCAGAGATCGGACAATCCGGTCGAAAATAAATAGCTCTGCGGGCTCTAAAATTTGCAGGAACTTTAGCCCGGTAATGCACAGTCCGGCAAACAGGCTAGATAGCGCAATAATTTTGCCCCCAGTGGCCAGGGTTTGGGTCTCCGACTGATAGAGAACCTTAGGGAGAACAACATGGCGAAAAAAGTGATTTAGGCGCTTGAGAGAAGCTTTCACAATCGCTGGAATCCTAGTGATGGTGGCGGTAGTGGTATCCCGTCAGCGACAATCTAGCCTTGGGGTCAAGGGCTCCCCTCAAACCAGGATCGCGGCACGCATCCCAGTTGTGGCCTTGTCTTGCTTTTTTGTACCTGTTCACCCAGGGGCACAGTGCCGAAGTACCCATATCTGTTCTATCTGAGTTCTGCTGTAACGGCCAGAGGGCGTCATAGGTTGTAATTCTTTTGCCGCCTTTGGGGAGGAGATGGCCCTTTTCCATGGGCCTTTTCTGCAATCCCGTCGTCTTCTGCCACCGTCAGCGCCATGTTGCCATAAAAAACTCCCCCTCACGGGGAGGGAGAGTGGGCTGATCGATCATCCGGAACCGTCATCCAGCGGAGTCTTGGCTACAGGGCTCCGGTTTGATCGTCGATCAGCAGGTCATCGTCATCCATGGTCATGGCGAGGAAGTCGTCGCCATCCTCCGACAGAGCCGGGGGACGCCGCAGACCGCCTTCATCCATGGGAGATCCGATCATTTCGTCGTCGTCGGTCAGGATGCTGAGGCTACCCTCTAGGTCGTAGCTGCGGGCGGTGCGGTCATCTAGCACCACGTCCTGAAGGTCGTCGTCGAGGATGGCAGACTCGTAGCCCGGTTCGACTTCAGGGGCGGGGGCGTCTTCGTAGGCGTTGTAGCCCGTCCCGGCAGGGATCAAGCGCCCAATGATGACGTTTTCCTTCAGGCCGCGCAGCCAGTCGGACTTGCCTTCAATGGCGGCTTCGGTGAGGACGCGGGTGGTTTCTTGGAAACTCGCCGCCGAGATGAAGCTGTCGGTATTTAGGGAGGCCTTGGTAATCCCCAGCAGCACCGGAGTGTACTGGGCCGGAGCCCCACCCGTAATCGACATGGCTTCGTTGACCTGCTCCACCTGGTAGATTTCCACCAGTTCACCGGGCAGCATGGTGGTGTCACCGCCGTCGTCAATGCGGCACTTGGAGGACATCTGCCGCACGATCACCTCCGTGTGTTTGTCGGAAATATCAATCCCCTGGGACTGGTACACCGACTGCACCTCGTTCACCAGGAAGCTTTGAACTTCCTGCAAACTCTTGAGGGCGGCTTCGTGGGTGCCTTCCCCTAGACTCATGTGGTAGTCGAAGAAGACCTCCAGAATTTCGTGGGGGTTGGCGGGGCCGTCCGTGAGGTGTTCCGCCGTGCTGACCTGCTGCCCGTCGGAAACGATTACGTTCTGGCCGGGGTTGATCGGATATTCCGACACCACGCCGTCCTCTTCGATCACCTTCACTTCCACGGTTTCGTCGTCGCTGTAGACTACCTGGGCGGTACCGGGGCGACGGGACAAAACGCAGGCTTCCTTGGGCTTCCGGGCCTCCAGTAGTTCCTCAATCCGGGGCAGACCTTGGATGATGTCTCCGGTCTTGGCCCGCTCAAACACCAGTAGCACCAGGTTGTCGCCCCGTTGCACGAGGTCGCCATCTTCGATGTGCAGCACGGCTCCGGTCGAGACCCGGTAGGGCCGTGCGAGGCGTAGGGTGAGGGTGTCACCGTCGATGCTGGCCACTTCCCCAGATTCGTTGTGGCTGATGCCGGGGGCGATTTCTGTTTCTGCCACGACTAAGCTGCCCACCTTAACGCTGGGCGCTTGGCCACCCAGGTTCATCTGAACCTGGTCGGTGTCGCGCACCACCAGCAGGCGACGCACGGCCTCCTGGCCTTCACGAATCCCGCGCACGACGCCGGATTCCTTACACTTGATTTCGGTACGGGCCAAAACGGCACCGGGGGGAATCTGGTCGCCCTCCTTCACCAGCAGGGTGGTGACGGTGCTGCCCTGGGTTTGGTCGGCTACCACATCGCGGCGGATCACCTGGGTTTCCAGCACCACCATTTGCAGGCGGGTAATCTCAGGATCGGCATCGTCGGGCACGAGTTCAATGTCGGCCACGACATGGGGCGATTCGTCTTCGATATCCAGCACCAACTGAGTCCGCAGGAGTTCGACGCCATCGACCACCTCAATCCGGTCGCCATCCTTGAAGGGCACCCGCTGTACCGCCCGCAGTTTGATGGAGCTGGCGGCATCCGTCGCGGAACCCTGGCTGGGCACCGAGGGCTCGTTGGGGACGGTGTATTCCTCTACCGGACGCAGCAGAATCGCAGGCCCTTCGGGGGTTTCTACGTATTCCACGTAGCGCAGGGCGTCGGCCACTAGACCGGGCATGATTTCTTCCCCGGCGTTCACCAAGGAGCGATCCCGTTCCATCACGTCTTCGGGGGCATCCACCATGTGCAGGTCGCCCGGTTTGACGATGATCTTCCGCAGAATGTCGTTCTTCTGGGTAATTTCCACCACACCGCTGTTTTGGCAGAAGATGTCCTTCACCACTTCGGTGCCCGCTTCTAGGTATTGGCCATCCTCCACCATCAGCAGGGAGATGTCTTTGTTGACCTCGTGGGTTTCTTCGGGAATCCACAGCAGGGTGCCGCCTTGCACAACTTCGTAGCCCTGCTTGCCCTTGCCCTTTTTGGCCACCTCAACCCCAGCAAACTTGACGATACCGCCCGTCTGGGTTTTGAACTGGTCGTCTTCGAGTTCGGCAATCACCTGGCCGCTGGTGACTTTGGCCCCAGGGGTAGCAATCAAAGAGAAACGCTGCCCGTAGGAGGTTTCGATGAAGTAATGCTCCCGACCTTGGCCCTGCTCTTTGCGCACCTGGGCCTGATCCAGCATGACGGAGGCGGTGATGATCTCCACTTCCCGGCTACCCTTGTCGTCTTGGGTGTCGGGCAGACGCACGAAGCCGCCGCGCTCGGTGGTCAGCTTGGTGGCGGCTAGGGTGTCGCCCGCCTTCACGGCATCGCCGTTGCGTACCACGGGTTCGGCACCGGGCAGCAGGTTATAGACATCCCCAGACAGCACCCACAGCAGACCGCCACGCTGGGCTAGGCGAGTGGTGTTGCCCTGGCGGTCGGTTTTTTCCTCCTGCACCAGGCCGTCGAACTTCACTTCCCCAGCCAGGTCAGAGGTCACGTCCTTGGTGGCTTTTTCCGTCACCTTGCGGGTGCGCCCTGCGGAGGGCAGTTCTGCCAGCAGTTGCTCTTTCTTGACCGCATCGCCATCGTTGACGAATAGGATCGTCCCCTGGGGTAGGCGTTCCGTCTGGTTCTTGCCGCTCATCTCCACCACAAGATCCGCGTCGGACTCCAGCATCAGGGCTTCTTCGCCGTAGCGGGTGCGGAAGCCACGACTCTTGAAGCGCTTGGGCAGGCGCACAGTGCCGTCCTTGGTGGCGTTAATCCGGGGAGCCACTTCCCCGGTGAAGGTACCACCCGTGTGGAAGGTACGCATGGTCATCTGGGTACCCGGTTCGCCAATGGACTGGGCGGCGATGATCCCCACCGCTTCGCCCAAGTCCACCAGGTCAGAATGGGCCAAGCTCCAGCCGTAGCACAGTTGACACACCGACCGCGTGGCTTCGCAGGTGAGGGGCGAGCGCACCACCACCTCTTCCACCCCGGCCTTGGCAATCTTGCTGGCGGTTTCGGGGGAAATGGGCTCATTCTTGGCCAGGACAACTTCCCCGGTTTCCGGGTTGACCACATCCTCTGCCACCACCCGACCCAGCAGACGGTTTTCCAGGGGAATTAGCACCCGCTCCCCGTCGGTCATGCTGCGTAGACGAATACCGCGCTCGGTGCCGCAGTCGTGCTCACGGATAATCACATCCTGGGACACGTCCACCAGACGCCGGGTGAGGTAGCCGGAGTCCGCCGTCCGCAGGGCCGTATCCACCAGCCCCTTCCGCGCCCCGTAGGAGGAGATCACGTACTCGGTTACGGTCAGCCCTTCCCGGAAGTTGGTTTTAATGGGAAGGTCAATGATTTCCCCTTGGGGATTGGCCATCAGGCCGCGCATCCCCACCAACTGACGCACCTGGGAGATGTTCCCCCGTGCCCCAGAGAAGGCCATCATGTACACCGAGTTGAGGGGGTTGTTCTTTTTGAAGTTCTCAACCACCTGATCCTTCAGCTTTTCGCTGGTGTCGTTCCAGGTATCGATAACCTTGGTCAAACGCTCTACCTCGGTGATTTCACCCCGGATATAGCGCTCCTCAGTGGCGTTGATGTCCTCTTCGGCAGCGGCCAGCATGGCCCGTTTTTCCGCTGGTACCTGGAGGTCTTCCACACTGATGGAAACCCCGGCGCGGGTGGCGTACTTAAAGCCCAGCTCCTTAATTCGGTCGGCCATTTGGGAGGTGCGGGCGGTGCCGTACTCGGTGAATGACCAGGAGATCAGCTTTTTAAGCTGCTTTTTGTCAATGATGCGGTTCCGAAAAACCAGCGAGGATTGAGTTGCCCCTTGCTCAGCCATGTGTTTTCTGCCCCTCGTGCGGTGTACTGATGTCGTGATTGGCGGGAATGGCGGCTCCGGCTCATCCAAAAGCCAGAGCCAGACGTTAGCTTGCGATTGCTTCGAGAACGGCCTTGTTGTAGATGATGCGGCCTGCGGTGGTTTTGATGTACTGGGAAATGACGTTGCCCTCTTGATCCAGACGCACCCGCCGTTCGGAGTAAACCTGCGTCTTGATGCCGCCGGATTCCTCCTCCTGCTCCAGTACCTCCGGCTGATCCGACTCCACCGGGCCGTCATAGCGCAGCCACACCTTGGCATGGAGATCCACCAAGCCCTGCTCGAAGGCCATGATGGCGTCTTCCATGTTGGCGAAGTAGTGCCCTTCGCCCTTGGTGGCCCCAGGGTTGTCCGCCGTTAGGTAATAACAGCCCAACACCATATCCTGGGAGGGGGTGATGATCGGTTGCCCCGTGGCCGGAGACAGCACGTTGTTGGAGGCCAGCATCAGCAGCCGCGCCTCGGCCTGGGCTTCCAGGGAGAGGGGGACGTGGACAGCCATTTGATCGCCGTCAAAGTCGGCGTTGAAGGCGGGACAGACCAGGGGATGAAGCTGAATGGCGCGGCCTTCCACCAGGATCGGTTCAAAGGCCTGAATCCCCAAACGGTGGAGGGTCGGTGCCCGGTTCAGCATGACGGGGTGGCTTTCAATCACCTCTTCCAGCACTTCCCAGACGGTGTCGCTGTTGTCGCTGTGCTGGATCATCTTCTTGGCGGCCTTGATGTTGTTCACCACCCCCTGGCGAATCAGGCGATGGATCACAAAGGGCTGGAACAACTCAATAGCCATTTCGCGAGGCAGACCGCACTGGTGAATTTGCAGCTTGGGGCCAACCACGATGACGGAACGGCCAGAGTAGTCCACCCGTTTACCCAGCAGGTTTTGGCGGAAGCGGCCCTGTTTCCCTTCAATGATGTCCGACAGGGACTTGAGCGGGCGGTTGTTGGCCCCCACCACCGTGCGACCCCGACGACCGTTGTCGATCAGGGCATCCACGGCCTCTTGCAGCATCCGCTTTTCGTTGCGGACGATAATTTCCGGGGCCAGGATTTCCTGTAGGCGGGCCAAACGGTTGTTGCGGTTGATGACGCGACGGTAGAGGTCGTTGAGGTCGGAGGTGGCGAAGCGGCCCCCATCCAACTGCACCATGGGGCGCAGGTCGGGGGGAATGACGGGAATCACATCCAGCACCATCCACTCGGTTTTCGACCCGGTGGCGATGAAGTTGTCGATCACCCGCAGGCGCTTGATCAGCTTGGCCCGCTTTTGGCCCTTGGAGTTGGCGATTTCCTCCCGCAGCTTCTCGGCCACGGTTTCCAGTTCCAAATCTTGCAGCAAGCGCTGGAGGGCTTCGGCCCCAATCCCCACCTCAACGCCGGAGAGTTCGGTATCTTCGTCATAGAGCTGGTCTTCGATTTCAATCCACTGATCTTCCGTCAGCAGTTGCTTGTAGCTGAGGTTTTCAGCGTTACCGGGATCCAACACCACATAGGCGTTGAAGTAGACAATCTGCTCCACGTCCCGCAGGGGCATATCCAGCAGAATGGCGATGTAGCTGGGGATGCCCTTCAGGTACCACACGTGGGCCACCGGAGCGGCCAGTTTGATGTAGCCCATGCGGTGACGGCGCACCCGCGATTCCGTCACTTCCACGCCGCAGCGCTCGCAGACAATGCCCCGGTGACGCACCCGCTTATATTTGCCGCAGTGGCATTCCCAGTCCTTAGCGGGGCCAAAAATCCGCTCACAGAAAAGCCCGTCCATCTCCGGCTTTAGCGTCCGGTAGTTGATGGTTTCCGGCTTGGTGACTTCGCCCACCACCTGGCCGTTGGGCAGGGTGCGTTCCCCCCACTGGCGAATCCGTTCAGGGGATGCCAATCCAATTTTGACGTAGTCAAACCGCTGTTCTAGCTTGGCCATGCTGGGTGTTTTCCTTGTAAGCGCGCTCAATCGAATGGAAAGCCGTGATCTGGGAAGATCCGTGTCGGGTTAGAAGGCTGGATAGAGGGGGTTCCGAGGTGGAGACAAGGCACCCCGGAACCGGGGGTTAGCTGAAGTTAGCCAACGGCCCTAGTCTTCCATGTCCTCGCTGTCGTCGCGGGCGATGGATTCGTAGGTGGGCCGGGAGGGAGCCCGACGATTGTTGACATCGGCCATCAGGTCTACCTCAATGTCGCGGCTGGTGCCGTCTTCCTTGGTTTCCACCTTGTGAACGGCGATGTCGAGACAGAGGGATTGCAACTCCCGCATCAACACCTTGAAGGATTCCGGCGTACCGGGGCGAGGGATGGACTTGCCCTTGACGATGGCGTTGAGGGCTTCGTTACGGCCCTGCATATCGTCGGACTTCACGGTCAGCAATTCCTGGAGGGTGTAGGCCGCCCCGAAGGCTTCCAGCGCCCACACTTCCATTTCCCCGAAGCGCTGTCCACCCTGCTGGGCTTTACCGCCAAGGGGCTGCTGCGTCACCAGAGAGTAGGGACCCGTGGAGCGGGCGTGGATCTTGTCATCGACCAGGTGAACCAGTTTCAGCATGTAGGCTTTGCCCACAGTGATCGCCTTATCAAAGGGTTCCCCGGTGCGGCCATCCCGCAGGATGATTTTGCCGGGATCGTCGGGGTTGTAGACCCAATCTTTTCCGGTGGTTTCGCGGGCCTCCATCAGCTTGCCGTGGGTGGAGTTGCGGGAGGCTTCTTCGCCGTACATTTCGTCGAAGGGGATCACCTTAAAGCGGGCGTCCAGGTTCTCCGCCGCCCAACCCAGTAGGCACTCAAACACCTGACCCACGTTCATCCGGGAAGGCACACCCAGGGGATTCAGGGCAATGTCGATGGGGGTGCCGTCGGGCAGGTAGGGCATGTCCTCGATGGGCAGGATGCGGGAAATAATTCCCTTGTTGCCGTGGCGTCCGGCCATTTTGTCGCCCACCTGGATCTTGCGCTTCTGGGCCACGTAGACCCGCACCACCATGTTGGCACCGGGGGGCAGTTCGTCGCCCTGTTCGCGGGTAAACACCCGCACATCGACCACGCGGCCCTTTTCGCCGTTGGGCACCCGTAGGGAGTTATCCCGCACGTCCCGCGCCTTTTCGCCGAAGATGGCCCGCAGCAGTTTCTCTTCCGGGGGCTGGTCGGATTCACCCTTGGGCGTCACCTTACCCACCAGAATGTCGCCGGATTCTACCCAGGCCCCAATGCGGATAATCCCGGTTTCGTCGAGCTGACGCAGGGCATCTTCCCCGACGTTGGGAATTTCGCGGGTGATTTCCTCTGGCCCCAGCTTGGTCTGCCGCGCCTCAATCTCGAATTTCTCGACGTGGATGGAGGTGTAAACATCGTCGTAGACCATTCGCTCGCTGAGCAGAATGGCGTCCTCGTAGTTGTAGCCTTCCCAGGGCATGTAGGCCACCAGGATGTTTTGACCCAGCGCGAGTTCACCGCCCTCGGTGGCAGAGCCATCGGCCAGCACCTGCCCCGACTGCACCTTTTCCCCAGGAAACACGATGGGGCGCTGGTTTAGACAGGTGTCTTGGTTGGAGCGCTGGTACTTTTGCATCTCGTAGGCATGGATGTTGCCTTCGGGATCCTTAACCTTAATCAGGTCGGCATCCAGGTAGACCACCTCGCCATCGGTGCGGCTGATGATCACCATCCCAGAGTCGCGGGCGGCCTGGGCCTCCAGACCCGTACCCACCAGGGGACGCTCCGGTTGCAGCAGGGGCACCGCCTGCCGCTGCATGTTAGACCCCATCAGGGCGCGGTTGGCGTCGTCGTGCTCTAGGAAGGGAATCAAGGACGTGGCCACGGAGATAATCTGCACTGGAGACACGGCCACGTAGTCTACCTCGGTGGAGGCGGTGGTGGTGAAGTCTTGCCGATAGCGCACGGGCACGGTGTCGCCAATGATGTAGCCCTCTTCGTCGGTGGCGATATCGCCCGGAGCCACCCGCAGATCGTCCTCTTCGTCGGCGGTCATGTAAACCGGGGGAATATCCTTCCGCACCCGACCATTTTCGGCCCTAAAGAAGGGGGTTTCGATGAAGCCGAAGTCGTTGACGCGGGCGTGGGTGGCTAGGGAGCCGATCAGACCCGCGTTGGGGCCTTCCGGCGTTTCAATGGGGCAAATCCGACCGTAGTGGGAGGGGTGAATGTCGCGCACCGCAAAACCTGCCCGTTCCCGGGTCAGACCACCGGGGCCGAGGGCGCTGATCCGGCGCTTGTGGGTCAACTCCGCCAGGGGGTTGGTTTGATCCATGAACTGGGAGAGCTGGCTGGAGCCGAAGAACTCCTTAATCGCCGCTACCAGGGGTTTGGGGTTCACCAGGGAGGCCGGAGTGAGGGAATCGGCATCGGACACGGTCATCCGTTCCCGAATGATCCGCTCTAGGCGGTTGAGGCCCACCCGCACCTGGTTTTGCAGCAATTCACCCACCGAACGCACCCGACGGTTGCCGAGGTGGTCGATGTCGTCGATGCTGCCGATGTCGAATTCCAGATTAATCAGGTAGTCGATGGCGGTGAGGATGTCCGTGGGGGTCAGCACCCGCGTAGTGTCGGGCACATTCAGCCGCAGCTTGCGGTTCAGCTTGTGGCGACCCACCCGACCCAGGTCGTAGCGCTTGGGATCGTGGAAACGGGAGTACAGCAGTTGCTCACCCCCCGTCACCGTAGGCGGTTCACCGGGACGCAGCTTGCGGTACAGCTCCAGCAGGGCTTCCTCTTCACTGAATTGCCCTTCTTTTTCGATGGTTTTTTGGAAATATTCCGGGTTCCGCAGGGAGTCGAAAATTTCGTTGTCGCTCAGCCCCAACGCCTTCAGCAACACCTGGGCCGACAGCTTGCGGGTTTTATCAATCCGCACCCACACCAGGTCGTTTTTGTCGGTCTCAAACTTCAGCCAAGCGCCCCGGTTGGGGATCAGGTTGGCGTTGTAGGTACGGCGACCGTTTTTGTCGGTTTCCGACTTGTAGTACACCCCAGGACTACGGACGATCTGGTTGACGATCACCCGCTCGGCCCCGTTGATGATGAAGGTACCCCGGTCGGTCATCAGCGGCAGATCACCGATGAACACTTCCTGCTCCTTAATTTCCCCGGTTTCTTTGTTAATCAACCGAGTGGGCACATACATCTGCACCGAGTAGGTGGCGTCCCGCCGCTTGGCCTCATCCACGTCGTACTTCGGGCTTTTTAGCTTGTACTGCTTACCCAAAAAGTGCAGTTCCAGCTTGCCCGTATAGTCGGTAATCGGAGAGAAACTTTCCAGCTCCTCGATCAGCCCTTCCTCCAGGAACCAGCGGAAACTAGAACGCTGGATCTCCACAAGGTCGGGTAGAACGAAGTTGGGCGTGGTGTAGGTGATAGGTTCAGTCATGGGTTTCCTAAAGCGAGTCAGGCCCGGGCCTGGGTGGCCTTGAATTCAGACGAAAGCATCCAAACGAAAAAGTCAGCTAGCCAGCACAGTGACTAACCGATGACGGTACAAACAATGATGGGGAAGGGAGTCATGGATAGGGGGCAGGATGGCTAACCTCAGCACAGTAAAACCTTGAAACGAACAAACCCTGGGGCCGTCAATGGGGCAGCAGAAACCGCGTTAGACCAATGGATTATCCAGTAGCCAGAGCCGCTATCCTCTCGGTGAAGGGTAGGGGGTCAGGCCACTGAAAGAGCGCCCAGGCATTGCGGGTTGTCCCCTCTGCCAAAGCCTGAAAGTCCACCTGGCGCAGATCGGCAAGATAGCGGGCCACATGACTAACAAAGGCGGGCTGATTTCGCCGCTCCTTACGCATGGGTTCAGGGGAGAGGAAGGGACAGTCAGTTTCGATCAACAGGCGATCATCGGGGACGATTTGCGCCGACGCCTTAACCTGGCGGGCGTTTTTAAACGTCACAATGCCGCTGAAGCTGATGTAAAACCCCAGATCCAGAAACCACTGGGTTTCCTCCGGGGTACCCGCCCAGCAGTGCATTACTCCAGTCACGGGGCCGACGGTCTCCTGAAATTCGCGAATGAGCTGGGCCGTGGCCTGGGCCGCATCACGACAGTGAATAATCACCGGAAGAGACATCTGGGAGGCCAGGGTGAGCTGTGCCCAAAAGGCTTCCCGCTGCACCTCAGTGTTGTCGGCCTTGAAGAAATCCAGCCCCGTCTCCCCAATGGCAACCACCCGATGATCGGATCGAGCCAAGCGCCCCAGTTCTGCCGCCGTATCCACCCCCCACTGATCCACATCCAGGGGATGCAGCCCCACCGCCAGGGAAAGCTCAGGGAAGCGATCCGCAATGGCCTGCATAGCCGGAAAATCCTTGGGTTCCACGCAGGAATGAACCATCCGCACGATCCCAGCCTCTCGCCAAGCCTGAGCTAGATCGTCAAGATCGTCAGCAAATGTGTCGAAGTTGAGATGTACGTGGGTATCAACCAGCGGCATAGTCGGGGGGCAGCAATGGAGAAAACAGGGGCGATATTTGACCCGAACCGTTCCTAGGAGGCTGCGGTGCCCTGACTATCTTTCGTTTTGAGGGCTCTTGCCAAGCCAGATTTTTTCCGTGCCCCGGTGTTGGGATGCAGCACACCCCGCTTAACGGCTTTGTCAATTTTGCTGTAGGCCGTGGCCATCTTGGCCTCAGCCGCCGCCAGGTTTTCTGGAGTGGGGTCAGCCTGATAAGCCTCAGCCGCCGCCAGGTAGGATTTGCTGAGTGTTTTAACCGCTGACTTATAGGAACGATTCCGAAGCCGATTCCGCTCGGCAACTTCGATGCGCTTGAGCGCAGACTTAATGTTTGCCACAGTATGCCCTAGCTTAACAAGATTATGCTTGATCTGGATATAACATCTTAGCACCAGATGTCGCCATTCAGCAGAAGGATGATCGAATTGTCTAAATTCTGCTCCAGATTGACCGATGGGGTTGATTGGGCCGGATACGTCGTTATTATCCCCATTCCCGCCATGAAAATGGGCCTTCTAGGACTGGAATGGGGGCAACTGATTGGCAGGGAAACTCCCAGGGCCTCCGGCAAATACCCGAATAAATCGACTATCCTGTATAGAATACAACGACTCACCTAGGGCTGTCCTAGGGGGCGTTAGAGAGCCTAACCCCTGGGCCATCGTTGACTGTCGAATCCATCTGAACCCATCCGCCGTAATGCTGCGCATCATCCACCAGATTCCTGAGGCAAGGGCCGAGCTACAGCGTATCTGTGCCCGCACCCACGACGACCAGGTCGTTCACAAGGAGGCGACTGTTCGTGAGATCCTACACGCGGTTAAACGCCAGGGCGACCAGGCTTTGGTGCAGTATACCCAAGACTTTGACCGGGTTTTGCTCACTCCAGAGGATCTGCGGGTAACGGGGGCAGAAATGGACGCTGCCTACCAGCAGGTGAGTAAGCCCCTGCTGGATGCCCTGCGGGTAGCCTGTCGCAACATTGAAGCTTTTCACCGCCAGCGTTTGCCGAAAAGCTGGGTGCAGTTTGAAGACAACGGCGTGGTGCTGGGAAAACGATATACCCCGGTGGATCGGGCGGGGATCTATATTCCTGGGGGTCGCGCTGCCTACCCCAGTACGGTGCTGATGAACGCCATTCCGGCCAAGGTGGCAGGGGTATCGCGGATTGTCATGGTGACGCCCCCTGGCCCCGATAAGGCCATTACCCCAGCGGTGCTGGTGGCGGCTCAGGAGGCTGGAATTTCCGAGATTTACCGAGTGGGCGGTGCCCAGGCGGTCGGTGCCTTGGCCTATGGCACTGAAAGCATCCCGGCAGTAGACGTAATCACTGGCCCCGGCAACATCTACGTGACCCTGGCCAAAAAGCTGGTGTTTGGCGCTGTGGGGATTGACTCCCTGGCAGGGCCGTCGGAGGTGCTGGTGATTGCCGATGGCAGCGCCAACGCCGACCATGTGGCTACGGATATGCTAGCCCAGGCAGAGCATGATCCCCTGGCAGCCTCGATTTTAATTACCACCAGTGCCCCCCTCGCCGACGCCGTGGCGGCATCGGTGGCCCGTCAGCTAGCGGATCACCCTCGCCAAACCCTGACGGAAAAATCCATCGCCAACTACGGCCTCGCGGTAGTGGTAGATACCCTAGATCAGGCGGCAGAATTGTCTAATCAGTTTGCCCCAGAACATCTACAGCTTGAGGTGGACGATCCCTG
Organism: Leptolyngbya sp. BL0902; assembly: GCF_016403105.1. Taxonomy (NCBI): domain Bacteria; kingdom Bacillati; phylum Cyanobacteriota; class Cyanophyceae; order Leptolyngbyales; family Leptolyngbyaceae; genus Leptolyngbya; species Leptolyngbya sp. BL0902. The sequence continues at coordinate 2,809,200 of NZ_CP046155.1, forward strand.
GGCGCTGCTCGATCAGATTCGCCATGCCGGGGCGATTTTCCTGGGGCACTCGACCCCCGAAGCCATTGGCGACTACCTAGCGGGGCCAAACCACACCCTGCCTACCTCCGGCGCGGCCCGCTATGCCTCGCCCCTCTGCACCGAGACGTTCATGAAGCATTCCAGTCTGATTCAGTACACCCCCCAGGCGCTCCAGGAGGTGTCTGAGGCCATTGCTGTGTTGACCGAGGCGGAAGGACTGCCCTCCCACGGGCAATCGGTATCGGATCGGGTGTAGCCCCAGACCCAGCGAGAAGACGGGTACCCAGGGCACGAGTTGGCGTACAATACCTGTTCAGCCGTTGCCAAGGGATTAGGGTGCCTGTGTTTGACGTTGTTCTGATTGCCTTAGACTGTACCCCCTTCGATCAAGAGGTGATGGTAGCGGCTCAGCAGTTGCGGCTGGAGGAGGACGTAACGGTAGTTTTTGTCCACGTGCTGCCCTACGCCGAAGACACCGCTGGCCAGGACGTGTCTCGCCCGCTGCCCCCCACCCACGACTTTCCCCACGGCCAGTTAGAGCAATACCTGCGCTCCTGTGCCGATCAGTTGGCCGATCCGGCCCTGGGTCAGAATTTTCGCCTAGACACCCTATTTGAGATCGTCCAGGGCGACGCGGAAACCGAAATTATTCGCCTCGCCAACATTCACCAGGCTGATTTGATTCTGCTGGGCAGTCGGGGGCTGACGGGGGTGAATCGCATCCTGGCGGGTTCCGTCAGCAGCCAGGTGGTGGCCGATGCCCCCTGTACGGTGATGGTCGTCAAACCGCCCCAGGACTAGACTATCCTACCCCTGGATCACCCCAATCCTAGACCGCGTCTCTAGTCCGAACGACCCAGGGCATAGCGCTGACGAAACTGCTCCTCGGCCAGGGCTTCTAAGAAGTGCTTTAGGGGTTGGGGATCGGGGCTGGCGGGCTGGTCGGAGATAATTTGAATCCAACCTGACACGTCGGTGGTGCAGTGGGGAGTGAGCCCAACGGCAGCCAAGGCCAGCAGGCCCAGGTCTAGGGAAACCTCAGAAATCCTTAGCCGTTCTCTCAGGTAATCGCGGGACACGGCGGTTTGGGTGCGGGCTAGGTATTTGGCCATGCCTGCCAAGGTCTGCCAGACCGTGATGGGAGATGCGGCGTTGATAGACTCAGCATGAGCGGTTAGGCTGGCGTTCAGTCGGGGCAGATGGCCAGAAATGAGGCCAAAATCGCCAAAATCAGGAGTTAGGGCAACGTCAGGCTGAACGGTTTCCGTATCACCGACAGCAGAGCGCACATCCACCAGCTTGACGTGGTAGCCCTGGCGCTGGCTGTGATCCAACTCCACCACCACATCACAGCGGCCTTCGGGCAGTTCCTCCTTATAATGCCCCCACCACTCCCCCGGAAAGCCTGCGGTGGCGGTATCGTCCCCCAGGTCAAACTCGGTTTTGATGAAGCCGACCCCCTGGTTGGTGGCATCGCGCAGATTGCGGTGAAAGGCGTTGGCAAACCAAGCGTTCCGAATTAGCAGCCGGGGAACGGGATGGCCCATGCCGTAGGGCTCTAACAGCTTGAGTTCTCGAAATAGGTCTTGCCCCAAGTCTGCCACGGTCACGGTTAGGTCAATGGTGAGACTAGGCTGGGGAATGCCGCTGCCCAGGGCCTCCCGCACCGCTCGGTTCATGGCGGTGGTGAACATGGCTAGCCGCTCCACAGGCAGGGTAAGACCAGCGGCGAGGGGGTGTCCGCCAAAGCTGGTCAGCAAATCTGCCTGGGATTGGAACAAATTGTACAGGTCTAGGCCGGGGACGGATCGGGCAGAACCCCTGGCTAGGCGTGGTGTTTCTGGGGATTCTGCGGAACTGGGGGGATCGATGGTGAGTAGGAGAGTGGGCCGACCGAGGGTTTGACTCACCTGTCCGGCCACCAGACCCAGAATGCCCGTGGGCCATTGTTCGTCGGCCAGAATGACGCAGTGGGTCGTCGCCAGATCGAGGGCCGCGACCCGATCCATCACCTGACGGTAGAGATCTCGCTGAAGCCCCTTGCGGCGGGTGTTGGCCAGTTCCGCCTCGTAGGCGAGTTTGCGGCAGCGGGCCGCATCTTGGCTGGTGAGCAGTTCCACACAAAAGCGGGCGTCGCCATGGATGCGGCTGACGGCATTGATGCGCGGCCCTAGGCCAAAGGAAATATCCGTGGGCCGATCCCCCGTTTTCTTGCAGAGGGTCAGCAATTCTTTCACCCCTGGCCGAGGGTGGGGAGGGTGGTCTGTCAGGTGGGTTTGGAGCTGCTTTAAGCCCCGCTGGGCCAGGTAGCGGCAGTCTCCGGTGAGGTCTACTAGGTCGGCAATGAGGCCAATGGCGACGAGATCTAGGAGATGTTCGAGGGCAAAATGTGGCGGGACATCAAGGGACTCGTACAGCCCCTCTAGCAGCTTATAGGCCACCGCCACGCCGGACAGGGTGGCCAGGGGATGCCCCGTGGGGAACCTGCGGGGATTAATCAACGCTACGGCAGCGGGGTCGGTCTCCGGTAGGGTGTGGTGGTCGGTGATGATCACCTCCATGCCCAGGCGTTGGGCATAGGCTACTTCCTCCAGGTTGGTGCTGCCCGTGTCGCAGGTGACGATCAACCCTGTGCCCCAGTCCCGTACCTGATCTAGCCCTGCCTTAGACAGCCCGTGGGATTCTCGCAGCCGATTGGGAATGTAGTAATGCAGGGTAGTTCCCTGGTCAAAGAGTTGACCCAGCCCCTCCCACAGAACGGCGGTAGCCGTCACTCCATCGGCATCAAAATCACCCCAGATGGTCACGGTTTCCTGCTGCGCCATGGCCCGCTTGAGGCGATCTATCGCCCTTGCCATCGGCAGACCAAAGGCCCCCGGTGGAGTGGGGATGTAGGCCATTGGGCCACCGTCGTCCTCTAGGGGGTTGAGGAAACCCGCAACCCCCTCCAAGGGAACGAGTTGACGCTGCCACAGCACCTGCGCAGCCCAGCCTGCCAGCGTCGCTGAGGGATCTTGGGCCGTCGCGGCGGTCGCCACGGCCCAAAGCCAGGATTCTGGAGGTGGGGTAGAGGCGGCACAGTGCCAAAGTCGGGGGGAGTCATCCATCGCCTTTGGAAGCCGAGGGCTATGGCGTGCCCTAGACCATGGCTAGCAGCTTATCGAGGTTTTTGGCCGTTTCAAAGAAGTAGGCCGCGTTTTCTTCGGGGGTGCCGGGGAGGATGCCGTGGCCCAGGTTGAGGATGTGGCCGCGATTTCCGGCTTTCTTAACGGTGTCGAGGATGCGCTCGCGAATGAGTTCCTTAGACCCAAACAGGATGGCAGGATCCACATTGCCCTGGACGGCAACGTTGGGGCCAAGGCGACGACGGGCTTCGGCCATGTCCACCGTCCAATCCACGCTGACAATATCCACGCCAGACTCGCCCATCATGTCAAAAATTCCGGCGCTGCCGCTGATGTAGAGAATCAAAGGCGTGTCGGGGTGGGTTTGCTTCACCTGCTGCACCACCCGCTGCTGGTAGGGCAGGGCGAAGGTGCGGTAGTCCATGGGGCTGAGCTGTCCGGCCCAGGAGTCGAAAAGCTGCACCACCTGGGCACCGCAGTCGATTTGGTAGCGCACGTAGTTGGCAATGTTGTCCGCCAGTTTGCCCAGCAGGGTGTGGAGCATGGCGGGCTCGCTGAAGGCCATGCCCTTGATGTTGGTGTAGCTCTTGGAGGTTTTGCCCTCTACGGCGTAGGCGGCGAGGGTCCAGGGAGAGCCCACAAAGCCCAGCACGGCGGCTTCGTTGCCTACTTCTTGGCGCAGGGTTTGCAGGATGGTGCGAATGTAGGGCAGGGCCGTTTCGGGATCGAGCTCGTGCACCGCGTCAATTTGGGCCTGGGTGCGAATGGGGGGATCGATAATCGGGCCTTTGCTTTCGATGATATCGAAGGGAATGCCCATCCCCGGCAGCGGCGTGAGGATGTCGGAGAACATGATCACGCCATCGGGACGGAAGGCGCGCCAGGGCTGAAGGGAAATTTCGATGGCCAGATCGGCATTTTCCGACCGCTCCCGGAAGGAGGGATACTTGTCGCGCAGGTCTCGGTATACCTTCATATAACGCCCTGCCTGACGCATCATCCATACGGGGGGACGATCTAGCACTTCGTGGCGGGCGGCGCGGAGCAATAAAGGTACCTGATTCGCTGCGGTCATTGAAGCGTCACCAATTTACAAGAACGGTTTACAAGGGGAGATTAACAAGGGCGATTTTAAGCGCACAGGCTAGCTTATCACTCTGCGATGCCCTAGTGCCTACAGAGCGCGGGTTTCAGCATCTTTGGTTGTTACATTTGTACATATTTTTAAGGCGCTTCACCCTAAGATGCACGGTGGGGCAAGACCAGAATGGGGTGTCTGCTCCTGCCCCATCGTGAGAAGATCGGGGCCTAATCTTGGGGTGCCCTTGGGAGGCGGTGGGGGCTATGGGCTGGGGATCAAGGCACGTTGCCGCCCTAGTACCGGAAAATCACCCGTGGGGCAGGGCGAATATCCATATGCAGAAAGCCCTTGGCTTGGCCGAGGCCGATTCCTTTCACCGCAGGTTCGTCTTTGAGTACCGTCAGCAGGGTGGCAAAGTTGCCGTTGAGGGGGTAGATGTCGGCGGCCCGACCAGGGATATGTTGGGAATTGGGCACGCCGATCCGCAGATGGGCCGGACGGAAACCAGAGGTGACGCCAATGGACGACCCAAACTTCGTGCGGATCCGGCCAAACACCTTGGCAACTTCCTGGATGTTTTTGACCTCACTGGCCTGGGTGGGGCGACGGGTGAGGTTTTTGGTCATTTCCCCCCAGGTGAGGTAGGAGCCGGGCAGAATCCACTCGTTGGCGTAGACCAAGCCCACGGTGGGCAGCGTGGCCGACGCGCCCGATTTAGAGCCCGCATTGATCAGCGGTTGCTGGTTCAGCCCCTCCCCTTGCTCAGACAGGGTGCCCGGAGCCGAAAGCTGAGCTAGCAAATTGAGAGTCGTTTGGCCAATGCCCTTGGGATATTCCAAATGCTGATCGGCCTTGAACTTGGCTAGGGCTGCCAAGGTCTTGGGGCCACAGACGCCATCAATGGCTCCATCGAGGTAGCCGCCAACCTTGAGCTGGGTTTGAACCCACCGGACAATATTGGGTTCGAGTTCGTCGATGTTACGCGGAACCGTGAGCGTGGGCGCTTGCACCATGGTCGTGTCTCCTGACAGACTCGGCTGTCTATTGCATCTGCCTCCAGTGTGTCCTCGGTCTGTGGCTACAGCATGATTTGTAAGAACATTGAGCATATTTTGTAAAAATGAGACATAAACCCCAGCCCCAGGGCTCAGTTCCCTCGATTAGATCCGCATGATTCCGGGCCATGGCACCTTAGAATGGGAGACTGTGACTCGATTGGCAAGCTGACCTAACGCCCATGGATATTGTGAGTTTTATTGAAACCCTGGCCGGGAAATGGTTTTCCCAGCGCACCACCCACTACCTGGCCAGCCAAACTTCCAAGGCGGGGCAGTCTAACTTGCTGATGGAGGTGCTGCCCGCCACTGATGCTAGCCTGGTGCAGCTGTGCGAAGCCCAGGGCCAAGATCCCAGCCACATCGTCTGCGGCCTTAAGGTTGACCAAGACAGCCGCCTGGATGGCGATACCCGCAATACCCAGCGCACCACGGTGATGGTGATGTTGCAGCCCACTGCCGAGGGCAAAGGGGTGTTGCTGCAAGCCAGTTCCAAGGAAACCGTGGCCCTGGGTGAATATAGCCTCGACAGCGACGTGCTGACTCTTACCACCCAAACCCCCGACGGCACGGTGCAGGAACGCCTTTGGTTTGCCAACCCCAACCTGCGGATGCGGACGAGCGTCCTGAAGGTGGGTGATATTGAGCACATGGCCTCCTTTTGCTCGGAAATTCGCCTGGGCGGAGCACCTGTTCAAAGCTAGCTTCAGGGGCCGTCGAGGGAGCGACTACCGCTGCCCCAAGGGTGAAAATATGAAAAGCGCCTAGGGTCAAAATCCTAGGCGCTTCCTGTAGAGCATCAGTTGTGTCAGGCAATTGTGTCAGGCAATCGCATTAGTCAGTCTTGATGGCTGACTAATGCAGGGCGGTGGGACTAGCTTGCAGAAGCACCGCTACGGCCATAGGTTGCCCAAAAGCTGGGGTGAACTTTGCCCTGGATGTGATTCCAGTAGCGGGCCGCATCGGTGGGCAGTCCGGCTTCGGTGGCTAGGCGGGTCAGCATGGACTGCTGCCGACGCTTAACGGTGCGATGACGATTGAGCATCATCAGCCGCGCTTTGTCTTCGGTATTCACCGCTGCGGCCACAGGTACAGGGGCAACAACGGGAGCCGTCACAGGGGCCACATCAACGGTAGAGCCCGTGCTGTAGGCCACACCGCGATACATCAGATCAAGGGTGGGCTGCTGTACGGGAGCCTTGGTGATGGTGCGGAATCGGATATCCACGCCCCGGAATTTGCCGCTTTCATCCACGGCCTTCAGGGCCACAGTGGGGGGAGTATATTCGTAGCTAACGCCGCGATAGGTAAGTTTCATGAGGTCGCCTCCAAAAGATCAAGGAATTTGATCCGAACCTTGGGGCGCGTTCCTTCGGGGGGATCAACCCCTACTTCCGTCCCTCTCTGATCCAGTTGAGATGAGCGAGAGAGATGAACGAATTTCAATTTCCTTCTGTATAGTAAGCTACGGTTTTGAAAAAAGTCAAGGTGCGTCTTCGACTGTAAAGGTTCTTCATGCATTCCCTGTTCCCTGGATTCGCGCCTAGGAGAGATCGGTGGGCGCGGTGGAATCGGTGGGGCGGGCAGGGGGGGAATTGGCCCCCAGGGATTGGATCGTTTGACTGAGGTCTAGCCCGGTACTTTCCTTGAGTTGGGCCAAAAAGGCGGCGATTTTGGTGGCGTTGGTGCCGCCGCTGGCATCAATGACCGTGACCTTATCGACGGCCACATTGGGGATGGTATCTACCAGGTTGGCCAACAGGGCCTCTAGCTTCTGGAACAGGAAGATGTCGCGGGCGTTGTCTCCGGCGACTTGCCAGGTGGTGGCCAGGGCTCGGAGACCTTCGGCGCGGGCGCGTCCGTCTTCAATGATGCTGGCCGCTTCCCCCTTGGCCTGGGCTTGGGCCTGTTGGCAGGCGGCGGCGGCGGGGGCAATCACGTCGGCCTGAAGTTGTTGTTCTACCTGGTTGCGGCGTTCCCGTTGCACGGCCAGGGCAGCTTCGGTGCGAGCTACTTCGGCGGCAATTTCCGCTTCGGCCTCGGAGATGGTGGCTTGGCGCTGGCTGAGGGCATTTTGCAGTCGCCGTTCGGCCTCGGCGCGGGTGGTGGCAATTTTGGCCTCAATTTGGCGCAGGGAGGTGCGGCGCAGGTTTTCGGCAGATTGCAGGGCCGACTGGGCCTTAGCTTCGGCTTCAGCAATGCGGGCATCGCGCAGCAGATCGGCCCGCTGCTTGCGACCAATGGAGTTGAGGTAGCCCACATCGTCGGAGATGTTTTGGATTTGCAGGTTGTCCAAAATCAGCCCCAGTTGGGCCAGGTCATCGTCGGCTTCGTCTAGCAGGTTTTGCACAAAGGCCATTTTGTCTTCGTTTACCTGCTCTGGGGTGAGGCTGGCCAAGACGCCGCGCAGGTTGCCTTCGAGGGTTTCGCGGGCAATTTTTTCGATCTCTTCCCGGCTTTTGCCCAGCAGCCGTTCAATGGCGTTGTGGATGGCGGGTTCTTCCCCGGCAATTTTGATGTTGGCCACGCCGTCTACATTCAGGGGAATGCCGCCCTTCGAGTAGGCGTTTGTCACCCGCAGCTCAATGATCATGTTGGTGAGTTCCATGCGGAAGGTTTTTTCCAGCAGGGGTTTGCGGATGCTGCTGCCGCCTTTCACCAAGCGATAGCCTACCCGCCGTCCATCGCTGACGACGCGGCGATCTCCAGCAAAAATCAGCACCTCACTGGGCTGACAGATGTAGTAGAGGTTGCGAATCACCAAGATGAGGCTACCGGTGGCCCCAAACATGACCACTAGCAGGGAAAAGATGAGGCCCATGAGTTTTCCTCCAGGGGTAAATTGCGGTGAATATCAACGGAAATTGGGATCAACGGCACGAAGGAGTCGGGGGATCTGAGCCACGGTCGTACCGTGGCTCAGCTAACGGCCCGCGCCTTAAGTATCCGTCGAGGGATTGCTTGAGGGATCGGTCGAGGGATCGGTCGAGGGATCGGTCGAGGGATCGGTTGAGGGATCGGTTGAGGGATCGGTCGAGGGATCGGTCGAGGAGTCAGCCGGGAGATTAATCCATGGGCCTGCCTCTGGCGGTGCCTCGGTGCTGGACGAGGTCGGGTTGGATGCTGCTGGGTTAGGCGTCCACTCACGGGAGGTTGGCGACGGGGTGGCGATGGGTAATTCACGGCGGGGCAAGGCTAACCCAGGGGCCGACCCATTGCCCGCCGGACGACGGGTGGCTAGGGGAATGCCCAGGATCGATTCCGACTGATGGAGGAACTGCTTCACCATTTCGGGGTAGGCGTTGAGGAGCGACGCCATGGCCTTACCGTCGCCGTTGTCGATGACGTTTACCTCGCCGAGGTGCAGCCGACTGGGGATGCGTCCGGCCTCCTTCAGCACCATTTCGAGCTGCTGCACCAGGAAGAGTTCCGAGGCATCAACGCCAGTGTCTTGCCACACCCGCACCAGCAGTTCGCTGGCCTGGGCCGAGGCTTTGGCATTTTCCTCTAGAATGGCCGATGCGCCCCTGGCCTGAAATTCCTGGGCGCGTTGCTGGGCCTGGGCGGGCAGCACTTTCTCTACCTCCAAACGGGCCTGCTCTAGCTGGGCGCGAAGGGCCTGGAGTTCTCGCTGGGCTCTGGCCTTGGCTTCTTCGGCGGCGGCTTGGGTGCGTTCCTCTTCAATGCGGGCCTGTTTATCCACATCGGCGGTGATGCGGCGCAGTTCGTTTTCCTTCTCTTCGATGGCGGTACGGGCCTGGGTTTGGGCCACCTCCGCCTGTCGGCCACTGTCGGCTTCAATCTGTTCGGCCTCGGCGACGGCGTTGGATTCGGCAATTTCCGCATCCTTGACCACCGTGGCAATTTGCCGCCGCCCAATGGAGTTGAGGTAGTCTACCTGATCCGCCACGCTTTGAATTTTCAGGGTATCCAGTTGCAGCCCCAGCTTAGCCAGGTCGTTTTGCACATCGCTGGCAATGCGCTCAGCAAACTGAAGCCGATCTTCATTGAGCTGCTCCGGCGTGAGGGTGGCCACGACGCCGCGCAGGTTGCCCTCTAGGGTTTCCCGCGCCACTCGGGCGATTTCCTCTCGGCCTCGGCCTAAAAAGCGCTCGATGGCATTGCCCACCAGGGTTTCATCGCGGGCTACTTTAACGTTGGCAATGGCTTGAATATCCAGGGGTGTTCCCCCCTTGGCGTAGGCATTCGTTACCTCAATGGGCACGGGCATGGTGGTCAAATCCATCATCCGCACCGTTTCTAAAATCGGCACCCGAAACGTGCGCCCACCATAAATCACCCGGTAGCCCACCACCTGGCCATCGGGGCGGTGATACTTGCGGCCCGAAATAATCAAAATCTTGTTGGGGTCGCAGATCTGCACCAGGGCATTGACGCCCCAAATGGTGATCAACACCGCAAAAATCAACACCGCCACTGCGCCGCCGCCCACCGACTGGGCCACAACGGGCACCGCTGGCTCCGGCGGCAACGCTTCTGCCGCCCTGACTGTTTCCACTTGATTCATTCCATCTGCCATAACCTACCTCGCTTAGCAACCTCAACTGATCCTTGAACTGACCCCTGTGTTTCGCAAACTTGGCCCGTCCTTCCGGGAAACCAGCTATACCCCCACCTCACTCGCCCACTCCCTCCGCCGAAGCCACCCACAGCTTGCCGTGCTCCATGCCGACGACCAGGACGGCTTCACCGACGGCAAAGGCGCGTTCCTCTTGGGTGATGGCGAAATAGCTAACGGTGGAATCGCCCAGCACCAGCCGCACTTTGCCGCGACTGGCTTGGTCGAAGGGGATTTCTACCTGCCCTACCTGTCCAATGAGGAAGTCGGGGTTGACCATGCTGCTGATGGGCTGGCGACTGAGGGAACGCAGCACCGCCGCCGCTCCCCAGCCGCAGAACAGCCCCATGCCCAAGGCAATCAAGGCTGTTAGCCAGGGGCCAAGGTCAGGGACGATCAGGGTAATGAGTATCCCCGTGAGGCCAAAGAAACAGAGGCAAAATGTCCAAAATCGCAGGCTGAGCAGCGGCAACCACCAGCGAGACCGTAGGGCGGTGAGGGTTTGGTCAATCTGGGTACCCACGTCGATATCGTCGAGGTCGGCGGGGAGTTCGGCGTCCAGATCTAGGTCAAAATCGGCATTGATATCGACCCCGTCTAAGCCCCCGATGGCCGCCAGCAGCACGAAGATCCCTCCCACAATGAAGCTAAGTCCGTAGATCGTCATGGCTGACCCGATTCCTCCTAGAACGATCTTCCCAGAAGCATGGCCAGAACGCAGAGGGCGTTTACTTCCCTCGCTGCATTGCTTCAATGGGGGTAGTCCTGTTTGCTAGGCTACTCTTACCGTGGGCTAACCCTTCCGTTTCTTCAGGAATTCCTTAGACCGTTAGCCCCTTCTGCAACACCTAGGTAAACTCGACCGTTCCAGATCCCTAGGCCCAATGCCAAGGAAAAGGGAGGTACAGACGTGCCATAGATGGGTACTGTAGATCAGAGAACCATGAGTTTACGTCGCGCAATAACGGATAGGACAATGACCGCAAGCCAAGGGCCAGGAGAAGGCAACCACAAAATTACTTGTCAGGTATTTGTCTACGGCACGCTGAAGCCTGGAGAAAAGGCGTTTCGACGATTTTGCGAGCCCTACATTATTGACCAGCAGGAAGCCCTGGCCCCAGGTCGTCTCTACGATTTGTCCTTGGGCTATCCGGCCCTCACCCTAGAAGCGGGCTGGGTGGAAGGCACCCTGCTCACCTTCTCTAACACCGCCGCCTTGACTAAGCTGGATGAATTCGAGTCCTTTTATCCTGATCACCCTCAAGACAGCGAGTACCTAAGGGTTTGGCACGCTATCTATGCCCCTGATCAAACCTTCCTCACCCACGCCTGGGCCTACGCCATGACCAGGGAACAGGTGGAAGGCCTGGGGGGCCAGTGGCTCCCCGACGGACGCTGGAGCAGCTCATAGCCATCCATTTTCCGCCCCCGATCCCCAACGGTTTTTCCTGTGGCTCAACTCTACTACCTCCTCCGCGCCCAGGCCGATGGCCGCTATTTGGTTGCCCGCCCCCGCACCGAAGACCCTGCTCAGTCCGGCGGGTTTTTGCTGGTGTTCAAGGCCGACTACGACGCCCTCAGCTACCTCAATGCCCACGCCCCCGACTTGAGCGAACAGTTTTCGGTGGAAGCCATCACTCCCCCTAACCTCAAGCCCCTGCTGAGCCGCTGGAATTTTCAAGGTCTAGGCATGGTCAACGATCCGCGCCTGCCCCAAATTGACTTCTTCAACCGCACAGCGGAGCCCTAGCGCCCAACCTGGGCCTGATGCCGACGGAAACCTTTTCTAAAAGAAAAAGCGGCGGTGCTAGGATGAAAGACTGCAACAGTTTGTAACGCCGTCACCACCACCTTAGAGGTCGGAGCGGATCGACCGGGACGGCACTTTTGATTGCCCGGTTGCGTCACTGGCACAGGTGGCTCAATAGCCTCGGATCGCAGACGTTAGAGTTTTGGCTGATCCACACACCCTGTTGTATCCATCTAGACGGTTTTTTCGGAGGTAATCCATGACATCCCCCAAGCAGCCCCTGCGTTTCGCGATGTTGGCCCTGGCAGCGGCGACCCTGGCCACGGGTGTGGGTGTAGCGTTGCCACAGCCCGCGCCAGCCCAATCGGGGTTAACCATTTTTGGCGGCGTTGCCCCCGAATTTCGCCTACGCTACCTGATTGATTTCAACCGCCCCCGCAGCCGCAACAGCCGCTACTACCTGCAAGTGGCCCGCGCCATGGTGACTCAAGACATTGTTTCCTTTGAAATTGAGTACCCCGAATCCTTTACGGAACGGCGAGGACGGCTAGACATGAACGCCATTGAGCTCCGCCAGGGAGACTGGCGTGGCGGTGCGGTGATCCCGGTGCAAAGCATTGAGTGGGAAGAGGGCTCCGGTCGGATTGTGATCACCCCCGAAGAACCCATCCCGGCCAACAGTAACTTTGTGATTGTGATGAGTAACGTCGTCAACCCCAATCGCTACGGCTACCACTACTTCAACCTGAACGCTATGTTCCAGGGCGACGTCATTGGTCGGTATGTGGGCACCTGGCCCCTAGAACTCGGAGCGGACTAGAGCTATTTGGGCTCATTGCCCCTCTCCCCTGAACTAGACCCCTTGATCGTCTGGCATCAAGGGGTTTTCGTTTGGGCAGTTCTCCCGCCCGCCGCTACGGAATCAGGGTCTCGGCGATGGTTTCTAGGATGCGGGTAACGGGGTGATCGGGGTAGTTGAGGACAAAGATGCCACTGCTGGCCAACACCATGAGATCGTCGGAGTGGGGAATAACCCCGGCGACATCGGCGTTGTAGGTCGATTGAACCCTAGCTTTGAGTTCGTCGGGATCAAACACATCGGGGGCTTTGTTGACAGCGATCAGCAGCCGCTCCACCTGAAGCTTGCGAGCCACATCAACGGTGACGGCGGTGCCTTGGTAGTCTTGCTGGTCGGGCCGCAGCAGCAACAGCAGCACGTCGGAAATGGTAATGGAGAGCAGGGTTTCTTCGTTGAGGCCGGGGTGGGTATCAATGATGAGGTAGTCCAGCTTAAAGTCTTTGATCACCTTGCGGTAGCCGTCATTGAGGCGATTGACGTCGTAGCCCTCCCGCAGCACCCGCGCAATGTCGCTGGTTTTGATGCTGGAGGGCAGTAGAAAGAGCCCCCCTCCCCGACCACTGGTGAGCAGGTAGGAAATATCGTAGACCGCATCCTTAACGTCAATTTTTCCCCAGAGATAGTCATTCAGGGAGGCTTGGATATTCTCTTTACCAAAGCCAAACAAAACGTGCACCCCAGGGGACTGAATGTCGGTATCGACGACCGCCACCCGATACCCTTTTTGGGCCAAAATCACCGCTAAGTTAGACACGGTATTCGATTTCCCCGTGCCGCCTCGGTAAGAATGTACTGAAACAACTTGCGCCATAAAACCGAAATCCAATAACTTCCCATACAGCCCGACCAACCAGGCCCAACTCACCAAGATAGCCCCAAACTAGCCCCCGCCGCTGTTCCCCATCCTAGGTAAAAACTGCCCTGCTGGCACTGGCGTTTAGGGATACCTTGCCCGCGAGACTTCTGCTGAGGCTCTGGTCTTCCCCGATCCTCCCCGATCCTCCCCGATCCTCGCTCCGCTATCCTTTACCGTGTACAGTAGGTTCCTTCAGGATGTTCTCTTTGCCATGGGCCTAGGCCAAGCGCGTAGTGGCCCCATCCCATCCCCCCAGGGGAGCAGGGGGAGACCGTAAGGAAGACTGAGGATTTAGAAGACCGAGGATTGGGATGGGCCTAGATCTAGTACTACTAACCATCTACCTGATTTGTATCGGATCGCTGGCCTATCAGATGGTGCTGGCGGCGGAGGCGGGGGTGGAGGTGCGCGTCACCTGTCTCCCCGATGCTGATATCCTAGGGCGGGCGCTGGCGGATCAGTTAGCCCGCCAAGGGCTGTCAGCAGAGTCGGGCCAGGTGGTGATGGAAATGCCGTCACCGCTGAAGCCGCAGATGGGGCTAACCCTCACCCCCCCGGCCCTGCGGGGTCAGCCGCCGGGAGATCCCACAGGGCAGATTGCGGTGCAGGTCATTCCCCAGGGGCCACAGCCTCTCAAACCCCTAACGGGGCTGACGGTGCAGGTGCTGAACCAAACCCAGGGCTTTCAGGTAGTGGTGGATTGGGATCGCAGCTCTTTCACCCAAGGGAAGGATCAGGCCCGACGGGTAATTCGCCACACCCCTGGCACCCGCATGGACTTGGGCCTGCCCCAGGTGATGAGTGTGGTTAACCCCAACCAGTTGCTGAGCGCCGTAGCCACCAGCGAAGACTGCTTCCGCCTTAACCCCGATACCCAACTGCTGCACCTGGCGGTTCCCCTCGTGGATCCTAACCAACTGCTCACCTTAGACCCCCCAGATCGAATCTATGCCTTAGATTTAGCCCTGAACATCACCCCGGTGATTGGGCGGGGGGCGCGGCCCCTGGTGCTGCTGCTGCCCTTTCGGTTTCGGGTAGAGCGACGTGTGGGCCAGTCTCCCCTGCCCTTTCGGCGCTGGCTGGGCAAACGCTAGGGGGCGTCCGACCCTGGGAGGGCTAGGTGGTAGGCCACCAATTTTGTTCTTTGGCGAGGGGCGTCAGCACGGTCAACCCCTGGGGGATGCAGTCGATATCAACGGGGGTGGTGCCAATAATTTCGCCATCGACCACCACAGGGCGGGGGGTGTCCGTTGTAATTTTGACCCGCGACCCGCGCAGGCAGAGGATGCCTTCGTGGGTGGTGGGGCTGCTGACAAGGGCTGAGGCAAAGAGGCTGGTGAGGGCGCTAATGGCCTGCATACGAGTTTTGACGGTGCTGATGGTAATGTCGAGGAGGCCATCGGCGTAGCGCACTTCCCCAAACCCCTGGGCCAAGACGGAGGTAGCCGGGGCCGCGTTGGCAATGGTGATGGCGGAGGTAGTAAAGCTGCCCTTGAGGATCTGTTCCTCGCTGTGTTCTGCACCTTCGAGTTCGAGGGTGGCTTCAAAGGTATCGGCTTCGCTGAGCTGCTGCACTCCGGCCATGAGGTAGGCCAAGGCCCCAAAGCGATTTTTCATTTCGCGGTTGGCTCGGTTGACGTAGTCGGCCTCAAACCCCAGCCCCGCCAGCAAAATCATGGGCCTACCGTTGCAGCGGGCGATATCTACGGTGCGGGTATTGCCCGCCAGAATGGTTCCGCAGGCTCCCTGAATGCCCGTGGGAATGCCCAGGGCGACGGCAAAGGCGTTGGCTGTGCCACGGGGAATAATGCCGAGGGGAATCCCGGTTTCCATCACGGCCCCCGCCACCTCCGAGACGGTGCCATCGCCACCGGAGGCAATCACTAAATCCGGCCCCTTGGCCAAGGCCTCCCGTGCTTGGTCGGCGGCGGCCACATCGGGGCTGGTGACAATCACGTTCACCTGCACCTGGGGTTCTAGCAGCCGCTTAATCAGGGCGAGGTCGTTGTCAGGGTTGCCTTGGCCGGAGACAGGATTGAAGATCAACTGGGCAATACGCGCCTTGCCGATGTGCTTGATCACCGCCTCTGCGGTCGCGAGGTTGGTGGCCACCGGGATGTTATGCACCTCACACACCCGTAGCAGGGCACGAATGTCTGGCTCGTGGGGTTGGGCGTAGAGCGGATCAATGAGGAAAATGACCGCAGCAACCTCGCCCACCGCCACGCGGGCCGCGATTTGGGCATCGCCCCCCAAGGGCCCAGACAGCAGACATTCCACCGATAGCCCCGCCTGCTGCAAGCGCCCGCCCGTGGTGCCCGTGGCAATCAGGTGATAGCGGGATAAAATCCCCTTAAATCGCTGGCCAAAGGCCACCATGTCATCTTTTTTGCCGTCGTGGGCAATTAGGGCAATTTGGGTGGGCATGGGGAGGTGGGGGAATGAGTTGGCCAGGGCAATCTACCCCAGGAAAGATGGCCCGGTGGAGATTGTCCTGTAGAGATAGCTAGGATAGCGCAGCCTAAACCAGCCGTGGGGCTAGCCGCTGGTGACGGACAGCCCATCCACCAGCACCGAGGGAGTGTAGCAGGATCCGTTCCAGTCGGCATCGGCACCGAGGTCTAGGTTGTCCTTGAGGGCGCTGTAGACGTTGCCCGCCACCATGGTGTCCTTCACGCGCCCGACAATTTGGCCCCGGTGGATGTGGTAGCCCAGGTCGATATTGACGGAAAAGTCGCCGGAGATACCCGCCCCGCCGCCCAGGATTTGATCCACCAAAATGCCGTGGTCGATGCTGGCAATCAGCTGATCTAGGGTGCGCTGTCCGGGGGTAATGAGGGTGTTGTAGAGGCTGGGGGTGGGGTAGCTGCCGAGGCCCGGTCGAAAGCCGTTCCCCGTAGACTGGCCCCCTAGCTGTTGGCCCACCTTGCGGTCGCAGTAGAACAGCGCCAGGACGCCTTTCTCAATGAAAACTAACCGCTGGGTGGGGGTGCCTTCGTCGTCAAAGGGACAGCTAAAGGGGCCAGCCTCCGGGTCTTGGTAGAGGGTGATAGCGGGAGAAATCATCCCCTGCCCTAGGCCATCGCTCCAGGGGGAGGATCGTTCTAGCACCCGCTTACCGCTGAGGGCGGCCTGGAGGGTGCCCCACAGCATATCCGCTGCCTTAGCCGTAAACAGCACAGGGAGCCGCCCAGAGATGACCGAGGCCGAAGTCTCCGCCCATTGCAGCCGCTGGATCAGTTGCTCTGCTAGGCTGACCACATCTAAACTATCGCGCTGGGTCTGACCATCGCTGACGCTTAGAAAGTCGTCCCCCCGAACCCAATCGGCGGAGGCATAGCCGCTGAGCGTGGTGTCGCTGTAGGCGCAATCTAGCCCCTGGCTGTTGAGGATGCGGGTGGTTTCCAGGTCGCACTCCATTTCCACGCCGCAGATCACCTCTGGGTAGGCGGCCCGCACCCGGTCAATCACCGCTTGCCCCCAGGTGATTAACTGATCCACAGGCACCGTCTGGCCCAGGTCGGGATAGCGCTGGCGGCTGCCCGACGTGAGGTTGACAGGCTCAGGATCGTTGAGGGCGCTAATGGCCATGGCCTTGTCTACAATGGGCTGAGGATCCACTGGCCCGTAGGCCACCGCCAAACCGGGCCGACCCTTCACCCACAGCCGCAGCGCCGTTCCTAGCGCCGCCGAGCTTTCCAGTTGCTTCAGGCGGTTGGCTTCAAAAAACACCGGACGCGACTGGGAGCGCGACTGGAGCACCTCCGCCGCCTCCGCCCCCGAACGTAGGGCCAGATCGAGGAGTTTCTCAGCAAGGGAATCGTCCGTGAGGCCAGCAACCATAGACGGGGCTATCCAAGGTAAATCAATGTCTTCCCATCTTCCTGGATTGTGGTACCCCTGGAAAGCCTATTCCTTCTACGGTGCTCACGGCATAGCCTCGATTGCGGTCTATTTAATCCAGCCCTTTGCCACACCACCAGACCCGCCACCACTCTAGACGAGGCCCCTAGCTGCACTAAACCCAATCTTGACTAAAGCCGATGGCGGGATTTGAACCCGCGACCGCTCGATTACGAATCGAGTGCTCTACCACTGAGCCACATCGGCATAGGAACTCACAGTCAATTAGTATAACAGGGTGGGTCGTCTATGGATGGCCCTTTTCCCCAGGGATGGGGGAGGAATTTTTTGAGGAGCCCCTGCAATGACCCTGCCCGATGCGCCGCCGCCCAATCGCCCCCCCCAGGGTATGAGCCCTGAGCGGTATGCCCGACTGCGGGCGGAGGCGAAAGCCCCCTATCGAGGATTGCGGCGGGTGGTTTATCTAACGGCGGGGGCATCGGCAGCTATTGGGGCATTTATTATGATCACCCAGGGGCTGGCGGGGCGGGCCACGGCGGATTTGGGCCTCAATCTGCTGATTCAGTTTGGGGTGCTCGGAACAGCGGGGCTATTGCTGTGGCTGGAGAGTCGGGGTGCCAAAAAGACGGACTAGGGCGGTTGGCCCGTCGGTGAGCAGGCCAATTGGTCTTGGGCTATCTCCTGAAGACAACGGGCAGGCGGACTGATTCGTAGTCCAGGCTACTCATTTGTCTACATACAGACTCTATATCTAGAACCAGACGGCAGCCCTCCCTTGAGAGGGGTCTGCGGTTTTTAGCTGTTTTTTAGCAAATTCTTCTGGTAACGGAGTCCTTTCAAGATGACCGCATTTCGCCCCCTATTAGGTTCTCTTTTGCTGGCCGCATCGCTGACGGTGATGGGCTGTGCGGGTACCACAGAGGTCGCCACCCCTGATACTGCTGAGACCACGACCGACGCCGCTGCCCCCAACACAGCGGATCTCACCCCCGTGAGGTTCACGCTATCTTGGCTGTTTCAGGGGGTGGATGCGCCCTTAGCCATCGCCCTAGAACGGGGCTACTTTGCTGAGGAAGGTCTGGATGTCACCTTTGAGCGGGGCTTTGGTTCCGCCGATTCCATCACCAAAATCGCCGCTGGGCAGTACGACATCGGCGAAGGGGATATGTACTCGATGATGGAGTTTAACGAGAAAAACCCTGACCAACAACTGGTGGCGGTGGCTATTAAGTTCAACCGTTCTCCCTTTGTGATTGTCACCAAAGCCGATTCTGAGTTTAGCGAACCAGCCAAACTGGGCGGGGCCAACCTAGCGGCTCCGGCGGGGGATGGGCCACGGCGACTGTGGCCTGTGCTAGCTCAGGAGGTAGGGGCCGACCCTAACAGTGTGCAGTGGACGAATGTGGAACCCCAACTGCGGGAGAGTATGCTGGCCCAAAACAACGCGGACGGGATTTCCTGCTTCTCCATCTCCTGTCTGCCCGTGCTTAGCCAAAAACTGGGCTTGCCCCAGGAAAGCCTCAACGTGTTCTACTACAACGACCACGGCCTCGACCTCTACGGCAACGCCCTGATTGTCCGGCGAGACTTCTTGGAGGCGAATCCTGAGGTGGTGCGGGGCTTTGTGGCGGCCTACATCCGGGGCCTACAGGCCACCCTCGCCGATCCCGAAGCCGCCCTCGCCGTTGTGACCGAATATGCCGATGACGAACTCTTTGATACCGCCATCGAGGCTGAGCGGATGCAGATCGCCATGGAGCGGCTGTATACCGGGCCAGAAACGGCAACCATCGGTCTAGGCGGCGTGGATCCAGATCGCCTAGAGGCCACTATTGCCCAAGTGGCTGAGGGCTTTGGCCTCACCACGGTGCCCAGCATTGAGGCGGTGTTTGACCCCAACTATCTGCCGCCCCAATCTGAGCGGATGCTCTAGGGGCCTAGCGTAGCCGGAGCCCCTAGGATCCTCGTTTCTGGGGAATCCTAGGGGCCTTTGAGACAGCTATTGCGCGGCCTGCTGCCGGATCAACTGCTGCACCGCCGTCAGGGTGCGGTTCAGTTCGGGGCCTTTGTAGGCGGGGTTGGCGTCAAAGGCTTGCTGCTCCTGCTCCAGCATCAGCACGTCCTCCCGCACCAGCCGCCGCAGCACAAAGCTGGCGGAGTTAGTAAAGGCGTTTTTGAAGAAGCGCCGCACGGCTTCGGGGGTTTTGTGCAGCTTGGGGAAACGCCCCAAAGAGGTGAAGTGCAGCAGGTAGGCGCGGGTGTGGGTCTCGCTGATGGGGCAGAAGAGGCAGTAGATTTTGAAGTCTTCCCCCAGGGTAGACATCCAGTGGGGGTAGTAGTAGTACACGTCCAGGGGTTCGGGGTGCAGTTTCCGCAGGGCAGGGATGAGCAACTGGGTGGCCGACCAAATTTTGTCGATGCGGTAGTAGCTTTCGGCGTCGTAGTGGGCGTGGACGTGGTTCTCGTCGGCTTCTAGACCTGCCAGGACGGCATTGGCCCACACCTGTGCCCCGCCATGGAGGTGGCCGTGGTACATATCCATCAGGTTTTCGATCAAAAACGAGTAGTGGGATTGCACGTCAATCACCGCCACCGACCCAATGAAGTTGAGGTGGTCAAACTCTGGTACGCCCATGGGTTTGACCTGATCCGCTAAGTCCGCTTCCCCCGGAAACAGCCAGATAAAGCCGTCCATTTCCTTCACCGGATAGGTGCGTAGGGTGCAGGTGGGCAGCTTTTGCTGGGGTTCTAGGTAGGGAATGTGGGCGCAGGTGCCGTTGGGGGCAAACTGCCAGCCGTGGTAGGCGCAGGTGATGTTGTCGCCCTCAATGGTGCCCTCACTCAGCTTGACCTGACGGTGGGGACAGCGATCCTCCACCGCCACCGCCTGCCCCTGGCTGTTGCGGTAGAGCACAATCGGCTGGTGCCACAGGGTGCGGGCGAGGGGTTTGTCCGTCAGCTCTGTGCTTTGGGCCACCACATACCAGTGGTTGAGGTTGATGCCCAACTGCCGCAGCGCCTTGGCCTTAGGCTGCGCGACTGGTTTAGGGGATTCGGCCACCGCCGTCACCGATTGCAGGTCAATTACATCCATCGCTTGGCTCACTTGGTAATGCTGTGTTGTGATGGCAACCCATCAAGGTCAACTCCGGTTATTCCGATAATTCCGATCAGATAATTCCGATCAAAGTATAGGGGAAGGCCCACCGGAAGGCCCGCCTGCTCTAGCCTTGGAAGCGCCCTAGGTAAGAACGCTCGATAGTCTACTTTACGAAGCCTGAGCCGATTCGTAAACTAGCTTGGCCTTGCCTTGGGTCGCGACGAAGGGCACGACGGCATCCCCCGATCACCCATAGGACTGATCTACAATGATCTTCGAGCCTTCCTGGGCGTGGCTAGGCCCTGGTCGAACGTGCGTCCCGACCTAATATTCCCCCGTGTTTCCAGCCTCAATCCCCCTCTCTCAATCCTGAATCTCTCTCCTGAGTCTATGAACATTTCCGGCTGGTCTATTCGTCGCCCTGTACCCATCATCGTGACCTTTTTGGTGCTGACCCTGGCGGGGCTGTTGTCCTTTGGGCAGTTGGGCATTGACGAAAACCCCAATATCGAGTTTCCCGCCGTCACCGTCACTGTGACCCAGGTGGGGGCGGGGCCGGAGGAACTGGAAACCCAGGTGACGCGCAAGATTGAGGATGCCGTGGCCGGATTGGGCGACATCGACGAAATCCGCTCCACGGTGCGGGATGGCGCTTCGACGACGGTGATTTCCTTCATCCTTGGTACCGATGTGGATCGGGCCACCAACGACGTGCGGGATGCGGTGACGCGGATTCGCAGTGACCTTCCTGGCAACAGCCAGGAACCCGTGATTCGGCGGCTGGAGTTTGGCGGCAGCGCCATGGTGACGTACGCCGTGAACTCAGATCGGCGATCCGTGGAGGAACTGAGTGACCTGGTGGATCGCACCATCAGTCAGGAAATTTTGACCGTGCCCGGTGTGGCGCGGGTAGACCGGGTGGGCGGCGTTGACCCAGAAATTCGGGTTGATTTGGATCCGCAACAACTGGATGCCCTCGGCATTACCGCCACCCAGGTGAACGACCAAATCCGCGCATTGAACATCAACCTGCCCAGCGGACGGGCCACCCTGAGCGGGCAGGAACAAAGCTTCCGTACCCTGGGCAGTGCCGAAACGGTGGAGGATATGCAGTCTGCCCGGATTGTGCTGCCCAATGGTGCCACGGTGCCCCTCACCAGTCTGGGCCAGGTGTCCCTAGATTTTGGCGAGGTGCGGCAGGCGGCTAATCTCAGCGGCGACCCCGTGGTGGCGTTCCAGGTCTTTCGCAGCACGGGCAGCGTCCTCGTCTCGGTGGAGGATGGCGTGACGGCTGCGGTGGAGCGGCTGCGGCAAACCCTGCCGGAGGATGTCAGCCTAGAGCTCATCTTCACCCGCGCCACGGAAATCCGTGATTCCTACCAGGCTTCTATCGACTCCCTGATCCTCGGCTGTATTTTGGCGGTGGTGGTGGTGGGCGTGTTCCTGCGCGACTGGCGGGCCACGCTGATTACGGCCACGGCCCTGCCCCTGTCGATTATCCCCACCTTTTGGGTGCTGGGCTGGTTCGACTACACCCTCAACAGCATGACCCTGCTGGGCCTCACCCTGGCGGTGGGCAACCTGGTGGACGATGCGATTGTGGAAATCGAGAACGTCGAGCGCCACATCCGCATGGGCAAACGGCCCTTCCAGGCGGCGCTGGATTCCACCGCAGAAGTCGGTCTGGCGGTGGTGACGACGACGGCCACCATCGTGGCGGTGTTTCTGCCCGTGGCCTTCATGGGCGGCATTCCGGGGCAGTTCTTCCAGCCCTTTGGGGTGACGGTGGCCACGGCGACGGTATTCTCCACCATCGTGGCCCGCACGGTGACGCCGATGATGGCGGCCTACCTGCTCCAATCCAAACCCCAGACCGTCTTCGGCGATGATCCCCTGGAAACCTTTGACAGCAACGGCACCCGTCGCCGCCCCGGTCTCTACCAACGGCTGCTGCGCTGGGCCTTGCGCCACCGAGGTGTGACCCTGGCCCTGGCCCTGATTTTCTTCGTGGGCAGTCTGCGTCTGGTGCCCTACATTCCCACCAACCTGTTCGATGCCAGCGACTCCGGCCTCTCCACCATCACCGTGGAACTGCCCCCCGGTGCCACCCTGGCCGATACCCAGCGGGCCACCACCCAAGTCACCGATGGCCTGCTAGAAAACCCCGCCGTTTCCGCCGTGCTGTCCACCGAGGGCGGCGAAAGCGGCGTCAACCAAGCCACCCTCTACGTGCGCCTGCTGCCCAGAAACGAGCGTGAGGTCTCCCAACGCCAGTTTGAGCAGGAGATTCGCCCCCTGTTTGAACAGGTGCCCGGTGCCCGCGTCACCTTCCAAAGCCAGGGGGCCGGGGGCGAAAGCAAGGATCTCACCGTCGTCCTCAAAAGCGATGACCCCATTGCCCTCCGGGAAACCTCCGACGCCCTCACCCGCGAAATGCGCGGCGTCCCTGGCCTGGTGGATGTCAGCTCCAGCGCCAGCCTAGTGCGGCCAGAGGTGCAGATCATCCCTGACCGCGACCGCGCCGCCGACCTGGGTGTGACCGTGCAAGCCATCGCTGGCACTGCCTCCCTCGCCACCCTGGGCGACACCGACGCCAACCTAGCGGACTTCAACCTGGGCGACCGCCAAATCCCCATCCGCGTCCAAATCGCCCCCGAATTCCGCGACGACCCCATCCTGCTGCAAACCCTGCGCGTGCCCAGCCAAACCGGAGCCCTGGTACCCCTTTCCGCCGTCGCCGAGGTGCGCTTTGGCAGCGGCCCTGCCCAAATCGACCGCTTCGACCGCTCTCGCCAAGTCACCGTCGGCGGCAACCTCCAGGGCATCACCCTCGGCCAAGGGCTGGCCCTAGTGGATGACCTGCCCACCATGCAAAATCTGCCCGCCGCTGTCACCCAGCAGCCCGCCGGGGAAGCGGAAATCATGCGCGACATCTTCACCCGCTTTGGCCTCGCCCTGGCCACGGCGGTACTGATGATCTTCGCCGTCCTCGTCCTGCTCTACAACAGCTTCATCTACCCCGTGGCGGTGATGGCCGCCCTACCCCTCTCCGTCGGCGGTGCCCTGCTGGGCCTGCTCATTTTCCAAAAACCCCTCGGACTCTTCGCTCTAATCGGCATCGTGCTGCTGATGGGCCTTGTCACCAAAAACGCCATCCTGCTGGTGGACTACGCCCTCATGGCCAAGGAACGGGGCAAAACCCGCCGTGATGCCGTTGTGGAAGCCGGAGTCACCCGTTTTCGCCCGATTTTGATGACCTCCATCTCCACCATGGCTGGGATGGTGCCCATCGCCCTCGAACTCGGTGCAGGCGGCGAAACCCGCAGCCCCATGGCCATCGCCGTCATCGGCGGCTTCACCACATCCACCCTGCTCACCCTCGTCGTGGTGCCCGTCCTCTACACCTACATCGACCGCCTGAATAGCATGATCGGCAATCTCATCCACCGCCTCACCGGGGGCGACTCCACCCCCCAGCCCCCCACCCCCCAAGAAGTTCCGCCCAAGGAGTATACGCTGAGTAAATAGCCCCCAAATAGCCCTATAATAGGTATCCGTTGGTCATTGGCCAGCGCACCTCGCGGGTGTAGTTCAGTGGTAGAACGTCAGCTTCCCAAGCTGAATGTCGTGAGTTCGAGTCTCATCACCCGCTTTCAAAATGGCCCGCAAGAGTTCTGGCAGTGCTAATCTGAGCTACCAAGATTTCCATAATGGCTATGGCAAATACGCTTTCAACGGCAGAACTTCAGTCGGCCCAGTCGCTTTTGCAACACTACGCTCCGGCCCAGACGGCCCTGGAAAATCTGCACCAGCACCGGGGCAACCTGGAGGCCAGCCTGGAGGATTTGGCGATGGCGGCGGCGGGGTCAGCGGTCTATGGGGAGACGGATCGGGGCGGCGGCAAGACCCTGCGCCAGGTGCTATTGGCGAACCTGCGGCGGGAGTTGTGTGGTGATGACAGCTTTCGGGAAAAGGTGGAGGAATACAACAAAAACCCGGCCCAGGCGGCTCTGCTAACGGGGTTGATTGTCTATGTGGTGGAGCTGGTGGCGCTGCCCTGGATGAGTCCGGCCATTGCGACGGTGGCGGTGCTGTGGATTCTCAAAATTGGCCTGCGCACGTTCTGCGACTATACGGAACCTGCTGAAACCCAGCGTGGTGGGTGATGTCGGTGCCTAGCTTTTCGGGGGTGCATTGCTTCGCGAATGGCACCCTACCACTTCAATAACGGTGCCGACCGCTACCACAGTGCAGTGGTAGGGTTTTTCTCAACTTGCACTAGCCAGATCATCACCACGGTGGGCTGCATAACCGAAGTAATGTTGCTGCATCGGTGCTCTAGAAATCTGGAGACAGAATCTCATCGAGGGTGAGGTGGTCGAGCCACTGGGTGCGGTCTTTTGTGTAGTCGCCGTGGCCTTGGTCGAACTGTTTGATAAAGCGCACCGCATCAACATAGCCTAGGGTATCGACTAGGTCTTGAAAGCCTTGGTTGGGCGGTTCCGTGGGGGGCATGGGATTGTGGGATATGATCTGAGTGATGCAGCCTATGTTTATTAGCAGAGAGAGGTGGTTGAGATGCGATCACTCACCTATACTGTAGCGCTTTATCCCTCTGAGGAAGGGTATAGTGTGTCTTGCCTTGGGTTGCCGGGGTGCTGGTCTCAGGGAGAAACCGAGGCCGAGGCCATAGCCAATATTCAGGTGGCGATTCAAGAATATTTGGCCGCTATCGCAGAATTGGTTCCTAGTGATCAACGGCGCGAAGTGAATGTTTTGGTGTAGCATGGCTGCTTTTGAGGCGACGGAACAGGCTGGGCCGACGGTTTTGCAGCGGATGGGTGGCATTCCTCAGCATTTGCTTTCGGTGGGAGGATTGTCAGACCGTGATACCCGCCGAGCGTTGATTGCCGCAAGGATCCAAGCCCGCCATCAGGCTAGATCCTAATTTCCAATACGGTGATTTTGATATCGTCGCTCATAGATAGTGAGTAATTTCTACAAAGTCTTCATCGCTGTGGTCGGCGGGAGAAAATGAGGCTTCAATTTCGGCTTGTTCTTGGGTGTCCACATAGGGAAGGAGCAGGTCAAAGAACTTGAACCACTCTTCGCGCATCACCTCTCGGACGCTGTCTTTGATGAGCATCTTGAGTGCTTGTAAATCGAGGGAGGCGGTGGGTTCCATAGCGGTTCTGTATCTGGGTAGGGTGGGCCTGTCTCTATTGTGTACGACACTAAGGATCGCGGATTGAATAAGGTGTAATACTTTGGGTTGGGCTCTTATCCTAGAGAGGAAGCGAGAGGAGCCGATAGATGATCATTGCCTACCCTGCCTCCGTAGAAGCTCAAATGCAGCGGTACTACCAGTCGTTGTCCGAGAAGGATCGTCGCCGCTATGCGGCCATCGAAGCGATGAAATTAGGGTATGGCGGGCAAGCCCATCTTTGGCGACTCTTGGGATGCCATCACGCCACCTTGGCGCTAGGTCTAGCCGAACTGAACGATATTGCAGCCCTCGACCAGGAGCGAGTTCGCCAGCCTGGTGGGGGGCGAAAATCAGCCCTGGCCACCATGGCTGGCTTAGACGAGGCCTTTTTGCGGGTGCTGGAACGCCATACGGCGGGTTCTCCCATGGATGAAACGCTCAAGTGGACGAATCTCAAGCGCCACGAGATTGCCGCTTTGCTTCAAGACGAGGGCATCACGGTGAGTGTGACGGTGGTGGACCCGTTGTTAAAGAAGCACCATTTTCGGAAACGCAAAGCGGTGAAAGCGCTGGCCACGGGAACCAGTGAGCACCGTCATGAGCCATTTGAGACCATCGAGCGCTTGAAGGAGACCTATCAGGTAGCGGGCAACCCGGTGATGAGCATGGACACAAAAAAAGAGAATGGATTGGCCCGCTGTACCGGGAGGGCACCCTCTACACGCAGGAACCCATTGAGGTGTTTGACCACGACTGGGCCAGTCTGGCTACTGGAGTCGCCATTCCCCATGGGTTGTATGACCTGACGGATAACGTGGGCTACATCCACATCGGCACCAGCCACGAT
This sequence comes from Leptolyngbya sp. BL0902, assembly GCF_016403105.1. Lineage (NCBI taxonomy): Bacteria > Bacillati > Cyanobacteriota > Cyanophyceae > Leptolyngbyales > Leptolyngbyaceae > Leptolyngbya > Leptolyngbya sp. BL0902. The sequence continues at coordinate 2,835,543 of NZ_CP046155.1, forward strand.
ACCACCGAGTTTGCCTGTGACTCGATTCGCCATTGGTGGAACACCTATGGCAAAAGTCGCTACCCACTCGCCACCTCGATTTTGCAGTTATGCGATGGGGGAGGCCGCAATAGCTCACGCCATTACATTTTCAAGCAGGACTTGCAAGGGTTGGCCAATGAACTGGGAGTCGAAATTCCCATCGCTCACTATCCCCCGTATACCTCCAAGTACAATCCGATTGAGCATCGCTTGTTTCCCCATGTCTCACGGGCCTGTCAAGGCATGATCTTTGACCGTGTCCAGACGGTTCAAGACCTCATCGCCCGGACGACGACGCGCACCGGACTGAAGGTGTTTACGACCATCCTCGACAAGCCCTATCAAATAGGACGAAAAGTCGCTGAAGACTTCAAAGCTACGATGACGATTGTCTTTGATGATGTCTTACCACAATGAAACTACACTGCCGTCCCAGAAGTACAGGTTATTTAATCCACGTTCCTAAGTGTTGGGTTCCGCTTCGCTGCACCCAACCTACTTTGGAGATGTGTCAGGCAACCAGCCCTCCCAGTCCTGCCGCCGAGACTGCACCCAGGCGATACAATAATCTTCGCTATATGTAGCCCGTCCCTCCGTCCCCCAATCCCCCCATCGCCCTGTCCTCCATCCCAAAAAAGGAGCCCCGCCATCTACACCCGTCCCCTGGCCCGATTGATTGAAGAACTCCAGCGACTTCCTGGCGTTGGCCCCAAGTCGGCGCAGCGGTTGGCGTTGCACATCCTCAAGCGGCCCCAGGTGGAGGTACAAGCCTTGGCCCAGGCGTTGCTGGATGCGAAATCTCAGGTGGGGCAGTGTTCGGTGTGTTTTCACCTGTCGGCGGATCCGGTGTGCGACATTTGCCGTGCCCCCAGCCGCGATCCGCAAACCCTGTGTGTGGTGGCCGATTCGCGGGATGTGATCGCCATCGAAAAAACCCGCGAGTATCGGGGCAAATACCACGTCCTGGGCGGGCTGATTTCCCCCATGGATGGCATTGGCCCGGAACAGCTCAACATTGGCCCCCTGGTGCATCGGGTGAATAAGGAGGGCATTAAAGAAGTGATCATGGCCATCAGCCCCAGCATTGAGGGTGACACGACGACCCTGTACGTGGGCCAACTGCTGAAGCCCTTTACCCGCGTCACTCGCATTGCCTTTGGCCTGCCCATGGGCGGCGACCTGGAATATGCCGATGAAGTCACCCTGGCCAGGGCGCTAGAAGGGCGGCGGGATTTGGATTAGGGCACCGTCACTGGTGGGTTAGAGTAGAGAAAGCACGGCGAGGGCGGGGGCCTTCTGGGGTTAAGGCAGGGCACCGATGGGCGTATTTCTCTACTTTTTGCGGCATGGCCAGACCGCCTACAGCCTCACCGGGGGCTATTGCGGCAGGCCAGAAAATGATCCTGGGTTGACCCCAGAGGGCGTCGCCATGGCCGAAGAATTTGCCGAAACCTACGCCACCCTACCCTGGGCCGCCGCCTACGTGAGCCCCCTGCGGCGGGCGGTGGAAACGGCCAAGCCCCTCTGTCAGCGGGTGGGCATGGAGATGCAGTTGCGGGACGGCCTGCGCGAGGTGATGTACGGCATTTGGGAAGGGATGCACCCCACGGCGGTGGATCGGGAGCACCATGATGAGTATGTGGCGTGGCTGACCGACCCGGCCTGGTATGCCCCGGTGGGCGGCGAGCGGGCGGTGGACATTGCCCGACGGTCGGCCCAGGTGCTAGACGAAATTGAGCGCACCCACCATCACGGCCACATTCTCATCGTCTCCCACAAGGCCACCATTCGGATTATGCTCTGCACCCTGCTGGGCATTGACGTGGGCCGCTACCGAGACCGGATGGATATGCCCGTGGCCGCTGTCAGCGTGGTGGAATTGGCGAAACGGGGGCCGCTGTTCCACACCATCGCCGACCGCTCCCACCTCAGCGATGCCCTGCGATCCCTTCCTTCCACCTAAGGACGGCCCACTATGACCCTGAGGCTCTATCTGCTTCGCAACGCCGAAACTGAATACTGCCGCACCGGACGCTACTGTAGCCGCGACCGGGTGGACTTGACGGATCGGGGGCAGCAGATGGCCGAGTTCTTCGCCAAAGCCTACTATCAAATGGATTGGCAAGCCGTTTTTTGCAGCCCCCTCCACCACGCCATCACTACCCTTCAGCCCTTCTGTCGCGCCACTGGGCTTCAGGTGGAATGCCGCGACAGCCTGCGAGAACTGGGCTTTGGCAAATGGGAAGGGATGTCCCCCGCCGAGGTGAACACCCAATTTCACGACGATTACATTCGCTGGCTGGCCGACCCCGCCTGGAACAGCCCCACCCAGGGCGAAAAGGGCATCCACGTCGCCCGCCGCATCGCCGATGTGCTCTCTGAAGTGGAGGAAACCTACCCCGACGGCAACGTGCTGATTGTTTCCCACAAAGCCACCCTGCGGATCATGCTCTGTACCCTGCTGGGGGTGGATGTGGGCCGCTACCGGGATCGACTGGCTTGGCCCGTCACGTCCCTTTCCATTGTGGAGCTTCAGGACTATGGCCCCTTTGTGCGCCGATTCAACGACTGTAGCCACCTGCCCCTGCACCTGCGCCGCCCCTGGGCTGGCAACGGGTCGGATGGGTAGATGAGGCCATACAGCCCAAGCGCCAACCCGCCCACGGAACATCGCCAGAGGATCGGGCGTCCGGGAAGGGTGAAGGAGTGTTACAGTGCGGGAGAGCATCCCTTGCAGAAGATCACTACATTTGTTAATGGCACGGATAAAAGATTAAGGGGAAAATAAGGCCAAACTTCTTCCCCCAACTTCAGAAAAATATCAGTAAACTGAGATACGGAATCCCTGATTCCTGTCTGCATGTATCCAAAGTTCCCCTTGGATGCCCCCTCTTGGGGCAAAGTGCTTGATGAAAGCGTGTTTTTAATCTGAGGTTTAACTAGTTCACGGGGGAACAGCTATATGATTTTATGCCTGCTTTTCTATTGCCCCTTCGCTATTTCAGGGTTTAGCTATGCTTCAGTCTCTCCACTACTCCATCGATCTTATTCGTGATGAGGCCCGCCATTTAGTTCAATGTGGCCTAGTGGGTCGCCAACAGCCCATCTATACCCTCTGCCGTCATATTCCTGCTCGCGAGTGGGTTTTTGTCGAAGCTGAGCTTGAATCCTCCGGTTTTCTCCTGCGGGATCGGGTCGCCGACCTGATGGGCCGCGAAGATTGGGAAAACGACTAGGTTGATGAGCGTAGTCATCGTTGCATTGCTTTGTGAATGCACCCTGCGCCTAAATTCTCCAGCACAAACTCATTAGAACAGACTTAGTTGAGCCGAGGCAGCGGATACCTCGGCTTCTTGCTTTAAACACACGTCCCAGGGCAGATCAGGCAAATCTACCCCCGCCTGTTGCAAACGGTGGTACATCGCCTGGGCCACTGGGGGAGACTTCATCTCCTGGGGGCAGTGGGCGAAGAAATAAACCTCGGTACCATCGGCCAACCACTGGGCTATACGGGGCGTCCATTCCGCCAGATAGGGTTCATTGAGATCAAAGCTGGGATGGCTGATATAACGAATGATCGTAAACGGAGCCGTCACCACGGGCTGAAGCGGCACCTGGGGTTTACGCCGTTCAGACCCCAACTGAGGATCTTCGTCGGCGGTCTCTATGCCGTCGTAAATGGGGCGCGTATCCAGCAGCACCCGCCCCACCCCCAACTCCGTCAGCACTTGGTTGAGGCGGTTCGCAATGGGTGCCGCAAACCAATCCAAGTGACGCACCTCCACCGCAATGGGAAACCGCTGCCGGGGCCACTGGGTGAGAAAGTCTCGCAGGTCGGCCCCCTGGGCGGGGCTATAGGTGGGCGGCAGTTGCAGAAATACCGGGCCAAGGCGATCCCCCAAGGGCAATAGGGTTTCCACAAACCGCTGAGCCCCCTCTAAATGGGGCAGCAGCTTACCCTGATGGGAAAAGACCTTCGGTATTTTGGGACAGAATCGGAAGCCAGGGGGCATCGTCTCCGCCCAGCGCCCAATGGTTTTGGCGTCGGGCATCGAGTAAAACGTGGTGTTGCCTTCCACGGCGGTCATCCGCTCACCATAGAGGCGCAGAAAATCTCCAGCCTTGCTCCCCTTCGGATAGAACGAGCCCACCCAATCTTTGAACGCCCAAACGGCGCAACCCGTGAAATAACGATTATCCATGGCAAGCATTGTGCCACGGCATGGGGGAGAGAGGCATCGGGGGCGTCGATGCGGGCCTTCTGGCAATGAGGCTAAATATTCCTTAAGCCTGGGTTAAGTTGCCCAAAAAGGCGCTTTGCTAGGAAAAACCTTCCACAGCACATCCTATGGACTCCAAATCCTTCATCGCGGCCATGCAGCCTGAAGTCATGATGGCCAAGCCCGGAAAGAAAATCAAGCTCAAGGACTTTGATCCAGGATTTACGGGCGACTTTAAAAAGAAAGAAGCTAGGGAATACCTTGAAGCCGGAATTGAAGAACTCGCCCGCTATCAGGATATTCTCTACGCCCAAAATACCTATGCCCTGCTGCTGATTTTTCAGGCGATGGATGCCGCCGGAAAGGACAGCACTATTAAGCATGTGATGTCTGGAGTGAATCCCCAAGGATGCCAGGTGTTTAGCTTCAAGCCACCCTCCGCTGAGGAACTGGATCATGACTATCTTTGGAAGTCTTTTCGATGTTTGCCAGAACGGGGAAATATTGGCATTTTTAACCGTTCCTACTACGAAGAAGTGCTTGTTGTTCGGGTTCACCCCCACTTGCTAGACCGACAGCAACTACCGCCTAGTACCCGCAAGGGCAACATTTGGAAGCAGCGGTTTGAAGAAATCAACAACTTTGAAAAATATCTAGTTAACAATGGCATTGTGGTGATGAAGTTTTTCCTCAATGTTTCCAAAGCTGAACAAAAACGGCGATTTCTAGAGCGTATCAATCGTCCTGAGAAGAACTGGAAGTTTGCCCTTTCCGATGTGGAAGATCGCGCCCGCTGGGATGATTACCAAACGGCCTACGAAGATGTTTTCACCAACACCGGAACCGACTGGGCACCTTGGCACATTATCCCCGCCGATAACAAGTGGTTTACCCGCCTTGCGGTGGCCCATTTCATTCACCAAAAGCTGAAGTCTTTGAATTTGACCTACCCCGAAGTGGAACCCAACCACCTGGAACGACTCCAGGAATCCAAACAACGCCTAGAAAGCGAACCCGAAGATTAACCGCAAAAAAGCCAGGTCTTAGCGCATCGAAGACCTGGCGATATCCCTATCAATCTGGCCCAGGGGGGCTGGGGCTATTTGATGAACAGCATTTCCTGGTAGGTGGGCAGGGGCCAGAGGTCGTCGGCCACTTCACCCTCCAGGGCGTCGGCATATTCCCGCACCTCGTCCATCAGGGGGCGGAGGGTTTGGGCACAGAACTGCATGTGCTCTTCCACGGAGGTGAAGTGCTTGGTCATCATGTCCTCTAGGTTGCCCACCTTGGCCATCATGTCCTTGGTGAGTTCAGCGACTTTAACAGCGCTGTCCTTGCCAAATTCGATGCCGATTCCGGTCAGACTATCGATGGTTTTGGCCAGTTCGCCCAGGTAGCGGACGGCGGCGGGGTAGATAATGGTCTTGGCCATGGAGATCACCAGTTTGGCTTCCACTTCGATGTGCTGGATGTACTGCTCGGAGTAGGCTTCAAAGCGGCTACCCAGTTCCACCGGGGAGAGCACCTTAGCGTTAGCAAACAGATCTTCGATGTACTGTTCCCGCAGTACGGGCAGGGCATCGGCGGTGGTGCGGAGGTTGGCCAGCCCCCGCTCGTTGACAGCCATTTCGTGCCACTCGCTGGAGTAGCCGTTGCCGTTGAACACCACCTTGCCGTGGTCGTGGATGATGTCGCGCAGAATATCGTGGATGGCGACGTTCAGCTCAACCCCGGCCCCCAGTTTGGCTTCCATTTGGTCGGCTACCCAGTTGAGGGAGTCGGCCAGGATGGTGTTCATGGCCACCAGCGGCCCCGATACCGACTGACCCGAACCCACAGCCCGAAACTCGAAACGGTTTCCGGTGAAGGCAAAGGGGGAGGTGCGGTTGCGGTCTCCGGCATCCTTGGTAAATTTCGGCAGGGTATCTACCCCTAGGTCCATCTCGCCCTTGGCTTGGGATCCGGTGACTTCCCCGCTGGCGATCTGGTCAAACACATCCTGGAGCTGACTGCCCAGGTAGATGGAGATGATCGCCGGAGGGGCTTCGTTGGCCCCCAGGCGGTGATCGTTGCTGGCACTGGCAATCACCGCCCGCAGCAGTGGCCCATACTTGTGGACGCCGCGAATCACCGCACCGCAGAACACCAAAAATTGGGCGTTGGCATGGGGGGTGTCGCCGGGATCCAGCAGGTTGCCCTGGGTGGCGTTGCCCACCGACCAGTTGACGTGCTTACCGGAGCCGTTGATGCCGGAGAAGGGCTTTTCGTGGAGCAGACAGAGGAAGCCGTGCTTTTTGGCGGTGTTCCGCAGCACGGTCATGATGATCTGCTGGTGGTCGCTGGCCACGTTAGCGGCTTCAAAGAAGGGGGCGATTTCAAACTGGCCGGGGGCCACTTCGTTGTGGCGGGTCTTGGCGGGAATGCCCAGGCGATAGAGCTTTTCCTCCACATCCTGCATGAACACCTGCACCCGCTCTGGGATCGCCCCAAAGTAGTGGTCGTCAAACTGTTGGCCCTTGGCCGGAGCCTTGCCAAACAGAGTGCGGCCCGCCAGCAGCAGGTCAGGGCGCACCGTGGCGAAGCTGGCATCCACCAGGAAGTATTCTTGCTCGGCCCCGCAGCTAGAGTTGACCGGGGCAATATCCGTGTGGCCCAGCAGCGAGAGCACGCGGGTGGCGGCCTTGCTCATGGCGGCGTTGGATCGCAGCAGCGGGGTTTTCTTGTCGAGGGCTTCCCCCGTCCAAGACACAAACACCGTGGGAATAAACAGGGTGACGCCGTTTTCGGTGTCCATCACAAAGGCGGGGCTGGTGACATCCCAGGCGGTGTAGCCCCGCGCTTCAAAGGTGGAGCGAATGCCGCCGTTGGGGAAGCTGGAGCCGTCCGGTTCGCCCTGCACCAGCACCTTGCCGGAAAATTCTGAAATCACCGAGCCATCGCTCTGCACGGAGATAAAGCCATCGTGCTTTTCGGCGGTGGCGTTGGTGAGGGGGAAGAACATATGGGAGTAGTAGAGCGCCCCCTTGGCCACGGCCCAGTCCTTCATGGCTACGGCCACCACATCCGCCACCGACATATCCAAAGGCGTGCCGTGCTTGATGGTGCTCTGGAGGGACTTGAACACCGACTTGGGCAGGCATTCCTGCATTTTCGCCAGACTAAACACGTCCTTGGCCCACAGTTCCTCCAGCTTGCTGGGCGGGTTTACGGGTACCTTGGGGCGGCTAGCAATGGTGGCAATGGCTTGGGCGCGTAACTCGTTTCCACTCATAGCAATCTCCTAATGACGCTAGATTTTGGGCGTTCGATTTTGGACACTAGCCCTTGGGGGCTAACCCTTCAGACGCTCGATGATGACTACGACCCTGGCCCTGCAAACCTGGGCTAACAACAACCCGCAGCAGCAGGCTAAGCCAACCTGTGCAGTTCCGCCAAAGCCTTACGCAGAAGATTAACCACTAAAAAAGCCGCCAGATTACTTAATCTGACGCCCTAGGATGATGAATAACCTGCGCTTGGGCGGCTAATGACCAGTTTTTTGCGGCCATAATAACCTGAATACTAAGAAATAATACGGCTGAAGTAGTCGTACTTTTGTGTCGGACGCTACCCTTGTAACATCAAGCAACACCCATTGATCCCTGGGCCTTGCCCTAGGGGGGCTGAGGTCAGGGGTGGCTAGGATATGGGGTGGGGTATCATCGGGATGGAATCGGTACCAAATCAACTTTTGGTAAATTTGGGAACATTTTTGCCTGTTTATCCTTCGCAGGATTTAAACAAAATGTTAAGCTAGGCGACATAACACCTTCGCCCGGTAAGCCAAGCCTGGCCGAATATTGCAGCTCCCTAAGCTCAGGATACATTTCTGGGCTGATGGTGTAGGTTATCTCTATCCAAATAAATTTATGACTGCGGCACAGAACGTTTGTACGGGCTGTGCATCTTTTTAATCCTTTGGCTACAGGTTTCCGCCACCCCTTCACCCCATTGATTGTCCTATGACTGCCACAGTTCACCCCTCGCAACCGACCGATCTTGAGTCTTGTGCCGTCGAGACTGAAGCCTGTTTGCCGACCGACTGTGAGTTGCCCAACTGGCTGAAAACCTGTGTCCTCAGCTATCACCATCCCTTGCAGGAGGGGGAGGTGCCCCTGCGCGATGACAAGTCTAACAGTGAACTGGTGTGTCGGGCCTTTGAATTTGCCTATGCCCTGCACCAAAACCAGTATCGGGCCTCGGGGGAAGCCTACATTTGCCATCCGGTGGCGGTGGCGGGGCTGCTGCGCGATTTGGGGGGCGACAGCGCCATGATTGCCTCCGGGTTTCTCCACGATGTGGTGGAGGACACGGATACGCCCCTAGAGCAAATTGAAGAACTGTTTGGCATCGACGTGCGGCAGTTGGTGGAGGGCGTCACCAAGCTCTCGAAGCTAAATTTTGAGAGCAAAACCGAGCGGCAGGCGGAGAATTTTCGGCGCATGTTCTTGGCCATGGCCGAGGATATTCGGGTGATTGTGGTGAAACTGGCGGATCGCCTCCACAATATGCGAACCCTAGAGCACCTGAGCGACGAAAAACGCCGCCGCATTGCCCGCGAAACCATGGAAATCTTCGCGCCCCTGGCCAACCGCCTGGGGATTGGGCGATTCAAATGGGAACTGGAGGATTTGTCGTTTAAGTACCTCGAACCCGAAGCCTATCGGCAGATGCAGGAGTACGTCACCGAGAAGCGAACGGATCGCGAATCGCGGCTGATGCAGGTGGCGGAAACCCTGCGGGAACGAATGCACGAGGCCAACATTCAGGTGGTGGATATCAGCAGTCGCCCCAAGCACCTGTACAGCATCTATCGCAAGATGGAGAAGCAGCAAAAGGACTTCCACGAAATCTACGATGTGGCGGCGGTGCGGCTGATTGTAGGCACCAACGACGAATGCTACCGCGCCCTAGCCATTGTCCACGATGCCTTTCGCCCCATTCCTGGCCGTTTTAAAGACTACATTGGCCTACCCAAGCCCAACCGCTACCAGTCGCTTCACACGGTGGTGATCGGCAGCAAAGGCAAGCCCATCGAAGTGCAGATTCGCACCCTGGAAATGCACCACATCGCCGAATACGGGATTGCCGCCCACTGGAAATACAAAGAAACCGGGTCGTCTACCAACACCCGGATGACCGCCGACGACGACAAATTCACCTGGCTGCGGCAGCTTTTAGAGTGGCAAAACGACCTCAAGGATGCCCAGGAATTCCTCGAAAATGTGAAGGGCAACCTGTTCGATGAAGATGTCTACGTCTTCACCCCCAACGGTGATGTGGTGCCCCTCAGTCGGGGCGCAACCCCCGTCGATTTTGCCTACCGCATCCACACCGAAGTGGGCAACCACTGCACCGGGGCTAAGGTAAACAGCCGCATCGTCACCCTCGACACGCCCCTAGCCAACGGCGACATTGTGGAAATCATCACCCAAAAGAGCGGCCACCCCAGCCTAGACTGGCTGAATTTTGTGGTTACTCCCAGCGCCCGCAACCGTATTCGCCAGTGGTACAAGCGCTTTCATCGGGATGAAAATATTGCCCGTGGCCGCGATCTGCTAGAAAAAGGCATGGGCCGTAACGGCTTTGATGCCCTACTGAAGTCCGATGCGGCCCGATTGGTGGCAGAGCGTTGCAACTACCCCACCGTGGACGATCTGCTGGCGGGGCTGGGCTACGGGGAAGTCACCCTCAACCTAGTGGCCAACCGTCTACGAGAAGAGATGATCAAGGCCCAACAGGCCAAGGAGGCGATTTCCGCCGAAGCCTCCTTGGGTGACTCCAATCAGATGCTGGCCCACGCCATCACGAGCCTCCATCGCCACCGCACTGCGCCTTCCAAGGATCCAATTTTGGGCATTGAAGGGCTGGTCTACCACATCGCTGGATGCTGTAGCCCCCTGCCCGGAGAACCCATCCTCGGTAGCGTTTCCCTCGGCAGTCGCGGCATTGCCATCCACCGCCAGGGCTGCCCCAACCTAGCTGATATTCCTGGAGATCGGCTCATTCCCGTCAGTTGGAACCAGGGTGACGCTACCGGAAATCGCCAAACCTACCCCGTGGAAGTCAAGATTGAGGTAATCGACCGGGTGGGCGTGCTCAAGGATATTCTGTCGCACCTCTCCGATCTGCAAATTAACGTCCACAAGGCCCAGGTTAAAACTTTCCCCGGCCAGACCGCTGAGATTGACCTTGGCCTAGATGTGCGAGACAGTGCCCACCTAGAGCAAACCTTCACCCAACTGCGAAAAATGACGGACGTGCTCAACATTCGCCGCCTTAGCCAGGGGAATTAGTGTAGTCCAGGAAGTCGTTTCTCAGAACCTCGATTTTCTCAAGAACTTGGGGTTCTTTATACTAATGCGCCCCTGTCTCACCTCAGCCCTGTGCCGTAGGCAATCACTTCTACCGCAACAATCCCCTGACCAGAATTAGCCCCCAGTTCAGCGGTCTGAATTCGCACATTCACCACTTGATGGGCTCCCCAGGCCAGGGCCGCTTCTTCCATGCGCAGCACTGCTTCTCGGCGGGCACGATCTAGCAAGCTTTCGTAGGTGGAAATTTCGCCCCCAATCAGATTTAATAACCCGGCAATAAAGGTCTTAAAAAAATCTGAGGAAATGACCACACTGCCCGCAAATAATTGAGCCTCTTGGGCATGGGGAAACTCGGCTTTTGCGCCCGTTACGCTAATTCCTAGGTGCTGTACAGCTTGTTCTCGCCACTTGAGGGATTTGAGGTGCTGTTGTTCTGCCTGACGACCAAAGTAAAGTCCCACAATCAGCAGCGTCGCAAAAATCAATAGCTCTACCATGGCTATTCCACCCGTACCGCTGTGCCGTAGGCAAATAGTTCTGCTGCGCCCTGGGTTAAGGATGACGTGGCAAACCGCACGTTCACAATGGCATTTGCTCCCCGTTGGCGAGCTTCTTGCACCATGCGTTGGGTGGCCTGATCGCGGGCTTCTTGCAATAGTTCGGTGTAGCCCTTTAGTTCGCCGCCCACAATATTTTTGAAGCCCGCCGCAATGTCTCGGCCAATGTGTTTTGACCGTACAGAGCTACCCTGAACCAGCCCTAATTGCTTAGTAATGGTCTTGCCCGGAACACTTTCGATATTAGTGAGAATCATGGACTGAGCTGAAGCCCGTACTGGTGCCGTCATCCCCGGTTTCCCTATCAACGAAGAACCACCGCAATCCTAGCCTGTTGTGCTTTTTCCTGCGAGGATTGTGAACCATTTCCTACTATTACTTGCAAACCGTTACAGTCTACGTCCCACCCCTACGGATGCAGGGCCGTGATCTAAGCCTGAACGCCACACTTCAAAATCGCAAAAGCCCAGTCGCAATAGACAAGCCTGCCCCAACGGCCCTACCTGTGAGGTCAGGCCCATGTCACACAATTTCGGAACGCACAGTAAATCACCTTCTTGCGCTGAAAAGGCTTTGAGAACAGGGCTGGCGGGGTTCGAACCCACGACCTACCGCTTAGGAGGCGGTCGCTCTATCCTGCTGAGCTACAGCCCCAGGATACGTTCCATTCTACCCGATGCCCTAGCCACCTTGGACAGATGGCGCTAGCCTAACGGGGTAGCAACCGAGGCAAGGGATATGGCGATTCACACGCCGGATTGGGTAAAACAGGCGGTGTTTTACCAGATTTTTCCGGATCGGATGGCGCGTACCCAGCGACGGATAGACGATCCGGCCATGGCCGTGGCCCTAGAACCGTGGGACACGCCGCCCACGCCTTCGGGCTATAAGGGGGGCGACCTGTGGGGTGTGCTAGAGAAGCTAGACTACTTGCAAGATTTGGGCATTACAGCGATTTATTTCACACCCATTTTTCAGTCGGCCTGCAACCATCGCTATCACACCCACGATTACTACCAAGTAGACCCCTTGCTGGGGGGAAATGCCGCCTTTTTCGACCTCTTGGAAGCTGCCCATCAGCGGGGGCTAAAAGTGGTGCTCGATGGGGTATTTAATCATGCCAGCCGAGGCTTTTTCTTTTTTAATGACATTCTAGAAAACGGCCCCCACTCCCCCTGGATTGACTGGTTTCGGGTGGAGGGTTGGCCCCTCTCCGCCTACGACGGCAGCAAGCCCGCCAACTATCAAAGCTGGGTCGATAATCGTGCCCTGCCTACTTTTAACCATGACCATCCGGCGGCGCGGGAATACCTGATGCGGGTGGGAGAATATTGGGTACGCCAAGGCATTGATGGCTGGCGGCTAGATGTGCCCTACGAGGTCAAAACAGCGGGCTTTTGGCAAGAATTTCGCGACCGCATCAAGGCCATCAACCCCGACGCCTACATCGTGGGTGAGGTGTGGACGGACGCCCGCCAGTGGCTCGATGGCACCCAGTTTGACGGGGTGATGAACTACCTGTTTACCGGGCCAACCATTGCCTTTGCCGCCGGGGATCGGGTGCGGATGGACTTGGCAGAAAAACCCCACTATTTCCCCTATCCGGCCCTGGATGCAGCGGGCTATGGGGCGAAAATGCAGGCACTTCTGGGTCTCTATCCCTGGGACATTCAGCTCACCCAACTGAACTTGCTGTCCAGCCACGATGTCGCTCGAATGTATTCCGTGGTGGGGGAGGACGAGGCCAGCGTGGTGTTGGCGACGGTGCTGCTGCTCACCTTTCCCGGTGCGCCCAGTCTCTACTACGGCGATGAGGTGGGCCTACCGGGAGAACTAGACCCCGACTGTCGCCGCACCTTTCCGCCAGAGTCGGCCTGGAATCGCTCCCTCTTGGAGATTCATAAAGCCCTGATTGCCCTGCGCCACCAGCACCCGGCCTTGCGAACGGGCACCTACCAGGTGGGCTATGCCGAGGGCCACACCTACAGTTTCGCCAGAACGCTGAACGCCGACAGCCAAGGCTCCGAAACGATCACCGTGGTGCTCAATGCGGGTGAGACGGCGACGACGATTGCGCCCCCGCACCTCCAGCCCAGTGCGCCCCCTGGAGACTGGCATACCCTGTGGGCCTACCGTTCTGCCCAGGTCGGGCCGGATGGGCTGCATCTGCCCCCCCGATCCGCCTGGATTGGCCAGGTCAATCCCTAGGCTGCGACTGCCCCATGGATGACCGCCCCTAAACCCGTTTTCCGAGCAGTTGATCGCGCAGGGTTTTGATCCGGTCGCGGTATTTGGCGGCCTCTTCAAATTCGAGGTTTTTGGCGGCTTCTTTCATTTGTTTTTCCAGTTGGCCAATCAGTTCGGGGATGTCTTCTAGGGGCAGGTCTTCCTTGTGTTCGTAGACTTCTTCGAGTTCTTGGGCATTGAGGCGGCGGGAAATATCCAGGAAGGAGAGGATGGAGTTGCCCTTGTTGCGGCGTTCGATGGGTTGTGGGGTGATGCCATTGGCCTGGTTGTAGGCGGTTTGGATGGCGCGGCGGCGCTCGGTTTCGTCGATGGCCTTGGCCATGCTGTCGGTTAGGTTGTCGGCGTAGAGGATGGCCTGTCCCCGGACGTGACGCGCCGCCCGCCCAATGGTTTGAATCAGGGAGCGCTCGGCCCTGAGGAATCCTTCTTTATCTGCGTCTAAAATCGCCACCAGGGAGACTTCCGGCAGGTCTAGCCCCTCCCGCAGCAGGTTGACCCCCACCAGCACGTCGTAGTTGCCGTCGCGCAGGTCTTGGATGATTTCGATGCGCTCGATGGAGTGAATTTCGGAGTGCAAATAGCGCACCCGCACGCCGTGTTCTTCCAGGTATTCCGTCAGGTCTTCGGCCATGCGCTTGGTTAGGGTGGTGACGAGGACGCGCTCCTGCCGTGCCGCCCGTTCCCGCACTTCCCCCAACAGGTCGTCGATTTGGCCTTCGGTGGGGCGCACAAATAGCTCTGGGTCGAGCACTCCGGTGGGGCGGATGATTTGCTCCACCACTTTGCCCTCGGAGATCTCCATTTCCCAGTCCCCCGGCGTGGCGGAGACGAAGACGCACTGGTTCACCTTCTCCCAAAATTCCTCGGCCTTGAGGGGGCGGTTGTCGGCGGCGCTGGGCAGGCGGAACCCGTGGTCAATCAGCACCATTTTGCGGCTGCGATCGCCGTTGTACATGCCGCGAATTTGGGGAATGGTGACGTGGGATTCGTCGATCACCAATAGCCAATCTTTAGGAAAATAATCCAGCAGACATTCCGGCGGCGATCCGGCGGGGCGTCCGGCGAGATGGCGGGCGTAGTTTTCCACGCCGTTGCAGTAGCCTACCTCGCGGATCATTTCTAGGTCGTAGCGGGTGCGCTGTTCTAGGCGTTGGGCTTCCAACAACTTGCCCTCTTTTTCCAGGGCTTCCAGCCGTTCCGCCAGTTCCGCTTGGATGGCTTGGCAGGCTTCTTCCACCCGATCTTCGGGGGTAACAAAGTGCTTGGCGGGGTAAATGCTCAGCCCCTCCATGCTCTGCAACGTGGCCCCGGTGATGGGATCGACGTAGCGAATCGCGTCAATTTCGTCGCCAAAAAATTCCACCCGAATGATGCGATCTTCGTAGGCGGGGCCGATTTCTAGCACGTCCCCCTTCACCCGAAACCGCCCTCGGCCCAGGTCAAGATCATTGCGCTCGTACTGAATTTGGGCCAAATCTCGCAATACCTGGCGCTGGTTCACCTCCATCCCCACCTGCAAGGGAATCGAGGCTTTCAGGTATTCCGCAGGCATCCCCAGGCCGTAGATGCAGCTAATGGAGGCCACCACAATTACGTCTCGCCGCTCGAATAGCGACCGCGTGGCGGAGTGCCGCAGCATGTCGATTTCTTCGTTGATCGAGGCGGTTTTGGCAATGTAGGTATCTGTCACCGGGATGTAGGCTTCCGGCTGGTAGTAGTCGTAGTAGCTGATGAAATACTCTACGGCGTTATCGGGGAAAAATTCCCGCAGCTCGTTGCAAAGCTGGGCCGCCAGGGTTTTGTTGTGGGCCAGCACCAGGGTGGGCTTGCCGATGTTGTCGATGACGCGGGCGATGGTGTGGGTTTTGCCCGTGCCCGTGGCCCCCAGCAGGGTTTGGTAGCGGGTGTTGTCCTTCAAAAATTGGGTGAGTCCGGCAATGGCCTTGGGCTGGTCGCCCATTGGTTCAAAGGGGGCCTGAATGTTGAAATCGCCCATCGCTGATTCCCAAACGGTAAAAGATACAGGTTTACTGGCACTGTTCCTATGGTGACGGATTTTGGCCGATTGGGGGTGACGTAGGCCACGAAAAGGGCATCACCAGGACGGGACACAGTCAATCGGCCCCAAGAAACGCCGCCCAAACGCAATGCCATTCGCCAGGGAATGGGGGATGGCATTGCCTATCAAGCCGTTGCGACAAACGTAGATACGGCCTTTCTGCCTTTTGGAAATCGGGGTTATGAGCTTCGGATGATGGGAGCTATCTGAATCCACAGCTTTGACTCATGCCACCCCGCTCACAAAAATAGCCCCTTGGCTGACGGACCAAGGGGCTAGGGAAAGTAAGAGTAAGTTCGTTATGGGCGGTAAGTGATAGTTGCTATCAGCCAGCAGCCAAAACGGTCTCGCAAGCCAGCAGCCACTAGGCTTTGCGAGAGTAGTATTCCACCACCAGCAGTTCGTTGATGCTGAGGGCGACCCACTCGCGCTCGATCACACCATTGACCTTGGCGGTTAGTTTTGCTTTGTCGAGTTCTAGGTGGCTCGGAACGTTGGCCAAGCCAGGGAATTCCAGGTTGGCTTCCACCAGTTTCTTGGAGGCGTCGCGATCGCGGACGGTGATCACATCGCCGGGGCGGCACTGGTAGCTGGGAATGGTGACAGGGCGACCGTTCACGCAGATATGGCCGTGGTTCACAATTTGCCGTGCGGAGGGAATGGTGGGGCCAAAGCCAAGGCGGAATACGGTGTTATCCAGCCGCATTTCCAGCAGTTGCAGGATCACCAATCCGGTGGAACCCCCAGCCCGACGGGCTTTTTTCACGTAGCGCAGCAGTTGCTTCTCGGTCAAGCCGTAGTTGAACCGCAGCTTTTGCTTCTCTTCGAGACGAATCCCGTATTCAGACTTTTTCTTGCGGTCTTGGCCATGTTGCCCAGGGGGGTTAGCCTTACGGGGCGTTTTGCGGGACAACCCCGGCAACTCGCCCAACCGCCGAACGACCCGTAGACGGGCACCGCGATATCGCGCCATAAACGTTTACTCTCCGAAAAAATGAGGCTTGGAATAATTCCAAAGCTATCATCTTAACCTGCTGACTTCCTTAAGGCAATAGCTTGAATCCTTAAGATTCTGGCCTTACGGTCTGGCCTTACGGTCTGACCTGGAGATTCTGAAGAGAGTCCTTACGGCGCTGGGTGGTGCCTGTTGGGGGTGTTGGGTTAACGGACTGAACCTCCTCCATTTCACGGACTTTTGATGCCGCTGAACGGATGTATGGCTGGGCTGGGGCATTCGTGGTGAGACAAGCTATCGTGAAAGGGCAGTCCGTTGATGGCCCACACCCTGGGGCCACCCTCTTCAAACAATCGTGCTATGGCCATCAAACCCATTCAATACGAAAGCCTGCTCAGCACCTGCACCGATCATGTAGGGGCGTTAGAACTGCTGAAGCGCCATCGTCCCTATATGGAGGTGGTGCCCAGCTTGCGACGGCCCCAGGAGAGTATTGTCACCCTGCCGCTGCCCAATATCCGCGTGCGCGACTCGGTGCACCTCAACCCCCACAGCCCAGCGGTGGAGCCCGGATCGGTGGTGACATTGCCCTGCGATGTGGGGCTGCTGATGTGCGATCCCGAATGGAAAATTAAAACCGGGGTAGAGATCTTCGTATTTATTCATCGCCCCCAGGAGGACTTTTCTAGCCTGCTGCTGCGCTGGCGACACACCCAAATCCTCACCGACCGGGGCTATGAATGGCTGCTGCCCCAGCGCTATCACCACCTGCTGAGCGACGGCAGCGACACCGGATACCCGCTGTTTGTGCTGTTCCCCGAAACCCCAGAGCGCATCCTCAAGGGGATGAATGGAGCTGGGTTGCCCGCCATTGTGTTTCCCTTCGATGCCGAAGATGGCGACCGACTGGCGGTGGAAGACAGCCTGGGAATTGGCGATCTCCCCGGCCTCGATGACATTGACAGCCGACTACTGGAAGATGGCTAGGCCCCGCCGCCTCGGCCCCCATCGCCCCAACCCCCAAGGGCAGAGCGCTGCCAATACTCTGCTCCCCGATTCCAAAAAGGACAGCCGCTCAGGAGCGAAGGCGCTTAGGCGACAGTTTGGGGGGCAGGGGGCGAGATAGGGGCCTTGGGTCTGGGGTGGCGGTGGCTTGGGCCTCCTCTAGGGGCTGTGGATGGGCATGGCCTAGATCGTTTTCTGGGAACCTCTCTGGAACTCTCTCTGGGAGCGTGGCCAGTCAGTAGTCTTTTTCGATGTATTTACGAACATCATTGAGGTCAATGTAGCGGTCGGTCGCGTTACGGAGTTCACGGGCGATCATGCCTTCTGTGGAGACCACCGTAATGTGGGTGCTTTTGGAACGCAGGAGTTCAATGGCGCGTTCAAAGTCGCCATCACCGCTAAATAAAACAACCTCATCGTACTGATCGACGGTATTGAACATATCGATGGCAATTTCGATGTCTAGGTTGGCCTTTTGGGAATAGCGACCGGAGGTATCGTCGTAGTATTCCTTCAGGATTTTGGTGCGGACAGTGTAGCCGAGGCTAATCAGGGCGTCCCGAAACCCTCGCTGATCCTGGGGATCTTTTAGACCTGTATACCAAAAGGCATTCACTAACGTTGCTCCGCCATCAAGGCCGAGGAAATATTCTAAAACCCGCTTTGGATCAAAAAACCAGCCGTTTTTTTGCTGGGCATAGAACATGTTGTTGCCATCTACAAAGATAGAAAGCCGCTTGGAACCATGATATTTAGACATAAAAACTGTGTAATAGTCGGACAGGTTATGAAGTTTGATGGATATCGGGCCTAGGCGGACAGCTTGGCAGGCGCTAGGCTTAGCAGTGTAGCGATTCTCATTCAGAAAAGCTAGACACCGGAATTCTACCCTCAAGCCTTGCCACCGTATCCGCCGAGTGGTCTAGACACAGACCAACTCTTGGGAATGGCCAGGGCTTTGGCTGGAGGGCGCGGTGTTGGGGGATGATCCAATTATAAGGGTTGTCTAAGGAAAGCGTGACGCCAAGGGACGAGCAGCCCCTGCGATAACCGCTGGATCGCCCTACCCGGTGGCCATAGATGGCCACGGCCTAGGGCTGGGGGTCAGCCTTCAGCCGCTCCTGGAGGTCTGCGGGAAGATCAGCCAGGAACCGATAGCCCGTCGCCTGTTCAATGCGATGGACGCTGGTGCGATACTGCCGCCAGTCGGCGTTGAGGTCATTGCGGTTGGGCATATCCACGGCAATCACCTGGCTGTCGGGGCCAAGGCCCAACCTGCCATCCGGGAGGCGGTCGTAGACAATGAGAATTTTCCACAGCCGCGAGGGAATGACGATACCGCGACTGCCCACGGTGCCCCGCTGCCCGTAGGCCCCGGCAAAGATATGGACGTCGTGATTGTACTGACGCACCAGGTCGCGGCCATATTCTTCCAGGTCGCGCCAGGGGCCACGATTATTTTCTGGGGTCTGGGGCACGATGTTGGTCATCAAAAAAGTAGCGCTGTTGTCTCGAACTGTATTGGTGCGGTCGCCCGATGGCACAATGTGGCCCCGGTCGTAGCCACTGCCGCGAAAGTCGGTGGGGGTGACTTGGTAAAACCCCTGGGGTAGGGATCCATCAGGCCGAAAGTCATCCTGGCGGTTGACCGATCCCAGCCAGTTCGCATTGAGTTGCCAACTGGCCCAGTTGAGGATTTTGCGATCTCGGCTGTAGGAAATCACATACTGGGGCCGTTCTAGCAGATAGTTGTTGGGATTGCTGGTAGCGGCATGGCTAGGGTTCCCCAGCACCAGGTGAGGATTGCTGGATGGTGGGCCAGGGGGATCCATTGGCGGCAGCGCCGCAGGCAGCGTTTCGCAGGCTCGACCATTGCCGTCGCCATCCAGCCCGTAGGGATCCCCCGGCAGGGCATCTAGCACCGCCTGGGCCTGGGTTTGGGCGAGAAAATCGCCGCAGTGGCACTGGTCATCTACACAGGGGGGCAGGTCAGCGATATCCCCCACCGAGGTCGGTAACAGCAGCGCTAGCGGCCCACACCCCACCAGGCTTAGCCCCATGGCCACTAGGGTCATTCCCCGCATCCACCGATTCATCCTTGGCCGCTTCAATAAACTCATGGCGATCTCTCCCCAGACAGTGGTTTGAACAGGGTGCTGGCCCTAGCTTGGGGGTAGCTAGTTGCACAAGACACCAATAGCTATAAGAATGGAGGGGTTAGTCCCCCTATCCCCCTGCCCCCCATAGGGATTTTGGCCCACCCTAGGGTTGCGCCTTGGGGTTTCCCAGGCTAGGCCAACGGGTCATCTCCATGGAGACTTAGGGTTAGGGTTCCCAAGGATTAGCCCGAAACAACCGCAAAGACGCAATCACAATCGGACGTCATTATGCTGAACCAAGTTATTTCCCAGTTCCAAACCCGCTTCCCCGCCCCTGAAGTGCACGCCCACTGCGACGGCCCCTGCGGCGTCTACGATCCCTCCTCGGCCCGTGTGGCGGCGGAGGCGGTGGTTTCTATGACCAAAAAACTACTGGCTCTAGAACTACCCGCTCCTGGCGATCAGGCCGCTGCCGTGGCCTACCACAACACCTTCGCCCGCTATAGCGCCATCAAAGAAGAGCAGGCTCAACTGGCTAAAGAGGAACTGCTGATCCTCTGGACAGACTACTTCAAGCCCGTTCACCTCGAGCAGTTCCCCGACCTCCATGACACCTTCTGGAAAGCGGCGAAGCTTTGCTCGGCCTGCAAAGTAGAAGTGAGCGCCCAACACGCCACGGAACTGATGGAAGCTATCCAAAAAATCCACGGCATGTTCTGGGCCACCAAAAACCGCGATGTGGCTTGGTTTACCGCCAGCTAATTTCCCACTAACCGTCAACATGCGATTTCCTTGAGATCACGGTGCCCAATCCATGATCCCAAGCCTTACCCAGGGGTGCTGCTATGGTGCCCCTGGCTTTTTTGGTGTCTTGCCACAATCGCGAAACCGCCCTAGTCATCCTCCCCTTGCGGCCACGGGCGACTCCACAGGCAACTCCCAGCCCGCTCCGCCAGCGGTCTAGAAATCCACCGGAAACATTCCGGCCTCTAGGCGCTGGGCCTCTTCTAGTTTTTTCTGAAGCTGGTTATATCCGGCGGGGCTGTGGAGAACGGGCACCGTTTCGAGCAGGGCGGGGAAGATGATGCTCTCCCAATCGTTGGGCAGGTAGCAGGAAACCTCGGCCCGCTGGAGCCAAACCCGTTGGGTTTCGGGGTGCCAGATAAATTGGCTGCCGGGGCCAAGGGCGAGGGCGGCGAGGGTGGGCTGGCGGGGGCAATCCTTGGGGTTGGTGCCATCTAGGCTGGGGACGCGGTAGCTGGGCAGGGGCAAGGGTTGAAACGGCACTCGGTAATCGTGGGCCTGGACGCCGAGGCGAGTCCCTTCGGCCTGGATACCATCGCCCCCCACCGCAAAGACGAGGTGATGGCGAAACTGGGCGCTGGGAAAGCCAATGTTGGCCAAACTGGGGGGCAGTTCGTCGCGGCTTACCCCCGCCGCCAGGAGGGAACCCAGCAGCAGGATTTTTTGAAAACCGGGTACGTCCCACTCGCCCACCATGCGCTGATCCCTGGCTTCGGCGTAGAGCTTGGCGAGGGCGCGAATGCGGGGGGCATCTTGGAGATCAACGGCAATGAGTTCTTGCACATTGAGGGTTTCTTGGCCGTAGGCACGGAGGGCGGCGGGGGTACCACCATAGACGGCAATGTCGGGGGCTTCGCGCAGGTAGATGGCGAGGCTGCGGCGAAAGGCCAGATAGCGGGGATCGTAGGGATCGGCGGGGGCAAAGGCTTGGTCGATGAGGTGGGCCAGGTGGGCCTGGAAGCCGACGGCCTGTTTGAGGGTGGCGGCGATACCGATATCTTGGTCGTTTTGCACCATGGCGGCATAGAAGACTTCGTGGAGGCTGGCCCCCTGCTGGGCGAGGGCGTGGTAGGTGCGAATTGGGATAGTGAGGTCGTTCAGGGTGTTGGCCAGTTGAGGCACCCGCTGGGCCAGCCAGGGCCAAAAGTCGGCATCGAGGCCGTGATCCCGCAGAGTTGCGTATACCAGTTGACTGGCTTGATCGGCGGCGGGATTGGCAGCGGCTGGGGACGCTCCCTGGAGCCACTCCAGCAGCAGCCCCCGACCGTTGGCGTAGGCTTGGGTGAGGGGGTAGCCTGCCTTTTCGCTGCGGGAGACCAGGATGGATAGGGTGTTGCCGCCGTTGAGTCGGCTAGCTTCGGTGGGGGAGAAGTGGGGGCTGAGCCCCAGGTGGTCGGGGCTGGTTTGGGCGGCGTCGGCGAGGGCCGCCGCGAGGATGGGCGTCTGCTGGGTGGCCAGGGTGCGGAGTTGGTCGGTAATCTGCTGGCGAAGCACCTGCTTTTGGCGTTCGTTTTCGACAATTTGCCGCGCCAGGGTGACAACCTCGGTGGGGTAGATTCCGGTCTCTGGAAACTGCACAATCCCCAGGGCCAGGGCAATCGCGCCCTCCTCGGCCCCAAAGGTGACGTTGGGCAACTTAGAAAGCACCTCCGGGGTGCTGGCCAGACGGCGGTTTTCTAGGTGGGTGGATCGCTCGATGTGGCGCACCAGGCCATAGCGCAACAGCGGCCCCCAGGGGCTACCATCAGCCACCCAGGGGCGCAGCACCAGTTGTTTCATCGAGAGAGATTGCTCGTCGCGCCAAAAGGAGCCGACAATTCCGGCCCCGCTGGTGATGGGCTTGGCCTCTGGGGTACGCAGCAGCGGGTCGTGGAGGGTACGCAGGGAGTGATCCAGCATCCACAAGGATTCCGCCGGATCGAGCCCCGCCGCCCCACTGGATTCCACATACACGGGCATGAAATACTCGACAAAAAAGCGGTCGGTATTAAACCGCTGGCCCGACCGATAGGCGTCGAGCTTGCCCGTTTGCACATCGGCGGCGAGGGCGGTAATGAAGGGGCTGGTCTGCAAAAACCAGAAGAATTTGCGGTCGAGGTGGGGGGCGAGGGCAGTCTGGAATTGCGCCCTGGCTCGGTTGTAGGCGGCTTCCGACAGGGGCGGCACCACGGTGCCATCGCGCAGGGTAAACCAGGCTCCATCCCGCCGAAAGACGTAGCTGGCCCCCTCGATCAGCGGCACGGACTGGCGCAGGGGCAATCCCTGCATCGTCATGCCCAGGCTGGTGGCGATCAGGTCGGGGTCGAGGGGCAGTGCCAGGGATCCCGGCGGTGCTTGGCCCGTGGCCTGAAGCTCAAGTTCCGGCTTTTGCCAGGGGCTAGAGACCCGCACATAGCCCTCAAAGGCTTGGCCCGGAGCCAATGGCAGGGGTTGGCCCACCAAACGCTCCACATCCGCCGCCGCTACCGGGGGCACCTGGGCCGTGAGGTTGTAGCCCAGGGGATCTACCTGCCCCGCTGCTGTGAGGGATAGGTTTCCCAGATGCAGGCGCGTATCGTGGAGGGTGGCCCGCTGCCCCTGGAGCCACAGTCCCCCCTGCCACCGCAGCGGCTCTGCCACTTGCCCCAGTTGGCCCTCACCCCTCGCCATCACCAGCCCCTGGGCCTCGGTGCCTCGGAACTGGGGCTGACCTAGACCATCCAAAGGCACCGTCAGCGCCACATGGCCATTGACTACCCCCGTGTTTAGGGCAATGGGGGGCGGCAGCAGGGCATTGAGTGCCGTGAGGGGCAGTTGGGCCACTTGCAACGTGGCTTTGGCAGGCAATCCAGGACTCACGCCGACGGTTCTAAACTGGGGTAGGGTGCCGCTGAGGGTAAACTGCCCCTGATCCATCTGCCCTGTCAGATCCAAGGCCATGGCCCCCTCGGCAGGGCGAATCACGGCCCCCTGAAGATCCTCCACCTCTAGATAGGCCGTCCCGGTTGCTCCCAAGACCGTGACTTGTCCCCGCTGAATCTGCACCGCTGCCAATCGGGGTCGCCCATCTGGATCGGGCCTGTGCCGAACTCGACCGTCCTGCTCTCGACCGTCCTCAGAAGCGGGGGCCGAGTTAAGGCGGGGCAAACTCCAGGGGCCATGCTTCGGCGCAACTAGGGTGATCTGCGGCTGATCGAGGGTGACAGTCAGCCAGGGATCGGTGCCTTTGGCCCAGGCCAACCCATTCATGCCGACGATCACAGTGTTAACCTGCCCATGCCACCGATCATCGGGTTCTGGGGGAACGTGCAGCGGGCCAAGGTGAATCCCCCGACGGGATAGCCCCCGCAGCCCGCCTACCCGCACCGGACGCTGAAGCCGCTCTGCAAGCTGATCCTCTCCCCCTTGCCGCAGCAGTTCTAGCCCCTGGACGGTGCCCCATAGCCCTGCGATGACGGCCCCCCAGCCCAGAGCGTAGATCAACCTGGTGGACAGTTTCGCTGAGGGTTTCGCTGAAGGTTTCGTTAATGATGGAGGGTACGGTTTCGCTGAAGGTTTCGCTGAGGGGGGAGGCGCGAGGAGTCCCAGCAACCAACCGAGACCGTAAAAGGAGCGTGGGGGAGGGGAAGCAGGCATGGAGACGGCCTAGGGGGTACAGATTTGGCGATCCTGGGGCGTCAGTCCCTCGCCGTGGCGGAGGTAGTCTTGCACCCAATCGCAGGCATAGGCGACAAAGTCGAGGGTCATAATTTGCTCCATGTCCCAGACGATCAACTGGCCGTTGTCGCTGCCGGAGTAGAGCAGGTTGCCCCCGGCATTGAAGGTGAGGGCGGTGATGATTCCCCCTTGGCCAGGGAGAATGGTACGAAGGGTGCCGTCTTGGTGCCACAGTTTAATCGATCCATCAATGCCTCCGGTGGCGATAGTGTGGCCGTCGGGGCTGAAGGCCACCCGCGTCAGGCCATCGCTTTGGCCAGGGATTGGTTGGAGAGGGCCGTTGGGGTAAGTCCAGAGGTAGAGGGTATCGTCTAGGCTGGTGGCGGCTAGGCGTTGGCCATCAGGACTCCAGGCAATGCCCCACACGGCCCCGGCATTGGCAATGGGAGTGCCGATCAGGGTGCCATCGGTGCGCCATAGTTTGACTGTGCCCTCCTCGCTGGCCGAAGCCAGGGTGGGGGCCTGGGAGCTAAACGCCAGTTGCCAAATGCGCGAACTGTGGGCTTTAAACCGGGTTTTCACTGCCCCCGTAGCGTCGCGGATTTGGATGGTGCCGTCATCGGTGCCCACGGCGAGGAAGAAGGCCTCTGCGTTCGAGGGGGGTAAGTCGGAACTCGGTGGTGCCTGCAAAGCTAGCCCAAAACCGCTGCCGAGGGTCGTGTCAGGTTGCCAAGGATCGGGCGTTGTGGGCAAAGTCCCCTGATCGAGGGTGAGGCGGTGCAGCCCTGATGTACTGGCGGTAAACAGAAGGTTGCCCGTGGGATCAAAGGCTCCGGCCCTGGGGTCAAAGGCTAGGGTATGGAGCCGTTCTGAATCCCGCCAGATATTCACTTCTCCAGCGGATCCCATGGAGGCAAAGGTGCGGCCATCGGAGCTGGCGGAGAGCGACCAAATGGTGTCGGTATGGCCTACCAGTTCTCGCATCAGGTAGAGATTACGCTGCCAGAGGCGCACGGTGCCGTCGTCGCTGGCGGAGGCGGCAAAGGTGCCATCTGGCCCTAGGGCGGCGTCGCGAATGGTGGCCCGATGCCCCCGCACGGTGCGAATAAAGGTACCGTCACTCTGCCAAATATGGGCTCTACCATCCTTGCCGCTGGCCGCGATAAACGCACCATTGTCGCTACAGGCCACCCCCAGCAGAGGAGCCGAATTCGGCGGGGTGAGGGTTTGCACAAGCTGGCCCTTCCTATCCCACACCTTCACCGTTTGGTCGGAACTGGCGGACACAATCTGATCGCGGCCGGGGCAAACATCCACATCCCACACCTCCGCCCGGTGCCCCACCAAGGACGGTAGCGGCTCCCCATTGGTCCGCCAGCGCTGCACCGTGCCATCCACCACCGCCGCGATTACCTCGTCCCCATCGGCACTAAACACCACGTTCCAGGGAATGCTGGTGGTGGGTAGGGTTTGGGCTAGGGTGCCATCGGTGCGCCAAACCTTGATGGTGCGATCCCCGCCCGCCGAGGCCATCCACTGGCCATTGGGGCTGGTGCCCACTCCCCACACAGGCTGATCGTGGGCCTGGATTTGGAGCTGCTGCTGCCCCTCTAAATCCCACACCTGTAGGGTGCCGTCTAGGCTTCCGGTGATGATCCGCTGGGAGTCGGCGGTGAAGGCCACCCGATGCACCGTATTTTGGTGCTCTAGGCGATGCACCAGGCGACCATCCCTGGCCCACAAAACTACGGTTCTATCATTGCTGCCCGTGGCGATCCACTGGCCATCAGGGCTAATGTCCACCGTCAGCACGCCCCCCCGATGCCCGGTCAGGCGGTTGCGTTCATTGCTGCCAAAGACGGTTTGATTCAGCACCGCATTCACCCCATCGCGCAGGGCCACCCCAGGGGACTGCACCCGCCCTAGGGCGCGGTAGGCTCGCAGCGCTTCCACCATGGCATCCAACTGCTGGTGAGAGGTAAACTGCCCATTGGAGGAGGAAGTCAGCGCCTTCACTTCCCCCAGTTGGCTCCGCTGATACTGCTGCCAGGTGATCCAGCTTAGGCCCAAGGCCCCCACCAAGGCCGTAGAAACGACCCCCAGCAGCACGGTTCTGAGCTGCGCCACCTGGCGGGTTTGCCGCAGGCTTTGGTTTTCGGCCTGGAGTCGTTCGTTCTCTAGGTTTTGCTGAATACGCCGCTGTTCCGCCTCCTGGCTGGCCTGAAAGAAGCGGTAGTCTAAATCCCCCAGCCGCCGACTTTGGGGCTTAGCCCAATCCAACACCTGGCGCAGGGTTTCCCCGCGCAGCAGCCGCGACTCATCGCCATAGCCCGAGGCCACCCAGGCATTGAGGGCTTGGGCGTAGGGGCGCAGATTGTCTAACTGGGTTTGAATCCAGGCTTCGGAAAACACCGCCCGATAAATGGGATTTTTCACCCGCAGGGTTCCTTCCACCTGGGCCACCAGCCCCGACAGCAGCAGTTCCCGCTGGGCCGAACTGCCGTCGAAGGGCACCTCCTCCTGGGCTAGCACCCGCTGGTAGAGGGCCAGCAGCCGGGGGGCGCGTTGCTCATTGTGGAGCAGCCGATCCCGAATGGTGCGGAGATGTTCTGGGTTGTCCTGGCTTTCCCAGTGGTCGATCACGTAATCGCGCACCAGCCGCGCCACCCATAAATCCTCCCCTCCCGGCGGCATGGGCAACGGCTCCCTAGGATTGACCTGGGCCAGACTCATCACCCGCTGACAGAGCTTTTGGGTGAGAAAGGGCTGGCCTCCCGTCCAGTGGAGAATGGCGGCTAGCACGGCCTCTGGATGGCAGATCTGAGGCCCAAACCCCGTTAGAAGAGGCTGACTTTCCGCCAGGGTAAAGTCCTGGAGATCAATGGCGCGGCCAATGTTGAAGGGGGTGCGCTGGGGGTCGCGAATCAAATCTGAGGGGGTGGCCACGCCAAACAGCCCCCAGGTGAGGCGGCCATAGTCGGCCTGGTGAACCCGCTGTTCGTGGCAGGCGCGGATGAAGGCGAAGAAGTCGTTGGCGGGAAAGTCGAGGCTCAGCACGCTGTCGATTTCGTCTACCAAAATAAACAGGCGGCTGTGGGGCAGGTGCTCAAAGATTTCATCAATCAGCAGCCGTAACTGCTGCACGGGGGGGAGGGAACCCCAGGTTTGCCAGCGATCATTGATGTTGATGGAGCCAAGGAGGTGCAGCTCCCGCAGCACTACCACCATCACCCCCCGATACCACTGCTCCATCGACACCTGATCGCTGCCTAGTTCGGTCATATCCAGATAGATGCAGCGATGTCCGGCCTGCTCTAGGCGCTGACGAATCCGCGTTCTCAGGCTAGATTTGCCCATTTGGCGGGCATTGAACACGTAGCAAAACTCCCCTGCCAATAGCCCCTCCCAGAGCTGCTGATCCGCTGCCCGCACCACGTAGGTTTCAGCATCGGCAGTCAGGCTTCCGCCAGCCTGGTAGAGATGGGGCAAGGGACGAACAGTCACAGGGGGCCAGAGAATGCATCAGAAATGGGGCAGCGGGCAGGCAAAAAACAGTCTGGAAGCACCCTAGGATGCGGGTTGAAACAGGGGTTCCCCACCCGCCGTCAGGCTAGAGATCGGCGTAGAGAGCGGAAAAATAGTCTCGGCAGAGGTGACAACGTACCCGAACTCGCCCAGATTCAAGCTGCACGATCCCCATGGCCTCTAGGCGGTGAGCAACAGAAGCTGGTAACACCACAGGCTGATCCGAGGCAATCACCTGCTGCCAAGCTTTTTCCAGATCGGGGGACTGCTGAAAAATCGCCCACAGCCGATGCAAATACTCGCGGTAAATGCCGTCGTCGGTGGCGGCCTGATCGATCAACTGCTGGCTTGTAAAATGGCCCGACTGAAGCCAATAGAACGCGATTTGTAAGAGGTAGGGGTGGCCTCCTACCCGGATGAGCAGACGGTTGATATCATCCTCACTCACCCCCTGATTGGCCAGATGATGGCGCTGGGCCAAGTCCTCCGCTTGGGTGCGGGTCAGCAGGGGCAATTCGAGGGGGAGCCCCACGTTGAAGGGAGACTGGTGGGTTTGCAAGGGCAGATCAAGCTCGGCGGCATAGGCCATCACCAGCCGCAACTGCCCCCACTCTGGGCTACTGCGGGCCTGCTCGTACCAGGAACGCAGCATGGCGAAAAAATTGCTGGCAATCGTGGGGTACTCGGCCAGGTGGTGCAGGGTATCGATGGCCACTACCACAGGCATAGCCAGCCGACTGAGCACCTGGTCTTGTATAAATGTGGTGCAACTGAGTTTGCTGCCAGCACTGGCAAACCAATAGTCGTCCACATTCAGATTGAAGTTAAACTTCTGGCTGATGGCCCAGCAAAACCAGCGGGCAAAGGCATCAAAGCTCTCGAAGGCGGAGGCATCGGCCTGACGCATATCGATCAGGGCTACGGGCATCCCCTCCCGCTGCGCCTGTCCGAGGAGTCGGTGAATCAGCGATGTCTTGCCCATCCCCCAAGCCCCCTTGATGCGAAGCAGACTGCCCGACTGTTGCAGCGCCCGATGGGCCATCTCCTCTAGGGGTGGACGTTCTACATACCATGACGACTGAAAGGGCAGGGGCGATCCAGGAAACTCAATCGACTTTTCCCCCACCACCGTCGCTGCTGGCATTCCCAAGGGGTTTCGATCCTCCGGCTGTCGGGCGACTTCCGCCAGGATAAACCGCAGGCGTTTTTTGCTCACCGGGTAGCCTAGGTGCTGGGAGAGGGCTTGCCACAGCCGGGAGCCGATATCTTTGAGGTATCCCTCCTCATAGCCCGTGTCTACCGCCATGTCTCGGTAGCGCTGATCTTGCCAAGTACGGATAAAAACGAGTTCTTCAACGTAGCTCAACTGCTGTGGCGCTAGAATCTGTTTCACAATCTCCAGGGCCGCTTTCACATCCATGGACTGTGGTGAAAAAGGAGTCATTGTTTATAGGTGGCTACGTTACTAAAAAGTCTGATCGGTTAGCTAAGTCTGCTGAATCGACTAGGTGGGCTCAAGGGGCTTGGGGTAAGGACTGAAACCCTGTCAGCTTGCCCATATTAGCGCCAATGCTGCTTTTTCTATCAATCAGCCGATCAAGCTTAAAAAAGCATCATTTAGGTTAACGCTAGCTATCATTCCTACGGCCTAGGCTGAGAGATTGACGTCCTATAAGCTTAGGACAAAGCTGGCTATAGGTCATCCCTGACAACCGTAGAACTACTGGAAATCTGACCCAGCATTTAGCCTACCCTCTGGTCTGATAGCGAAGACATCGCTCTGAATCTAGACTCTGAATCTAGACCTTGGGGCAGGCGATCTGCGGCCATAGCCTTGAGTCTGGGGCGACGGTAGCCATCACAATGGGCGGGATTTCGCTATTCTGGATCTGGATTTTTCTGGCCCAACGACCCCAGACCTTGTTCAAGGGTCCTAGGCATCATGCCGCTTTCCCAAGGAGACCTCCGCACTATGACCCGTCGCTGGATTTTTGGGCTGTTGAGCCTCGCTCTGATTGTTACCCTCGGATGGGCGCACTATCCGGCCCAGGCCACACAGCCCCTGCAACCCCTGATTCAGGTGGTAGGGATGCCTTCGCTGCCCCCGGTAGCCGACCTAGAACCCCGCAAAGCCCTCGAGGCTGGCCCCACTGACTTCAAGCCCCCTATTCTTGCCCAGGATACCCTGCTAGCTCAGGCGGCCCCGCGCCAGGTGATGGCCCTCGCCGATCCCAGCAACTATGGAGATCGCTTTGCCACCGATGTCCATGGCAACCCAGTGACCAACGAGTTCATTGCTGTCCTCCACGAAACCGTGGGTTCTGCCCAGAGCGCCATTAACCTCTTTCGCACGCGCCATAGCCGCGATGCCGACCAGGTCAGTTACCACACTCTGATTGGCCGGGATGGCACTATCTACTACATCGTGCCGCCCGAAAAGCGGGCCTTTGGGGCAGGAAATTCGGTGTTCAACGGCCCTAACGGCCCCGAAACCGTGCGGACAAATCCCAACTTTCCCCCCTCGGTGAATAACTTCGCCTACCACGTTTCCCTCGAAACCCCCGGTGATGGCATGAACAACCGCCGCAGCCACAGCGGCTACACCCAGGCTCAATATATTTCCCTGGCTTGGCTCCTGGCCCAAACCACCATCCCCGACAACCGCATCACCACCCACCAAGCCGTAGATCGGTCGAATAACCGTATGGATCCGCGCAGCTTCAATAGCCAGCAGTTGTTTTCCCTGCTGCGCCAATATCCCACCCGCGCTGGACTCTCTGGTTAGTGAACTGGGGCTGTGGTCTGGCCCTGTATTGCCCTAGTTATCTGGCCCAGTGAATGGTGCGCTTTTCGACTAGGGCAAAGCAGCCGTACAGCAGAATGCCCATGGCGGCGAGGGACAAAATCGCCAAAAACGCCAGGGCCACATTAAAGCTGGCGCTGGCGGAGACAATCACATAGCCAATGCCCCGATCCGAGGCCACGGTTTCAGAAATCACTGAACCAATAAAGGCTTGGGAAATGGCTACCTTGAGGGAGGCAAACAGGTAGGGGAGGGAATGGGGGAAGCCCACCTTCTGAAAGATTTCCCAGCGGCTGGCCCCTAGGGAACGGAGGACATCCTGCATTTCGGGCTCTACGGTGGCTAGCCCCGCCGCCACATTCACCACAATGGGAAAAAACGCCAGGGTGAAGGCGGTGATGATGGCGGGCACTGCGCCAATGCCAAACCAAATCGCCAGCAGCGGCACCAGCGCCACCTTGGGAATGGTGTTAAAGCCCACCAGCAAGGGATACAACACCAGGTAAGCCAAGCGGGAGTAGCCGATTAAAAAACCCAGCACAACGCCGAGGCCCAGACCCATGAAAAATCCAGCCAGGGTGGTGCTGAGGGTGGTGAGGCTGTGCCGCCAGATGGTGTTTCTGTAGGTTTGGGCGGCTTCCCACACATCGCTGGGGGCGGGCAGCAAAAACTGGGGAATCTCGAAGAGGCGGGTGGAGGCTTCCCAAACCAGCAGCAGCAACACCGTGGCAATGGCGGGCAGCACGTAGGCCGCCTGCTTGCGCTGGAGATAGCGGTTAAACGACTGGGCAAACGACGACATCAACGGCGACACAACACGCAACCTCCCTTCTCCTATGGTCAACCCTAGCCTTGATGCTATGGGAGGATGACCGAACAAACGGCTCAATGCGGACAATCGGTCTCCTGGGGGTATTGTCGCAGAATCGTTGCCCAGGGACAGTGGGTCGGTAGGTGAGGGGGTGGGTAGATCGCAAATGTCCTGGTTTGCTGCAACTTGCCCTTGTTCTCAGACTCTCACCCTTGGGGCGAAAGCCGCGCGCCTGGAATGGGTCGGCTCAAGGGTCTAGCTAACCAAGGTCTAGCTAACCAAGGTCTAGCTAACCAAGGTCTAGCTAACCAAGGTCTAGCTGACCAAGCCATGCTCTAGGGAAAAGCGGACAAGTTCGGTGCGGCTGTTGGTTCCGGTTTTGCTGAACAAACGACTGACGTACTTCTCCACATTGCGAACGCTGGTATCGAGACGGCTAGCAATTTCTTTGTTCATCAGCCCCTCGGCGACCAAATCCAGCACGCTCTGCTCGCGGGGGGTGAGGTCAATATTCACGTCGGAGACCATTTTTATGACACCGCCCTTTTGGGTCAGCATGGCCTTGATCTCCTCAATTTGGCGGGCCATCACGGCAATGTCAGGGAGGTCTCCAGTGTCGGGGCTTTGGGCGGCACGGCGTTCGATTAAATTGCCCACCACCGCCACCAATTCCTCCGGGTCAAAGGGCTTGGAGAGGTAGGCATCACAGCCCGAGTTGTAGCCCTGGATGCGGTCTTTGGTCATGCCTCGGGCGGTGAGGAACACCACGGGCAGGCCCTTGAAGCGCACATCCTCTCGCACCTGGGCCAAGAAGGCGTGGCCATCTACCTGGGGCATCATAATATCGGAGATCAGCACGTCGGGGGTGGCCTCCTGGAGCAGCGCCCAACCTTCCTGGGCATTGCTGGCGGTGCGGACGACGAAGCCGCTGTCCTCTAGATAGGCTTGCACGGCTTCCCGCAGACCGGGCTCATCATCAACCAGCAAAATGTTTCCAGTGTAGTCAGACATGGCGGTAGGGGGCTGCATGGGATCAATGCCCAATGTAACCTGGAATGCCGGGGACAACGCCGCCGGAGACGGTAGAAATATGCCCCCTTCTGGGGTGGGGTTTTACGCCCGCCGCAGGTACGTTAGAAGCCTAACCAGCTCTTGGTCGGAGGGTAGGGAGGCATTGGCGCACTCTGGAATAGGGCTTTTCGCTCTGCACGCCTTTGCGGCTTGCATCCCTTTGCGCCCTGCATAAAAGCGAGGATCAACCGTCCTAAACGGGAGGATATTCGCTAGAGTAGGGACACAAGCCGTCATCGCGATATGAGCGATTACACACCGCCTACGGACGGCCTGAACAATAGCCCAGGGCATGGCCCATGGTAAAGCAAAGCCGAACATGAGGGGCGCGGGATGCTATCAAAAGGAGGGCGTATGGGCGGAATAGGATCGCAAACGGTCTGGATTGCCGCCGCCTTGGCCTTGGGGGGTGGCGTAGGCTGGGCAGGGCATCACTACGTGGATCATCTCACGGCTACTGAGATGGTCGAGATAGCTCCGACGGAACCGGAGTCTTCCCTGGCGACCCTATCCCTACCCGCCGAGCCAGTCCCGGAACCCACGGCGTCTACCAATTCCTTAGCCATTGTCGCCTCTAACTTTATTGCGGCGGCGGTGGAACAGGTGGGGCCAGCGGTGGTTCGCATTGATGCGGAGCGGTCGGTGTCCCAACTAAACCCCGAAACCTTTAACAATCCCCTGTTTCGCCGCTTTTTTGGCGAAGAAATTCCCCCAGAAATGGTGCCCGACCGCCTAGAACAGGGCACCGGGTCGGGGTTTATCCTTAGTGCCGATGGCCGCATCCTCACCAATGCCCACGTGGTAGACGGCACCCGCACAGTGAAGGTGACGCTGCGCGATGGCCGCACCTTTGAGGGGCAGGTGGTGGGCGTAGATTCCGTCACCGATGTGGCGGTGGTCAAAATTGAGGCGGAGGATCCGCTGCCGACGGTGCGCCTGGGCAGCACCGCCAACCTGTCCCCCGGTCAGTGGGCCATTGCCATTGGCAACCCCCTTGGGCTAGATAACACCGTTACCGCTGGCATCATCAGCGCCATTGGCCGCACTAGCAACCAGGTGGGTATCCCCGATAAGCGGGTGCAGTTCATCCAAACCGACGCGGCTATCAATCCGGGCAACTCCGGTGGCCCGCTGCTGAACGACCAGGGCGAAGTGATCGGCATGAACACCGCTATCCGCGCCAACGCCCAGGGGCTAGGCTTTGCCATCCCCATCGAAACCGCCAAGCGCATTGCCGACGAACTCTTTGCCACCGGAGAGGTGCAGCATCCCTTCCTGGGTATTCAGATGGTAGAACTCACCCCCGACACCATCGCCGAAATCAACGCCCAGCAGCAAATGAATATTCCCCTCGATGAATCCGGTGTGCTGATTGTGCGCGTGTTGGAAGGCAGCCCTGCCCAAGCCGCCGGACTACAACCCGGAGACATCATCCAGCGGGTCAACAATCAAGAGGTTAGAACCCCCACGGATGTGCAAAGCCAGGTGGAATCCAGCCAAATTGGTCAAGACTTAGCCATCGACATCCACCGCAACGGCACCGATCAAGCCCTAGCCGTCAAGCCGACGGCCATGCCTGCTGAGTTGCGCTAGCGCCTGCCCCAGCGCTACTCTACCGCCAGAGACACGCGATTGCCGCCCAGGCTACGTAGATCCGTAAGCAGTGTGGCTACCTCGCGGTAGGCCAGGGTGCGATCAGCCTTGAGCACCAACTGCCCGCCTGGGTTTTGGCTAAAGTAGGTTTGCACCTGCTGAGAAAGCTGAGCCCAGGTGACGGGCTGGCCCTCTAAAACAAGGTTGCCATCGTTATCGAGGCCCACCACTAGGGCTTCCCCAGAAACGACCTCGCCTTCGCCCAATCCGCCTTCTGCTACCGACTGGGGCAGCCGCACATTCAAAATTTGCTGGCCTGTCATACCCATGGAAATGATGATGAAGAAGGTGAGTACCGTCATCAGCACGTCCATCATCGGCACGAGGTTGACCTCGGGCAACTGTGAGCGAGAGGATTGACTTTTAAAGCGCATGGCAAGGGAGAAACGGTAAGGAAGGGCGTCAGGGTGAGCTGTTGCAGCCCCAGGTCTAGCATATTGAGGAGGCCATCGTCAGGATCCCCAGACTACAAAGCCGTGGTTCTATGCCCTTACAGATCGGGGTTGATCCCCTGGGCGCGGAGTAGGTCAGCGAGACGTTCGGCCCTTTGCCGCTCGGCTTCAGCCCGTTGCCGCTCAGCTTCAGCCCGTTGCCGTTCGGCTTCGGCTCGTTGACTCTCAGCTTCGGCCCGTTGACTCTCAGCTTCGGCTTGCTCGGCACTCCAGAGGAGCAGGTTGCCGTCGGCGTCCCACCAGCGCAGCCAGTTGATCGTTTGAGCCAGCCGTTCCCCTCGCCACACGCCTAAAAACAGCCCCAGCGGCTCTACCCAAAAGCGTCCGGCAGCATCGGGAGTTTGCAGCACATAGCCTCCATTTTGCAGCGACCGCACCTCTAGGCGACCGCGCATGGGTTCGTAGATGACGTAGACGGGCACCTGGAGGATTTGCTCGTAAAAATAGAGCTTGCCGTAGGGGGGCATGGATCGAATGGACAGCTCGCCGTTGTCATCGGCGGAGAGAAATTCCATCACCACCGCCACGCCTCCCCCCTCCAGGCTGGGCGTGTAGCTGCGGCGCACCACGCCTTCCGGTACAGGGTTGGCCTGGGGCACGTAGAACCAGTCAGGAGCTTTGACCACCGTTTCGTGATCCACTCCGGCAACCAGACCAAAGTTAGAGCCGATCAGCATTTCTGGGCGGATGCGCTGGGCGGCTCCCAGGGCATCGGTGAGGGCGGCGGCAAGGGGTGGCTGTTGAATATTTTCCACTGGGTCGTCCACTAACTTGAAATCATCGGGCAGGGGGGGCCAGGTGATGACGGGGCCAGTGCGGGGCTGAGCTTGAACCATGGCAAGCGCGTCCTGGGCGGAGTGCTACGTTGACAGGTGAAATTTTGTAAGCGAGATCGGGCAATGACGAGGGGGTGTGGGCTAGGTTAGCAGCAGGTTGGCTGTGCCGACCTCCCCTGTCTAGATGGTAGCTCACCCATGACATCCCCCATGGCCTCAACGCCAGAATCCCGTATGTGGGCCAGTTTGGCCCATGTCAGCGCCTTTGCGGGGCTGGTCTTCCCCTTTGGCAGCATTCTTGGCCCTCTGCTGATCTGGCTGATCAAGCGAGAAGAAATGCCCTTTGTGGATGACCAGGGCAAAGAAGCCCTGAATTTCAACATCTCCATGACCATGTATACGGTGGTCTCGATGTTGATGATTGTGGTGTTGGTGGGCTTGTTGATGCTCCCTGCTGTGGCCCTACTTTGGGCGATTTTTGTGATTTTGGCAGCAGTGCGCTCCAATGAGGGGATTCCCTTTCGCTATCCCCTCACCATTCGCTTTATTCAATAGCCTAGCCGGAATTCAGCAGCCCGGGCTGAATGCGAGCTTAGGACAGACCGCACAGTTGCTCTAGGGTGGCCACAAAGCTGGGGTAGGACACGGCGGCAGCTTCGGCCCGTTGAATCACCGTTTCGCCCTGGGTGCGAAGGGCCGCAATGGCAAGGCTCATGGCGACACGGTGATCGCCAAAGCTTTCTACGGTGGCCCCTTTGAGTTCACTGTGACCGTGGATGGTCAGCCCTTCCGGGGCTTCCTCCACCTTGGCTCCTAGGGCGCTGAGCTGGCTGGCCATGGCGGCGAGGCGGTCGCATTCCTTCACCCGTAGTTCGGCGGCGTCGGTGATGGTGGTGGTGCCCTCGGCAAACAGGGCGGCAATGGCCAAAATGGGGATTTCGTCGATCATGCGGGGGATGAGATCGCCGCTAAAGTGCGCAGCCTTGAGGGGGCCATAGCGCACCCGCAGATCCGCCACGGGTTCCCCGGTCACTTCCCGGGGATTTTCGAGGGTGATGTCCGCTTCCATGGCTTGCAGGGCGTCCAAAATTCCGGTGCGGGTGGGGTTGATGCCCACATTTTCCACCACCAGATCCGAGCCGGGGGTGATGGCTCCGGCCACCAGCCAAAAGGCCGCTGAGCTAATGTCTCCAGGCACCACAATGGTTTGGCCCGTCAGCGTGGCGGGGCCGTGGACGGTGACGCTACAGGTCTCCGGATCCACGGTGAGGTTGGCCCCAAAGGCCCGCAGCATTCGTTCGCTGTGGTCACGGGAGAGGCTGGGTTCGGTGACGGTGGTATCGCCTTCGGTCATCAGCCCTGCTAGCAACAGGCAAGATTTCACCTGGGCCGAGGCCACCGGAGACTGGTAATGAATAGGCTTCAGCGTGGTGCCCCGGACGGCTAAGGGCGCTTGGCGGTCGCACTGACGGCCCCAAATTTGTGCCCCCATCTGCCGCAGCGGATCAATCACCCGACCCATGGGGCGCGACCGCAGAGAACTATCCCCCGTCACCGCAAAAAATCGGTTGGGATGGGAGGCCAGCAGGCCCAGCATCAGCCGCAGGGTCGTCCCGGAATTGCCCGCATCCAGCACGTCGGCGGGCTCCTGCAATTTCCCCAGGCCCACCCCCTGCACCGTCACCCACTCGTCTTCCAAATTTGACATCCCAACACCCATGGCCCGAAAGCAGGCGGCGGTACTGCGCGGATCTTCCCCCAGCAGCAAACCCTGGATGCGGGTTTCGCCCTGGGCAATGGCCCCTAGCATCAGCGCCCGGTGGGAGATGGACTTGTCGCCCGGAATCTTCACCCGCCCCCGCAGCGCTACCCCTTCGCCGGGGAAGGCCAGGGTCAAGGTTTGGTGCGGATGGGCTTCGGTCAGGTGGATACGGGCAGTCATAGCAGCAGGGATGAAGGGCAGAAGGTCGAAATTAGACAACAATAAGGCCGTAGCCGATCCTACCGCTTTCTGCCCTGGGTTCGGTTGGCCATGGCGCTAGATTCTGAAGCCAACCTGGGTAGATGGCCTAACCTGCGCTCTGATCCACTGAATGATAGTCGCATCCTGATGGGCGTTGGATGGGATGACAGGCTGAGGCTAGGGCGTTTTGGGGACAGGCGGAGACTCCATCGCTGAACGATGACGACGGAACCCCAGGGAAAAGCAAGTCTGCCATAGATGATCCGCTTGGGGCTCGCTGGTGACGGTAATCGTGCCCTCCAACTGCTCCACTAGACCTCGCACCAAGGCCAGCCCCGTCCCCGTGCCGGGAATGGCATCCTTCGTAGCATTGCGGCCTCGACGGAATTTTTCAAAGATGTGAGCCAGTTCGTCGGCTTGAATCCCCGCTCCCACATTGCTGATCTGCACGACAGCCTGGGCATCAGTGGCGGCGGGGGGGAGGAGGGTAATAGTGACGGTACTGCCAGAAGCAGAGTATTTTTGGGCATTAGTCAGCAGTTCTTGCATGATCCGAGTCAGGGGGCTGGCTGCCGCCAAAACCCGCACGGGCTCTTGGGGCACCGTGACAACGAGGGAAAGCTGAACCGCCGCCAAATCCGCCTGAATTTCCTGGGCTAAGGTGGTGAGCGCTTGTCCCAAATCGACTGGAATAAGCTGAGTACGGCCAGTGCCCGCATCCACCGTTTGCAGCATCAGCAGGTCGTTAACTAAATTAGTTTCGCGACTGCACTGCTGTTCCAAGATATCTAGATACATAGCCACCCGCTCTGGGGTTAGGTCGGGCCGTCTCAGCATCCGAATGGCCAACATCATGCTGGTCAGAGGAGTGCGTAGCTCGTGGTTGAGGGTGCTGAGAAAGTCTTCCTTGAGGTAGCTGAGATAGCGCAGTTGCTCGTTGCACTGCTGGGTCTGTTGCTGAAGATGGTGCTGATGGAGAGCGACCGCGACCAAACTAGCGAGGTTGACGGCTAGGGCTTCTTCGACTGCCAAGCCAGGGCCGCGACGGCGATTCAGCAACACCACCACCCCTTCGCAGTCGGGGGCAGCGGTGATTACGATGGAACGGTAGATTTTGATGCCTGCTAGCCACGCTTCGCCCTGGGGATGATCGGGGGTCAGCGCCAACAGGGCATCGCGCCAGGGAAGAGGGACAGGACTACCCTGAGGGACAGAAAATTGCTGAATTAGGGCTTGAGCCATCCGATGCTGAAGCGCCGCCTGGGGGGATCGCCCCAAGCTGGGTAATTGCCATAGCTGGGCGGTGGATCCATTTTGCCAGCAGGTATAGGCGGTGCTTGCCGTAGGCCGATGGTGCCACAGCACCAAACAGGCATCGGCCCCCAACTGAGAACCCAGCACCTCGGTGATTTGGTGCAGGGTGTAGGGTGTATTTAGGCTGGCGGCAAGGGTGTGTAACAGTTGGCAGGCAATGGTTTGGCTATCCAGAAGATGAGCAGCGACTGGCTTCTGCGCTTCCCCGGCTGATCGCACTGAGAATAGGACGGGGGAATGATCAGATGCCATGGCTCTGGGGTTGAACAACTGCCCTGAATCCTTAGCCAGGGGGAGAGAGTCCTATGATCCTATGATTTGAGGCTTTTTTCTTCCCCCTGACTATCTATAGCCTACTGGCTCCCTTCCCAGACGGTATCCGTAATAATGCCAATTTTTGGACTGGCCTGTTTTGGGATCCTCAGCATTTTCCTAAGTGTCTCCATCCAGGGGTTATGGGCAGATAGAGACACTTCCGTTCCTCTGCGGAGGTGGGCCTTTAGGGGGGACGAACGCTACTGGCCCTGGTTCTGAGACTGGCCCTGGGATTTCATGGATCGGACTACCCAGGTATCTTTGCTGCCGCCGCCCTGGGAGGAGTTGACTACTAGGGAACCCCGCTTGAGGGCCACACGAGTGAGGCCGCCGGGGTTTACGTAGATATCTTGTCCATAGAGAATATAGGGGCGTAGATCCACATGACAGCCCTCAAAGCCCCCGTCAATGAGGGTGGGGACGCGGGAGAGGCAGAGGGTGGGCTGGGCGATATAGCCCCTGGGGTTGGTGCGGATACGGTCGGCAAATTCGAGCCGCTGCTCCTCCGTGGCGTGGGGGCCGACCAGCATCCCGTAGCCGCCGGAGGCATTGGTGGCCTTCACCACCAGCTTGTCTAGGTTGCTGAGGACGTGGGCCTGCTGGGTGGGGTCTTCGCACAAAAAGGTGGGCACGTTGGGGATGAGCTGGTCTTCGTCGAGGTAGTAGCGGATCATCTGGGGCACGTAGGCATAGACCAGTTTGTCGTCGGCCACCCCGGTACCGAGGGCGTTGGCGATGGCCACCCGTCCGGCCCGGTAGACCTCCATCAAACCGGGCACCCCCAGCAGGGAATCGGGCCGGAAGGCTTGGGGATCAATAAAATCGTCATCAATGCGGCGATAGACCACATCCACCCGCTCTAGCCCCTTGGTGGTACGCATTTTGAGGTAGCCGTCAGACACGACGAGATCCCGACCTTCGACCAGTTCCGCCCCAATTTGCTGGGCCAGGAAAGAATGCTCGAAGTAGGCGGAGTTGTACATCCCCGGAGTCAGCACCGCTACGCGAGGGTTAATTAGCGTTTCTGGCGCTAGGTTGAGCAGGGTTTCTAGGAGCTGGCTGGCGTAGTCATCCACCGCCGCAATGTCCATGGCCGAGAACAGGTGGGGGAAGGTGGTCTTCATCACCCGCCGATTTTCTAGCACGTAGGACACGCCGGAGGGGCAGCGCATATTGTCTTCGAGGACGTACCAGGTACCATCCTGGTCGCGCACAAGATCGGTTCCGGTGATGTGGCACCAGATATCGTTGGGCGGCTGAAGGCCCATGCAGGGTTTCAAAAAACCGGGGGCGCTTTCCACCACATGGCGCGGAATCACCCCATCGTTGAGGATTTTTTGCTCGTTATAAACGTCGTGAATAAAGCAATTAAGGGCATAAATGCGCTGTTTGAGTCCCTTCTCTAGCCACTCCCACTCGTGGCCAGGAACAATGCGGGGAATCACATCGAAGGGGAAAATTCGTTCGGTGCCCTGGGTGTCGCTATAGACATTGAAGGTGACGCCCAGCTTAAACAGGGTTTTTTGTACGGCCTCCTGGCGCTGCTGCAACTCCACCAAGGACATGGCATTGACTCGCCGAATCAGCAGTTCTGCTTCTGGGCGAGGCTGGCCCTGGCCGATAAATAGTTCGTCATAGAAGTTGCCGGGGTCGTAGGCATCGAATAGCACAGGTGCAGCCTCCCAAGGGGTAGATGGTCGTCCACGATTGCGCAGGGGGTTATCCAGGTGGTTACGCAGTCGGTTTGGATTACACAGTTTGGATTACACAGTCGGTTTAATCATTACTGGGTGATGGCCCCCTCAAGTTGTAGCTTAGGCTACGCCTTTAGGACACCCCCCAACTGACCCAGGCTCGATAGAAAAAGTAGACTGCAAAAAAGGCCAGCAGCCCACGAAACATGAGGGTGACAACACGATCCGGCAGTTTGGGCAAATAGCGGGTGCTGCCCTGCACGCCCACTAGCCCCCCCAGACCCAACAGCGCCCCGGTGAGGGGCACCACATTGCCCTGGAGGCTGTGCCAACCGCAGGCGGAGAGCGCCGTCACCACAATGGCTCCAAGGCTGGTTTGGATGGCGACTTTGATATTTTCCCGCAGCAGTAAGATTTGCAGGGGCACCATGACCACCCCGCCCCCAACCCCAAACAACCCGGCTAGAAAGCCAGCAATTCCCCCAATCAGCATCCGGACAAGAACGGGGTTTCGGGGATGGGATGGGATCGAGGTAGCAGAGTCGTCAGGAGTTGTTGAGGCCCCACCCTCCTGCGATTTGGCCTGGGCCACGACCCGCTTTTTGATGCCAATGAGGTAGATATTCAGAAGCAGGAAAACGCCAAAAATACCCAGTAACCCATGCTCTGGAATGTAGCTGGCCAAGGCCGTCCCCAAAAAGGCTGTCCCCACAGAGGGCAACCCCAGCAGCAGCACGTTCTTGAGATTTAAAGAGCCCATGCGCCAGTTTTGTAGACTGCCGCCCAGAGAAATAATCAAAATTGCCAGGGTGCTGGTGCCCACGGCCTCCACCCCCGACAGCCCCAAGGCAACCATCACCGGAACCATGACGGTGCCGCCGCCAATGCCCAAGAACCCCGCCAGCACCCCCGCAAAGGTACCCACCGCCAACAAGAGTAAAACGTCACCGATCATGGATTTTCAATGCGAGACCTGAGGCCCAATCCTAAGTGGATCGGGCTAATCCAGCAACTCGCCCCGCAGCACAGTAACGGCTTGGCCGCTGAGACGGACGCGGTCGCTATCATCCTGCACCTTGACCACGCCGCCCCGATCCGAGGCTTGGTAGGCGAGGAAACGGGTTTGGCCAAGGCGGTCTCGCCAGTAGGGGCTGAGGCTACAGTGGGCCGATCCGGTGACGGGGTCTTCGGGGATACCGAGGTTGGGGGCAAAAAAGCGAGAAACGAAGTCGTAGGGCGGTTCCCCTAGGCTGGTGACAATCACCCCAGGGACGGGGAGGGCTTGGAGGGCAGCAACGTCGGGCTGTAGTTGGCGCACTACCTCAGCGGTGGCGACCTCCACCAGATAGCCCATTTCGGTGGCCATGACCCGCTGAGGCTCAGCCCCTAGAGCCGCTGCCAAGTCGGGGGGGGCAGAAATGGCTTCAAGGGAGGCGGTGGGAAAGTCAAGCTCAATCCAATCGCGGAATCGGCGGGCGGTGAGAAGGCCGCTGCGTGTGTGGAACAGGGCCGTCTGGGGCGGGGCCAGATAGCCTTCACTCCAAAGCACATGGCTGGTGGCGAGGGTGGCGTGGCCGCAGAGATCGACCTCTGTGGTGGGGGTAAACCAGCGCAGACGGTAGCCTTCGGCTTCGGGATAGACAAAGGCCGTTTCCGAAAGATTCATCTCCTGGGCCACCCGCTGCATCCAGGCGGCAGGTCGCTCCTCTGGCAGAATGCAAACCGCCGCTGGGTTGCCGCCAAAGGGACGATCCGTAAACGCATCAACCTGAAATAGGGGAATCGACATGGCCGGGGTGGGCTAGGGGGACTAGTTCTTGGGATCGCCGCTGTCTTTACCGTCTTTGCCGCCTACAAAGCGATGGGAGACGGTTTCGGGCTGAATGGCGGATAGAATGGTGTGGCCAGAGTCGGTAATAATCACGGCGCGAGTGCGGCGGCCATAGGTGGCGTCCACCAGTTGCCCCCGTTCGCGGGCGTCGCTAATGATGCGTTTGATGGGGGCCGATTCGGGGCTGACAATGGCAATCACCCGATTGGCCGACACAATATTGCCAAAGCCGATATTGATGAGCTTGATGTCCATAATGTTAGGTGGGGGCAGTGAACCAGGGACAGACCACAAAACTCTAGAAATCAGGCGTTAATGCGAGGCTTTGCCCTACATGGCCGGATAAAGCTGGCTATTATGCCTAGAATTTAGCCTAGCGCCCATACTAACGAATTGCCAGAGCGTCGGGGAAAATATCCGGCTAATTTTCAGGATTTGGGAAGAAAACCCCATGCAACCCGTAGACTTCACAACCCTAATGGCCGTTTGCCACGATCTGCGGGCCAACTGGCTTCCGGCCCGCTGCGAACAGGTGGTGCAGTGCGACACCACAACCATTGCCATCGCCCTCCGCACGTTGGATCGACGGGGCTGGCTGACGGTGTCTTGGCACCCTCAGGCGGCGCGGCTACACCTAGGCGAGGCTCCCCCCAAGGGGCCGGATACCTTCACCTTTAGCCAGCAGCTCAAGCATCAGTTAAATCAGTTGGCCCTGGTGGCCATTGAACCCGTGGCCCCCTGGGAACGGGCTCTGGATTTGCAGTTTGGCCCCCGCCCTGGGGATGCACCCCAGTGGCATCTGTACGTGGAGGTGATGGGCAAATACAGCAACGTGATTTTGGCCAACGACCAGAATCAGATTGTCACTGCCGCTCACCAGGTCAGCGATCAACAGTCGCGGGTGCGCCCGATTCAAACCGGGGATCCCTACGTGCTGCCCCCAGCGATGATGAGCACCCTGCCGAGCCTCACGGAAGATCAGGCAAGCTGGCAGGATCGCGTCGCCCTCGTGCCCAGCACCCTCAAAAAAATGCTGATGCAGAGCTACGGCGGCCTCAGTTCGTCCCTGGTGGCCACCTTGGTGGCGGCGGCAGGACTGAGCCCGAATCAACCCGCCGAAGAACTGACGCAAGCGGATTGGGATCGATTATTTACGGTGTGGCAACGGTGGCTGATGGCCCTAGAGAAGGGGCAATTTTTCCCCGGTCGCACCGCCACAGGGTACACGGTGCTAGATTGGGATGCCCTCGCCCCCGTCGATGATCTCCAGGGTCTGCTGAACGACTACTACCGGAACGAACTGAATCGGCAGGGGTTCGACCGACTGAAAAACCAGC
Organism: Leptolyngbya sp. BL0902; assembly: GCF_016403105.1. Classification (NCBI taxonomy): domain Bacteria; kingdom Bacillati; phylum Cyanobacteriota; class Cyanophyceae; order Leptolyngbyales; family Leptolyngbyaceae; genus Leptolyngbya; species Leptolyngbya sp. BL0902. The sequence continues at coordinate 2,879,047 of NZ_CP046155.1, forward strand.
TCCAGCAAAAGCTCAAGGGCCATCTCGAAAAGCTGGGTCAAAAGGCCGACACCTTCCGCCAGCGGCTCGATCAATCCGCCCAGGCCGAAGCACTGCGACAGCAAGCCGATTTGCTGATGACCTATAACCACCAGTGGGAACCGGGCCTCACCGCCATGACCCTCACCGACTTTGAGACCGGAGCGCCCGTCACCATCCCCATCGACCCCGACAAAACCGCTATTCAGCAGGCCCAGCGCCTCTATAAACAGCACCAAAAACTGAAGCGGGCGCAGGACAAAGTGGTACCCCTGCTCAATGCCGTGGAGGCCGAATTAAATTATCTAGAACAGGTGGACGATGCCCTGGGCCAACTTACCAGCTACAGCGAACCCACCGACCTAGAATCCCTCATCGACATTCGCGACGAGCTGGTGCAGCAGAGCTATCTGGCATCCCCCGACTATCGCCCCCAGGATCGCCGCAACCCCACCGACGCCTTTCGTCAGTTGCACACCCCCGACGGCCTCATGGTGCTGGTGGGCCGTAACAATCGCCAAAACGACCTGCTAATTTCCACCGTTGCCACCGACTACGACCTCTGGTTTCATACCCAGGAAATTCCCGGTAGCCACGTCCTCCTGCGCCTAGGGGCGGGCCAGGTGCCCAGTGAAGCCGACCTACAATTTGTGGCCGATGTCGCCGCTTACTTCAGCCGTGCCCGCCAGTCCGACCAGGTGCCCGTTATCTACACCCAGCCGCGACACGTCTACAAACCCAAGGGAGCCCGCCCCGGCATGGTGATTTATAAGCACGAAACCGTGATTTGGGGCCAACCCCAGCGCCTCCGCCAATTGCCACCAGTTCCCGTTTCTGGCCAGCCCTAGGGCCGAATTACCCGCCTAAGTACATTTGCTCATTAGCTCAGGTTATCGAACCTGGACATATTGACTAGAGATTGTGTAAAGAGAAATCTGTAATTGTTGTTACAATGAAAGGCGGAGGAGATGAGAGCCCTCCCGCAGAGGCCACCCCTGGCCCATAGGCTTTGAGGCGGTTTCTTCCAAATTGAGAGAACAACATAGGTATTCAATATTACCTACATCGGCTTCGAGAGAGGCCGATTTTTTTGGATCTTTTTAAGGATTGCGATGCCTCCGAAGCCAACTGACCCAGTGCAGGTATGGCGGTGGCGGGAGGCAGACACCTGGGAGCAGTGGGCTCCCGTGCGTGAAGTTTGTTCAATACAGTGAGGTGGCACCCCAGAGAGGCTGCTATTCTAACCCTCAGCAAGCTGGGGCCAACAGTAGGAACAATGGGTAACAAAGATAAGCGCAAACACCATGGGAAAGCAAACGAAAATCGCCCAGATGCGGAGCTACTAGATCCATCGGCCTTGCCTGAGGCTGAAATTCTAGACTCATCAGCCCCAGCGCCGCAAAAGTCGCTAAAGAAAAAGCGGTTGAAGCAATCCTCAAAGTCTGGCCCTATTTCCGCCGATCAGACCACCTCTGAACATAACCATTTTCGCTATACCTCCGAATCAGAAGGTAGCTCTAAGTTATCCAAATCCTTCTATGAAAAAGAACTAGCCAAACTGCAAGTGGAACTGGTGAAAATGCAGTATTGGGTGAAACATACTGGAACCCGCATTGTTATTTTATTTGAGGGGCGCGATGCGGCAGGCAAGGGCGGCACGATTAAGCGCATCACCGACCCCCTCAATCCTAGAGGATGTCGAGTGGTGGCCTTGGGCACCCCCAGCGACCATGAGAAAACCCAGTGGTATTTTCAGCGCTACGTGGCTCATCTGCCCGCTGCGGGAGAAATTGTTTGTTTTGATCGTAGTTGGTACAACCGAGCCGGAGTCGAGCATGTCATGGGCTTTTGCACCGCTGCTGACTACCAGGAATTTATGCAAACCTGCCCTGAATTTGAGCGAATGCTGGTGCGGTCGGGCATCATTTTGTTGAAATATTGGTTCTCCGTTAGTGATGAAGAACAGGAACGGCGATTTCAATCACGCACTACAGACCCCGCTCGTCGCTGGAAACTAAGCCCGATGGATCTAGAATCCCGCGACCGTTGGGTGGAGTATTCTCAGGCAAAGGATGCTATGTTTTCCCATACTAATATCCCCGAAGCTCCATGGTTTACGGTAGAAGCCGACGATAAGAAACGCGCCCGCCTCAACTGCATTAGCCACATTCTCAGCAAGATTCCCTATGTGGATATGACTCCGCCACCCCTCAAACTTTCTCCTCGGAAGAAAGCACCCCAGAATTACAGTCGCCCTCCCCATAATGAACAGTTCTTTGTGCCTCAAGTTTATTAGCCCAATCTGGGTTCGGGACAAACCTAGGGCTTTAGTCTTTGACAGCCCGCTGTTAGCTTGCTTCCCGAAGAATGAGTTTTCAGGCTATTGGGTTGTGGGGCTTTACCCAAACTGATACTCAATTCAAATAGAAAACCTCGCTATATAAATTGAGGCTTTCCTCGTTGGGGAGGCTACGCCAACAAGGAAAGCCTGGGCGGAATCGTTTTCCCCATCGAAGGGCAGCGACCGGGATTGAGTACGAGGTCATTCCTAAGATAAGCCTGTACCTGATCTTGGGCTTGTGGTCGCCTGGGGATGCCCAGGGCCAGAGCACCGCCATGCTAAGGAGATTAGCCAGCGGGAAGCCCTAACTATCGGCTGGATTGGCAAGCCCTAGACGCCCAGTCGTCAGGAAGGTTGTGATGGGGTCGGCCTTCAAAATCGGTAGTTGGTTTCCCCCACCCACAGGCTGACGGGGACGGCATGGCCTTGGCCGTCAATTTTGACCTCTACCACAAAGGACTGGGGCTGCTGGTTTTGCAGTTGGCTGATCGCCTGGTTGATGGAATCCCGCTGATCCTCCGGCATATAGTAGGTTTCTAGACCGTAGAGGACGCGCCAGTTTTCGGCCCGTCCTCGCAGGGCGATTTGGGTATCGGGTAGGTGGGTGGGGCGGGTTTGGCTGACCCCCACGGGTACCCAGGCTGTGGGTGGGGTGGTGGCGGTGGCGGGTTCCTCCAGCACCACGTAGATAGGGCCAGTGAGGTCGCGATTTTCTAGAATCTCACCCCCCGGCAGGGTGGCGAGGGTGTCTGTATTGGAGACCTGGTAGCCCAGGACTTGGTAGTAGCCCCGCAGCATGTCATAGGGATCCACCGGGGCCGTTTGCAGTACGACGGTACGCCCCACGGTGTAGGTAAAGGCATCCTGGGCAGGAACAGCCACAATCAGCAGGGATTGCAGCAGGAGCGGCAGGCCCAGACGCCACCAGGCCATCGGTTGGGCGGCAGTTGGGGCTTGGGGCGAGGCCGCAGGGGGCGGCTGGGGCGGCATGGGCGGATCTACCGAAGGATTAGGCTGGGAATTGCGAGGGGGTTGGGCATTCATGATCAGACCTCCGAAGATTCAGGTAGGGCGGCTGGCGGCGGCTGGCGGCGTTCAAACCACAGACCCGCGACGATGATGCCCACGCCACAGGCCCCTAAAACGATGGATTTGAAGATTAGCCCCGTGTTGTATTCCAGGCTGCGGCTGACAATACCTAGCACCAACAGCACCATGCCGCCCCAAAAGGTAGATCGTTGGGTGAGGGTGAGACCATCGCGCACCAGCCCCAGGGCCAGGGTGAACAGCAGGATATTGAAGCCCAGGGCGGTTAGCACCCCCAGGCGACCTTGGCCCACCAGCAGCGTCACCGTTACCAACAGCAGCAGGGCCACAACGGCGGAGTTAATTGCCTGGGTGCGGCCCCGACGGGACAGGATTTCATAACGCAGTTGCGCCCAGCCCAGCCCTGTCACCACACCCAGCAGCGCGGCATCCAGCAGCGGCGGCCAAGCCCACAACGTCGCCAAGCGATCCGACGGCGGCGGCGGATATTGCCACCAGTAATGGAACGAGAGGAGGTAAAACAGCACACTCAAAAACCAGAGGGCCACCTGCCGCAGCACCGGATCAAACCAGTCGGGGTCGGTGGTGCGTTGCCAAATGCGGTCGCTGTAGCTCCACAGCAGGGCCGGGGGCAAAACGAGGGCCACCGCCATCAGCCAGCCCTGGTGCCAGATCCAGTACAGTTGGCTATTGGTCATCAAACTCAGGGCGACCATCAGGCCACTGAACCCCAGCAGCACGCGGGAACGGCACCAGTAGGCCAAGGGCACAAACACCGCCGCCACCACCAGCGGCATGTGCTGAATCAGTAGCGCCGTGGTAGACCACTCTTGCCAAATACTGGATCGGCCCCAGCTAAAGGCATAGCCCAACCCCACCAGGAGCAGTGCGAACATACTCAGAGAGGTAAGCCGCAAACTGTAGGCCATCGCCGCCACCCCCAGCCCCCACACCAGCAGCAGTTCAAACAAATCGCCGCTTTGGTGAAACATCTGAGACATGAGGCCAAGGTTGGCCCCCAGCAGCAGCGCCCCCAGCAGCAGCAGACCATGGCCCAAACGGTGCCAGCGGGATAATTCGGCGGGCTGTCGCCACCAGTAGAACCCCAAGCTGTTGACCCATAAAAAGGTGCTAAGCAGCAACGCCACCCGCACCGCACGGGGCCACACCTGCCAGTTGGCCGCCACAAAGGTAATCGCCCCCAGCCCTAGCAGCACCGCCCCCAGGCCCATCAAAATGGCGATGAAGCGGTTGCTAGCGGCCTGCTCTAACCCTGTAAATTGATAGCGATGGGCTAGGGTTTCGTATAATTCAGCATCAATTAAACCCTCGGCTTGCCAGGTTTCGGCCTCCTGGCGCAACTGTCGCCGAAATCGTTCAGGCATCATAGACCATGCTCTCCACCCAGTTGGGATGCCCCTACTCTAGCCCGCGCCATTCTGGCCGACGAGAACAGCGAGACAGTCTGTAATTTGGCTGGGGCGAGGGAGAAATTCCTCCCCTCCTCACTCTTCGCCAAATGATACGGTTTCAGACATCGCCTGCTGGGGCTGATCCCCGATGGCAAAATCATAAACGGCCCGAACATCGCCGGGACGCCCTAGGAGATCCTCACCCGTGAGGTGAAACCCTTGCTCAACCACCTGTAGCCCTTCCAGGGTGATAGGTTCTACGGTGGTGATCAGCAGATCCTCATCGGTTGTCACCGTCCGCAAACTCAACTCGCCTGCCGCTACGGCCACAGGATCTGGAGTTAAGTTCTCTAGTCGCAGTCGCACCACTGCATGGCTGGCAGGATAAACACCGCTAGAACCCGGGGGCGGAACGGGGGCCTCGTAGACCTCCAACAGGGTGACTGCCACGGCAATGGATGGCTGGGCTGGAGCCATATCAGCGTTAGATGGGGCGGGGACCATGGGCGGGGTGGAGGTAGGGGGTAAGCTAGTGCAGCCCAGGATTAGCAGACTGCTGAGACAGGCTAAGCATCGCATAGAAAACTCCATCGGGGATAGCTCTCAGCCACGGGGGATTGAGGGCTTTGACCTATGGACGAAGATGGTGCCGAGAAAGATGCCAACGGCTCCAAAACACTCAAAGATTCCAGCGGTTCACGGACGAGGTCTTCGTCTGACTGGACTCTCAGGATAGAACCCCCTCTCCAGACCCAAGCTGGGCCTGGAGAGAGGAAGACGCGGACAGATCCTAGGCAATACCAACGTGATCGAAGGAGCGCTGGAACTCAGCGAAGGAGAGATCGATGAAGCCATCATCATCCCCTTGCCGACTGCGGCCATCCACGCCCCACGGGTTACGCACCACGACCCGCTGCTGGCCAGCGCTATTCACATAGGCATTGGTAATGGTGTAGGCATGGCCACCCACAATCAGATCCGTATCAGAGGAGACGTAGCGTCCAGCCGTCAGGGCTCGACCACCCTGTAACGCTGTGCTAATGACGCTAAAGGTAGCGGCAGTAAACGGTCGGCTAGCGCTGGTATTGAATCCATAGCCGTAGGCCAAAGCCGTACGTCCGGTGATAAATTGGAGCGGACGATCTGGGTGATCGCCATTGCCGATCAGGTTGAACCCCGGTGCACCTTCCCGCCATTCCCGCCATTGGGCGTAGGCCCGTTCCACTAGGGCTGACCACAATACGTTGCCGTTGATGCGGGCACCCAGCAGACTACCATTCGACCGATAGGCCAGCCGTTGATCCACCGTGACATACTGGGCTTCCATCCTTCCCACCAAAGGATTAAAGAACCGCATGGTGTAAGTACGATCGCCATTGTCGATGATCATTTGGTTAATCACCGTGCTAGAACGGTTGCCGCTATCGTTGCTTTGGGGGCTGAAGGTTGCTCCTAAGGCCGCGAGAAAGGCGCAGTTGCCAATGCTGCCCTGGTCAATATCGCCAAGGCGGGCTTGTCCAGCCGTACCAAACAGCGTCCCCGTGACCGCTTGGTAGGTGAGGGTCGCCCCGTTGAACTGGGCGGTGGGGGCTACCGTCCCCAAGAACCAGCGACCAACTAGGTTATTTTCAAAGGTGGTCGCCGCCATATTGACGGCTGCCCCTTGGGCCACCTGATTAGACAGCCAACGCACATGATCGGCCATATTAAACCGACTGCTGTAGGCGACTAGGGTACGGAGGTCGGCGACCTCGTTAGCGTCGATAGCACTGCTATCCTGAGCATTACGGAAGATAGCCAACATATCGTTGCGGCTGAGGCTACCATCGGCAGCCAGGGTTCGCGCCGTGCTGCGAATGCCCTCATCCCGCAGGTTTTGGGTAAACCAGTCGGCTACGGTGCCTGCGGCGGTTAGGGTGAGGGCGTAGTTGGTATTGGCCCCGCCATAGGGATAGACCCGCACAAAGTAGGTACCTGCGCCCAGGGTGTGCTCAATCCCTTCGGCAAGGGTGCCCCCGCGAGCTGAACTGGTGATCACGCTGCCGCTGCTGTTCAGCAGTTGTACATCCGCATCCGCCGTCAGGCCGCTGAGGCTGAGGCTGAAGGTAGCGGTGTTGGTCAGAGTAAAGCGGTAATAGTCATTGGGGTCTGCCCCACCCACAAAGTCATTGAAGGTTTGGGTGCCCACCAAGTTCCCCACATTACGGGCATTGGAGAGGGTGTTTCCGGCCCGATCCGTTGGCGCAAAGGCCGTAGCGTTGAGGGTCAGCAGGTAGTTGGTGTTTTGGTTGGCGGCTCCTTCCGTGTAGGCGCTGGCGGAGTAGACCCAAGCAAAGTAGGTGCCCGCATTCAACTGACGGGTAATGCTCTCGTTACTGGTGCCCAGGTTGCGGGACTGCACAATCGTGTTGCCAGCAGCATCCTGGAGGATAACATCAGCGTTGCTCGTCATGCCTGTTAGCGACAGGCTAAAGTTACTGGCCTGACTGAGGCTAAACCGATAGCGGTCGTGGAGGTCAAAGGTATCCACTCGGTCGCTAAAGGAACGGCTACCGCTCAGCACACCAATGTCGCGAGGGGTATAGTAGTTGCCGCCATTGTCCGGCTGGGGCGTAGCGGTTAGGGCTAGGGTATAGGTGGTGTTGATGGGGCCATAGGGATAGACCCGCACATAGTACGTCCCCACCCCCAGGGTTTGGGTAATGGATTCAGAGCTACTGCCCCCCGCCGTAGACGAGGCAATCACACCACCGCTGCTGTTCAGCAACTGCACATCCGCATCCGCAGACAAACCGCTCATCGCTAGGCGGAAGTTGCTTACACTACCGACGTAGAAGCGGTAGTAGTCATTGGTATCGGTCGTGCCCACAAAGTCCCTAAAGGTTTGGGTCGTACCGCCCAGAGTACCAATGCTGCGGGCGGTGGATAGGCTATTGCCTGCCCCATCCACAATCGTTGTCACCGGAGCAGCAGACAGGGCCAAGCTATAGGTGGTGTCGCCGCTATAACGATAGACCCGCACATAGTAGGTACCCGTCGTTAATTGGCGACTGATACTTTCAGCATTAGCCCCCCCATTCATGGAACTGGCCACTACGCTGCCGCTACTGTTCAGCAGTTGCACATCCGCGTCCGCCGATAAGCCCGTGAGGCCAAGGCGGAAGTTGCTGGTGGATCCCACGGAGAACCGATAGTAGTCATTGGTATCAATGGCTCCCACAAAGTCTCTAAAGGTTTGGGTGGTGCTGCCTAGGGTGCCGATAAACCGAGCCGCCGCTAGACTATTGCCCGCCAAATCGGGAGGCGTGGCCCGCAGGGTGAGGGTATAGTTAGTATTGGCCCCACCAAAGGGATAAACCTGGACATAATAGGTGCCCGTGGTCAACTGGCGACTAATGCTTTCAGCCGTGGTGCCACCATTGGCGGAACTCGCCAGTACTGTTCCAGCACTATTCAACAACCGTACATCCGCATCCGCAGACATCCCCGCCATGCTGAGGCTGAAGTTGCTGGTGGATCCCACGTAGAAGCGGTAGTAGTCATTGGTATCGACGCTGCCCACAAAGTCCGTGAAGGTTTGAGGACTCGTTAGCGTGCCAAGGTTACGGGCCATGGATAGGGTGTTGCCCGCTCCGTCATAGGGCAGGGCACTGAGACTGAGGGCGTAGTTCGTGTTGGCCCCGCCGTAGGGATACACCCGCACATAGTAGGTGCCCGTTGTTAACTGACGGCTGATACTTTCGGAGGAGGTGCCGCCTGCCATAGAACTCGCAATGGCCGTACCACTACTATTGAGCAACTGGACATCGGCATCGGCGGCAAGCCCGGTCATGCTGAGGCTAAAGTTGCTGGTAGATCCCACAGAGAATCGGTAATAGTCATTGGTATCCGAACTGCCCACAAAGTCCCTAAAGGTTCGGGTGCCGCTAAGGGTGCCAATGTTGAGGGCCGTGGTCAAGCTATTGCCTGCCCCGTCCACTGGAATAGCCCCTAGGCTCAGGGTGTAGTTCGTGCTGCCACTCCAGGGATACACCCGCACATAGTAGGTGCCTGCAGCGAGTTGTTGGGTGATCGCTTCAGATGTTGTTCCCGATGCCGCTGAGCCTGTGAGGTAGCTGCCACTCGCATTCAACAACTGCACATCGGCATCCGCAGACAGCCCCGTCATGCTGAGGCGGAAGGTGCTCGTAGACCCTAAGGAGAATCGATAGTAGTCGTTGCCATCGACGCTGCCCACAAAGTCCCTAAAGGTTTGGGTGCTGCTGAGGGTGCCCATGTTGCGGGCCGTGGTCAGGGTATTGCCTGCAAAATCTAAGGGGATGGCATTGAGATTGAGGGTGTAGTTCGTGTTGCCACTCCATCGATACACCCGCACAAAATAAGTACCTGCCGCAAGCTGGCGGCTAATGCTTTCGGAGGTCGTCCCGCTGGCTGCCGAGCCAGTAATGTAGGCTCCAGTGCTGCTGAGCAACTCCACATCCGCATCGGCAGACAGCCCCGTCATACTGAGGCGGAAGGTGCTGGTAGATCCCACATAAAATCGGTAGAAGTCGTTCAGGTCATCACTACCCACATAGCCCGTAACCGTACGACTACCCAACAGGGTGCCTAGGTTGGTTGCTGCGCTCGTGGTGTTATCCAGTTCCACCGAAATCGGCGTTCCGCCTAACAGCAAGGTGCCCCAGTCGTTCTCTTGACGGATGCGGGCTAACTCTGTCTCGCTGAGGTCAGTGCCCAGCACCACATGACGGAATCGTTCTCCTTCATCCCCAGCGGTTTCTACCCCAGGGCTAAAGCGTTGATCTAGGGCATGGCCATATTCCTCTAGCCAGACTTGCCCTAGCAAATCATCGTCTTGAGTCAAAGACGCCGCTAAGTAAATGGTGTCTTGGTCGGCGGCATAGGCTCCAGCGGCCCCTTGCAGCAAGCCATCTTCTAGGAAAACAACCCTAGGCAAGCTGGTGAAAATACCGTTAGACCAGTCCGCTATCTGAGTCTGCACGGATGCCGAGTCGGTGATCTCAAACACCTGGCTAAGCTGATCAAAAGCGCTAGACGATGCCGCAAAGGACTGAATCCGCTGCTGCACAGTGGACAACGACGTTTCTAAATCCAGTCCATAGCCTGTAGGCGACAAAGCGGACAAAGGGCTGCTATCCAGAGGGCTATCGGTCTGGGTTAATGAAGGTGAAGGAGACAGCATATTGTAAAACCCCACGAATGATGTGGAACCAAGGGGATCAATGATCTATCTACAGGGATCTATCTATAGGTACTCTTCATGCCTGACCAAGCCCAGACCTGACGTGGCCTCACAAAGATTGACTGAAATTCCTGGCATGGCTAGGCAGCAGCCCCCGAACGAGAGCATCCTAAAACAAGGAAACTCAGGTGGGTCGAGCAACGCTCAGGTGAGCTGCATCACTAGGCTTCAAAGCTATGAGGAGAAAGGATGATGGGCGCTTCAACGCAAGCCTATGGGTTGGCACTCAGATCTAGTGAGGCGCAGACAAAACTACTCAGTCTGGTTGAGCTTTATCAGCTTTTCTAATTCCTCCATCCTAATCCTAACATGGATTCGCCCCAGGAATATTAAGTATAAATACTGACATTATCAATATTTATACGGAGTGACTGCTTGTTCTTGGTACAAGTCAGGGCGGCTCACACCAGGCTTTCCCCATCTGGCTAGCTGGGGGTAAAGCCTTGTTGACAAACGATCAAAGCCCCTTTCTATAAACTGTTCCACGCCATCATGGATTGAGATGACGCCTCTACCCAGGAACCTGAAAGGGAGAATCGTCAGTATTAACCCTAGCTCGCTTTGTTCACTCTTCCTAGAACCTGAGTGGGGGAACAAAGCGGAGCCATACCTAAGGCATTGTTAAAAAAACACCCCTAGCCAAAGCTGAGGGGTGTTGAAGAAATGTATCTTGAAGTCTCGAACAGATTAAGTTTGGAACGCTAGGCAACCTAGAATGCGCCGCTTAGGCTTCCCGATTCAGGAAGGCTTGCAGTTGGCCCAGAGCAGCCCGGCCAATGTTAAACACAGCCCAGCTCCCGGCAATCACGATGGGAAGTAACACAACAACAACCCGCCAATCCATAATGCCCGACCTCCTAAAATTGGGTTCGCTTAAATCGTTGTCACAATTTTCTCATAATGTACACCACTGCGACCGGGAACGAAATGGTTTGCCCTAGGGTTTCCTCGTTGTTTTTGGGAATAGTGCCCTAGGGGCGGTATCACCCCTGGGTCGTTCGGATTCCAAGACGTATGGCCACAGGGGGGAACCGATAGGATAGGGGCGTAGCCGTTGCTGAGGCCTAGGATGCTTCCCGATTTGCCCACCCCCAACCCGGATGCTGTTGATCCGTCGAGCACTATTCCGCAGGAGGCGGCAGCAGACCTCCCTACGGCCAGCCATGCCGCCAAGCCGCGATGGGAAACGGTGGCCAAGGGTATGAAGGCGTTGCCCGAAAAGGCGTGGCAAGGCGCGGCGACCAACCTGGGGCGGCTGCGGCCTGGGCGACAGCTAACCCGCTGGTTTGCGGTAGATGACAACCAGGTGGCGGAAATTTTGGCGGCGGTGCGAGAACAACTGCCCACCACCGAAGCCCTGCTGATTGGCAAACCCCAGGCGGGCAAAAGCTCCATCGTGCGGGGGCTGACCGGGGTTTCGGCGGATATTGTGGGCCAGGGCTTCAAGCCCCACACCCAGCACACCGAGCGCTACGCCTATCCTTCGGAAGACCTGCCCCTGCTGATTTTTACCGACACCGTGGGCCTCGGCGACCTGGGCCAAAGCACCGAGGCCATTGTGGCAGAGTTGGTCGCAGACTTAGAAGCGAACCCCAGTCAGGCCCGAATTTTGATCCTGACTGTCAAAATCACCGACTTTGCCATTGATTCCCTGCGCCAGATAACCCAGGAATTGCGCCGTCGGTTTCCCACCATTCCCTGCCTGTTGGTGGTGACATCCACCCACGAGGTCTACCCCGCCGAGATGGCCGACCATCCCGCCTATCCCCCAGCTTTAGAGGCCGTTCAGCGCCCCTTTACTGCCCTTCAGGAGAGCTTTGGGGACATTGTGGATCGGGCTGTGCTGATCGATTTCACCCTCGAAGAAGACGGCTTTACCCCGGTGTTCTACGGCCTAGAAGCCCTACGCGATGCCCTGGCCGACCTCCTACCTGCCGCCGAAGCCCAAGCGCTTTACCAACTGCTGGATGAACAAACCGAAGCCTCCCGCCAACTGGGCAGCCTCTATAAAGATGTCGGGCGGCACTACATTTCAGCCTTTGCGGTAATGGCGGCGGCCTTGGCGGTGGTGCCCATCCCCTTTGCCACCATGCCCGTGCTCACGGCCTTGCAGGTGTCGATGATTGGGGTGCTGGGCCAGGTCTATGGTCAAACCCTGAAACCCGCCCAGGCCGGAGGATTAGCCAGCGCCATTGCCGGGGGCTTTTTTGCCCAAATGGTGGGGCGAGAGTTGATCAAGTTCGTCCCTGGGTTGGGCAGCGTGGTGGCGGCGTCCTGGGCCGGAGCCTATACCTGGGCCTTGGGCGAAGGAGCCTGCGTGTATTTTGGCGACCTGATGGGTGGCAAAAAGCCCGATCCCAGACGCATCCAAACCGCCATGGCCGAAGCCTTTGACGCCGCCAAGGAACGCTTTAAGGACAGCCACCACAATAAACAGGACGAACATCCCCAGGGCTAGACCTTCGCTAGCGTGACCCGCTCGTCTTGGTCTTGGTATTTGCCGCGCCGAGTTTCGTAGCTGACCTGGCAGGGTTCGCCCTCAAAAAAGATGAGCTGTACCACGCCCTCGCCCGCATACATCCGGCAGTCGGCACTGGAGGAATTAGAAAATTCTAGGGTGAGATGCCCACGCCAACCCGCTTCGGCGGGAGTAAGGTTCGCAATGATACCGCAACGAGCATACGTAGATTTACCGATACAGATCACGCTGATGTTGTCGGGAACGGCGATTCTTTCTAAGGCAACGCCCAACCCGTAGGAGTGAGCGGGCAGGATGAAGTAATCGCCCTGATCGTCGGATTTCAGTTCCGTCGGCTCTAGATTGGCGGGGCTAAAGTTTTTGGGATCGACCACGGTGCCGGGAATGTGGCGAAAAATGCGAAATTCTGCCGGAGATAGGCGGATATCGTAGCCGTAGGAGGACAGGCCGTAGCTAATGACGGGGTGCTGTCCTGGCAAGCCTTCCCGTTCAACGTGGCGCACCAAGCTGGGCTGGAAGGGCTGAATCATCCCCTCCTGGGCCATTGTGCTAATCCAGGCGTCGTTTTTAATCATGGTGTCGCAGGTTTCGGCAGGGGGTCACGTTGGTACGGTGCTGCAATTTGGCCTTGCGAGCCGCTGATGCAGCCTTATATCTTACGGTGAAAGTCGCCGCTATGACGTTCTCTAAATTTTAGAAAAGGTCGCAGGGTTAGGGCAAAAAGTTACGGCGAAATTCCGTCACCTGATCCGCCACTTTCAGCAGCGATTCCGGCATTTCTGGCCCCGTGAGGATGATGTCAATTTGGGGCGGACGATGGCGCAGCAACTCCACCACCTCATCGGCGGAAATCAAGTCGTTGTGAACCGCGAGGCTGAGTTCGTCTAGCACCACCAGCCCGTAACGACCTTTGTTGATGACAGATTGGGTATGCTGCCACAGGCGGGCTACGGCTTGCCGCGCCTCTGGAGCGGTTGGGGCTGCATGGATACAGTAGGGCAGGGCGCAACGGATCCAATCTAGGTTCTGCCCAAGCTGCATGGGGCTATCGGGGCCTTGATCGATACCGCCCTTCAAGAACTGAACAATCAGGGTGGGCTTACCCTGTTCAGCCGTGCGGAGTGCCTGCGCCATCACGTTGCTAAAAAAGCTGCGGTGAACCGAGGTGTACACCTGCACCGTCCCCTCAATGGTTTGGAGCAAGGGATGGCGGAGCACGGCGGGAGACGACGGAACAAAGCCCGTCACTTTAAGTTGGGAGACCATCGGGCTGGGGGCGATTTTGGAAAAGCTGGGCTAAATATAGCGTACTTTTGGCGAGGAAAACGGTATCAGACACCATATGTCATCCAATTGAAGGACACCCCTCTGCCCCCCGCCGAGGCCAAAAGCACGGCCAATACCAGGGGCCTGCTGTATTCTAGGGGACGACCTCTTTCCCCAGTTCTCCCTATGGCTTGGCAGCGTCCCGATGGTCGTCAACCCGATCAACTGCGCCCCGTCAGTTTTCAGCGGCGGTTTACGAAATTTGCCGAGGGATCGGTGCTGACTCGCTGCGGCGACACCCAGGTGCTCTGTACCGTAGGGATTGAAGAGGGCGTACCCAAATTTCTCAAGGGCACGGGCCGGGGCTGGCTGACGGCGGAATATCGGATGTTGCCCGGAGCCACCCCCCAGCGCCAAACCCGCGAGATGCTGAAGCTCTCTGGCCGCACCCAGGAAATTCAGCGCCTTATTGGTCGCAGCCTGCGCGCTGCCCTAGACTTTGACCTGCTGGGAGAACGCACCCTCTTTGTCGATGCAGACGTGCTTCAGGCCGATGCTGGAACGCGCACCGCCTCCATTACCGGGGGTTACGTGGCCTTGCAAGAAGCCATTGCCTCCCTGCTGGATCGGGGCGTGTTGACCCAGTCTCCCCTGGTGCATCAGGTAGCAGCGGTCTCGGTGGGGCTGTTGGGCGATGGGGTTTTCCTCGACTTATCCTACGAAGAAGACGTTGCAGCCATCGTGGACTTTAACCTGGTGCTGAACGAAAACCTCGATATTATTGAAGTCCAAGGCACCGCCGAAGACGGCAGCTTTAGCCGTCACCACATGAACCAAATCCTCGACCTCGGCGAACGGGGCATTCAACAACTCCTCGCCGCCCAGCGGGACGCCTTCGCAGAACCCTAACCAGACGCAGCCTTCTAGGGGCTTCCCAAAGGAGTGATCGGCGCTAGGCTACGCTGCCCCAGGGTTCACCTTTGTACCCATTCAACGCGCTAAGATAAAAAACCGCACCGCCCTTCATTATATTGAGCCCAAGCACCATGTCTGGTTCCGCCCGTCAGTACCACATCACCACCTTCGGCTGTCAGATGAACAAGGCCGACTCCGAGCGCATGGCGGGCATTTTAGACGACATGGGCCTGGTGTGGACGGACGACCCCTACCAGGCCGATGTGGTGTTGTACAACACCTGCACCATCCGCGACAACGCCGAGCAAAAGGTCTACTCCTACCTGGGGCGGCAGGCCAAGCGCAAGCAGGAAAAGCCGGATCTGACCCTGATCGTAGCGGGTTGTGTGGCTCAGCAAGAAGGAGAATCCCTGCTGCGACGGGTGCCAGAGCTTGACCTGATCATGGGGCCACAACACGCCAACCGTCTGCAAGATTTACTGGAACAGGTGATGGACGGCAACCAGGTCGTCGCCACCGAGTCCATCGACATTATGGAAGACATCACCAAGCCCCGCCGCGACAGTGAAGTAACGGCCTGGGTCAACGTGATCTACGGCTGCAACGAGCGCTGCACCTACTGCGTGGTGCCGGGAGTGCGCGGCATCGAGCAATCTCGCACGCCGGAGGCGATCCGGGCGGAAATGGAGGAACTGGGTCGCCAGGGCTTTAAGGAAGTCACCCTGCTGGGCCAAAACATCGACGCCTACGGACGGGATTTGCCCGGTTCCACCGCCGATGGTCGCCACCAGCACACCTTCACCGACCTGCTCTATTTCGTCCATGATGTCCCCGGCATCGAGCGCATCCGCTTTGCCACCAGCCACCCCCGCTACTTCACCGAGCGGCTGATTCGCGCCTGTGCCGAACTGCCCAAGGTCTGCGAACACTTCCACATTCCCTTCCAGTCCGGCGATAACGACGTGCTCAAAGCCATGGCGCGGGGCTACACCCACGAAAAGTACCGCCGCATCATCGACACGGTGCGCCGCTACATGCCCGATGCCGCCATCAGCGCCGATGCCATCGTGGGCTTCCCTGGCGAAACCGAGGAGCAATTCCAAAACACCCTGGATTTGGTCAACGACATCGCCTTCGACCAGCTCAACACCGCTGCCTATTCTCCCCGCCCCGGCACCCCCGCCGCCCTGTGGGACAACCAGCTTGCCGAAGCGGTGAAAGCGGATCGGCTCCAGCGGTTGAATCACCTGGTCAACACCAAAGCCGCCGAACGCTCTTTGCGCTACCAAGACCGCATCGAAGAAGTGCTGGTGGAAGCCGCCAACCCCAAAAATCCTGCCCAGGTAATGGGCCGCACCCGGGGCAACCGCCTCACCTTCTTCCCCGGCGACATCGCCACGATGAAGGGTCAATTTGTGCAGGTTCGCATTACCGAAGCTCGTCCCTTCAGCCTCACGGGCGAAGTCCTGAAGGTGTCGGCCACCTCTGAATGGAGTCGCGCCACCGTCGCGGTTTGAAGCCGACTGAAGCCGTGTGAATTCGTGTGAATCCGCGTGACGTGGTTCAAAACCGTTGGAAGTGGCATGAATTGGCGCAAATCCCGCTAGAGCGTTGCTGGTATCCTGGGTGTGGCGTTTGTGAGATGGCGGCGCATCGCGAGTGCAGCGCATCCGCTGGCGCACCGATGGGAACCTTGAGGGTAGAGATCGCATGAAAATCTTAGTCACTGGTGCACTGGGCTTTGTGGGGCAGGTGGTGGTGCAAGCGCTCCTAGCGGCTGGCTACGGGGTGCGGGCGGTGGTGCGTCCCGGCAAAGATCGCGGTTCGATGCCGTGGCAAAGCCCTAACCTTGAGGTATTTGAGGCCGATCTCGTCACCCTGGCCGAGGACAGCCCCATACTGCAAGGGGTGGATGCGGTGATTCACCTGGTAGCGTCTAAAAGCAGCGATTTTGATAGGGCCTATCAAGATACCGTCGTTGCAACCCAGCGCCTCTTGGCTGCGATGAAACACAGCCAGGTCTGGCGTTTGATCGCCATCAGCAGCTTTTCGGTGTATGACTATAGCGCCCTCCCCGATGGGGCTCGCCTCGACGAAACTACCCCCCTCGCCACCAACCCGGCTCTGCGAGACGCCTATGCCCGCACCAAACTGCTTCAGGAGGAGGTCGTGCGGGAGTTTGGAGCCCAGCCGCAAGCCGCCGTCACGATTTTGCGTCCCGGCATGATCTACGGCCCAGGGGCGCTGTGGAATGCCTGCCAAGGCACCGGGGCTGGCCCCGCCTGGCTGTTGATTGGCCCCTCCGCCCAAATGCCGCTAACCTATGTGGAGAACTGCGCCGCTGCGATGATTGCAGCCCTGCAATCCACCGCTGCCGTGGGCGCAACGCTCAACATTGTGGATGACGACTTGCCCACCCGCCAAGCCTACACCGATGCCCTAGTACGCCAAGGAACTTGGAAGCCCAAGGTGATTCCGCTGCCCTGGGGTGCTTTTCGGGGTGTTGCCCAGGCCGTGTGGTGGGGTCAGCAAACCCTATTGAGAGGGCGCGGGAAGCTACCAGGGCTATTGATTCCCGCTCGACTAGAGGCCCGCTTAAAACCCCTAACCTACACCAATGGCAAAGCAAAACAGGTACTAGGTTGGCAACCCGCCTATCACTGGCGAGAGGCCATTGAACGAAGTTTTGCGCTATCTTCAAACTGAAACTTTGTTCTTGTTGAAGACTTCTTGCGGCGTTGCGGGGAGATAGCCTAGACTGAGCCGAAAGGTAGATAACGGTGAGTTCTGCCTTACCTCTATTATCAGTCAGCAGGAAAGATGTTGCTGATCTGCTGATTGTCCAAGTCTCTATCAGGAATTATTTAGTATGAAAATTGCTATCGTCGGCTGTGGCTTTGTAGCTGACTATTACCTAGGCACAATGCCCCTTCATCCCAACCTAGAACTCGTAGGCGTTGCCGATATTGATCCAGTTCGCCTAAAGCAGTTTGCCGATTTTTACAATGTCAAAACCTACCCCTCAACGGCAGACCTGCTGGCGGATGAATCCGTAGAAATTGTGCTGAACCTCACGAATCCAAGGCAGCACTACGAAGTATCCAAGGCATGTTTAGAAGCCGGAAAACATGTTTACTCCGAAAAACCCCTCGCCATGACGATTCCTGAAGCCAAGGAATTAGTAGCTATGGCGGCGGAACGGGGACTACAAATTTCCTCAGCCCCTTGCAGTTTGTTAGGAGAAACAGCCCAAACGGTTTGGAAAGCCCTGCGGGAGAAGGTTGTCGGCAAAGTGCGCCTTGTCTATGCCGAAATGGATGATGGCTTGGTACACAAAATGCCCTACCAGCAATGGATTAGCGCATCGGGAAAGCCCTGGCCCTACAAGGATGAATTTGAAGTGGGCTGCACCCTAGAGCACGCAGGCTACTACGTCAACTGGCTGACGGCCTTCTTTGGGCCAGCGGTTTCGGTAACGGCATTTTCTTCCTGCCTAGTGCCCGACAAAGTGACTGACGTTGTTCTAGATCCACCCGATACCCCTGACTTTTCAGTGGCCTGTATTCTGTTTGAATCGGGTGTGGTGGCTCGGCTCACCTGTGGCATTGTGGCCCCCCACGATCACGAACTCAAAATCATTGGTGACGATGGCATTTTGATGGTTCACGACTGCTGGAACTATGGCGATCCGGTGAAGGTGCAGCGGATGCTAAAGATTCGCCGGAAAGTGCTGATGAACCCGCTCAAGCAGACAATTCCCCTTGTCCGCAAGCCCGTTCAGCCCAAGACCAAGGGAGCGCAGCAAATGGATTTTTGTCGGGGCGTAGCGGAGATGGCCGCTGCTATTACTGAACAACGTCCTAGTCGAATGGCGGCGGATATTTCGCTGCACAATAATGAACTCGCCATTGCCATTCAAAATGCGCGGGAAACCGGAGGCTACTACAAAATGACCACGACCTTTGCGCCCGTGGTGCCGATGCATTGGGCCAAATAATCAGTCTTGAGGCAGTCGCCATATTAGAGATGTATCAGCCGATCCGTGGAAACTCCATGGAAACCCTGCATTGGGTGGTTCTTACCTGGGATTTAACAAGGTAGTGCTTAGGCTACGGCGGCAAGGTTAGAAGCTTTCCTCTATCCTGGAACAAGAATGATCACTAGGCTGGTTATTCCCAGGTTTTAGAGTCCTCAATCTGCCGCTGTCATCCTGCCATGTTTGCCACCCAAATTCCGCCCCAAGCCATCAACCGATCTGCCCTGCGCCCCGATATTCAAGCCCTTCAGCCGCAACTGGTGAATTGGCGGCGGCAACT
Source organism: Leptolyngbya sp. BL0902 (assembly GCF_016403105.1). NCBI lineage: Bacteria > Bacillati > Cyanobacteriota > Cyanophyceae > Leptolyngbyales > Leptolyngbyaceae > Leptolyngbya > Leptolyngbya sp. BL0902. The sequence continues at coordinate 2,898,104 of NZ_CP046155.1, forward strand.
GCACCAGCGGCCAGAGTTGGGTTTTAGGGAACAGTTGACCGCCGAGTTTATTCAGCAGCGGTTGACGGAATGGGGCATTCCCTTTCAAGCAGGCATCGCTAAAACCGGAGTGGTGGCGGTGATTGAGAGCGGCCAACCGGGGCCAGTGCTGGGGATTCGGGCGGATATGGATGCGCTGCCCATCCAGGAAGAGAACGAGGTGCCCTATTGTTCTCAACACGAGGGCATCATGCACGCCTGCGGCCACGATGGCCATGTGGCCATTGCCCTAGGCACGGTGCGCTATTTGGCAGAGCATCGGGATCAGTGGCGGGGCACAGTGAAGGTGATCTTTCAACCCGCCGAGGAGGGGCCGGGGGGGGCAAAGCCGATGATTGAGGCGGGGGCGCTGAAAAATCCCGATGTGGAGGCGATGATTGGTCTGCACCTGTGGAACAACCTGCCCCTGGGGACGGTGGGTGTGCGGACTGGCCCCCTAATGGCGGCGACGGCGCTGTTTAACTTGACGATTCAGGGTAAGGGGGGCCATGGGGCACTGCCGCACCAAACCGTGGATGCCATCGTGGTGGGCGCACAGATTGTCAATGCGCTACAAACCATCGTGGCCCGCAATGTGGATCCTACCCAGGCAGCGGTGGTCAGCGTGGGCAAGTTCCACAGCGGCCATGCCCCCAATGTGATTGCCGATGGGGCCGAACTGAGCGGCACCGTGCGCTATTTCGATCCTCGCTATACGGACTTTCTGCCCGCCCGGATTGAGCAGATTGTGGCCGGAGTTTGCCAAAGCCAAGGCGCAACCTATCGCCTAGACTACCAAACCCTCTATCCTCCAGTGATTAACGACGCTGGAATGGCTGACCTGGTGCGGTCGGTGGCGCTCTCCGTGGTAGAAACTCCGGCAGGGGTGGTGCCCGATTGCCACACCATGGGCGGCGAAGACATGGCTTTTTTCCTGCAAGAAGTACCGGGCTGCTATTTTTTCCTCGGCTCGGCCAACACCGAAAAAGCGCTGGCCTATCCCCACCACCATCCCCGCTTTGACTTTGACGAAACCGCCCTGGGTCTGGGGGTGGAGATGTTTGTGCGCTGCGTGGAAGCCTACGGCCAAGGGTAATTCAGCCCCGTTAGGGACGTGGTGCCCTCTTCTTCCGAGGTTTCTTTCTTCCCCAAAACCTTGTCGTCCTCGAAGGCTTGCGTTAAGGTTAACCGCTATTTTTTTACATAACCTGGGGCGTTTGGGTCTCCGTTGCTATGCTTAGCGGTGAAGCCTGGGAAAAGGATAGATTCACCGTGATGGGATACCGACACCGATTTCGCTGGGGATTGATGGTGCTACTGAGCCTGGGGTTGTGCCTGGGGCTGGGCTGGCACTTTGGCGGAAACCCCCAAACCGCTGTGGCCCAAAATACCCCGCCGCCCACCCTCGCTCCGGCCATGCCGATGATTGCGGGCAACTTTGACGATCCCCAAGGTCGCTTTCAGGTGGGTATTTTTGAGGGCTATCGGGTGAGTCGAGTTGGGAGTGCGCCCCTAATCGAGGCCCCGGACGGCAGTTTGGCCTACACCGTGGTGATTACCCCCTTACCCCGTGGGGCCGAAATGGCTACGGAGGCGGACTTGGTGCAGGTGACGCAGCAAACCTTTGGTTCAGGGGAAGGCTTTGCCACCGGGGATGTACAGGCAATTCCGGGCGGCGGCATTCGGATTAACTGGACTGGCCAGCTATCCCAGGGGGGAGCAGCACCCCAGCCGATGACGGGCAAAATCTTTGCGCGACAGCGGGACAGCGAGGCGTTTCTGCTGATGGTGGCCGCTACCGCCGACCGTGAGGCCCAGGTATCTGACGCCATCGTCACCCTGGGCGGCACGTTGACGGTGCCCTAGGAGGTTCACCACAACTTCCCTAGTTACCACATTCAACGGATTTCCTATGCATATCCACTGGGCTAAGTTTTGGAAGCTGCCCCAGACCTATCTTTTGTTGGTCGGCCTGGGCCTGGGCTGTGCGGTCTTGTGGGGGCTGGCCGGAAATCGGTGGTTGACCTTCCTGGGCGGAGCGGTGATTGCCGTGGCTATGGTAGCGAGTTGGGCGCTAGGTTTTCGCCGTAACCCCTCCATAGCCAGCGATAGCAACCTGCTAAATGCCGAAGCCTTTGTCTACCACCTGGAACCCCTAGGGCAGCGAGTGCCGAGATCAGGTCAAAAAACCTGGCGGCAGGTGGCGGCTTGGGCCGCAGAATCCCAGCAGTTTGCGGCCCGCATTGCCGAGCGGGATCCCCTATTGCAGGTGGAACTCCTGGAGGCGCTGCATACGGTAGTCGATCTGGCCCATCAGGTGGCCGATGGGCTGGCGGTGATCAACCAAATTGAAACTTCCACCTATCGCCAACTGGCCCAGCAACGGCTGACCGCCAGCCGAGATCGCCTCCAGGCCACCCATGCCCAACTCCAGCAGCTTCAAGATCAAGTCGCTGTCTCCAGCCTAGAAGCGAAGGCCAGCCAAGCCCCGCTACCTCAAAGCCTCCAAATTTTGATTAGCGCTAACAAACTCATTCTGGAGGATCCGCCACCACCCTAGCACCTTGGCTAGGGCCATCTGGAATCCTTGGGGATGGGGTCGCCCTCCTATTTATTCACTGCTGAATTCATCGCCGTTATCCATGCCTATCTTTCTTCGTCGTCGCTCGCTGTTGGCTTTTTTGCTGGGGTTGTGTGCCGTTTTTCTGTGGAACTGTGGCCCTGGCGGCTTACCCATGGGCAGCACTATTGATTCCCCCGAAGCGGCCCAGGCAGCTCTGGTGAATACAGTACTGCCCAAAATTGACGTGATTGACGAGGTGGTGTCTGACGAAATCGCCGCCCGCTATGCCACGGATCAGATTGTTGAGCCCATCCCCCGCACTGAGGATTTCCCCCTCTACGGAGCGCCTCCCATCGGTGGCAATACGGTGCACGTGGAGATCTTCAGCTCGTCCGAGAAGGCCAACGTGAATCGCCAAAACGAGCGCTGGCTGGTGGAGGTGGCCGATGCCTTTAACCAGCGCCAGGAAACCCTGCCCTCTGGGGAGGTGATTCAGGTGGGGGTGCGCCAGGTGCCTTCAGGAACGGCGGCGCGGATGCTGGGGGCCGGAGCAGCTCAGCCCCAGGGCTATACCCCTTCTAACGACCTGTGGGTGGCGATGATTCAAAGTGAAGGCGTACCCGTGACTCCAGGGGCGGCGCGGCTGGTGCCCAATACCGCTGGCTGGGTGCTGCCCAAGGCGGTCTACGACCAACTGGCGGAAAATGGCACCGTCAGCTTTGATCGGCTGCTGGCAGCCATTGCCTCGGAGCAAATCACCGTGGCCTACCCCAACCCCTACTCCAGTTCCACGGCCCTCAACCTGCTCTATACCCTCTACTGGCGGGCGGCGGGGCACCAGCAAAGCGGTGGGCAACTGACGGCAGCGGAACTGCAAACCCCCCAGGTGAACTCGGTGTTTGACCAGTTTCAGTCCCAGGTGTTGATTACGACCCCCACCACCCTCGACCTCCAGGAACTCTTTCTGCGGGATCAGTCCAACCTGCAAGCCTTTCCCCTGGAGTACCAAAACTACCTTGCCCTGCGCCAGGTACCGGGGTTTGAAAACACCGAATTTGTCCCCTTTGGGATGCCCCACAATAACCCGCTTGTGGGCTTTGGCTGGAATACCCCGCAACAGCAAGCGGCCCTAGAACGATTCACCGCCTTTGCCCTATCGCCCGATATGCAGGCCCTCGCCGCCCAGCAGGGCTTTGTGGAAACTGACCACCTGCGGGCCACCGCCAACCACCCGCCGATTCCGTCAGGAGAAGTGCTCCTCGCCGCTCAGTCTAACTGGAAGCTGCGGAAGGATGGGGGGCGCACGGTCTATATGGCCCTCGTCATCGACACCAGTGGTTCCATGGAAGGAGCCCGGATGCAGTCGCTGAAAGACGGCCTACGCATTGCCGCTGGGCAGATCAATCCGGGCAATTACGTCAGCATTGTCACCTTCGATAGCCGTCCTGTCCGGCGGCTACCCCTGGCTCCCTTTGATCAACAGCAGCACCAGCGCTTCCTGGCCACCGTCGATCTGCTGCGAGCCGATGGAGCCACGGCGATGTATGACGGCATGATGGTGGGCCTCGCCGACCTGATGGCGAAAAAAGCCACCGACCCCACCGGACGCTTTTATCTGCTGTTGCTCACCGATGGCGAAGCCAACCGGGGGTTTAATTTTGATGCGGTAAAGGACATCATGGCCTACAGCGATGTGCGCTTCTACCCCATTGCCTACGGGGAAGTCAGCCAAAGCGAACTCCAGGCCATCGCCAGTCTGCGGGAATCTACCGTACAACAGGGCAATCCTGACAATGTCCAAAGCCTGTTCCGCGACCTGTTCCAAGTCAACCTGTAATCGACTCCCGACCCCCGACTCCGACTCCCACCCTTCCTACCCATGCGCCACCCCACCCTCCGCCTCCTCCTCACCCTCGGCCTAGGCTGGACAGCCTTCCTTGGCCTAGGGCTAGGTTTGCGCCAGGGCTTGGCTGGCCCCACCGTAACGGTGATTATCGACCGCAGCTACTGCGCCCCCGCCCAGTGGCAGCCCATCGCCGCCAACTACGCTGCCCTCCACGAGCAACATCGCCAGGGGCGTCTGCGGATTGGCCAGGTCATCTATGTTAGCGACCTGGGGACAGTGGTGGCTGAGACGGTGCCGACGTCCGAAGAAGTCAGCCGCCTGACTACCTTTGGCCGATTCAACCCTACCCAAATGGAACAGGTGCTCCAAGCCCAGCCTGGGGCCGAAGTGTTTTCCTGCCATTTGAACTAAGGTTGCTGGCCGTTGATCTAGGTTAGGACAGGCTAGACGGGTGAGGTTGGTTCAGCCCCATGGATGTCTGAAGGGGGGCCTGAAGCTGAGCTTGAAGCTGGGCCTGAAGGGGCTGATCCGGCTGAATCCAAAGTGTGGTGTTGGGGGCATCTGAGGAGCTTGAAGCTTGGCCCTGGACAGTGCCCAAGGGGCTCCCCCATATCACCTGTCGATGACCTGCGCCCTGGGGGATGCTCAGGGGGGTAGGGGTGAGCCAAAGGGTAGGCACCTCTGGCCCCATGGGGGGATCGGTACTATGGGGATCGATCTGCACCCCAGCTAGGGCCGTCAGCACACCCGGTCGATCCTGAAGCAGCTCTCCCTGGGGCAGCCATAGGGCCGCTGCAAACCCCTTGTCAAGGGCGTAGTGGTAGAGGGAGGCCGCCGCAATCACCGCCTGCTCAAAGTCTGCCTCAACCCATGGGCCTTGGGTGTGGAGGGCAATGACAACCTCCTGACTGGCAGTTACTTTTTCTAGCTCTCGTACCCGTAGTTCGCCGTAGCGGGCGCTGGTACGCCAGTGGATCAACCGGGTGGGGTCGCCCCAGCGGTAGGGCCGCAGAGACCGGGTCACGCCCTCGGTGGCGGGTTTGACCACGGGATGATAGTGCCACTGTTGCCCAGATTGATCGCCCAAAGCATCCACAATAGGGCACCCTTGCAGGGGCAACACCTGGGGATACACGACGGCGGTAGTGGGCAGCGCCAAGGTGCGCCGATACCAAAACAGCCCTAGGGGAGCCGCCGAGCGTAGGGTTAGGGTAGACCAGGTATACAGGCCGCGCCGAGGAGTCGGCACCCGGTAGCGCCAGATATGGGTTTGGTTGGGGCCAAGGCTGCGGAGGGCGGTGTGGGGTGGTTGGCCCAGGCCCGTGGGCAGGGCGTCTACCAGTTGAAACAGGCCCTTCGGCTGGCGTTGGCGGTTAGTCACGACCACCTCTACCGCCAGCGGGTCTCCCGCCGAAACAGGGGCGATGGGCCAGCGCTCTACCGTAATGCCCTGGAGTTGACGCCGGGGCAACCGAGTAGCTAAGGCCAGCAGGGCCAGCATGAGACCACTCATGACATACAGCCACCCCGCCATCGTATTGGTGGCGGCGGCAAAGAGAAAAACCGCCAAGGCCAACAGCAACCCACCCGCATAGGCAGGTCGCAGACCCCGCTGTTCTAGCCTATGCCCCCACCGCCTGAGACTATCCATGGTAACTATCCCTTGAGACTATCCCTTGAGACCACCCTTACGGGGTTCAAGGCTCTGCAATCCCATCGACGCCGCGAAGTGTGATCGCTGTTTAGAGCATAGCCAACCCCCGTTTCCGCTGCCATCATTCCCTCAGCCAATGCCCCAGCGCAGCTTGGGAGTGATGGCGCGAAGCCACCCTGGGCTCCCCGTGCTGTGGTTCAATAGGAGCAGTTGTTGTGGAGAGATCGGCCATGGGAGCCATTTCATACCTTTTGTTTTTGGGCGGCATGTTGGGGTTGGCCCTGGGGCTGTACTTTGGCCTACGCACGGCCAAGCTGATTTAGGCGGGCGCAACTAGCCAATGACATCGTCCTTCGGCGGTTGATCGTCGCCCTGCATCAGCACTATCCCTGGGCTAGGTGGCCCAGGGATAGCCTCTGCTACATAGGTTGTGGGCAGGTCTGGGAGGCAGGGCGGATAGCTTGGGCTCGACGCCATCGGGTCTATGGGAGGCAGTAAGGCTGACGGTTGGGCCAGGGTAACGGGGCTGACTCCGTCAGGGATCGCCTGAAGAGCTGCCAGCATAAGCCACCCCAGAAGATTAACTCGCGCATCAAAAAGGACAATATCCGACATCGCAAATAAGATACAGGCCAAAAACCCCAAGCCATAGCCCACCAGCATCGGCTCGGCTTGGGGGGGCAATTGGCCTAGCCGATAGGCCTGCATTGCCCGATAGCAAATGCTACCCACAATGGCTGTCAGCAGCAGCATCACAGGCAGGCCCGCCTCCGCCGCTAGGTGGAGCCAGAGGTTGTGAACATGGTGTAGAGTAGCGTGGTGCGGGATGGTGTGGGGTTCATAGGTGGCCTGGGTGCCGCCAAAGCCGAGGCCAAACCAGGGGTGCTGCTGAATTAACGGCAGGGAAAGTTCCCAAATGTCTAGGCGCAAGATACTAGCTGTGGAGGTTTGGGCAAAGGAACGCCCACCAAAACCAGCGGAGAAGACCCCCACTATGGTCATGGTGATCAAGCCTAGCCCGCTGCACATGGCCCAACGATGGCGGCGCACAAGGGTCACAGCTATCGCGAGTTGGATCAGCAGCACCAGAACGCCATTGCGCGATCCGGTACAAAAAACCCCCAGGGGAATCAGCGCCATAGCGCCATAGATCCACCGCATCTGAGCCCGGTGTCGAGAGGGCTTCAGCGGCCCTAGGAAGCGCCGGGATGGTGGCAGACCAGAGGCCGGAGGATCCGCCAGGGTCTCAGCAGCGAGGGGCAGAGCCTGCAAACAGAGCCCCAGCCCTAGGCCAAAGATAATCACGAGGTAGGCCGCTAGGACATTAGGGTTGCCAAAGACCGAATCCACCCGCTGGCGAATTGGGCTGATTTCAGCAAGCCCCAGCGGTGCACCTACCCGTATGGCCAAGGCGGGCAGATACTCGATGAAAGCCCGTAGGTTAATGGGTATGGAGGCCATCAGCAGCCAAAAGGCCCATTCCCCCAAATTCGCTAGGGGGTCAGGGAGTCGATCCAGATAGACGGACAACCCCGCAAAAAATATGAAAAAGGGCCAGAAGTTGGTTGATTTCAGCGCTGCCTGAACAGGGGCTTCAGCGAGAATAATGCTGAGGCCCAGCCCTAGGATTAGCCAAATCCAGCCCTGACGACGGAGGCGATGCCCAATGGCTTGGGGGTAGGTAGTCAGCCACCTCACCAAAACAATAACCGCCCCTACTAGCCCCACATAGCTGGCGTAGGGCAAAACAATAAGACTGCCTAGCAGTAAGGCGTCACCGTTCTGATCCCGATCCGATCCTTGGGTGTCGGTTGATCGCGGTCTAGTGGTCAAGCGCCCTTATCCCCCTTGGTGGTGATCCCGGAATTAGGGTACCTGATTGCGGTCGCTGTCGCGCAAAAAAGGATGGGGCAATCTCTGTGGGTCACAAAGGCCGTCGTTTGCCGCCATCAACTGAGTCTAGAACTCAATGCCGGGTTGGGCTTTTACACCCTGTTCGCGAAAGGGATGCTTCACCAGAGTCATTTCTGTCACCAGGTCAGCCGCCTCCACCAAGGCGGCAGGGGCTCCCCGTCCAGTGAGGATCACATGGGTCATCTCGGGCTTGGCAACCAGCCCTGCCAACACCTGTTCTGCGGACAGAAACCCATGCTTGAGGGCCACATTGACCTCATCCAGCAGCACCAACCGATAGTCGGGGTTGCGGATATGATCTAGGGCAACGGCCCAGGCTTTTTGAGCCGTTTCGGTGTCGCGCTCCCGGTCTTGGGTGTCCCAGGTAAAGCCTTCCCCCATGGCGTGGAAGGTGAGTTGATCTTCCCAACGACCCAGGACAGCCTTTTCAGCAGGCTCCCAGGCTCCTTTAATGAACTGCACAATGGCCACCCGATAGCCGTGGCCCAAAGAGCGCATCACCATGCCTAGGGCAGCAGTGGTTTTGCCCTTGCCGTTGCCCGTATGGACAATCACCAGACCCTTTTCCAGGTTGCGTTCGGCTAGGCGCTGCTGCTGCACTTCCTGGCGGCGCTGCATTTTGCGGCGATACTGCTCCGCCGACAGACCATCCTGCTCGGCGGCCTGGTTGAGTTCCGTCGCCACGGCATCGAGGGCATCAGCGGGAAAATTGGAGGATTCGGTCATGGGTTCCCCTAGGAGGCTAGGGCCACTTGCACGATCTCCTGGAGCTGACCGTTTTGGTACAACTCGATCAAGATGTCGGAACCGCCGAGGAATTCGCCGTTGACGTAGACCTGAGGAATGGTAGGCCAGTTGGAGTACTCTTTGATGCCCTGGCGAATGTCAGGATCGGCCAGCACGTCGCAGGTCTCAAAGGGGACGCCCAAGATATTCAAAATCTGCACAACATTGTTGGAAAAGCCGCACTGGGGCATCAGCTTGTTGCCCTTCATGAAGACCATGATGGGGTTGCTTTGCACCATCTGGTCAATTCGGTCTTTAACGGCAGTGTCCATGGGGGAGCCTCTCTCAGGGTGAATGGAACAAAACAATGAAGCGGCGGATCCGGCGTGCAGCCAGCCCCTCCTAGCTGGCTTGGGCTGCTTGCCAACCTTCAGGGGTGTAGGTTTTCAGCGCTAGGGCGTGGATGGCCTCTGAGGACATGGCCTCCCGCACTGCCCCGTAGACCAGTTGATGCTGCTGCACCAAGCTGCGTCCGGCAAAGGCCGCTGAGACGACGGCCACTTGGTAGTGATCGCCACCCCCCGTCAGGTCTTGAACCTCAACCTCCGCATCGGGCAGGCTGGCCTTAATCATGGCCGCAACTTGGTCTGGGCTAATCATGGTAACGGGCACTCCAGCATTGAATACTATCGGTCTGCGCGCCGACGAAGGACGGATCAGCGACAACCGCCGAGCCTGGTGCTCTACGGCACAACCTTGGGGCCAACTGAGCCGATCTATGGCTATATTGCCATTGAAAGCAACCGTGTGGATAGCTTTGCAGCATTGGTTTTTGTTATGCTTTCATGCCAAAAGCCGAGGGTTGGATCCGCCTAGGGGATTTCTTGAGCCGCAGGACGTCCGGCAAAGGGCTCGTTGACAAAGCCCAATTCAAACAGTTGTTGGTAGGCCCGCTGCCCCAGATCGCGGGTGGGTTGCTGGCTGCGAAGCACCTCCATCAGCAGGGGGACGGCGCGGTCGGGCTGGTTTTGGGCGCGGTAGACTAGGGCCAACTGGTAGGTAGCTTGATCCCGCATTTGGGCTGCTTCTAAGGCTTGTTCCCGGTGGCTGCGGTTGAGCTGGCTGTTGATCCCCACAAACATCTGAGCCAGTTCTTGGTAGTAGCTGGACAGTTCGTTGAGGGTCTCGCGGGAGGACTGGAGCCTGACGGCGGCGGTCTCTAAATCTTGGTTGGCGATGGCGGCTTCGGCTTCGGCCATCTGCTGACGGGCTCCAGCCATGCTGAGGGAGGTGCTGGAGATGTTGCCCGGTTGAATGGGGGTAATGCCCTCCATGGGCACGGTTTGGGCCAAGGGGGTAGGGTTCGCTAGGGCTGGGGTCGTCATCGTGAGGAGACCGCCCACGGCCCCCCCAGAGGCTACCAGCGCCACCGTCGAAAGGCCGGAAAGGGATTTCCAGAAAGATTGCATTGCAACGACCATGAGGTACCCAGAGTATTGTGAGGGACAGGATGAGGGACAGTTGCACCCGTCAATCTAACGATTTGCCAACGGACAAGGTGCCAAAATACTGATGTATCTTAACATCTCGCTATGGCACCCTGAAGCGCCCGCCCCGGATTCTGCGTGGCGGGGGCGCGGGGGGCTGGGGTGTTGCCCCATCGCCTGTTGTTGACTGTTGCCAGGACAAAAGGTTCCCGCTGGGGGGCTGTCCTAGGTTCTGGTCTTTAGTTCTGATCCGCTAGCGTAGCAATGCCATGGTGCAACCTTCCAATGCCAATGCTGATACCAATCCTTCTGACCTGCCGACGGGGGCTGGCCCGCGTGAGTCGTTCGTGGGCGATATCATTCAGCGCGGCGGGGAAGAACTGCGGGTAGATAAGGTACCCACCCGATTTACGACCCGCCTCCATCAGCCGGGGGGCCTAGAGGCGGTGCAGGCGGCGCTGAGCCCGGTGGCGGTGCGCCCAGTGGCGGCGGGGCAGTTGGTGGAATGGCAGGTCAACACTGCCGAGTTGGAGGATACCCTCAACCGAGCGCGACAGCATCCTGACGTGGCCTTTGCCAGCCATGTCTATTGCCTGGTAGATAGCCCTCAAACCTGGGTTTATCTCACTGACGAAATGACGGTGCAGGGGGATGATTCGGTGGATCGGGCCACCCTCGAAGCCAGGATGGCCCCTCTGGGGCTGGCCCTTGAGCGGCCTCTGACCGGGGTTGCCAATGCCTTTGTGGTGCGTGTGACTGCCACGGCCACCGAGAACCCAATTAAACTAGCCAACCGCCTGCTGCGCCTGCCCGGTGTCATGCTGGCCGAGCCGAATTTGGTGATGGCCATTGAGGGGCAGTATCGCCCCACGGATGATCGCTATCCCCAGCAGTGGCACCTGTTTCACCAGGGTGGATCCCAGTTGGCGGCGGGGTCCCATATCCAGGTGGAGGATGCCTGGAACATCACGCGGGGCAGTCGTTCGGTGGTGATTGCGGTGGCCGACGACGGGTTTGACCTAGAGCACACCGACCTACAAGGCATGGGCAAACTGGTGAACCCCATCGACCTCAAGGATCGCGATGCGGTGCCCCTGCCGATGCAAAGCCACGAAAACCACGGCACAGCGGTGGCGGGGGTGGCCATTGGCGAGGAAAACGGTAGCGGCATTGTGGGGGTAGCTCCGGGCTGCGCTTTTTTGCCCATTCGCACTACCGGATTCATTGACGACACCTCGATAGAGCAACTGTTTGGCGAAGCGGTGAACCGGGGAGCGGCGGTGATTGTCTGTAGCTGGTCGCCTGCGTCCAATTATTTCCCCCTCACCCTGCGCCAAACCAATGCCATTACCCAAGCTGCCACCACCGGGCGCAACGGCAAGGGCTGCGTGATCCTCTTCTCGGCGGGGAACGCCAACCGCCCCGTCAGCGGCACCATCAACGAAGCCCAGTGGCCCCGCAATGCCCTCAGCGGCCCCACCAAGTGGCTGAATGGCTTTACCGTTCACCCTGACGTGATTACGGTCTCGGCTTCCACCAGCCTGAATACCAAGGCCGCCTACAGCAACTGGGGGCCACACATTGCCCTCTGTGCCCCCAGCAACAATGCCCCCCCCACCATGGCCCTGCCCCAGGTGGGTACCGTAGCCACCGGGCCAGAGGTGCGCCAAACTTTGCCGGGGCGGGGCGTCGTCACCAGCGACCGCACAGGCGGAGCGGGCTACGACCCCAGCGCCTACACCCAAAGCTTTGGCGGCACCTCCAGCGCTTGCCCCGTGGTGGCTGGGGTCGTAGGGCTGATGCTGTCGGTGAACCCCAACCTAACCGCCCAGGAGGTGCGGGAAATTCTGCAAACCACCGCCGACAAAATTGTTGACCCGGCCCCCGATCCCCAACTGGGCTTGAAGTACGGCACCTACGACGGGCGCGGCCATTCCCAGTGGTTTGGCTATGGCAAGGTGAATGCCCTGGCGGCGGTGCAGGCGGCCCAAGCTCGCGCCTGGAGCCAGCGACGGGTGCGGCAAATTCTTTCCCAGCAAAATCGCACGGCTCTGGTGATTCCCGACAACCAGCCCACGGGCATCGACAGCGCTATTGTGATTGCCCAAAATGGCACCGTCACCGACCTTCAGGTACAAGTGAGCCTTCAGCACGAGTTCCTCGGTGATATTAGCCTCACCCTGATCGCCCCCAGCGGCCAAACAGTGCTGCTACAGGGGCGCACCCTAGGCCGTCAAACCAGCCTGCGCCAAACCTACAATCTGCAAACCGCCCCTGCTCTGGTGGCGATGCTGGGTCAGCCCGCCCTCGGAGCCTGGAAACTCCGCATTGTTGACCATGCCCCCGCTGCCATGGGTCGGCTGCTGGAATGGCGGCTTTCCCTGGGGCTGGGCTAGGGCCGCTAACGCCGAACAGACTAGATATCTCGTGGCTAGGACAGCGCCATCGCCGTATCCCAAAAGCGCTCACGGCCCCGGGCGTATTGAGTGTCCCGCTGCTGTAGAGATTCCATTAGGATGGTTCTGATTCCAGCAAAATCAGTTGTGTGGGCGATAAAGACCGATGGGATTCCTTGATCAACTCAGCAAAGCAGCTCAAAACCCTGGCAAGCTGCTACAGAAACAGGTGGAAGATTACATCCTTGTTGATCCTCCTGCCCAGGCCCTAACCCTCAAAGCCAAGACCGTTGAGTTACTGTGCCAAAAAACGATTCAGCGCGTAGACCAACTTACCGCCCTAGAGCCAGATCCTCAGCAGGGCCTAATGGCTACCATCGAGCAAAATCAAATCAAAGCTAAGATTCACTTCACCCCCGAAAGAATCTGCATCAAAGGGGATTTAGTTGAAGGACAGCTTCGCCTTCTCCAAAAGCCCCAAGTAGAATCCTCTTCGCTGATGTATCGCACCCTTATCGCTGGATGGAGTACGTTTCTTGGCGGCTATGTCCCCAACCAAGCCCTACCGGAAGGGGTCAGGTTAGAAGGCGATCTGGTTTACTATACCCTTCCCAAAGGCCAACTTCGTTTAGTTGATGCGCTCTTTCACAATCTTCAAGATGGCTCAGCCCTCAATCTTGATCTTCAGAAAGGCGAATTGGGCATTAAAAGTACCGTCGCTATCAACTGGCGTGACATCAATCTGCTGAGCTTGATCCAGCTTTTCACCGCGATTTCTGGCAAAAAATCCTAGGTGGAAGATTTTGGGCATGGTGGGCTCTACCATCGCCCTACTTCGCCGCCGGGATCCCCTCCCATGAGGTTGAGGGTGTTGATCCGTGAGGGAAAGGCGATAGCGGTTTACAATTCTATGTACTGATAGTTCATGTGTTGATTACAAGGAATCTTTTGGCATGGCCGAAATTCAATTTGCCCGTGGGATCGCCGAACCCGTTATCCCTGATGTCCGCCTCACCCGCGCCAAGGACGGCACCAACGGCACCGCCACCTTTTACTTTGACTACCCCCAAGCCCTCTCCGAAAACGGCGTGGAAGTGACCGGGATGTATCTGGTGGATGAAGAAGGGGAACTGGTGACTCGTGAGGTGAACGGTAAGTTCATCAATGGCGAACCCGCTGGCATTGAGGCCATCTACGTCATGAAGAGCGAGGCCGACTGGGATCGCTTCATGCGGTTTATGAATCGCTATGCGGAACAAAATGGCCTCGGCTTCACCAAGAGCTAGGGTATCCCCACCAAACCTGAGCCATGGCCCACCCCCGTTCCCTCAATCGCCCCCTATGCTGCGCTGTTTTGACGGTGAGTGACACCCGCACCCCCGACACCGATCAGAGCGGGGCGCTAATTCAAGCGAGGCTGGCGGAGGTGGGGCACCAGATCACCGATTACCGCATTGTGGCCGACGAGCCCGCGCTGATTCGGGATCTGGTGGTGCAGTGGGGACAGCGTCGTGACTTGGATGCGGTGATTGTGAATGGCGGCACCGGAATTGCCCCCCGCGACACCACCTACGATGCCCTAGAAGCCCTGCTAGAGAAAACCCTTCCGGGCTTTGGAGAACTGTTCCGCCAGCTCAGCTTCCAGGAAATTGGCTCCCGTGCGATGGCCTCTAGGGCGGTGGCCGGAGTGTATCAGGATAAGCTGCTGTTTTCCCTGCCCGGATCGAGCAAGGCCGTAAAACTGGCCATGGATGCCCTGATTGTGCCTGAGTTACCCCACTTAGTCAGTCTGCTGCGGGGCTAGGCGGGCCGAGTGCGCTTGCCCTGGGTCGCAGGGATAGTATTTTTGCTGCGTAGGGTAACGTTGACCCCGTCGTTAGACTGCTCTACCACCAGCAGCGGCGTGGGCTTGGCCTTTTGATCCCAGTGCATATAGGCCAGACGCCCCTGAATGGTGGGCTGCCAGTGGCAGTCGTCTGACTGGGGGCTCATGAAGTTTTCGATGCAGGCGATGAGCTGCTCGATGGTGGCGGAGGTGGCCTGGGTGGGCAGCTTAGCCAGTTTGATTTGGATGCGGAACAGCACCCGCTTACGGGCCGAGGGATTGTCGGTGAGGTTGTACTCTACGTCAAAAATCTCGTCTACGATGCGGGTTTTAGCCGCCACGCCCACCAGCCCCACTTCCGCCTGCTGGGGCCGTAGCGCCACGGTAATTTTCTGCTTCACCTTCACCTTCAACTGGTTCACGATGGCAGAGTGGAAGCCGTCTTCCTCCATCCGCATCCGCAGATAGTCGAGGTTGCACTCGCGGGAGTGCACTAGGTCGGGGTTGCGCTCCATGCGGGTGATGGTCTCTAGGGCCATCTTCACCTTTTTCTGAAGCTCCTGGTTTTTATAGGTCTGAAATTTCAGTTGTTTGACCAACTGCTTGGTTTTGAGGTGGGAGGTGACGCCCAGGGCCACTAGCAAAATCCCCAATCCCCCAGTGGCTAACATCCAGGGGTTTGCGAGGATCTGCGAGGGTTGGCTAGGGGCAGGAGCCTGAGCAACCGATGTGTAGAGAGAGACTGAGGAGGTAGTCATCGCCAATTTGCCGCGAAGGGTTTTCTCGGAATTACTTCTAGGGTGCCCTGCTTACCCCTAAAGTCATCTATGCGCTCAACATTTAGTCGCAATTTCGCTAACTTAGTTCACGCTTTATAGAATTATCACATCTCTCTGCCCCAATTTTGGCGGATCACGGCTGAAGCCCAGGGCTTCCCAGGGCCTTACCCTCGCCGATTCAGGCCCCAATCATAGGGGAGGTAGCGCACCTCAGCGGCGAGGGATACCTGGGGATTATATTGAGCAATGTAGGCTGCGATGGAGGGAGCTACGGCTAAAAAGTCTTCCTTGTACCACTGAAAAATTTTGCTGCAATAGAGAATATTCTGATCGGCGTCGTAGCGAACTTTTTCGGGATGATTTAAAAAGCGCTGGGCATCGGTATCGAGTTGCGCTTCGACGATTCCCGGCAGGTAGGCTTCGTTTCGCAAAATGGGGCAACCCAAGGACGCACAGACCAGGGCAAAATGGATGCGCGGATCGGCAAAGGTGGCCCGTAGCTTGCGGTGCTCAATGTGGTTCAGGCTGAGGGACTGGCCGTTGTGCCGATAGACCGGGCGGCTGAGAAACGCCAACAACCCCAGCCAGTTGGGGAAGCCCAAAATCCTAGGCCGAATGGAGGTAATGGGGTAGCGCCGCAGCACCTCCTGTACCATCAGCGCGTTGTAAAGGTTAAGCCAAAAGGCGAGGTGTTCTTCTGGGGTGAGATCCGCCACCACCACGGTTTGTAATTCGGCCAGCCAGTCCGCCAGCATGGCCATGGATTCCTGCCGCCAGCGGCCATAGTCTACCAAGCCCTGGTCATCCACGTAGGCTTGTAGCATAAAGTCCCAGGGGGCAAAGGTGAGCATAGGGCAGGTCGGGAACTTTGTTCAGGAAATGGCTTTCCACAATCTTACCGAACCCCTCACAAAGAAAAGCCTGGTTTCTCTAAGATGCCGGATGTCTGGGGGCTAGCGCAGTTCTAGATCCAGCCCTTCTCGGCGGCTGCGGAGGTCGTAGTACAAAACGCCCTTGACCGCTTGCCAGAGGGGCAAAATCAACATGTTGCCTGCGAGGCTAAGGATGAAGCCGATCCCTTGGCTAATGGCCATCACCGTGACACTGTCGGGCAAAAAGGCGAAGAAAATGCTGGGCAGGTAGTTTGTAACCGAGAGAACGGGTAACTGAATGAGAAACGTGGCCAGCAGGACAATCTGGATGCGGCCTAGGGAGGTTTGGGTGAGTTCCCAACTGCGGCTGAGGCTGCTTCCGGCGTCTTGGTTGGGTTCCACCGCCAGCACCACATCGGGGATGAGGAGGTGGGAGATGATCCAAACCAACCCTAGGGTAAACACCGCTATCCACAACAAGACCCCCAAGATTGTTCCCACAACGCCGCCCACGGCGCTGTTTGTGAAAGCGCCTAGGAGGCCGCCGATGACGACGCCAACCCCGGCCCCCGCCAAAGAGGCCACGAGCAGCGACACCATCAAAGCCGCAGAGTAGGCCAGGGATAGCAAGAAGCTGAGCAACAGAAACTGGTTGAGTTTAGGGGTGAGAGCGCGTCTTACATCCAAGGAGGTTTCGGGTTGGTTGATCAGGTCGCGAAAGGCCAGCCGCCCGATGACACTGAGGATCATGGTGTATTTGGCGCTGCCGTAGAGCAAGGGCAAAAAACCCACCAGCATTCCTAGGAAACCACCCACCACGCCCAGCACCTCGCCGCCAATGGCCCACAGCCCTCCGGCCAGAACCGCAATGGCCAAGGCCATGCCCACAATGCCCGCAAGCACCCACAGGGTAGCCAGGGCCGACAGTTGGAGGTAGGTCTTGAAGCGATCCCGATACAGCTTGAGCGCGGCACTCACCACATCGCCAGGATTAAGGGGGCCAAGCGGAGGGCTCGGAACGTCGGAAAAATCCATGGAATCTATCTTAAAAATGGCGCATCCCCAGGGATGACCTCATTGGGAACCACTGGGGGTAGTCTTAGACTTTGAGAGTAGCCTACACTGCGGTTGGGGTCGCTGTTTTTCCCGATTTGCTTCATGAATATTCAGCGTTGGATGGCCCGCCGCGAGGCCAGTTGGCGGCAGTTAGATGCCCTGCTTCAGCAAGCGGAGAAAAAGGGGCTGAAGAGTCTTTCGGGGGGGCAGGTGCGGCAGATGGCTAGCCTCTATCGTTCTGTGTCGGCGGATTTGGCGCGGGCCAAAAGCAACGCCGTGGGGCAAGCGGTGATTCAGGATTTACAGCAACTCACCAGCCGGGGCTATCGCCAGATTTACCAGGGCTCTCGGCGGCAGGAATGGCAGTCTATCCTAGACTTCTACCGCTACGGCTTCCCAGAAACGGTACAACAAACCTGGCCCTACATCGCCCTCGCCACCGTCCTCTTTGGCCTGGGTGGGCTGGTGGGCTGGTGGTTTGCGTGGCAAGATCCGGCCTTTCTCACGCTGGTGCTGGGCCAAGCGTTTGTGGAGCAAGTGAAAACCAGCCAAGAACTCTGGACAGTGTCGATTATGGGCGTGGAACCCGTCGCCTCTAGCCAGATTATGATCAACAACATTGGCGTGTCCCTCTGGGCGATGATTGGCGGCATTGCCATGGTGATGCCCAGCGTGCCCCTGCTGACCCCTCCCGGAGCATTTACGGTTTATCTACTGCTGTTCAATGGCCTGATGATTGGCTGTGTGGGGGTGTTGGTGGCCCAGGCGGGCCTTGCCTGGGATTTGTGGGCCTT
Source organism: Leptolyngbya sp. BL0902 (assembly GCF_016403105.1). NCBI lineage: Bacteria > Bacillati > Cyanobacteriota > Cyanophyceae > Leptolyngbyales > Leptolyngbyaceae > Leptolyngbya > Leptolyngbya sp. BL0902. The sequence goes on from NZ_CP046155.1 coordinate 2,916,034, forward strand.
TGTGTTTCCCCACGGGGCGCTAGAACTGCCAGCAATTTTCATGGCAGGCGGGGCGGGGCTACTGCTAGCCAAAAGTATTCTGTTGCCGGGGGCCTATCGTCGTATCGATGCCCTACGGATTCACGGACTTCAGGCAGTGCGACTGCTCTACGGCATCATTACCCTACTAGTGATGGCGGGCATAATCGAAGGATTTTTCTCCCCCCAAACCTGGATTCCCAATGGCTTGAAATATGCCGTAGGCATCGCCCTTTTCATCGGCCTAGGGCAGTATTGTCGCCGCCAGCGTCCGGCCTAAAGCAGCCACTCTAGCGAAAGCCCCCAGCGACTCTCTTGGCCAAAGCGGGAGTTTTGAAACTGGAGGTCGCTGCCCAGGCGCAGTTGGCCCGTGACGGCATAGCCCAGGGCAAAGCTGGTAATGCCTACTTCGCGGTCGGTGCCGGGGGCGACCCAGTGCTGGCTAATTGCGAGATCCGCCCCGCCCCCACGGGAGGGAATCAGCATCAGCCGTAGGCCCAGATCAAGGCCATCGGTGCTGTAGGCCGGGGCTGAGACCGAGCGATAGCCCACACTGGGGGCCACATTCACGTAGCCGCCCAGGGGTAGCAGGTAGTAGCGGGCCTCGGCTCCGTAGGATTCTCGCTGGCCGTTGCCGCTGCGGCTGTAGTCGGCGCTGGCGGTGAGTCCGGTACCGGGCCACACAAACACATCGTCAACCCCTAGCTGAAACCCGCCGATTTCGCCGTTGGAGGGAAAGTTGGCATAGCCCACCCGCAGCCGGGTACGGAAGCTGGGCGTATGGCGGATTTCCTCGGCAATGTCGGGCACTTCATTGAGCCACTGCCGCAGCACCGGGCTTTCTTGAATCACCCTAGGATCGAGTTCAAGGGGGGCCAGTTCTTCCTCAGTGAGCGGCTCGGTGGAATCAGGATCCACATGGGAGGTTGAATGGAGAGAAGATTCGTCCGAGGCGGACTCAGGGGTGGGCGATGGCGTTTGGGTCTGCGCGAGAACGGCGGCGTCAGGCGGACAGACCGATTCGGGAGACACCAAGGCTACGTTCTCCTCAGCAACATTGAGGGAACAGCCTGTGACCCCAAGCCCTTCGGCCATCGCTGCCCCGCCATGCCCCAGGCTACCGATAACGCCTAGGGCTAGGCCAAGCCATTTTCCATACATGAAGGACTGGGCCATTACACCACACACTCCCATTGATCTCGATTGATCTTGTCTGCGATTCGTCTGCCGATGCACAAATGTCTGGCCATCGTAAGAAAAACGGCTCTGTAAATCTACAAAGCCGTTGGGGGAAACGAGGATAGCGTTTTTCTTGGGCAAGGTACCCTAGGCTAATGCCCCTGGGCCACTTACCCGCTGAACCTAGCGCACTTGGCCACGGGAATCGGTGACGTCGATGGGCTTCATGAAGTAGAGGCTCACCATTTGCCAGCCGATGTTGGCGATGTGGGGCAGTTTACGCAGGGTTTGCAGCAGTTTGGGTTGGTTAGACTCAGATACCGCCGAAATCTTGGCGTTGGCCGCCGCCGCCGTATCCAGGCGCTTGAAGAAGTCGGGATGGTCAACGTTGAGGATCACCGGGAATACCCGACCAGCGGTTTCGTTGGTCTTTTGGATCACTTCAATGTCGTAATCCCGTGCGTTCAGGCCCAGGGAGGCGTAGAAGCCGCTGCGCTGAAGGTCGTTCAGATACATGGTGGCGAACACCGACAGCAGGAAGAAACGGCACCACAGCTTGGCTTTCCAATCGGTGACGATTTCGGGCTGGGCCTTCATCAGGGCCGAGAAGAAGTCGCCGTGGCGGTTTTCATCCTGGCACCAGTTCTCGAAGAACCGGAAGATGGGGTACACCTCGTTTTCGGGGTGAGATTCGAGGTGGCGATAGATGGTGATGTAGCGCCAGTAGCCGATCTTCTCGGAGAGGTAGGTGGCGTAGAAGATAAACTTGGGCTTAAAGAAGGTGTACTTCTTGCTCTTGGTCAAAAAGCCCAGGTCGAGCTGAAGGTTGAAGTCCGACATCGCCTTGTTGAGGAAGCCAGCGTGGCGGGCCTCATCGCGGGACATCAGGTTGAAGCACTCGGCCAGCACGGGGCTTTTATCTTTGAGGCGACGGCCCAGTTCCTTATAGAGCAGGAAGCCGGAGAACTCGGCGGTGCAGGAGCGCTCTAGGAACTCCACAAACAACTGCCGGGTTTCGCCACTGATGTGCTCCCAGGACTGCTCGAAGGACTCATCCCGCACAAAGTGGTGACGGTTGTAGTCTGCCCGGAATTCCTCCAAAATGGCCTGGAGTTCGTCTTCGTTGATGGAGATGTCCATGGCGGCCATCTCGTCAAAGTCGGTGGTGTAGAACCGAGGGGTGAGGATGGTGTCCTTGGCGGGAGCCTTGACCCCTGGGCGGATTTCTTGAAATTCAGGCTTCTTAAGGGAATCTACCATGAGTCCGTGGTTGCGCGGTTGATTGAGGGTGTGTGAGTTCAGCGGGCTGAGGTTCCCCAAGGACGGTGCCTAGGGGGGCCGCTAGATGACCCGAACATCCGTTGTGACAAAGCAACGAAGGACGGGCTGAAATAAAATCGCTGAATGTTAGTGTATCAGCGCTTTCAGGTCTTCTGCCAGGGCTTTAAGTTTTGCAACAAAACATCTCAGAATGTGATGCCCCTGGGCCGATACTGCGGAGAGCTGCCTGGGTACGCTGATTTAGAGATCCATAAGGCAAGGAGGAAAGTCCCTGCCGTCCGGGTTCTCCCTATCGTTGTTCCCTTGTAATTACCCATGGCAATCTTTGGTTTCCTTTTGCTGGTGGTTGGCGGTGTGCTTTGGTTTGTGCGCGGCCAGCAGGAACATCGCTCCCGCCACCTGAAGTTAGCCCACACTACCCCCATCGGTGAACTCAAAAGCCTTGCTGCCGCCGTGGCCCAAGAAATTGGCAGCGGCGACTGGCGCGACTATGTGCTGCTTTGGGGTACCGTCACCACCGAAGCTCCCCTCACCTCGCCGATGAAAGGGATGCCCTGTGTGTACTACAGCAACGCCGTCATCCGCGAGTATGAAGAAACCATCCGTGAGCAAGACGAAAAAGGGAACTGGCGCACCCGCACCCAGCGCGGCTCCGACACCGTCAGCCAAGAGCATCAGTCTATTCCCTTCGACCTGGTGGATCAGGTTTCTGAGCAAGTCACCGTAAACCCCGAAGGGGCCGATGTGGAACTGGTGGAGGTGCTGAACGAATTTCGACCAGGGCAGTCTAGCGGCGGATCGGTCTCCTTTGGCAACTTTTCGATGAATATGGGCAATGGCTTCGGCGGAGGCAATCGCCGCACCCTGGGCTACCGCTACCGGGAATCGATCTTGGCCGTGGGCCGTCAGATCACGGTGCTGGGCATGGTCAGCGACCGCACCGGAGCCCTCACCGTCGAAAAACCCAATACCAACCAGCCCTTCATCATCTCGCCCAAGTCTCAGGAAGCCCTGGTGAAATCGGCTACCCAAAACGCCCAGATCGCCTTTTGGTCAATGGTGGGCTGTTTGGGGCTGGGGCTGCTGCTGGTGGTGATTGACCTACTGTCCTAACCGATGGTCTCCGACGGAAGGGCTGCTGATGCATCGCCGTCAGCACAGTGGGGGCAGGCTTGGCCCGGTTGGTATTGGGGCGAAGCCTGGTCTTGGGGGCTGAGGGGATAGCCACAGCCGCCGCAGAGAACATAATTTTGGGATTGCAGGCTGTGATCCACCGCCACCCGCTCGTCAAACACAAAGCAGTCTCCTTGCCAGAGGCTATCGCTGGGGGAAATGTGCTTGAGGTAGTTCAAAATGCCGCCCTTGAGGTGGTAGACCTGCTCGAAGCCCTGGGCGCGAAGATAGGCGGTGGCCTTTTCGCAGCGGATGCCCCCGGTGCAAAACATGGCCACCTTGGGTTGTTGGGCCGGGTCGAGGTGTTGCTCAAGGTAGTCGGGCAGTTCGCGAAAGGCGTGGGTGTGGGGGTTAATGGCCCCTTGGAAGCTGCCGATCTCCACCTCAAAGTCGTTGCGGGCATCGATTAGCACCACCTCCGGATCTTGAATCAGCGCGTTCCAGTCCTGGGGTTCCACATAGGTTCCGACCTGCTGATTGGGGTTGAGGTCGGGCCGACCAATGGTGACGATTTCTGGTTTGATTTTGACCTTCATCCGCCCAAAGGGGGCCGACTCGGTGGTGGATTCTTGCACCGTCAGCGGGCCGATGGCGGGATGGGCTTGCAGCCAAGCCAACAGGTGATCCACGCTCTCCCGAAACCCAGCAACGGTGGCATTGAGCCCTTCCTCGGCGATCAAGATCGTGCCGCATAGGCCCCAGCGCTGGCTCTCGGCCAAGAGATCCTCCCGCAGTTGGGGCAAGTCACCCAGGGAAACAAACTTATAAAAGGTGGCAATCGTCCAGGTCATGGGTCTAGAGAGAGAAGGGTCAGGGCGAGGAAGCGCGGAGTTAGGGCGAGACGTCGGGCGTGGAAACGGCCTAGTTTACTAAGGATTGGGAGCCTCTGGTGCGGGACGGGCTGAGGGGGGCTGGGTGGCAATGGCAAGCTGAACGCCCTCCAGGGTTCTGATCTGATCCATCACCGCCACCACCCGCCCGTGGGGCACCGCTTGATCGGCCTGAATCACGACTACGTTACCCACCGTTGCGGGAAGCTGGGCCTGCACAACTCCCAGCAGTTGGTCGTCGCTGACGGCTTGGCCCCCCACGGCCAAGGTTCCACTGGCTTCCACCGTTACCACAATGGAAAGCTGGGGTTGGGCGGTGCCCGTTTCTGCCCCCGGCAGCGCCACCGTGAGCCCCTCATTGCGGCTGAGGTACAGGCTCGACACCAGGAAAAAGACCAGCACCGCAAACACCACATCGATCATGGGCACGATGTTGATCTGGGGGGGAGACTCTGGTTCTTCGGGCCAACGCATGGGCTTCTACTGGCTTAACTTCTCCAGACCTAACCTAGGCAGATCGCGCCATGGCCAGCAGGCGTTCTGCCACGGCATCAGCCACGGGCATCACCGATAGCCGATTGCCCCGCCGCACTACCCACAAATCCTCTGGGGAAAAGGCGTCCTTCAGTTGGTCGAGGGTGATTCCGGTGGGAAAGGTCTCTACGTAGCCCACCACCACGGTACGCCAGCGGGGCTTGTCCGGTGACGATTTGGCGTCATAATACTTGTGGGTGGGGTCAAACTGGGTAGGATCAACCACGTTGGCTTCTACGATTTTGGCCAGCCCCACAATGCCCGGTGGCTTGGTGTTGGAGTGGTAGAAAAACGCCAGGTCGCCCACCGCCATACTGGTGAGAAAATTGCGGGCTTGGTAGTTTCGCACCCCGTCCCACAGTTCGGTTTGGTCGCGGGCGAGGTCATTGATACCGTAGACATCGGGTTCAGACTTCATCAACCAGTAGGCCATGGCTTAGCAGGTTCTCCAACAACGCGCGATGGGAAGGGTTTTGGGTGGATAGGGTGACGTTACGGCCACCGTGGTCAGCATAGGTGAGGGCCAGGTGAACCGCCTGGGGCGGGAGATTATCCAACCGCTCGGCCCATTCAATGGCGACGATGCCGGGGGCGGTTTCCTGCTCGTCCCAATAGGCTTCTAGGTAGAGATCGTTCACCTCATGGCCATCGAGCCGATAGAGGTCGAGATGGTATAGGGGCACTCGGCCTTCGAGGTATTCGTTCACCAGGGTAAAGGTGGGACTGCTGATGGGATCCACAATGCCCAAACCCGTCCCTAACCCTTGAATTAGCGTTGTTTTGCCGCTGCCCAAATCCCCCGACAGCAGCAAGATTGTTCCCGCTGGCAGCACTCGCCCCAGGTCTTCCCCTAGCCGCTGGGTCGCCGCCGCATCGGGCAACTCAAGTTCCATCACCACGCCATCCATACACAGAATTGAGATACAGAGTCCATACCCCGATTGTCGTCCATTTCAGAGCACACCTTGAGCACACGCGGTACCCAAAACCTAGCCTAGGGTAGAGGCATCGTAGCGGGAGCTACGGTTTTATAGGACTATCTGGCTCTGCAAAGACCGTCCCTGTTTTACTGATTGTCTCATCACGATCAGCCGTTTTGATGCCCGCTCGGCCCAGGCAACGGACTTGGTTTGAGCGACCCGGTGGGCCGCCTTGGGAGTCAGGCTGGTTCGCTGGTGAGGCTTTTGTTTTGGCACATCTGGGTAATATTCATCTTTGGCGTGGGCTTGGGAATCGGCTGTGGTCGCTGTTGCGGGCTGTCCTGCGGCGGCGCTGGCGCTGGCTTGGCCTAGCCCTGCTGAGTAGCGCGATGCTGTGGATTTATAGTCCGGTGGCGGTGTCCCAGTCGCCGGATCCGGTGACGATTTCGTTTTTGGTGCGGGCGGTAGAGGCAGAACAACTCCAGCCCTTGGCCGATGCCTTTATGGCCGAAAACCCCGACATTCGCATCGACATTGTGCGTGGCCCCAATTCCGCCGATGCGGTGGAAAACCTCTACACCACCTCCTTTTTGCTGCGGGATTCCCCCTACGATTTGGTCTATGCCGATGTGGTGTGGATTCCCAAACTGGCGGCGGCGGGGTGGTTGGTGGATTTGTCGGATCGGGTGGATGCCGCTGATCTCGCTGAGTTCCTGGAGGCCGACATTGTGGCAGGGCAATACCAGGACGGCCTCTATCGCATGCCCTTTCGGTCGGACATGGGGATGCTTTACTACCGCACCGACCTGCTGGATGCAGCGGGACTTTCGGCCCCAGACACCTTTGACGAGTTGATTTCTGCCTCCCAGACCCTTCAGGATCGGGGGGACGTGCCCTGGGGCTTTGTGTGGCAGGGCTTGCAGTACGAGGGCTTGGTGACCAATTTTGTGGAAATTGTGGCGGGCTTTGGCGGCTTTTGGGTGGATGCCGATTCCCTGGAAGTGGGTCTGGATGCGCCGGAGGCGATTCAGGCCGTGGAGTTCATGCGCGGCGTGATTACCGACGGCATCACCCCTCCCGGTGTGACCAATTATTTAGAAGAAGATTCCCTGCGGCAGTTTGAGGCGGGCAATGCAGCCTTTCTACGCAACTGGCCCTACGTCTGGGCCGAGGCCAACCGCCCCGGTTCCCCCGTGGCCGGAAACATTGCCCTGAAGCCGATGGTTCATGCGCCGGGGCAGTCTCCGGCGGCCTGTTTGGGCGGTTGGGGCTTTGGTCTGTCTAACACCAGCCCCCACCCCGATGAGGCTTGGCGGGTGGTGGACTACTTCACCAGTCCGGCGGTGATGAAGCGCTTTGTGGTGGAGAACGCCTACGTGCCCAGCCGTCGCGCCCTGTTCACCGACCCGGAGGTGCTGGCGGCCTATCCCCACTTTCAGCAGTTGTTGGAAGTAGCGGAAACCACGGTGCCCCGCCCCCCGGTGGGCCAATACGCCCAGCTTTCGGACATTTTGCAGCGCTACCTCAGTGCTGCCCTCACGAACCAGCTTTCCCCGGAAGCCGCCATGGAAGCCGCTGCCCGTGAAAGTCGTCGCGTGTTGGGGACGGTGTGATCATGAGAGACTACCTTCGCGAACGGGAACGTCGCACTGGACTGTGGCTGATTGCCCCCGCCTTTGCCCTGCTGCTGTTGGTCTATGCCTACCCCATCCTGCGGTCGTTTTGGCTCAGCCTGTTTACCGAGAACCTGAGCACCAACCTGTCTCCAGTGTTCAGCGGCGGCGAGAACTATATCCGCATGGCCGAAGATGGCCGTTTTTGGCAAAGTTTGGGTAATACGGCTGTTTTCACCAGCGTTTCCCTGGTGGCGGAACTGGGCCTGGGGATGATCATCGCCCTCGCCCTCAACCAAGCCTTCTTGGGCCGAGGCGGGGTGCGTACCATCGCCATTTTGCCCTGGGCCTTGCCTACGGCGCTGATTGCCCTGGCTTGGCGCTGGATTTTTAACGACGAATTCGGCGTCTGGAACGACCTGCTGCTGCGGCTGCAACTCATCGGCAATCCGGTCAACTGGCTGGGCGACCCCAACTGGGCCATGGTGGCCGTGATCGCCGCCGATGTCTGGAAGACCACCTCCTTTGTGGCCATCCTGCTGCTGGCCGGGTTGCAGTCCATTCCCCAGGATTTGTACGAAGCCCATGCCCTGGATGGGGCCTCGCCCTGGCAAAGCTTTCGGCAAATTACCCTGCCGTTGATTGCCCCCCAAATCCTGATCGCCCTGCTGTTCCGCTTTGCCCAAGCCTTCGGCATCTTCGACCTAATCCAGGTGATGACCAACGGCGGTCCGGGCGGTGCCACGGAAATGGTGTCGATCTATATCTATGCCACCGTCATGCGCTACCTCGACTTTGGCTATGGCGCGGCCCTGGTGGTGGTGACGTTTTTGATGTTGATTGCCGTCGTCGCCCTCGCCGCCCTCTACCTCTCCCGCCTGCGAGCCAAAACCGAATGACACGGTGGATTTTTCGCGTTGGCGTTATGCAGCCAACCTAACGGTGCATTGCTTCGCGTTGGCGTCAGCCTCGCCTTGGCGTTATGCACCCTACGTGATCCCTCTCTCCCCCTCTCCCCCTCTCCCTATGACCACCCATTCCCCGACCACTCACCCCACCCGATCTCTGCCCTGGATGCGAATCCTGCTGTGGACTGCCGTGGGCTTTACGGTGTTGTTTAGCCTTGGCCCGGTGCTGTGGCAGGTGTTGACCTCGATTAAAACCAACGATGCCATCACCCAAACCCCGGTGGTGTATTTTCCAGGGCTGGATCAGCTCACCTTGGATCACTACCTGGATCTGTTTCGGCGCAATCGGTTCTATATCTACATGGGCAACAGTGCCCTGGTGTCGGTGGTGTCTACGGTGCTGTGCCTGGGGCTGGGTTCCCCCGCCGCCTATGCCCTGGCGCGGTTGCGGGTGCCGGGGAAGCAAATTCTGCTGGCCCTAGTGCTGGTGGTGACGTTATTTCCCTACATTCTGCTGTTTTTGGGATTGCTGGAACTGGTGCGACTGCTGGGCTGGGCTAACAACTACCTGGCGTTGATTGTGCCCTACACCGCCATCAATTTGCCGCTGACGATTTTGGTAATGCGAAGCTTTTTCCAGCAGTTGCCCAGGGATTTAGAAGACTCCGCCAAAGTAGACGGCTACAACACCCTACAAATGCTCCAGCAAATTCTGCTGCCCATGACCCTCCCCGCCCTCGTCACCACGGGCATCCTCACCTTCATCTTTGCCTGGAATGAATACCTCTTTGCCCTCACCTTCATGACCCGCGAATCCATGAAGACCATCCCCGTCGCCGCCGCCCAACTCGGAGGCACCACCCTATTTGAAGTCCCCTACGGCCCCCTCGCCGCCGCCACCGTAGTCGGCACGTTGCCCCTGGTGCTGCTGGTGCTGTTCTTCCAGCGGCGCATCGTCCAAGGTTTAACCGCAGGTTCAGTGAAGGGGTAGCGGTGGATTACCCTCACCCCCAGCCCCTCTCCCAGGAGGGAGAGGGGAGCCAGAATGCCTTCAAAGTCCCTCTCCCAGCTTGGGAGAGGGATTGAGGGAGAGGGACAAAGCCACGATAACAGGGGTGTTAGCGATGGGTCAGGCCTGAATTTTTAGAGACTGAACTTTGAATTTTGAACTTTGAACTTTGGATACCCCACCATGGCAAAACTTGAACTCAAAAACCTCCGCAAAGCCTACAGCGACACCATCGTTCCGGTGAAGGACATCAGCCTCACCGTGACCGACGACGAATTTCTCACCCTAGTCGGGCCGTCGGGCTGCGGCAAATCCACCATTCTGCGGCTGATTGCCGGATTGGAGCAGCCCACCCAAGGCCAAGTGTGCATTGGCGAACGCGACGTTAGCCCCCTGCCGCCGGGGGATCGCAACATTGCCATGGTGTTCCAAAGCTACGCCCTCTACCCCCACATGACGGTGCAGCAAAACATCGCCTCTGGCCTGAAGCTGCGCAACCTGGCCGGGGGCGACATCCAAAAGCGCGTCCACGAAGCCTCTAGCCTGCTGGGGTTGGATGACCTCCTCGACCGCAAGCCCGCCAAGCTATCGGGGGGGCAACGGCAGCGGGTGGCCCTAGCCCGTGCCCTGGTGCGCCAGCCGGACGTGTTTTTGCTGGATGAACCCCTCAGCAACCTCGATGCCCTGCTGCGGGAACAGGTGCGGGCCGACCTGAAGCAGCTTTTTGCCGACCAAAAATCCCCCACCGTCTACGTCACCCACGACCAAACCGAGGCCATGACCCTCTCCACCCAGGTTGCCGTGCTGAACGATGGCTACCTGCAACAGTTGGGCCGACCCGAAGACATCTACAAACGCCCCGCCAATCGCTTTGTGGCCGGGTTCATCGGCAGTCCCCAAATGAATTTGCTGACCTGTGATCGCGCAGGCCAAACCGTCATCCTCGGCGGAACCCGCATCACCGCCCCCATGCCCCTACCCGACCACAGTACCGTGGTGCTAGGGCTGCGGCCTGAGGATGTGCGCCTCCCCCGCCAGGGCGACTCGATTCTTCTGCGCGGCAATGTGTTTTTGGTGGAAAATCTAGGCATGGCCAATTTGGTCAGCCTGCACCTGAATGGCGACCCCCAAACCACGCTGCGTACCCTACTTCCCGCCGATGCCACCTGGAGCCACGACCATCTGGAACTGGCCATTTCCCCCGCTGCCATTCACTGGTTTGATACCGAAACGGGCCAGCGGTTGGGGGCTTAATAGGGTACCTTGTTGCGTGGAAAGCCTGGGGTGAATTGCTTCGCGAATGACCCCTACGAGATCCTACGAGATCCTTAACGTCGGCGTTAGCTTCGCCTATGCTGATAGCGGCGGGACTCTACCATGATGGCTCCTATTCCCCTCGCTCTCAACATCATTGCCCTGTGCGTCACCTTGGCTGGGGTGGAAACCCTGCACGGCATTTTGCGGAATGCGTTGGTGGCTCCCAAAATGGGCACCAAACGGGCCAAAAAGCTGAGCTTAATCAGCGGCACGGTTCTGCTGTTTATGGTTTGCTACCTGTGGGTGCCCCGGTTGGGTTTGGTCAGTCCCGGATCCCTCCTAGCGCTGGGACTCCTGCTTGCGATCTTCATGGCCCTGTTTGATATCCTGCTGGGCCGCTACGTGATCAAGCTTCGCTGGCGGGTGATTCTCAAGGACTTCGATCCCAGACAGGGTAACTATCTGGTACTTGGTCTGCTGGCGCTGGTGTTGATTCCTTTGATCGTCATGGCACTACATTGAAGCGCTCACCATCCGTCTAATTTCTCAACATCTCAACGTCATTGTTCCCATATATCCCGGTTGATATCGCTTTTTACATAAAGCTGAGCCTGACTAGCTGTTGGGAGTTAAGGACGAACAGATTTTCAGGATTCTCAAGCTAAATTAGAATCACTATAACAGTGTTGGCATGGTCTCATCTTGAGCAGAATTGACTTTGTTAGTAATCCACACTGACTGATAGGGTTTAAGGATATACACCATATCTAAATCGGCAAATTTATCGTCGCTGATCAGATCAAACCAGTCGTCGGTGCTGACGAGATTCAGGTTGCTAAAGCGTAGCTCCTGGGGTTTATCGCTGAGGTTATGTACCGAGAAAATGCTTTGGTCGCGGGTAAGGCTTTGTCGCCAAAAGGCAAACAGGGCTGGGTTGAGCGGATGCAACGTGTACTGGGTAGCGTTGGGATGAAAGGCCGTTTGCTGGCGACGAATTTTAATCAGCCGAGTTAACTCTTTGAGCACCTTGGCATGGGGCGTGGTGGGATCAGCCAAGGCCGCTTCTAGGGCTTCAAGATCCCATTTGTAGCGGTTGATGGTGCGATTGTGACCTGTTTTTTCGACACCCTCTGTGTAGTTGTGGGTGGCTAGCAGGCTGTGAATATAAAAGGCGGGAATACCTTCCAGCGCCATCATAATCGTCTGAGAACAAAGAAAACGCTCTACCTGCCATTGGTCTTCACCGTTGACCGTGCCCTTCAGCGCATCAAACAGGGAAATGTTGATTTCGTAGGGGGATTGACTGCCATCGGGGCGGGTGCGTAGACTAATTTTGCCGCCGTGCTTTCGCATGGTATCAATCAGTTGTTCATACTCATCATCGCTTAATAAGCCTTCGGCTGGCCGCATACCAATGCCGTCGTGGGAGGCCGTGAAGTTGAAGTAGGCGCAGCCAATGGGGGCTGGGGGCATACTCATCATCCAGGTTTTGAGGTGGTCAGATCGGCCCTGTAACAGCGCATTCAACAACAGCGGCGGCAGGCTGAAGTTATAGATCATGTGGGCTTCGTTGCGGTTGCCAAAATAGCTGAGGTTTTCCCGGTTAGGAACGTTGGTTTCGGTAATGAGGGCAATGCCGGGATCGATCATTTGTAGAATTTCCCGAAACAGGCGCACCATGGCGTGGGTTTCGGGTAGGTGCATACAGTTTGTACCCCGTTTTTTCCACAAAAAACCGACAGCATCGAGACGAATGTACCGCGCCCCAGCTTGCACGTAGGCGAGGATAATTTTGACGTATTCAATCAGCACGTCAGGATTTTCAAAATCCACGTCTACCTGGTCGGCGCTGAAGGTTGTCCAGACATGGCGAATTCCCGTTGCGGTTTCTACGGGAGTCAGCAGTGGCGTACTGCGGGGGCGCACGACCTGGGATAAGTCTTCACCAGGATCGCCCGTGACAAAGTAATTGCGACCGGGTAATTCACCAGCCGTGAATTGTTGGAACCATTCATGCTGGCTGGAGACATGGTTAATCACCAAGTCCACCATTAAATTAAAATGTTGGGCAATGCGTTTGATGTGCTCCCAACCGCCCAGTTCTGGGTTGACCTGGAGATAGTCGATCACCGCAAAGCCGTCGTCAGAACTGTAGGGAAAAAAGGGCAAAATGTGAACCCCAGTGACGGTGCCCTCTAGGTGATTTTCTAGAAATTCTGCGAGTACTTCCAGCGGGGGCCGCTCCCCATCCACAATGCTGTCCCCATAGGTAATGAGCAAGACATTATTATGGTTCCACTTTCTAAGATTTTCCTGGCCGGAGGGACAGAGCGTGCCTTGAATCAGATCAAAAATTTCCGTGGCTAGTCGAGTGGCGATGTCTTGGGGGTAGACGATTTCGAGCAGGGGTTTGAGTTGGTGAGACACTTGCTTAAAGACGAGATGATGATCGGGGGTGACAGCTTGGCCTAGGACGTAGGATGGCAGATTCCAGGCGGGAACGGCCTCTGCCTTGATAGGGAAATGGGGTAAAGACTGGGCTATCCTAGAACGCCTGCGAGGGTGGGCCATGGCGGCACGTCCTTTCTGTATAGATGGATGGGGTGGGAATTTAAGTCAAACTGGATACCTAGGGGTAACTTTCCCCTAGGTATTGCTAGTGTTCCCTGAATGGCCTTAAACCCCCACGGCCTTATTCACCCCCAATCCCCTCACGGAAGGGCTGGCTTAGCTAAAGTCTCGCAGCATTTTCTTGATCTCGAGGTTGTGCAGTTCCTCTTGACCAATTTTGGTGCGAGCAAATTCTTCGAGATAGACACTGGCATTTTCTACGACTCCCAGCAGTTGTTTATACATCTCTAGGGCTTTTTGTTCGTGGTTGAGGCTTTCCTCTAGCAAATCTCGTACCCCGTGGCGGTTGTTTTCTTCAATGGGGGCAATGCGCTGACTGGGATGCCCTTCTAGTCCGGTGATAATTTCCCCCGCTTCCTGGGCATGCAGCAAGGATTCTGCGGCCTGGGCTTTGAAGAAGTCCACAATGGGGATGCGGTTTGGCCCCGTGACCATGAGGGAGCAGTGGGTGTAGCGCACTACGCCAGCTAGCTCAAACTCCATGATTTGATTGAGCAGTTCTATGGTGGCCTGGGTATTGAGATCGCGCATGGCTTACACACTCGGTAATGCGTTAATAACCTCTTCACCCTAGCCCCAGTTTGGCAAAAATCCAATGTGGCGGCAGCGGTGGGAGAGCCTGGGCGGTGGGGCGGTGGGGCAGGGTTAGCCCAGGGGCGGTGATGGGGGGCGGGACGGGGGCGTACACTGGGGAGGTGATGCAACGCAGGACTCGGTGGCATGGCTATCCTTGACGATCTTTCTCCGGTACAGGGATCTAAATATCGCCTAGAAAAACGACTGTCGGTGCAGGAGCGATTGGAGCAGGGCAAGCAGCTTCGGCAGCAGTTCAAACGTCGCAACCAAGCCTATACCCCCGCCGATAATCGCCCTGACCCGGTGGATATTCTCGTTGCCCAGGCCAAAACCCGCGTGGCCAGCCTCGTGCCCCTGCGCTATGCGCGAATGCTGGCGTCGCCCTTTGCCTTTTTACGGGGAGGGGCGGCCATCATGATCCAAGATATTGCGGCGATGCCGACCACCGGAATTACGGTGCAAGCCTGTGGGGATATGCATGTCTCTAACTTTGGAGTCTATGCCTCGGCGGAGCGGAGTCTGGTCTTTGGCATCAACGACTTTGACGAAACCTACCCGGCCCCCTGGGAGTGGGATCTCAAGCGCTTGGTCGCCAGCGGGGTGGTGGCCGCTCGGTATTTGGGTGGAGATCGGGCGGTGGCCGAAGCCACGGTGCGGGCCATCGTCAGCGCCTACCAAAACCACCTGCAAGACTATGCCAGCCTGGGCTACCTCGACCTGTGGTATGCCACCATCACCGCTGAGGGAATTTTGGACACCCTGCCAGGGAACTTACAAAAGCCCGTAGACCAGATGATGACCAAGGCCCGGGGCCGCAACCACCTTCAGGTGCTGGGCAACATGACCGATCTGGTGGATAACCAAAAGCACATTGTCGAATCGCCGCCGCTGGTGGTGCGGGCCGCTACCCTCGGCCAAGAGGAGGAGGTGCTAACCCAACTTCGGGCCATGGTGCTGAGCTACTTCAGCTCCCTGGGTGGGGATCGTCGCTTTTTGCTCTCTCGCTATCGCATTATTGACGTGGCCCGCAAAGTGGTTGGGGTCGGCAGTGTGGGCACTCGGTGCTGGGTGGTGTACCTGGAGGGCAAAGACAACGACGACCCGCTCTTTTTGCAGGTGAAGGAAGCCCAGCCCTCCGTCCTCGCCCCCTACTCCGAAGCCCGCTGCGGCTATCGCCTCCCCGACGACAACCAAGGCCGACGGGTAGTGATTGGCCAGCGCCTCATCCAGGGAGCCCCGGATATTTTCCTCGGCTGGGGAGAGTACAGCGGCATTCACTACTACATTCGCCAACTGCGGGACATGAAGGGTAGCCTAAAACTGGAGCAGGGCAAGTTCAAACCCTCGGCACTACCAGAGTATGGGGCGCTTTGCGGGTGGGCCTTGGCCCTAGCCCATGCCAAGTCTGGCGATGCGGCGATGCTGGCGGGCTATGTGGGCACCGGAGACGCCCTGGCCGATGGCCTGGTCTCCTTTGGCGAAGCCTACGCAAACCAAACCGAGCAGGATTATGACGCCCTCGTGGCCGCCGCCCGCCAGGGTCGCATCCCCGTTGCCGAGGCGGTTTAGCCATGCTTTAGCCGTTGATCCGCTGCCCCCGATCCCTGGAGCCAGAGTTTGAACAGCGGTCTTCTAGGCTGTCGGGAGCAGGCGGTGCAGAGCGTCTCTGTTGCTAGTTTCCATGCCCTCAATGTTTCCCATGCCCTAGAAAAGGAGCGAGTATGCCAACGGTTTACGATTGCCTAGTGATAGGCGGTGGGTTGTCGGGGTTAGTAGCCGCCCGCCAACTCCAACGCGCAGGGCACAGCACCTTGGTGCTCGAAGCCCAGGATCAGTTGGGGGGGCGCATGGTGGGCAAGGCGCTACCCTCCGGCCAATGGATTGACTTTGGTGGCCAGTGGGTTGGCCCCACCCAGGATCGCTTTTTGGCATTGCTAGACGAATACGGCATCCGTCGCTTTGCCTTTCCCCCGGCGGGTAAAAAGGTGCTGGTCTTTGACGGAAAACGCTACGAATTTGACGGCTTCTTTGAGGGATTTCCAGAGGGAGACCCGCCCCCAGTCAGCCCGGAGGAATGGCAGGATGCCATGACCGCCTGGGAGCAGTTTGAAGCCCTGGCCAAAACCTTGGCCCCCGGACACCCTCGCCGCAACGACCACACCCAAGCCCTCGACCGCCAAACCTTTGCCCAGTGGATTGACGCCCACACCACGACGGCCTTTGGGCACTGGTACTTTGCCTACATGGCTCGGACGGTGGGCTTCCTTGGCCCTGCCGAACCCAGCCAGGTGTCGCTGCTCCATGTGCTTTGGGGCCATGTCTGTGCGTCCCAAGCCGAGTATCCCGAAGCGGAGCTGATCCACGGCGGGGCGGGGCAAATTCCAGCCAAACTGGCGGCGGAATTGGGACAGAATGTGCGCCTTGGCGAACCCGTCCTCTACCTGCGCCAATCGGAGGACAGCCTGGAGGCAGAAACCTCCCACGGACGCTTGGTTGGACGGTATGCCATCGTGGCTATGCCCCCTCACCTGGCGGGCCGCATCCACTACGATCCACCGCTGCCACCCCGGCGGGCGCAACTCACCCAGCGAATGCCCATGGGCTGCTGTGCCAAGGTGCTGGTCTCCTACGACCGCCCCTTTTGGCGAGACCGAGGGCTGGCGGGGCTGGCCATCGGCAACTGCCCCTGGATAGAACTCTGTGCCGACAGCTCTGACCCTGAAACCGGAGTGGGAGTGATCGCCGCATTCATCGTCGGAGATCGCTATGGAGCTTGGCGGTCTATGCCGGAGGAGGGCCGTCGGGCGGCAGTTCTAGCCGACCTAGCCCATTACTTTGGATCCGAAGCCTTTGCCCCAGTCTCCTACGACGAAGCCGACTGGCCCAGCCATCCTTGGATTGGCGGTGGCTATGCCGCCTTCATGCCCCCCGGCGTGTGGACGAGCTACGGGGAGGCCCTGACCGCCCCAGTGGGTCGGATTCACTGGGCAGGCACCGAAATGGCCGAGCGCTGGCCCGGTTTCTTTGATGGGGCAGTCCGCACCGGAGAAGCCGCCGCCGCCGCGATTCAGGCCCTCCTCCGCTCGGAGAATCCGTGACGAAGAGAGCCCCCGGACGTTGCTTTCTCTAGCCGTGGGTTTAGGGCTTCAGCCAAGCGAACCCCCCTGCTGAAAGGTAGCCCAAAGCCTACTTTTCGGACTGGTTTTGCCCCAGGGATCTTCAGCCCTATCCCGTGGATAGTCGGTGCCGTCTGCGGTCTGGGCGTTTGTCAAAGAATCGGGATGGCGGGATTCGAACCCACGGCCCCTTCGTCCCGAACGAAGTGCGCTACCAAGCTGCGCTACATCCCGTTTTGCCTACTTAGCGTATCACACCTAGCTTCGTCTTGGAGGAAGAACGCCTTTGGCAAACAGCGCGTGATCCATAGGGTTCGCCATGGAGAGGGTGAGCCCTTCCCCTAGCCTAATCTCCAGGGGTAAGACGTTCGGGAACGGGCTCTGTATTCGCCCGGGTAGAGAGGGAATAGGCCAGTTTGTCGGCAATGCCTTCGACCCAGGCTTCGTCTTGTTTGGTGTAGCTCCGGGGGGCGTTGGCGGCTAAGATCAGCACGCCTTCCGGGCCGAGGGGCTGGCAGATGACGCCCTGGGTGTTGGGCGGCAGGTAGGTGAACTCGACCCGACCGGGGTAGATTTTCAAATTCACCAGGTAAACTGCCTTGCCCGTCTCCAGCACCCGCTGCAAAATTGGGCCAGGCTCCACCGTGGCCGTTGGCCCCAAGACGCCCCGGCGCAGTAGCACTCGCCCCTGGACATACACCACCACCGAGCGCGTCACGGTATTGGTTAGCAACAAATGGGAGGCCCAGGCTAGTTCCGTCTTCACCGCGTCGGGCAGGGTTGGGTCGAGGTCGAAGCCCTCTTCCCCTTCCAGGATGACCGCCTCCGGGGACACGGGCTGCACCCGCTGCCACAGCAGCCCCGTCAGAATCAGCAGGGCGCTGAGAATCACCCCCATCACATCCGAGCGGGCCTGGGATTCCGTCAACCCTGGGGTAAGCACTCGATTCAGCAGCAGCAATGTGCCTCCTAAGCCTCCAGCCACCAAGGGCAGGAGACGCAGCACACGGTTGGGGTCAGACTTGGCCATGGGGAGATTGGTATCCAACGCTTTTCTCCAAGATAGGCCAGAGCGGGGGAGGATTAGGCGCGAGATCGTCGCCAGTTGCACCAGTTTTCGGCCCAGTCGCGGCGGCGGGTGCCCGGTTGCCAGCGCTGCTGTTGCCATGCGTCCACCATTTGAGCCAAGATTTCGGTATGGCTGTGGGGCAGGGCCGAAATCCTCTCCCAGTGCTGAATCCGCAGATTATTTTGCATCATACCCGCCACGGTTTGGATCAGGTCGCGGGCGCAGGTGCCCCAAGTCTGGGCTCCCAACAGTCGGCCATCGCGATGCACCACCCAGCGACACAGTCCGGTGATGTCCCCAGCCAGGTGGGTGGCGAGGGTCTGGCCTAGGTAAACCTGAATCACCGATGCGTCGGAGCCAAACCAGCGCTGGGCTTGGTGGGCCGTCATCCCCACTCGGCCTAGGGCGGGCACCGTGGGCAGCAGGCTAGGCTGATGGAGGGTTAGCCGTTGGCGGTAGGGCCAATATAGGGCATTGCGAACGGCGATGGGCACATCCTGAAAGCCCGTGGCCGTGGCCCAATAGCCCCCCAAAGCAGGCCCCCAGGCAAACATCCGGGGATGCACCGTCCTCAGCCGCTCATCCACCGGAATCCTCTGGGCACCAGGCCGCAGGCCCAGGGCCTCTAGGTTTAAGCCTTCTATCATCGCCTGGTGGGCCGTCCCCAAAATGAGCTGCTGACGGTGGAGGGTCGCGCCATCCGCCAATTCCACCCGAAATTGGCCGTCGTAGGTGATCACCCTAGGCCGTTGCCCCAGCCGCACCTCCACCCCCGCCGCCCGCAGGATTTGCTCCCCAAACAGCGACATATCCCCATCCTCCGTGGGCAAAAGCTGGTCTCCCCGGCTCAGCAGCGTCACCGGACGCCCCAGCAGGGCAAGGCACTGGGCCAGGGCAATGGCCTGGGGGCTGCGGCCCAGAATAACGGCGCTTTCGGGCAAATCGTCCCAATCCGCCAAGTCATCTAGGGTGTGGTAGGGCGTGGAGGCTAAGCCCGGAATGGCAGGCACCGTCGCCTGCGTGGGCGGACACAACCCATACCCCCGCGCCCGCAGCCGTCGATCCGCCGTGGTAAAGGCCAGCCGAGGCTTGGGGCTAAATTGACCCAGCCCCTCCACCACATCCACCCCCATCGCCGCCAACGTCGCCGAAGAGAGGGACTCCGCCGCCAATTCCACCGCCCAAGGCAACCGCTGCCGCACCACTGCCCAGTCCGCGCCATCCACCGCAGATTTCCCTAGCTTGAGCGACCCAAACCCGCCCAAACCGCCCACGGCCTGGGTCAACAACTCCAGCGCCACCTGGTTATTCAGGATGCGATCCACCGCCCCCGGAGGTTCCACCAACGCCACCCGCGCCCCCTCCCGTGCCGCCAATGCCGCGCCGCGCCGCCCCTGCACCGTGCCCCCCACAATTACCAAGTCATAGTCAACGGCCATCGCATCCCCATCGCCAGCGTCCTAGGCTGATTCTAGGGCGATTCTTCCGAGTTTCCAGCATTTGGTTCACCCCGCACCGACTTACGAAACTTGCTTGTTGCTAAACTAAAATCGTTCAGCCTCATGCTTTGGCCCTCACCGCCAGATTCTTGACCCTCACCCCCAGATTCTTGACCCTCACCCCCAGCCCCTCTCCCAAGTTGGGAGAGGGGAGCCGAGCCGACTCCCGACTCCTGATTCCCGACTCCCCCTCCCCCCATGCCCACCATCGACTACCTCCGCATCAGCCTCATCGACCGCTGCAATTTCCAATGCACCTACTGTATGCCGGAGGGCATGGATCTTCAGTATGTGCGTCAGCAGGATTGGCTCACCCGTGAGGAGTTGCGGCGATTGTTGACGGAAATCTTTATGCCCCTGGGGTTTTCGCGGTTTCGGTTAACCGGGGGAGAACCGCTGCTGCGGCCCGACGTGGTGGACATTGTGCGCGATATTGCGGGGCTTCCGGGTACCCAGGATTTGGCCATGACCACCAATGCGTTTTTGCTGGCCAACCTAGCTCAGGATTTGTGGGATGCGGGGCTGCGACGCATCAACATCAGCCTCGATTCCCTCGACCCAGCGGTGTTTCAGCAGATTGTGGGGGGCCGGGGGCGGTCTCGTTGGCCGGAGGTATGGGCGGGGATTCAGGCGGCGCACCAGGTGGGTTTTTCGCCCCTGAAGCTGAATGTGGTGGTAATTCCTGGCGTAAACGACCATGAGGTGCTGGATTTGGCGGCGCTGACGCTGGATCGGCGGTGGCACGTCCGGTTCATTGAGTTTATGCCCATCGGTAATGATGACCTGTTCAAAGACCGGGGCTGGGTAGATTCTGAAACCCTGCGCCAGCGCATTCGGCAACGGTGGGGGCTGACGGAGGGCCAGGTGCAGGGGAATGGGCCAGCGGATGTGTTCCAAATTCCCGGGGCGCTGGGCACCGTGGGCTTCATTAGCCAAATGTCGGAATGCTTTTGCGACCGCTGCAACCGAATGCGCCTGTCTGCGGATGGCTGGTTGCGCCCCTGCCTGCTGAACGAAACCGGGCAGATTGACCTGAAAACGCCCCTGCGCCAGGGCAAACCCCTCGCCGACCTGCGGGCTCAGGTGGCAGAATTGCTAGGGGCAAAACCCGACATCAACTACAAAATGCGAGAATCCGGCGTCACCGGGGCCTACAGCCGCACCATGTCCCAGATTGGGGGATGATGGAGGCCATCTGGTTCCAGAGGTGAAATGCCCCCGACACTAAATGCCGCGATGTCTGTACTTGGTACGCTTTCCGTGAGTTTTCCGGCCCCGCTAGCCATTGCCGATGGGGCTTGGCTTCAGAACTATCTGGTGGAAGCCCTGCAATGGATTGACGGGCTGGGCTGGACGGGGGTGCTGGCCTTTGTGGGGCTCTATGCCCTGGCCACGGTGGCCTTTGTGCCCGGTTCGGCCCTCACCCTGGGGGCGGGGGCGGTGTTTGGGTTGGTCAAAGGTACTCTGGCGGTGTTGGTGGGGGCCACCCTAGGGGCCATCCTCGCCTTTTTAGTGGGCCGCTACCTGGCGCGAGGCTGGGTCAGCCGTCGTCTGGAGGGCCGGGACAACTTCGCCGCGATTGATCAAGCGGTGGCGGCATCGGGGTTCAAAATTGTGCTGCTGACGCGCCTCTCGCCTGCGTTTCCCTTCAACCTGCTGAACTATGCCTTTGGCCTGACGGGGGTTTCCCTGCGGGACTATGCCCTAGGGTCGGTGGGGATGGTGCCCGGTACCCTGCTCTATGTCTACATCGGTTCCCTGGTGGGGGATTTGGCCCAGATTGGCACCGCCCCGGCCCCGGTGAATCCCGGTCTTCAGTGGGCGGCGCGGTTAGTGGGGCTGGGGGCCACCCTGGCGGTCACGGTGTACATCACCCGCATCGCCCGCCAAGCCTTAATCAAGGCCGGAGCGTCTTCTTCCTAGCCGAGCCCTAGCCGTTGCGCCTACTCCAGAATGTCCGCCAGCGGCAACATCCCGATGCGGGGGACGAATTGCGTCAGCGCACCCTACGGGTTGGCAGGCGCTAAATCATGGCCTTCAGGCGTTCCATGGTTTGCTGAAGTTGGTGGGTGCCCTGACGGGTTTGGGCCACGCTGTTGGTGGTTTCGGCGGCGGCAGTATTGAGGGCATACATGGCCTGGAGCACCTCCCGAATGGCCTTGGCCTGCTGCTCGGCGCTCACGGTAATTTGCTGGCCGCTCAGCACCATTTGTTCGTTGGCGTGGGCCACCTGGCCAAAGGTGTCGGCATTGGCCTTCACCAGGGTGACGCTGTCGGCGGCGTTGTGGGAGCCCGTATTGGCGGAGGTCACCGCTGTCTGCATGGCGGATTGAATCTCGCTCACCAGTTGGGAAATATTCTCGCTGGATTGCTTGCTCTGGTCGGCCAGTTTGCGAATTTCCCCCGCCACCACCGCAAAGCCCTTGCCGTGATCTCCCGCCCGCACCGCCTCCACCGCCGCATTCAGCGACAGCATATTGGTCTGGTTGGCCAAATCTCGCACCAGGGCAGAAATCGCCCCAATCTGCTGCACCTGCTCACTAAGGTGCTGAATGTGCTGGGCCAAGCCATCTACGTTGTGCTGCAAACTCGCCATCGATACCAGGGTGTGCTGCACGGACTGCGCCCCCTGCTCCGAAAGCTGGAGCGACTCCTGGGAACGGTAGGAGACGGCCTCGGCTTGATGGGCTGAATTACTGGCAAAGGCATTCAGTTGATCCATCGTGGCGGTGGTTTCCTGCACGGCGCTGGCCTGTTGGGTGGCAATCCGTTCGTGTTCTTCGGCGGCGGCGGCAATTCCCAGCAGCGCTTGGGCCACGGCATCGGTGGTTTCCTTCAGGGTTTTGGTGATCATTTTGCTAAACACATAGCCCGCTGGGGAGGCCAAAATCAGCGCCAACGCCAGCATAGTGATAAACACCGCACGGGTTTGCTGATACAGGGCTGCCGCTGCCTGTCGTTCGGCCTCGGCCACCGTCAGTTGGAGATGGGCGAGGTCGTTAATCTTGGTGGTGATGGGGTCAATGGTGGCGTAGAGTGGCCCGTTAAAGGCATCCAGATCTGCGGCTGTCGCCGTCGCGAGGACTTCGACTAAGCGATTCAGTTCCGGGGTGGCCTGCCGAAAAAGCGCCTCCACCTCCTGGGCCAGTTGGGCCTCCTCTGGGGTGAGGTCGGTGGCGCGGTACGCCCGCCAAAGCCGATCAATATCCTGCTGAGCCGTCTGAATCTCAGTGCGGGTAGCCTGGGGCGTGATTAACCCCTGGTGGGCTTTATTCACGGCGTCAATCACATGCACCGCATAGTGATCGGAGATCTGCTTAAGCTGCTCTAGGGGCACCACCCGATCATCGTAAATGGTGCCCACCTTTTGGTTAATTTGGCCAAAGGAATAGAGGGCATAGCCCCCAATCACGCCCAGGGCCAAGGCGGGAACCGCAAACCCCACATACAACCGGGTACTGATCCGGCGAAAGTCCAAACCTTGCCCTGCTAGCATGACGGATCTCCTTCAGCCCTCAGGGCTTCAAAGCGGTAAAACGTATTTTTTGATACTTTTTACACATCCTAACAAACCCCTGGATTTCCCCTGAGAAGTGCGACAAAGGGATGGCAAAGGTTGATATTTCGTTAGTTTTCAGGAGTAGCGACTCCGCGCCCCCGGCCATCTCCTCCGCCGTTTGGCGCAGGCAGTGCTGGCGGAAGATGGCGCGTGGAGATCGGACGTTGATAGACTAAAATGTATCAAAAGTTGAATGTTCATTAAGTAAGTCGTGGGTGTGCTGGTCTTGGCTGTGTCCAGAGCCGAATCGTTAAGGCGGCTACGGTGTGCTAAAACCAGGGCAGTCTGAATTCCGGGCGTTCTTGATCTGCCTCGGAAAACGTCCCAGACCTTTCCCCATCACCCTAGCCAGGAGAAGCCCGTGACCAAAAGACGGCGGCGGATTAAGTGGAAGCGCATATCAGGTCTAGCCCTGGGGATGTTTGGGGTGGGAGCCCTGACCGGATTGATGGCCTCGCGCCTTGCCCCCGCCTCCACCCCAGACCTATCTCCCCAACTGCGGGTGTCGCGCCTGCCAGAGCCCGCCTTTTTGAACGGACGCCCGCAACTGAGCCCCAGGCCCAATGCCCAAGAAGTTTGGGAATGTGAGGTGGTGGTGGTGGGCGGTTCCCTGGGGGGGATCGCCGCCGCTGGGCACGCCATGGCCAGCGGTGCCCAAACCTGCCTGATTGAGGTGGCTCCGTGGCTGGGCGGACAAATCAGCTCCCAGGGCGTTTCGGCCATTGATGAATCCCTGCAAATGCGGCTGCGGGACAACTTTGCCCCCAGTTGGATCCGATTTCGGCAGATGATCAAAAACCAGGTGGTAACGCTGCCCGCCTGGAGTCCTGGCGGCACCCGGCGCACCGTGGCGGATCTGAATAGCTGCTGGGTGGGGGGGCTGTGCTTCATGCCCGAAGCGGGAGCCCTGGCCTCCGAGCAGTTCCTGCAAGAAAAAAATGCCGCTGGCAATGGCCGCTGGACAACCATGGCCGCCTTCAAGGGGGCTGAGTTTAACGCCACCGGGCAGGAAATTACGGCGGTCTATGCGGTGCAGCGCATTCCCAGAGATCCCAACTATGTGCCCAAGGGGCGGCTCTCGGAGGAAATCGCGGAATGGTATAGCTGGTCGCCCACCGATACCTACGACCGAGTGCCCATCCGCCTACAAGCCCCCGCCGGACGGCCCCTGATGGTGATCGACGCTACCGATACTGGTGAACTGGTGGCCTGGGCCAGAGTGCCCTACCGCCTGGGGTCAGAATCTAAAGCCACCACCGGGGAACCCAACGCCGCCGCCTTCGACAACCCCGACTGCACCCAAGCCTTCACCTATCCCTTCGGCCTTGCGGTGCACAATGATGGCGGCAGCAGCCTCGCTACCCTCTCCCGCATCGAGCCCACCTACGGCCTCCACGAGCACAAGTCGGTCTACGACCTGGAGGGCTTCCCCTTCTTCAGCGGCAAGAGCTTCTTCAACTATCGCCGCATTGTGAGCCAAACCCGCAACAATGCCCACACGGGCACCCCCGCCCCCGGCGACATTGCCATGATCAACTGGAACCGGGGCAACGACTGGAACTGGATGGATCCGCCGCTGATCCTCAAGGATCACGAGCTGGAAGCCTCTGGGCAGTACCAAAACTGGATGGGGGGCCTGTCCCAATCCGCGCTCAAGTTTGGCGAAGAACACGCCCTAGTCTTTGCCCGCTGGATCATCGAAAACCACGCTGGCCCCGACGTGCCCCTCACCTACCTCTATGGCCCTGACAGCGTGATGGGCACCCAATCGGGCCTCAGCATGGTGCCCTACTTCCGCGAAGGTCGCCGCATCCTAGGTCGTGCCGCCTACGGCCAGGAAGAATTCATGATCCGCGAAAACGATATGCGGATTGGCTTCCCGGAGCAGCGCAGCTTTGCCCCCACCGCCGTCGGCGTCAGTCACTACGCCATTGATATCCACGGTTGCCGCTACCGCAACTGGGGGCCGTCGGGGGATTCTGTCAGCGCCCCGGCCCAGGAACCCAAGGTGCAGCCCATTCAGTTGCCGCTGGAAAGCCTGATTCCCCAGGGGGTGGAAAACCTGCTCATTGGCGGTAAAGCCCTAGCGGCTACCCACATCGCCAATGCCTCTACCCGCATTCACTACGGGGAATGGCAGGCCGGATCGGCGGCGGGGGTAACGGCAGCTTGGCTGCTGCAACCGAATACCCCCAGCCGCCCAGCCGAAATTGTGCCCAATGGTTATATGCCCGCTCTGCAAGCCTACATGGCCCAGCGGGGGCTCCGCACCGCCTGGTAATTAGGGATTTGGCTGTTCGGCCCTGGGGTAGACGGCCTGCCCGTCCCTCAAGCACAGCGCCCGTTAACCTAAGTCAGCCGATACCTGAATCAGGCGATACCTAAATCAGCCGATAAAGTAGGCGGATAGCTGCTGTCGCAGATCCTCA
The DNA here is from genome assembly GCF_016403105.1 of Leptolyngbya sp. BL0902. Classification (NCBI taxonomy): domain Bacteria; kingdom Bacillati; phylum Cyanobacteriota; class Cyanophyceae; order Leptolyngbyales; family Leptolyngbyaceae; genus Leptolyngbya; species Leptolyngbya sp. BL0902. The sequence goes on from NZ_CP046155.1 coordinate 2,941,635, forward strand.
GCGGGAAGGCGGATATCGAGGCTTACCAGGGCTCCGCTGGGCTGGTAGCGCTGAATCGCCTCGCGGAGGGCCGGGGGAATATCGTCAGCTTTGGCGGTGAGGGCGGCAGCGACCTCATCGGCCAAGCGACCGCTACCTGCCAGCACCAGCATAGGCCGTCCGGCAGCGAGGTTGATGTGAAAGTCGGTGGTGGCAATTTTGCCACCATTCACCAGCAGGGTGAGGGCAGGCTGGGGCTGGGCGATGGCTGTGGCAAGGTCAGAAAGCCACGGTGACTCGCTGCCCCAGGCATGGCCGGGGGTGAGTAAAAAGTGAGTGTGGTGGGGTTCCAGGTCGCACTCTGGACAGCCCAACCTTGGCCCATTAGGCAGAGGACTGGCCGGACGACACCAATCGAGGGGCAAATCTGGGGGGATTTCGCCCGCTGACTCAGGAGAATGGGAGGACGTCGCCGAGGTCAGCCGCTGCTTTTCCAGCAGGGCCATGGCGTGGAAATCCGAGAATCGCGCTTGCCCCTGGGGCAACACCCCCACCAGCGGAAAGGTACCCCCCAGGCGATGGCGGGCCTGCCCCATGAGCTGCATCACCCCCGCATCGGTGCCCCCGTCAATCACCGTTAGCCTGAGATCCTGGGCTAGAGGAGCTAGCACCTCGTTAAAGAGCACCTGAAGCCGCTGCATACTGGCGGTTTCCATCAGCCCCGCCCCGCCCACAATCACCAGGGTTGGGCGAGGCCGTTCTAGCCCCAGGGGATCGAGGGCTTGGTGAATGGTGTGGTGAGGCCCAAGCCAAAGCGCCTGGGCACAGTGCCCACCGGGAAAAGAAAGGGTGAAGGGGCCAGGGACAAGGGGGTCTGCCATGGTGAGCATTATATCGATTGCGGTTGCGAACGCCTAACCAAGGACTATCCCGATACCGCAGCCGCTAAAGCTGGAATAGTTCAGGATCAGCTAGAAGCCGTCAGGCCGATCTGCGCTCAGCCCCCCTATCCTAGGCCACTAAGTCTGTCATGGCTGCTTCATCTAAATCAAAATTGGCGGTGACAGACTGCACATCGTCTAAATCTTCTAGGGCATCCATCAGCTTCATCAGCAATCGGGCCTGATCCGGATCGCTCACCATCACCGTGTTGCTGGGAATCCAGCGCAGTTCGGTTTGCTGGACGGCATAGCCGTGGGCCTTCAGGGCGGTATCCAGTTGCTCTAATTCCGTTGGCGGACAGAAAATCTCTGCCCCCAGGGTATCTTCGTCGAGGTCGATGATCTCGTAGGTTTCCGCCCCGCCCTCCATGGCTGCCTCCAGCAGGGTTTCCTCGTCCCCCGGATCGGCAATGGTGACAACGCCTTTTTGGTCAAACATCCAGCCCACACAGCCCGTTTCCCCTAGGTTGCCGTTGCGCTTGCTGAAGGCGGCGCGCAGATCAGCGGCGGTGCGGTTGCGGTTGTCGGTCAGGGCTTCGATCAGCACCGCCACCCCGCCAGGGCCATAGCCCTCGTAGCGGATCGCCTCATAGCTGTTGTCGGCCCCCAGTTGGCCCGCCCCCTTGGCAATGGCGCGGTCAATGTTGTCGTTGGGCACCCCCGCTGCCTTGGCCTTGTCAATCGCCGTTCGCAACTGAAAATTGCCCGCCGGATCGGCCCCCCCCAGCCGCGCCGCCACAATAATTTCCCGCGACATCTTGGCAAACACCTTGCCCTTCACCGCATCCACCCGAGCCTTCTGTCGCTTAATGTTGGCCCACTTACTATGACCTGCCATACCTCATGCGGGGATCACTGCATGTTCGATTCTATCCCGCCTGGGCACCTCGATGCTGGGAATCAGGCTGGGGGAACTGGGAGGAAGACCCCGTAGGCCAGGTGCCCAGCCCAGCCTTGGTGCGGGAATTATGTAGGGTTTTGTTAACTTCCTAGAAAATTCCGGAGCAACCCGTTGATACTTCGGACTAACGCATCATTGCGCCTCAGACGTTCTGTTCTGTCGTTCTGTATTGGGCATTATTTTTGCCCCTTGTTCTCAACCCTTGGCATGGGCCTTGTGAATGCTATGGTGAACCAGCCTGTGATGCGGACGTGTGGCCTGAGTGCCCTGGTATGGCTGCTAGTGCTGGGGGGGAGTTCTCCAGGGGCAGCGGAAACCTTGGCCCAGACGACGCCGTTGATTCCGTCGCTTGATCCGCTATTGCCGCCAGAGGATGAACTGCCGCCGGAACCGATCTTAGAGATTGAAACACCGGGGGCTCAACCCGCTGGGCCTGTGACTCCGCCCGCTGAGACCCAGGTGCTGGTGCAGCGCATTGTGGTGGAGGGCAGCACGGTCTTTAGCGAGGCGGATCTGGCGGCGGCGGTGGCTCCCTTTGAGGGGCGGTTGCTGACCCTGGCGGAACTGCAACAGGCAGCGGATGCGGTGACGCAGCTCTATCTCAACGGGGGCTATCTGACCTCGGAGGCGGTGGTGCCGCCCCAGGAGGTAGCGGATGGCATCGTGCGGCTGCGGGTGATTGAGGGCTTTTTAGAAGCGATTCGGGTGGAGGGGAGTGATCGGCTGGCGGACTATGTGCGGCGGCGGGTGGCCCTAGCGGGGACAGCTCCAGTGAGCCAAACTCGGTTGGAGGAGCAGTTGCGACTGCTGCAAGTCGATGCCCTATTCGACAATGTGGAGGCCGGACTGCGCCAGGGAGAAACGGAGGGGGGCAGCATCCTGACGGTGCGAGTGAGTGAGGCTCCAGCCTTTAGCGGCAGCATCGGGCTGGATACCCTGTCGCCCCGGAGTGTGGGGCAGTTTCGCACGGGGGCGATTTTGCGCTACCAAAACCTGGCGGGGCTGGGGGATCGGCTGCAAGCCTCGGCCTACCGCAGCACCACGGGCGGTTCCCACGCCTACGACCTCAGCTACCAAATTCCGATTACACCCCAAAATGGCACCCTGCTGCTGCGCCTTGCCCCCAACAACTACCGCATCACCGATGAAAGCCTCCCGGAGTTCAGCCTCGGCCTCAGCGGTTCCGCCGATAGCTATGAGGTGGTGGTGCGCCAGCCCTTAATTCGTACCATTGACGAGGAGTTTGCCCTGTCGGCGGGGTTCCGCTATCGCCAAGGATCGACCCTGCTGCTGGGGTTCATCACACCGCCCACCGTCACCAGCGTATTTAGCTTTGGCCAAGACTATGTGCGCCGCGATGCCAGCGGAGCCTGGGGGCTTCAGTCGCAGTTTCGGCTGGGGACGGGGTTATTCAATGCCTCGGTTGCGCCCACGGGGCCAGATGCCAAGTTTTGGAGCTGGCAGGGGCAGGTGCAGCGCTGGCAAGTGCTCAATCCCAACCATCGGCTGCTGATCCAGGGGAGTGTGCAGCTCACCCCCGATAGCCTGCTGGGGTCGGAGCAGTTTGTGATGGGCGGGGCGCAGTCGGTGCGGGGCTACTACCAAAACCAGCGGTTTGGCGACAATGGGGTGCGGCTGTCTGTCGAAGACTACATCACCCTACAACGGGACAACAACGGACGCCCCATCACCCGGCTGATTCCCTTCTTTGATGTGGGCTATGTGTGGGCAACGAACCCCGCCTTTGCCGCCACCCAACAAAACTGGATGGTGGGTACCGGGATGGCGGTGGAGGCTGAGCTGGTTGAGAATCTATCCGCCCGCGTGGATTTTGGGGTGCCCTTGGTAACGCTGGATGAACTGCCGGGGGACAACCCCTCCGGTCTGCGGATTTATTTTGACCTGCGCTATCGGTTTTAGCTATGCCCCTCTACGACCTCTTCATTTCCTACGGGCGGGCAGATAGTAAAGCCTTTGCCATTGACCTCCACCATCGGCTGACGGAGCGCGGCTATCGGGTCTGGATTGATTTGGACGACATTCCCTTCGCGGTAGACTACCAGGTTCACATCGATAAAAGCATTGAACAGGCCCATAATGTGCTGTTTGTGCTCAGCCCCCACGCCGTCAATTCTCCCTACTGCAAAGCCGAGATCGAGCGGGGGCTGCACTTCCATAAGCGCATCATTCCCCTCCTCCATGTGGAGGAAATTGCCTACGATACCTGGAAGCAGCGCAATCCTCAGGGCACCGCCGCCGACTGGGCCACCTACCAACGGGAGGGGCGGCATTCCGGCATCCAAAACCTGCACCCCGGTGTGGCCAAGCTGAACTGGATTAACTGCCGGGAGGGCATCGACGACCCGGATCTGGCCCTGGATCAACTGGTCAACACCCTGGAGGATCACCGCGACTATGTGGCCACCCATACGGAACTGTTGGTCAGCGCCCTAGCGTGGAACTATAACCAGCGCCAGCCCCGGTATTTGCTCAGTGGCCGTCGTCGCGAGACCGCCGAAGCCTGGTTGCGGCAGGCGATTGAGGAAAACCCGCCCTTCGCTCAGCCCACCGATCTCCACTGCGAGTACATCACCGAAAGCACCAAGTATGCCGACGACCAACTCACCCAGGTCTATCTGTGCTACGCCGACGAAGACAGCAACCTAAAGGAATCCATTCGGCGACAGTTGGATCGGGTGGCGCTGGTGGAGGCTCCGGTGACTGGGCCCAGCGATCAGGTGCGGCGGCTGTTGCGGCGGGCTGGGTTCACAGTGTGGGATCGCAAGCAGGACTTAGCCTCCGGCGACAACCTCCAGGAGACGATTCGCCAGGGCATTGAAGGGGCGGATTCGATGGTGTTTTTGCTGTCCCCCGCTGCCGTGTGTTCCAGCTATTGCCTAGAGGAACTCAACTATGCCCTGAGCTTGCACAAGCGGGTGATTCCGGTGCTGGTGCAACCCCTCGGCCAGACCACCCTCCCCACTACCCTGTCTCACCTCAGCGTGATTGACCTGCATGAGATCCAGGCTGGGGCCGGGGCTGCTGGGGCCAACGTTCAGACGAGTTGCCGCCAGTTAGTGACGCTCCTCAGCCAAGATGCCGTCTACTTTCGCGACCACAAACGACTGTTAGTGCAGGCTCTAAAGTGGGAACGCCAGCGCCATAACCCCAGCGTGCTGCTGCGCGGAGCCGAACGCCGCTACTACGACGGCTGGATTAAAGCTGCCCGTTCCCGCCCCCTCCAAACACCCCTGCCGATTCAAACCGCCTTTGTGGCCGAGAGCTTGGCCCAGCCCGACACCCAAACCCTGGATGTCTTCCTAATTGCCGACCCAGAGGATCTAGACTTTGCCCGCCGATTGCAGCACACCCTTCAGGTGCAGGGCAAAAGCACCTGGTTTAACCCAGGAAGCCGGGGGGATGCTCGCCATGGCCAGGCCGATGCCCTGGCGGAGGATCGCGAAGCCTTAGAAACCGCCGCCAACGTGGTGGTGCTGTTGTCGCCCCATCTGGCCCAAAATGTTGTTGGCCAAGCTCAGATTAGGGAGGCCCAAGCCCTTAGTAAACGCCTGATTGGCGTGAGCGATCAGCCCCTAGAAGCGGAGATAGCCTTGGCCCTGCCCGACCCCACTCCGGTGGTTGCCTTTCACCACCACGGGGGCGACTTTTCCTCGAACTTTGGCGACCTCTACCGGGTACTAGAAAGCGACGCCGACTACATCGACCAACACACCCGCTTGCTGATGCGGGCAATTGAGTGGGAGAAGGCCGGACGCGATGACAGCCTCTTGCTGCGGCGCAAAGCCCTCGACCAAGCCAACGATTGGCTGGCCCAATCTGCGACCAAAACCCCCGCCCCCAATCCTCAGCAGATCGCCTACATCACCGCCAGCAGCCAGTTGCCCCTTCGTAGGGTGAGGCGGCGCACCTTGAGCGGCTCGGCGATAGTTGTTACCCTCGGCATTTACCTGCTGCGGCTGATGGGGGCACTGCAACCGCTGGAATTAGCCGCCTTTGATGCGCTGATTCGCCGTCGCCCCAGCGAACCCCAGGATAGCCATCTGCTGCTGGTGATGGTGGATGAAACCAGCGGCAACTGGCTGCGGGAGGGCGTCAAGCAAGGGCGCTATCAACCGACCCTGGGCACCATTCCCGATGAAGCCCTGCGGGAGGGGTTGGAGGTGCTGCTCTCCCACGATCCGGCCCTGGTGGGGCTAGACTTTTACCGCGACTTTGCCGCCACCCCGGCCCTGGCGGATCTGCTGCGCCAACAGGACCAAATCTTCGCCATTTGCAAAGCCTCCTACGAGGATTCGCCTGGGGTGGAACAACCGCCGGAACTGCCCCCAAGGCGCATTGGCTTCAACGATTTTGAGATCGACCCCAATGCCTTTGTGCGCCGCCACTACCTCAAGCACGAGGCCGATCCTCCGGGCTGCGACACGGAAAACGCCTTTAGCCTGCGACTGACCCAGATTTATCTAGGGGATCGGGGCGTTGCCTATACCAATCCTTTTTTGCCCGATGGTGGCATTCAAGACATGGCCTTTGGATCGGTGCGGGTGCCGCAACTGTGGACGGGGGGCATTTTCAATAGCCATAGCGCCGCCTACAGCCCCCTGCGGCCCGACCAACTGCTGGGCTACCAAAGCATGGTGAACTACCGCCACTATCAGGGCGACCCCAGCCAGTTTGCACCCCAAATCACCTACAAAGACCTGCTAACCGGACAGTTTGACCCAGAACTGGTGCGGGGGCGGATTGTGTTGATTGGCTACAAAGACCTCACAGACCGTAATGCCGACTCGTATAATACGCCCCAAGGCAGGCTACCGGGGGTCGTCATTCACGGACAAATGATTAGCCAGTTGGTAAGTGCCACCCTGGAAAATCGCCCCCTGATTCACTGGTGGCCCCTCTGGGGCGAAACCCTGTGGATGGGCCTGTGGGCGGTGATGGGTGGCCTCGTCGTGCGGCAGTTAGTGCGGCCTACGGCCTTGGCGATGGGTGCAACGGTTGGGGTGCTGTTATTGGTTGGACTTAGCTATGGCCTGCTGGTGGGAATTGGGCTGTGGTTGCCCCTGGTGCCTGCCCTGGGGGCCGGACTAGGAACCGCCCTTCTGGTAGCCTACCTCAACTATCGGCTACGGAATCCATAGGCTAGGGAATCTACCAGTGACGGAATCTACCAGTGACGGAATCTACCAGCTAAGGAATCTACCAGTGACAGAATCCAGCGGCTACGGCATCCCCTAGCTACGGCATCTACCAGTGACGGAATCCAGCGGATCAAGTAGTCAAACACTCCAGAATTTATCGATTACGGAATCCATGGCTCATCCCGTGGATTTATCCCATACCTTAAATCCCCCGGACATCACCATGCCCTATTCTCGGCCTCTCCTGACTGCGGTTGTCTACCCCCTTATTCACCGCTCCACCCTTTGGGCTAAAGGATGTCGCCAAGCCTCCCAGACAGCTTCCCGGAGAACTGCCCGGAGAACTGCCCGGAGAACTGCCCGGACAGGTTCATGGAAAACTTCCCGGAAAGCCTTAGTAAAATTGCTGATGGTAGCGATCCTAAGCACAGGACTGGCGCTGGAGGTATACCCCGTTCCGGCCCAGGCCAACAGCGTATCCAACTTTTTGTTTGGGCGGCGGGAAAATCGGGGCGGACGATCCCCCAATCGGCAGCAGGGTGGCGGTGTGCGGGGCGGACGGCTAGGGGGTGGCGTGGATGCGCGTTTGCCCTACCTGATTACGCCACGCAACAGTTTTCAACCCAGCGACCGCTTTACCGTGCGCTGGAACCCCGTGGAGGGAGCCACCACCTACACCGTGCGCCTGTGGCTGTGGGAAGACGCCAACGGAGGCCGTCAGCGGGTGCTGTGGGAAACCACCACCGCCAATACCAGCCTCGTCTATGAGGGCAATCCTCCCCTGGCCCCAGAAGACTTCTATTCCATCGAGGTGATCACCGATCAGGGCGTGTCCTCTAACCAGGACGCGGGCTGTGCCATTGCTGGATTCTCGGTGCTGTTCCCCGAAACCCAGGCTCGCCTAGAGGCCGACCGGGCCAACCTCAACCGCCAAAACCTCCCCCCCGACGAACGAGCCTTGGCCCTCGCTGACCTCTACCTCAGCTACCAAATGCTGGACGCCGCTATCGACACCCTCCACCAGCACATTGCCCTGGCCCCCACCGACACCCTCCACCTCGCCCTGGGGGATCTCTACAGCCTTGCCGGACTGAATGCCCTCGCCGCCGACCACTATCGCCAAGGCTTGGCCCTCGCCACCGACAACCAGAACGAACTCTGGCAAGCCGTCGCCCTCGAAGGGCTGGGCGAAATTGATGTGCTCAACAACGACCTCTCAGAGGCCATCCCCCACCTACAGCAGGCCGTCCTCAGCTATCGCCGCGCCAACGAACCCCTCCGCGCCAACCTGGTGCAGCAGCGGGTTGATCTCCTCATCACCGCCCAACGGGCTGGCATGAATCCTACGCCGCCCCCGGAGGTGTGTCAGTAGGGGCACAGTCTCCTCGCCCCAGGAAGTCGGGGGTCGGGCATCAGCCATCAGCAACAACAACGGCCCCAGTCTCCAGCCCTGAAGGTCCTAAATTCCTGAATCCCTGAATTCCTGAGTTCCCCAAGTTCCCTGAGTTTCGGCATCCCCAAATTCATACACTCCTGAGTTCCTAGCCCCCAATCCCCAATCCCGCCCCCGCCATGCGCTTTCTCCCTCTCCTCTCCGCCCTTCTGCTGCCCCTGCTTCCAGCTCCAGCCTTTGCCCAATCCATTATTCCAGCAGCGGATGGCACAGGCACCCTAGTTTTGCCCAATGGCACCACCTACACCATCACCGGGGGCAGTTTGTCGCGGGATGGGGGCAACCTGTTCCACAGTTTCGAGCAGTTTGGGCTGACGGCCAACGAGGTGGCGACTTTTCTGGCCAATCCCTCGGTGCAAAACATTTTGGGGCGTGTGGTGGGGGGCAATGCTTCGCTGATTGACGGGCTAATGCAGGTCAACGGCGGGGCCAACCTCTACCTGATTAACCCGGCGGGGATTTTGTTTGGCCCCAACACGGTGCTGAATTTGGACGGTTCCTTCACCGCCACCAGCGCCAGCGGGGTGGGCTTTGGCCGTGAGTGGCTCCATGCCCTAGAGCCGAGCAACTACAGCGCCCTCACCGGAGACCCCACGGCCTTTAGCTTCACCGACAATGCCGGGGCCGTCATCAACAGCGGCAACCTGGCGGTGGGCGAGGGCGAACGACTGACCCTGATGGGCGGATCGGTGGTCAACCTGGGCACCCTAGAAGCTCCCGGTGGCCAAATTGCGGTGCTGGCGGTGCCGGGGGAAAACCTGGTGATTTTGCGTCCGGTGGGGGCGCTGCTGGGGCTAGAACTGGCCCCCTTGCCCAATGGTGCCCCACGCCTCAACGGGATGTCGCCGCTGGATATTCCGGGGCTGTTGCGGGCGGGTGAACCGGAAATTGCCACGGGCCTCGTCGCCAATCCGGACGGTACCGTTAGCCTGGTGGGCTCTCCCCTACCCCTGCCCACAGCATCGGGAACGGCCATCACCTCTGGCACCCTGTCGGTGGCAGGCAACCAGGGCGGCGCGGTGCAAATCTTGGGCGACCGGGTGGCGGTCGTGGGGGCTGCGGTGGATGCGTCTGGTAGCCAGGGCGGGGGCCAAGTGCGGATCGGCGGCGAATACCAGGGCCGAGGCACCACCCCCACCGCCAACCGCACCTTTGTGGATGCCACCTCCACCATCACCGCCAGCGCGGGAGAGTCGGGCAACGGCGGCGAAGTCATCCTCTGGGCCGAAGAAGCCACCCGATTTGACGGCACCATCACCGCCCAGGGCGGCACCACCGGGGGCGATGGCGGCTTTGTCGAGGTCTCCGGTCGGCAAACCCTATCCTTCAACGGCTTGGTGGATGTCAGCGCCCCCAATGGCGCAATCGGCACCCTGCTGTTGGATCCGACAGATATTTTTATTGTTTCTGAATTTCCTGTCCCAGACACTGGGTTTGGAGATGCTAACCTGCCCGAAATTTTGGCCTCAGACTTTTTGCCAACACCGGGCAGTATCTCCCTTCTCGCCAGCAATCTCCAAAGTCAAGCGGCCAATGTGGTGTTGCAGGCCACGAATGACATCATCATTGAGAACGGTCTATCCCTCAACTTTGTCCTAGGGGGCGGTAGCATTACCTTCACCGCCGATGCCGATGGGGATGGGGTGGGCGATTTTTTCATGGACCCCACCCAATCCATCCTGGCGCGGGGCAACGAAACCGCCAACGGGCGAGATATCACCATCAGCGGGGCCAATGTGACGGTGGGCACCATCCGCACCGATGTGGCCCCTGGCACCCTGCCCAACGCCAGCAACGGCGGCAACATTACCCTCACTGCCACCAACGGCGGCATCGAAGCCGGACTGCTCAATACCTCGGTCTGCAACGCTTGTACAGGTAATGCGGGCGATGTCACCATCTCTGCCAGTGGCGGGGTAAGTGAATTTCCCATCGGTGAATTTCCCATCGAGTTTCCCGTCGAATTTCCCATCGGAATTGAAGTTTTCAGGATTAATGCCCGCGCCACCCGTGGACTGGGGGGAACCATCACCATCCGCACCGAAGCAGGCGACATTTTTCTGGGAGACCTGGTGTCGCGATCCACGGCAGGGCAAGCGGGGGACATCACCGTTGAGAGCCTAGACGGCGGCGTTTTCTTCATTGATGGCAACGGTCTCATAGACGCCGGAACCGGATCGGGCACCGGGGGGGCCGTCAGGCTACGCTCCACCGATAGCCCGATCTACGTTAGGGGAACGATTGCGGCGGATTCCCTGGAAGCCGAAATCCAGACCTTCGGAGCCAACGGCTTCGGCTGCGGCACATCCCTCGTGTTGGACGACACCGTCACCGTCACCGACGCCATCACCCTGACCACCGGAGCAGGTGGATTTGTCGGCACGGCGGCGCTCCGGGCTGGGGCTGGGGGCATTACTATCACCACCGATGATCTGGATCTCTACGGTGGGGCCAACTCGGTGGCGTCACCCGGAGAGTTGACCATTCAACCCGCCTCAGAGGATCGCCCGATGCTGCTGGGGGTCTTTGATGTTGAGCGCTTCATCGATGCCCTCTATCTCGATCAAAACGCCCTAGATGCCCTGGCGGACGGCTTTAGCCGCATCACCCTAGGCCGTCCGACGGGCACGGGTACCATCACCCTTGATGACGATGTCACCTTTCGAGACCCCACCCTATTGACCACCCTCGGCACCATCGACACCCAAGGCTTTAGCCTGATCGGCACCGACAACGCCAGCCTCACCCTAGAGGCTGGGCTGGGTATTCTGGCCGCAGAAATTTCAACCACCGGGAATGCGGTCACGCTGGTGGGCGATGTTGATGGCGATGGCGATGGCGAGGTGAGGCTAGATGGCCCCATCACCACCAACGGCGGCGCAATCAGAATCGCAGGATCTGCCGTCGAAGGGACGGGAGTTGTCCTGGGCAATGCAGGTAGTCTCAACTCTGGCGGCGGCAATATCACGGTCAATGGCACCACAACAGATCCAAGCGTCGATTCCCACGGCATCGATGTGGAGGGGGCGATCAATAGCCAAGGGGGAGCCGTTCGCCTGACCGGAACCAGTACCGACGGGATTGGCGTCTTGGTGCGACCGTCAGCGCCGATTACATCCGGCGGCGGGAATGTCACCCTCCTCGGCACCTCTACCACGGGCAACGGCATTGAGTTTCAGGGAACCTTAGACAGCCAATCGGGAGATATCACCTTCACCGGGACTACGGCGGGCACCGTGGGCATTCAGACGTCGGGCAGAGTCGTATCCGGTGGCGGGGCCATTCGCTTTACAGGCACCTCCACCGGAACGGATACCGTCTTCTCGCGGGGCATAGAAACCCAAGACATCGTGAATAGCGGCGGCGGCAACATCACCTTTGAGGGCACCAGCACCAACGCCGAGGGCATTCTCTCGTTTAGCCCCATTACCTCCAACGGAGGCGATATCACCTTCACCGGGCGCGGCCCCAATGGCGGCATTTTTGTGACAGCGGCCAGCACCCTAGACGCAGGCACAGGCAACCTTGTCCTCAATGCCGATGATCCTCGGATTGTGGGCCAAGTGCGCGGGCAGGGCACCTTGCAAATTGCGCCCCTCAACCCCACCCTAGCCCTCACCCTGGGCGGCACGGGTGGCCTAGGCACCACCTTTTTGAACGCCGCTGAACTGGATCGCCTGGGCAACGGCTTTAGCCAGCGCACCATTGGCCAACCGGGCCACACCGGAGCCATTACCCTAGACCGCTTTATCCTCAGCAGTGCTCTCGCCATCAACGGCACCACAATCTTCGGCCCAAACCAAGACACTACCTGGGCCGCACAACCTGACGGCAGCGTTCTGGTGAGTGGGTTTGGCGCACCGCTACGGCTGAACAATCCCACCACCATCACCGGAGGCACCGCCCCCAACACAGTACTAGGCACCGACGGCAACGACACCGTCACTCCCACCGGGCTCAATGCGCTGCAACTGGGAACGGTGCTGTTTCGCAATATTTCGGTCTTTGACGGTCTCGACGGAGTTGATACGGTTCAGGGCACTTCGGCCAATGATCGGGTGGAGGAGGTTGGCCCCAATGCCATTCTGTTCAGCGGCATTCGCTTCAACAATATCGAAGCCTTTGATGGTTTGGGTGGCCTCGACACCGTCATCGGCTCTGGCTTGACAACTACGGTCACTAGCCTTGGCCCCAACGCCCTTGGCCTCAATGGCGTGGAATTCAACAACATCAACAGCTTTGATGGCACCGCTGGCACCTACACCGTCCTCGGCACTGAAGGCGATGACACCGTTTCCACACCGACCGCTGGTGCGATTCAGGTCAACAACGTCGGCTTTAGCGGCGTCGCGGGGTTTGATGGCCGAGGGGGCACCAACACCCTGTTGGGCAATTCCGGTAACGATACCGTGCGAACGACTGGCCCCAACGCCCTCACCTTCAACGGTCTGCGCTTTATTAATCTCAGCGTCTTTGATGGCAGCGGCGGTATCAACACCGTCTTGGGCGGCAATGCCAGCGCCACCGTGGCCCTATTGGCCAACGAGCCCAATGCCCTGACGCTGAACAACACCATCTTCCGTAGCGTGAGCGTCTTTAACGGGGGTGCGGGGAACTACACCCTTCTCGGCACCCAGGGCGATGATCGGTTCACCCTGGGCGGCGGCAATGTCTTGCGGTTTGGCGGGCTGACGTTCCGCAACCTCAGCGCCCTGGATGGCGGCAGTGGCTTCAATACCCTGGTGGGCACCAACGGCGATGACTCGTTTACCCTGCGCAGCGCCAATGGGGGCACGGCCCAGAATATCCAGTTTGCCAACATCAATGCCATCAACACCCTGGCGGGGGAAGATACGGTTGATCTAGCTGGGGTGCCCCTGGAGGTGGATCTTACCGCTGGCGACGGCACCTTGACTATCAATAGCCTAGACGGTGGCGATGTTGTCCTCAATGCCAACGTGCGGACACCGGGGAATCTGGCCATCCGCACCTCGGATGGGGCCATTACCCAAACCGGGGGCCAAATCACCGTGGGAAGAACCACCGATCTAGCGGCAGCGGGGGCCATCGCACTAACAGGCAACAACGACTTCAACATCGTCACCGTGGGGCGCAGCCAAAGCCTAACCTTAGTGGACATCAACGACCTGGTGCTGGGCGAGATTGCCTTCACCGACGGCATCGACATCACCGCCGCAGGCAACCTCACCGCCACCCGCAATCTCATCCAGGGTTCCGCGCCGTTGCTGTTTGCCCCGTTCTCCCTCTTTAGCCTCTTTGCCACCGACAGCCGTTCGGTCACGGTGGCTCCCACGGGGGTCTCCCTCACCAGTGGATCCGCCCTCACCGCCCGCGATATTACCGTGCCCGGTGGCCCCATCACCCTCCAGTCGGGTGGCCCGATGACCGTGGGCAACTTGAATACTAGCGGCCCGGTGGGTGGAGCGGTGACGCTCCAATCGGGAGACCGCATCCAGGTCAACACCATCAACGCCGAGGGCGATACCGTGGGCGGCAGCATCGCCGTTACCGCCGCCACCACCTTCCAGGCGCTAGGGAGTTTCCTCGCCCAAAATGGCGTCACGGCCAGCCTCTCCACGGTGGGCGGCACCCAGGGCGGCCCTATCAGCCTCACCTCCGGCACCAGCCAGTTCTCCATCGGCGATGCCACCCTCAACGGCACCCAAGCAGCCATCACCAGCGGCGATGTTACCCTGCTGCCCGGTAATGTGGTGATTGGTAGCCAGGTCTTTGGTGAGGGTCTCCCTGGCCAAATTTCCTTCACGGCCCCTGGGGAACCGCCGCCGCCGCCACCCCCGCCGCCGCCTTCACCCGACCCGACACCAGAAGTTATCCTGGATGACCGTGAGGTGATCTTGGACGTTGAGGAAACCCTGGGGGCCGGGGGCGAACAGCCCGTGTTGCTAACCAGTACCGGGCAAACGCTTCAAGATGGTGAATTTAGCGACATCGAAGCCGCCATCGCCAGCGAATTTAGCAACCACTTTGGCGGTACATTCCGGCCCGCTCGTCCGGTGAGTTTGGCCGATGCCCAAAATACCCTGCGCGACATCCAGGCCCAAACTGGGGAAGTGCCCGCTCTGGTGTATGTGCGCTTTAACCGTCAGGCGTTCCGGGTGGCAGGGTTAGGTGCCCTAGAGCTGTTGTTGGTACCCCCCAATGGCGACCCCATTCGGGTGCAGGTGCTATCGGCCAATCCCCAGGCGGTGATTCGGGCGCAGGAACTGCTGCGGCGACAGTTGACCAACCCCAACCTCACGAACAACCGCGACTACCTAGCGGCAGCCCAGCAGCTCTATCAGTGGATCATTGCCCCCATCCGTGGCGAACTGGAGGCCGCAGGCATTACCAACCTCAGCTTTATCATGGATGCGGGGTTGCGAACCCTCCCCCTAGCCGCCCTGCACGATGGCGAACGCTTTTTGATTGAGCAATACAGCGTAGGACTAGTGCCCAGTCTAGGGCTGATTGACCCCACCTACGTTAACCTCAACCGCCAAAGCGCCACCATGACCCTGGGCGGAGCCTCCCAGTTCCTCAGTCAGCCGCCCCTCCTGGCCGCCCGTACTGAACTGGAGACCCTTCAATCCTTTTGGCCTAGCAATACCGTGGCGGAGTCCAACTTTACCGTCGCGGCGCTACAACAAACCCGGCAGCAGGCCCAAATTGTCCACCTAGCCACCCACGCCGAATTTTTGCGCGGTGCCCCCGACCAGTCCTACATTCAGTTCTTCGATGGTCGCCTCAGCCTTAACAATATGGCGGCGCTGCGCTGGTTTGAGCCTACGGTAGATCTTGTCACCCTCAGCGCCTGCCAAACGGCGATGGGCAACGTGCAGGCAGAGCTGGGGTTTGCGGGGTTTGCCCTCCAGGCCGGAGCCCGGTCGGCCCTGGCCAGCCTGTGGCGGGTCAGCGACGAAGCCACCGCCGGACTGATGCCCACCTTCTACCAACAGCTCGACCAACAGACCACCAAGGCCGAAGCTCTGCGACAGGCGCAGCTCGCCTTCCTCCGGGGAGAAGCCACCATTGCCAACGGCCAAATTCGCTGGCCCGGTGGCACGGTTCCCCTACCGCCCAGCCTTGCCTTCTCCGGCACCCAGGATCTCAGCCATCCCTTCTACTGGGCCGCCTTCACCATTGTGGGTAGCCCTTGGTAGGGCCATGCCCGATCTCCTCCCCCCCAGATTTCACCCTGGGACTGGGAGGCTCAGTAGATCACAAACACGCTCTTTTGCCGTGATCCACCCTCACCCTAAATCCCTCTCCCAATGTGGGAGAGGGACTTTGAAGCACTTCCGGCTCCCCTCTCCCTCCTTGGAGAGGGGCTGGGGGTGAGGGCCAGGGGGACTTTGCGATCTACTGAGGCTGGCCCAGGGGACGGGCTGGAAGGACGGGTTGGAAAGCGTGGTTGAGATCCACTGTCCCTAGGCTGGGCCAATGGCTGCCACCGCCGCCTCCACCGCCAGGGCCACGTGCGTCCAGTGGGTGCCGCCCTGGCAGTAGACCACGTAGGGCTCGCGCAGGGGGCCATCGGCGGAGAGTTCCGAGGTGCTGCCGTCGATGAAGGTGCCTCCGGCCATCACCAGTTGGGTGTCGTAGCCCGGAGTGACGGCGGGGACGGGTTCCACGTAGGCATCAATGGGAGAATGCTGCTGGATGGCCTTGCAGAAGGCAACCATCTTCTCTGGCGAACCGAGTTTGATGGCCTGAATCACGTCCCGCTGGGCAACGGTCGGGTTGGGCTTGACCGGATAGCCCAGGGCATCGAAGGTGGCGGCTAACAGATAATTCCCCTTCATGGCTTCCCCCACCATTTGCGGCGCAAGGAAAAGCCCCTGGTACATCAGACGGTTTTGGTTGAGGCTGGAACCACCGCTGGAGCCAATTCCCGGTGCCGTTAGCCGACAGGCCGCCGCTTCCACCAAATCCGCCCGTCCGGCCACGTAGGCCCCAGTGGTGGCGATGGTGCCGCCGGGGTTTTTAATCAGCGATCCGGCCATCAGGTCAGCCCCGACGGCGGTGGGTTCGCGATCTTCTAAAAATTCGCCATAGCAGTTATCGACAAAACACACCACGTCGGATTTCTGCCGTTTCACCGTCGCCACGATGCGCTCAATTTCGGCTATGGTTAGGGTTGTGCGCCAACTGTAGCCGCAGGAACGCTGAATGTGTACCAGCCGAGTATTCGGTTTAATGGCGGTTTCCAGGGCGTCCCAATCCACGGAATCGGCGGCGGTTAACGGTAATTCTCGATAGGTGATCCCAAATTCTGCCAGCGAACCCTGGCCCGACGAACGCAACCCAATCACCTCCTCCAGGGTGTCGTAGGGGGCTCCTGCTACTGCCAAACATTCATCCCCAGGGCGAAGAACGCCGTAGAGGGCGCAGGCAATGGCATGGGTACCCGACACAAATTGGGATCGCACGAGGGCTGCTTCCGCCTGAAATACCTCCGCAAATACGTTATCCAAGGTGTCTCGGCCTAGGTCATCGTGGCCATAGCCCGACACGCTGCTGAAATGGTGGCTTCCTACCCGATGCTGCCGGAACGCCCTGAGCACCCGCTCAAGGTTATGCTTGACCTGGGTGTCAATTCCGTAAAAAATCGGAAACATTGAGGACTCTGACGGCATCATCGTGTTTGATCGTTGCGAAGGTTAATTTTTTTCGTTAAGAAACGAGGGAGACCTATTGTCCCTCAGATTTATTCAACCTGTCCAAAACTTTTGTCCCAATTTTTGTCCAAACCTTTAGAGATTTCGTACATGACTGCAACAACCCCTACCTCCACGCTCTCCCGCGACTGGGTAACGCTATGGTTCATGGTCGCCATGCATGGCCTAGCGCTATTGGCCTTTTTGCCCGGAAACTTTTCCTGGGCGGCGGTAGGGGTGGCCCTGCTGCTGCACTGGGTAACGGGTTGCCTAGGCATTACCCTCGGCTGGCACCGTCTAATTTCCCACCGCAGCTTCCAGGTGCCCAAGTGGCTGGAATACTTCTTCGTGTTCTGCGGCACCTTGGCCTGCCAGCACGGCCCCATCACCTGGGTCGGCCTGCACCGCCACCACCACGCCTTCTCTGACCAAAGCAACGACCACCACGACTCCAACAAAGGCTTCTGGTGGAGCCACATGGGCTGGATGTTCCGGGACGTGCCTGCCAAACGAGAAATGGGCCGCTTCACCCGCGATATTGCAGAGGATCCCGTTTATCTCTTCTTTGAAAAATATTTTCTGGCCACACAAATTGTTCTGGGTGTGGTTCTATACCTCCTGGGCGGCTGGCCCTTTGTGCTGTGGGGGATCTTCGTCCGCCTCGTCGTGGTCTACCACTGCACCTGGCTGGTGAACAGCGCCACCCACAAGTTCGGCTACCGCACCTACGAAACCACCGATAAATCCACCAACTGCTGGTGGGTGGCCGTCGTCACCTACGGCGAAGGCTGGCACAACAACCACCACGCCTTCCAATACTCCGCCCGTCACGGCCTCCAGTGGTGGGAAATTGACATCACCTGGATGACCATCCGCCTGCTGGAAATGGTGGGCTTGGCCAAAAAGGTGAAGCTGGCAAACACCAACGCCGCCGAGTAAGCCCTCGACAGGGGCAGAGTTGCCTGGATAACCCGCATCGTCTGCCCTAACCATGACCGATGAAAAAGCGATGCCGTCTACCAGGGTGGGGACGGCATTCTTTTTGGGAGCGAAGGGCGCACCCAGGCCCATTTCAGCGTTTGCCCTGCACCTCCCGCAAAATGCCCTGCGCAGCGTTCCCGTTATCCTAGATAATGGGAGGGTTTTGAAGTTTGCGTTCCCCCCATCATTCGTCTATGCGTACCCACTACTGCGGCACCCTCCGAGCCAGCGACATTGGCAGCACCGTTACCCTGTTTGGCTGGGTAGACCGTCGCCGGGATCATGGGGGCGTGATTTTTGTTGACCTGCGGGATCGTACCGGGGTGGTGCAGATTGTCAGCGACCCCGAACGCACCCCGGAGTCTTACCCCCAGGCCGACCCCCTGCGGAACGAGTATGTGGTGAAGATTGTGGGGCGGGTGAGCCAGCGCCAAGAGGGTTCCATCAACCCCAAGCTGTCCACCGGGGAAGTGGAGATTTATGCCGATTCCATTGAACTGCTGAACGCCGTTCGCAAGCCCCTACCCTTCCAGGTGTCTACGGCGGATTCGGAATCGGTGCGGGAAGACCTGCGCCTGCGCTACCGTTACCTAGACCTGCGGCGGGAGCGGATGGCCCAGAACCTTAAGGTGCGCCATGAGGTGATCAAGGCGATTCGTCGCTTCTTGGAAGACCAGGAAGGCTTCATGGAGGTGGAAACCCCCATCCTGACGCGCTCGACCCCCGAAGGCGCACGGGATTATCTGGTGCCCTCGCGGGTGAACCCTGGGGAGTTCTACGCCCTGCCCCAGTCGCCCCAGTTGTTTAAGCAATTGCTGATGGTGTCTGGCGTAGACCGCTACTACCAAGTGGCCCGCTGCTTTCGGGACGAAGACCTCCGGGCCGACCGTCAGCCGGAGTTCACTCAGCTCGACATGGAAATGAGCTTCATGACCCAGGACGAAATCCTGGCCCTCAACGAAGCGCTGGTGGCCCACATTTTCAAGACCGTGCAGGGCATCGACATTCCCCGCCCCTTCCCTCGCCTCACCTACGCCGAGGCCATGGATCGCTACGGCAGCGACAAGCCCGACACCCGCTACGGCCTGGAACTGGTGGATGTGTCTGACCTGGTGAAGGACTGCGGCTTTAAGGTGTTTTCTGGCGCGGTGGCCGATGGCGGCATCGTCAAGGTGCTGCCCATCCCCGGCGGCAACGAGCAAATTTCCAACGTTCGCATCAAGCCCGGTGGCGACATCTTCAAAATTGCCTCTGAAGCCGGAGCCAAAGGACTCGCCTACATTCGGGTACGGGCCGAGGGCGCGGTGGATACCATCGGAGCCATCAAAGACAACCTGCCCGCCGAGAAGATGCAGGAATTGCTGAGCCGTACCCACGCCCAAGAGGGGGATCTGCTGCTCTTCGGCGCTGGCCCCACGGATATTGTCAACGCCACGCTGGATCGGGTGCGGCAGGCGGTGGCCAAGGAAATGAATCTGATCCCCGACGGCAAACTGAATTTGCTGTGGGTGACGGATTTTCCCATGTTTGAGTGGAACGCCGACGAACAGCGCCTCGAAGCCCTGCACCACCCCTTCACCGCCCCCCACCCCGACGACGTGGCCGACCTCAAAACCGCCCGCGCCGTGGCCTACGACCTGGTGCTCAACGGCTACGAAATCGGCGGCGGCAGTCTGCGCATCTACCAGCCCGACGTGCAGCAGCGGGTGTTCGACACCATCGGCCTCACCACCGAGGAAGCCAAGGACAAATTCGGCTTTTTGCTAGAAGCCTTTGAGTACGGCACCCCTCCCCACGGCGGCATTGCCTACGGGCTAGATCGCCTGGTGATGCTGATGGCCGGAGAAGAGTCCATCCGCGACGCCATCGCCTTCCCCAAAACCCAGCAGGCCCGCTGCTTGCTCACCCAAGCCCCCTCCGGCGTGGATGAGGCCCAACTGAAGGAACTCTCCATCGCCTCCACCTACGAACCAGAAAAAGACGAAGACTAATCCCAGGCATCGGTGGCGCTTGGGCCGTGGCGGAAGGCTAGGACGTCTACCCCGGCCCCAAGCCCCCCTAATCCGGGTGCTATTATGGCTTTTTGTAAACATAGTCGGCTGCCCACGTAGGGCAATCGCGGTGGGGATGCCATGACTCTTCTTCGACAGTTGCCCTCAAAACTGCCCTCCATGGTGGGTTCCCTTCAGGGAGGGCGCACCGTAGGGCGACGTTTTCAGGCGGTTTTTCTGCTGCTGTTGTTCGCGCTGATTCTGGGATCCTTTGGGCTGCGGCTGTTTCAGCTTCAGGTGGTTGATGGGGATCGCAATCGGCAGCGGGCCGACAGCAACCGGATTCGCCTCGTCCCCAAGCGCCCTGCGCGAGGCACCATCACCGACCGCAACGGCAGAATTTTGGCGGGTAGTCGGCTGTCCCATACGGTGTCGATTTGGCCCATCGCCCTGCCCAAGGAAGAGTGGCCAGCGGTGATTGATCGCCTCGCCACGGTGCTGAAAATGCCCGCCGAGGACATTCAGCGGCGGGTAGAGCAGGCGGGCTATTCGTCCATTGAGTCCATCACCATTGCCCAGGGGATTAGCACAGCCCAGGCAACGGCCCTCTCGGAGTACCTCAGCGAACTGCCGGGGGTGCGCCTGGAGGCCGAGGCGGTGCGAAATTACCCCAACGGCGACCTAGCGGCCCACATTCTGGGCTACACCGGAGAACTCACGGACGCCCAACTGGCGGAGCGCCGTGCCCAGGGCTATCGCATGGGTGACGTGGTGGGCCAATCTGGGGCTGAGGCGGTTTTTGAGTCTACCCTGCGGGGCCAGTGGGGCGGGCAGCAGGTGGAGGTGGACAGCGCCGGACGCATCATCCAAATTTTGGGGGATAAGCCCTCGGTGTCTGGCCAAGATGTGCAGCTCACCATCGACATCGAACTGCAACGAGCCGCCGAAGCCGCCCTGGGCAATCGTCGTGGGGCGATTGTGGTGATGGATGCCAACAACGGCGAAATCCTGGCCATGGCCAGTTGGCCCACCTACGACCCCAATATTTTTACTGGCCCCATCAGCCAAGCCCAGTGGGCACAGCTTCAGGGTTCTAATCATCCCTTCCTAAACCGCGCCCTGCGGGCCTTCGCCCCGGCCAGTACCTTCAAAATTGTCACCACGGCGGCGGCGATTGACCTGGGCGGATGGGATCCCAATACTGTTTTGCCCACCTTTCCCTATCTTCAGGTGGGGGGGGTGCGCTTTGGCGAATGGAACCACGCTGGCTTTGGGCCGCTGGGCTTCACCGGAGCCATGGCCTGGAGCAGCGACACCTTCTTCTACCAAACCGCCCGCCGTATGGGTGGCCCGCCGCTAATTGAGATGACTCGCCGCTTCGGGTTTGGGCGCAGAACGGGCATTGAGCTGGCGGTAGAAGAAAGCGCTGGCCTAGTGCCCGATGATGACTGGAAGCGAGAAACCTTGGGCACCTCCTGGGTCATTGGTGACGCCATCAATATGTCCATTGGCCAGGGCTACCTCACCTCCACGCCGCTCCAGGTGGCCAATATGTTTGCGGTGGTGGCCAACGATGGCTACCTCGTCCGCCCCCACATTAACCGAGACAACGAAGAAGCCCGCCTCTGGCGCGAACATGTGGGGCTGAGCGATGTCACCCTCGACATCCTGCACCGGGGCCTGCGCCAAGTGATTACGGGCGGCACGGCTACGGCCCTAAACGTCTCCCATATTCCCCCCTTTGCGGGCAAAACAGGCACCGCCGAAGCCCCCCCAGGGCTCTCCCACGCTTGGTTTGGAGCCTATGCCCCCATGGAGAACCCAGAAATCGTCGTGGTCTCCTTTGCTGAACACTCCGGTGGCGGTGGCGGTCGCGTGGCGGCCCCCATGGTGCTTCAGGTGCTAGAAGCCTACTTTGGCTATCAACGAGAAGCCGCCGACCAGCCCTAGGGTGGCCCAACTAGTAGCAGCCGTTATGGTTGCCGTCGGCAGGGCGCTGCGGGGGGAGAAGCTGCTGGTGATCTGCTGAGGCTAGATATCCTGAATATCATCGGCATAGCTATAGATTTCGATGCCCAGAGCTTTGGCGACGGGCAAGGCCCGATGATCGACCATGGGTGAGACAACGATTTTGCGACTAATGGGTCGTTGTTCGTGCTTTTCGTAGAAATCTACCTTGCGGCCAAAGCTGTACATCCCGGCTTTATCGATAGAGGACTTGATCTCACAGGCTATGGTGGTGCCATTTTTAATAATGAGGTCAATCTCTACTTGATCCGGTCGGCCAAAGACGTCGCCCGCTTGGTCGTAGAGGGTGAGATTGAGCACTTCCACCCCAAAAGATTGAGTCAAAATGCCCGCCAGCGCATTACGGAAACTGGCCTCAGCAGATAGCCCCCATCGAGCCCCTAAAGCCCCAATCGTGCTATCAAACCGTTTATCCAAGCGCCGAATTTCCGCTAGCTGCTCATCCCACTTGCGGTTTTGTTCATCCCACTTGCGGTTTTGTTCGTCCCACTTGCGGTTTTGTTCGTCCCACTTGCGGTTTTGTTCGTCCCACTGGTGGGCTTGCTCGTCCCACTTGCGGTTTTGTTCATCCCACTTGCGGTTTTGCTCGTCCCACTTGCGGGCTTGTTCTTCGCGATCTTGCTGTAGCTCGGCTAGGATGCGGTCAAATTTGATATCGGCTTCTCGCCGTCCCATATAAAAGTCTGAGACGGTTTGCAGAACAAACTCCCTCATCTGGGGCTCTTGGGCCATGAGTCGGGGGAGTTCTTGTTGAATCAGAGCAATGACTTCAGATCGCTCCATGCCTGGGGCCTCTATCCTGTGGTTTTATCTTAACAGTCGTAGCCTGAGCCCGATGGTGAACCGCCATGCGGGCTCTAAGGATGGCCGATATTCGCCAAACCCGTTTCTACCAAGAGAGTCTTGCGGAGGGTCGGGAAGGAGGTGAAACGGCGGTGCGCCTGAGCTTGCTGTTGCGGCGGTTAGGATCATTGCCCGACGATCAGGTGGCCCACATCCAGGCGTTGCGGTTGCTACGGTTGGCGGCGCGGCTGGAGGTGGTGCTGGAGGGAGTGCTGGACGTGGCGGATGGGGCAGCGTTGGCAGGCTGGCAATTGGCGCATCCGGTGAGGGGGGGATGGGGGCTAGGCACTGTGCAACGAATCGTAATGGTTTTTGTGAAGGCAGAATGAAGCAAGTTGGGCAGAATGAAGAGTAGTTCTCTCGTTTTGCAGTCCTTTGCGCGTTGCCCCATGGCGGATACGGTCATCCAGGTCGAAAATCTTGGCAAAAAATATATCCTGGGCCACCAGCAGGAGGGGCATTCTCGCTATGTAGCGCTGCGGGATGTGATTGCCGATGGGGCCAAGTCCGTAGCGCGACGGCTGCGGCATCCCGGTAAACGCCAGCCCAATCCCAACCAGGAAGAATTTTGGGCGCTGAAGGATGTGTCCTTTGAGGTGAAGCAGGGCGAGGTGGTGGGCATTATTGGCCGCAATGGGGCGGGTAAGTCTACGCTGCTAAAGATCCTCAGCCGGATTACGGAGCCGACGGAGGGGCGGATTAAGCTGCGGGGTCGGGTAGCCAGTCTGCTGGAGGTGGGCACGGGCTTTCATCCAGAGCTAACGGGGCGGGAAAATATTTTTTTGAATGGGGCCATCCTGGGGATGAGCCGAGCCGAAATTAACCGCAAGTTTGATGAAATTGTGGAATTTGCCGAGGTTTCTCGGTTCTTGGATACTCCGGTAAAACGGTATTCCAGCGGGATGTATGTGCGGCTGGCGTTTGCGGTAGCAGCCCACCTAGAGCCAGAGATTTTGGTGGTGGATGAAGTGCTGGCCGTAGGGGATGCGGCATTTCAGAAGAAGTGTTTGGGCAAGATGGGAGATGTGGCGAAACAAGAGGGACGAACGATTTTATTTGTTAGCCATCAGATGTCGGCTATTAAGAACCTTTGCTCTAGAACAATTATGCTAAACAGCGGCTCTATCTATCACGATGGAGATCCGCAGGCAGGAATTACTCTTTATCTACAGGATCTTGCCTCTGCATCAAATCAAACGTCTCTTGAGAATGTTAGGCGTACTGGAACAGGGGTTTTAAAGATAGTCAATTTTTGGTTGGAGAATATAAATGGAGAAAGAGTGACAGCCGTTGCATCTGGAGATACTGTCAAAATGGTTTTTCAGTGCCGGGTTAACGGCAATAGTTCTCCTAAAAATATTTCTTTAGGCTTTAGCTTGCATACGCATCTAGGCGATCTGCTGTCAGTTTTATATAGCGACTATATGGGAGTTAATTTAGATGACCTAAAAAAAGACGGATGTATTAGTTTTACAATATCTGATTTTCCCTTCTCTAGGGGTAGATATTATGTAGGTGCTCGTGTTGTGGTGAACGACATAGAATCTGACTGGCCTAAAGATTTCATTGGCTCTATAGATGTAGAGGATGGCAGTTTCTATGGGAAAGGAAGGACTCCACACAGCGGAATTGGGCCAATTCTTATAAAGGGCGATTGGTCGATAAATTCTCAAGAAGCATCGCTCCAAAAACTACACGATCATGAATTTCAAAATCTTGGCCGCTAAAGCTAAAAAATACGCTCAAGTTTTAGAGTCTATTATTAGACCTCAAAAATACTACATATATCCAAAAACAAGCTACTCTCATCATAGAATTTCCTTTTCCCAAGAGGGAGAGGATCTTGTCTTGATGCGAATGTTTGAGGGACAGGAAAGTGGCTTTTACGTAGATATTGGTGCCCACCATCCTCAACGCTTTTCAAACACATATCTATTTTACTTAAAGGGCTGGAAAGGCATAAATATTGATGCAATGCCCGGAAGCATGGATTCCTTTAAGAAGATAAGGCCGCGAGATATTAACTTAGAGATTACGGTCTCTGACAAAGAGGAAATATTGACATACTATGAATTTGATGAGCCTGCTTTGAATGGCTGCTCAGTTGAGCTATCAAAAGAGTATGAAAACCTCTCTTCTCATAGAATCATTAATGAGATAAAAGTTAAGGCAAAGCCTCTTTCTGACGTTTTAGACAGCTATCTTGAAACAGGGCAGAGTATTGACTTTATAAGTATAGATGTCGAAGGGCTGGACTATCAAGTCTTAACATCTAACGACTGGAAGAAATGGAGACCTAAAGTTCTAGTTATTGAGGATTTAGAAAATAGGATAAATTCTCAGAAAACTCAGATTCAAGCATTTCTAGAAGATCAAGGTTATTGCCTTTATTCTAGACTTGTCAATAGTGCTATTTTTAGAAATATAGAGAAAAATTAGAATGCTATCAATTTCCGATGTTTCAATTTACAGCGACTCTCAGATTTCTTATCCGTTACTGTCACCATTCAACTCGGACGTCTCTTATCCAGAAGATCCATTTGAAGGGACTTTAGAAGTAGACTCGAGGAATCGAGTTTACAGTGCTGTTCGCCAATCCTTATATCTCTTAGGATTAGACAAAGAAAACTTTGATACCTCTAGCTGGAATCCCTTAAAAAATCTGATTAATAGCGGAGAGACTGTTCTAGTAAAGCCTAATGCGGTTATGCATCTTAATATGAATCCGAGTGATTCAGTCTTTGCAAGCATAACGCACGGTTCAGTGATTCGAGCTGTGATTGACTACATATATATAGCACTTGCTGGAAAGGGACGAGTCATTATTGCAGACGCCCCGTTAGCTCATAGTGATTTTGAACAATGGCTCAACACAACGGGAATACATAAAATTATTGAGCTATATCGAGAAAAGAAAAATTTTGAAATTGACATTTTCGATCTTAGAAATCTATACGTTCCCTGGGACTTTGAGCATAACTATGCTCCCTCTAAAGGCCGAAATATAGAAATTCGGGATCCAAACGGCTATCAAGAAGTTGACTTATATGACGCAAGCGAGTTTTCTAATTTTAGTCAAGAAGATATCAATCGACTGTACGGTTCTGACTATAAAAGGCAAAAAACAGTTGTTCATCATTCAAATGGACATCATAAGTACTATGTCTCTAAGACGGTTCTTAAAGCAGATGTTTTCATTTCTGTGCCCAAATTAAAAGTTCACAGCAAGGTTGGAATCACCGCCAATTTAAAGGGAATGGTAGGAACTCAAGGCGATAAGAATTACATTCCTCATCATAGAGTCGGAAGCCCGAATGTTGGTGGAGATGAACATCCAGACTTAGGTTTCGCTCAGAATACGTTAAACCGCTATAGAATGTGGCTATTGACGAATATTCTATCTCATGAAAATAAAACTGCTGACTTCCTTTACAAGAGACTAGTTCTTATTCAAAAATTAGGTCAAAAAATTATCGATAAATTGGGCCGAATTAGACATGGAGAAAAGTACAAAGGTAATATCGTAGGAGGTTCTTGGTACGGGAATGATACATCGTGGCGCATGACACTTGATCTCACAAAAATCGTTTTGTTTGCTGATGAGGAAGGTAATCTCTGTAATCATCCTCAGCGCAAGTTCTTCTCAGTTATAGATGGTATTGTAGGTGGCGAAGGAGAAGGGCCACTAGCTCCAACCAGCAAGCATTCGGGTGTTGTTTTAGCAGGCTTTAATCCTTTGTCCGTAGATATAGTCGCTGCACGATTAATGGGTTTTGATTATCGAAAAATAAAAATGCTTGAGCAAGGATTGAAAAGACCTTGGCTCCAATTATGGGAAGGAGAGGCTAATCAAATAGCAGTATTCTCAAATAAGCCTGAGTATTCTTCTCTTATGAATAATACTCAGGCTCGTTTTTTAGACTTTACTCCTCCTGTAGGTTGGCAAGATCATATTGAAGTAGGCTAATAGATGGATATCAACCAAAAAATATATCAAACAGACTGGCTTGCTTCTAGCCCTGTTTTTTATAATGAACTGACTGGCCAAGTTAGCCATAATATTAATGACGTGATTGATTTTTCAAAATTTGATTTTCACCCTGAAGGGTTAAATAATTATCTTGAGTTTGGCTACTCTGTATTTGGGCAAACGCCAATTAAAAATATTAAGTTTTTAAGACACTCCTCGAAATTGACAGTCGGGAAGAATAATGAAATTAAAGTTGAGCATTTGGAAGATTCTTCTGAATATTGGCTAGATAAAGCGACAAGTGAAGACGATGTATTTCAACTACTATGTAATGCCATTCACCAGTGGGAAAAATCAGTCCAAGGAGAAATAGTTATTCCTACAAGTGGTGGCTATGACTCAAGGCTTTTAAATTTTCTTATTGAAGACAAGTCTAGAGTCAGAGCTTTTACGTACGGCATATCAAATAATCAAGAAGACTCCTTTGAGGCTATTTATGCCAAGCTTTTGTGTAAAAAACTTAGTATCCAATGGGAAAGAATTGAGATAGGCAATTATCATCATTACATTAATGATTGGGATAGCATATTTGGCGTTTCTACCCATGCACATGGAATGTATCAAATTGAGTTTTACCATAAAATACTCTCAAAAGTTGAAGGGAATAACCCTTTTTTAAGTGGAATTATTGGCGATGCCTGGGCAGGAAGCGTAAATATTACAGAGATTCAATCTCCTTCAGATATTCTCAAACTAGGCTATAGCCATGGTATAAAAGCTGACTCTCAAATGAGCTATTTATCTTCTAAAAGTGAATTGATAAATGAGTATTATGAAATTCATAAAGACAAATTGAATTTACCTATTTTTAGAGTCATTGAATCTATGCGATTTAAGATAATTCTTCTGTCTTATTTAATGAGAATACCAAGGCATCTTGGCTTCCAAGCTTGGTCTCCATTCTTAGATATTGAGACTGCTCTTTCTATGTTAACCCTGCCAAGTGAGCGTCGAAAAAATCGTTTATGGCAAAAAGAATTCTTTGAAAAAAATAATCTAAATCTAGAAGACATGGGCTTCAAGACAAACAAGAGCAACACCCTTAATCTTCAAGCGATGAAAATATCGCCACTTGATCCGCTAAACAGTAATCTTCTGCGAGAGATTATTCATCCTGATTATGTTGAATGGATTAATCGCCATATTCCCGCAAGGTTAACTTCATGGGATGTATTTTGGAATATTCATAGAATTCCAAAGGTTAGGAGATTAGTTTATGTCTTTAATTTGGAAGACAAGAGGCTAAAAGCTTATTATGCATATTTAACGCTCAAGCCCCTAGAGAATCTCATTAAACGAAGAAACGCTATCCTATATTCATAGCAGCGGCACGCCATCATTCTATCTTGACTGAATAGCCACTATGAACACCCTCACTCCTCCCCTAGAAAATGGTGATCGCCTCACCCGCTATGAGTTTGAACGACGGGCAAGCCATGCCTCATCCCCCAAAAAGCTCGAACTCATCAATGGAGTTGTCCACATGGCTGCTGCCTTGCGCTATCGTTCCCACGGGCTACCTCACAGCCATATCATGACCTGGCTGGGGCTCTATGCTGCCTACACTCCCGGTCTTGAACTGGCAGATAATGCCACCGTTCGCCTGGATGTGGATAACGAACCCCAGCCTGACGCATTACTTCGGCTTGAGGAAGATTATGGGGGCCAATCTCGCATTAGTGATGATGACTATATTGAAGGCGCACCCGAACTCATTGTCGAGATTGCAGGCTCCACGATTTCCTACGATTTACACGATAAATTACAGGTTTATCGTCGTCATGGGGTAAAAGAGTATATGGTTTGGCGAGTCTATGACCATGCCATTGATTGGTTTCATCTAGAAGAAGGCAACTATGTGCCCCTCAGCCCTAATGAACAAGGGCTCATTGAAAGCAAACTGTTCCCAGGCTTGGTTTTAGCACTCGACGCCATGCTCAATCATAATTTAGTGGATGTTTTGGCTGAGCAGCAGACTCATCTAAGCCATAAAAAATATCTTGATTTTTACCAAGAGCTACAAGATCGCTTGTTTTGAGAGCCCATTTTGAACAGATACATTAAATCATGCCCCTCTCAACCCCAGTTGCTTTTATTATCTTTCGTCGCCCAGAGGTGACAGCAAAAGTGTTTGAGCAGATTCGCCTAGCTCAACCCAAGCAACTTTTTGTCATTGCCGATGGCCCTCGTAATGAAGAGGAAGCCCTACCTTGCCAGCAGGCCAGAGCCATTACAGAACAAATCGACTGGGATTGTGAGGTTTATAGAGATTACTCAGAGGCAAATCTAGGCTGTCGGCGGCGTGTATCTTCGGGATTGAATTGGGTATTTGAACAGGTAGAGGAGGCAATTGTTTTAGAAGACGACTGCTTGCCTAGCCCAAGTTTTTTTACCTTTTGCCAAGAATTGCTAGACTACTATCGCAACGACACCCGTATTTGGATGATTAGTGGCGACAATTTCCAAGATGGGAAAATTCGAGGGGATGGCAGCTATTATTTTTCAAGATATCCCCACTGCTGGGGTTGGGCAACCTGGAAACGTGCCTGGAAGAACTATCAAGATGATCTAGCTTTTTGGCCAAAACTCAGGGACTCTGGCCTGATGGATACTATTTTTGAGGATCCTGTAGAGATTCGATACTGGACAAAAGTCTTTAATAAATTGACACAGGAGGGAAAGCCGGATAGTTGGGCTTATCGATGGGCTTATAGTTGCTGGTCTAACAGTGCCTTAATTACCCTTCCCAATGTAAACCTTGTATCCAATCTTGGTTTTGGGGATGCAGCAAGCAATACAATAGAGATTGATGCCAATAAAGCTAATTTACCAGCAGGAGAAATTTCTCCTATTCAGCATCCTCCTTTTGTTGTTAGAGACTCAGAAGCTGATTTCTATACATCAAAAAATCTCTTTCGCGATCTACCATTTAGATCCTCTTTCTTAAACAAAGCCCAGGGCAAGATAAAAACTGAGGTCAGGAAAATTTCGAGTCTTTGGAAAAAGTAAAGGATCATTAGTTATGCCGACACAAGACTGGCTAAAACAAGAGTTTGAATATGGCTATGATAGTGGCAATGTGCTATCAATTTGGCCTAATGCTAGACGAAGAAACGAAGAAAAGCTTATAGGTGGATCCTATCGACAGGTTTTCAAGGAATCTCTTTTACCTCTTCTAAATTCAACATCCAAAGTTCTCGAAATAGGCCCAGGAAGAGGATCCTGGTCACGCGCTATTCTGAAATATATACCGCAAGGCGAGTTACACACAGTAGATTTTCAACCTGTCGAGCAATGGCTAAAACCAGAGAGATATGAAGGACGATTAAAATGCCATAGGATTGAGAGTAACTCAGACTATGCAGACTTATTTGAAGATGATTATTTTGATATTTTCTGGTCTTTTGGAGTCCTTTGCCATAATAATCTAGAGCAAGTTGAAGATATTTTGAAGCAAGCTTATCCTAAAACTCGAAAGGGCGGCTATGCTCTACATCAATACGGCGACTGGCAAAAATTAGATAACTATGGATGGGAAAAAGGAGGTATCCCTACAGAATTTCAAAGTAAGCCTGATGATGAAATTTGGTGGCCTAGAAATAATCAGAAAAAGATGACTGAAGCGGCCCAAAAAGCAGGTTGGCAAGTTGTCAATGCGGATTTGAGGCTACTAGGTCGTGATTCAATGATTTTGCTTCAGCGTTAGTCTTAGCATCTGTCAGATTATAAAAGTTGAGAGATAAAGGGATCCAACAGTGAAGATAAAGGACTTTTCAGATAGAATCACTAGGGTATTTCAGGAGCCTGAGAGGGTAAAAGACAAATTAGAATTATTGAGAATCAGCAGCATTCCTAGATTTACTGAGTTTCAGACCAACATACTAAAATATCCCATCAAAGGTGCTGACTCAGCATCTTTTGTCTTTATGTTTGATGAGATATTCAAAAAGGAGATTTACAAGTTTTGCAGTAATAGTGATCGCCCATTTATTATAGATTGTGGAGCTAATATTGGTCTGAGCATTATTTATTTCAAGCGACTGTTTCCGAATTCTGAGATATTAGCTTTTGAGCCTGATAGATCTATTTTTCGGATTCTTGAAAAGAATATTTCTAGTTTTGATTTTTCTGGCGTCAAGTTATTAAACCAGGCTGTATGGGATTCAGCTACTCATTTAGAATTTATGTCAGAAGGGGCAGATGGAGGTCGCGTTGTAGAAACTGATCTTAAGAATTTGAAAAAATATCAAGTTGAAGCCATAAGAATAAAAGATTTCTTGACCAAGCCCGTTGATCTCTTGAAGGTGGATATTGAAGGTGCCGAAACAACTGTCATTCAAGACTGTAAGGAAAGGCTTCATTATGTCAAAAACCTATTTATTGAGTATCACTCTTTTGTTAACTCCCCTCAGACTCTTCATGCTATAACCCAAATCCTCGCTGATTCTGGGTTTAGAATACATCTTCATCCATCTTTTTCATCTCCACATCCTTTTATTGAGAGATTAGCTGCATCAGGAATGGATATGCAAGTTAATATATTTGCCTTCAGAGAGGCAGGTTAGATAGTAGATATATATTTTGCTGAAAGACAGCTATGCTTCTGGTTCTAATATTCTGGAATAAATTGTGAGAAAACTACTCTCTAAACTAGTCAAAAAAAGCTTTTTTGGGCAATCTGAAACAAGCCTTGTATCCTTAGGTGCTGCCCTTCAGCGCGTCGCCCAGCGGCAAACCCCTATCGCCAGCGTGATTGATATTGGTGCCTCTAACGGCTGTTGGTCAGAACGCTTAGGAAAGTATTATCCTGATGCATCTTATTTGCTGGTAGAAGCTAACCCCTACCACCAAAAAGCCCTAGAGCAATTCAAAGCCCAGAATTCCAAGGTTGATTACATCCTTGCGGCGGCTGGCGATACCGAGGGCGAAATCTACTTTGATGGTACCGATCCCTTCGGTGGACTGGCTTCTCACGAAGCTTCGGCTCAAACCAACCTCAAAGTTCCTGTCACTACTGTCGATGCCCTTTGTAAAACCTATCAGCTTCAGCCACCCTACCTGATCAAGCTAGACACCCACGGCTTTGAAGTACCTATCTTTGAAGGAGCCAAAGAAACCCTAAAACAGGCCAGTTTATTGGTCGTAGAAACCTATAACTTCGATATTGCGCCCGGTAGCCTGCGGTTTCCTCAACTGTGTCAGTATCTCGAAGACCGAGGCTTTCGCTGCATTGATATGAGCGAACCTTTATATCGCGACTTTGACCAAGCTTTTTGGCAGTTTGACCTATTCTTTGTGCCCCAATCCTACCCCGGCTTCAACAACAACCGCTGGCGCTAAATGAACGTTCTACAGATCAACTTCAGCGACTATAGTGGTGGCGGCGGCGGGGCCATCGCCATGTATCGCCTGTGCCAAGGATTAGCTGCTCAGGGAATCGACTGCAATATTCTTAGTAAAGCCAAAACCCTAGACACAAATCGATCCGCCCTAGTGCCTCGGCTACGGTTGGTAGAAGAAGCCCTCAAGCGCATCACAAAGCCCCTTGGCCTCAACGATCTTCATACCCTCGGTTCCTTCCGCCTAGGCCATCATCCCTTTCTGCAACAGGCCGATATTATCAACGCCCACGTCATCCACAGCGACTACTTCAACTACCTCGCCATCCCACGCCTCACCACCCGCGCCCCCATGGTCATGACCCTCCATGATATGTGGGCCTTCACGGGCCATTGCGCCTACAGCTACGACTGTACCCGCTGGCAAACGGGCTGTGGCCAATGCCCCTACCCCACCAGCTATCCCCCCATTCAGCGAGACAGCACCGCCCTCGAATGGCGGCTCAAACGATGGGCCTACAACCACGCTCGCCTCGCCATTGTCAGCCCCTCTCGCTGGCTGCAAACCCAGGCGCAGAACAGCCTACTGGGGCAGCATCCCATCCACCACATCCCCAACGGCCTGGATGTGCAAGCCTACGCCCCCATCGATCCTGTCCTAGCACGGCAAGCCCTGGGGTTGCCAGCAGATCACCACATCGTCATGAGCTGCGCCGAAAGCCTCACGGATTCCCGCAAAGGCATGGATTTGCTGCTTCAAAGCCTCCATCGCCTGCCCGACGATCTCAAGGCCAAGACCACCCTCCTGCTCATGGGCAAGGCATCGGAAACCATGCAGCAAGCCATCTCCCTGCCCACCGTCTTTTTAGGATTTGTGGCCAGTGATCGCCTCAAATCCCTCGCCTACTCTGCCGCTGATATTTTTGCCTTCCCCACCCGTGCCGACAACCTGCCCATTGTGCTGCAAGAAAGCATGGCCTGCGGTACACCAATGGTGTCCTTTGATGTGGGGGGCGTCCCCGAACTCGTGCGTCCCGGCATCACCGGACTGTTGGCCCCCGCCGAAGATGTGGAAGCCTTCACCGCCCAAGTGGTTACGCTGCTTACTCAGCCCGAACTACGCCATACCTTAGCCGCCCAATGTCGCCAAGTTGCTGTCGCCGAATATGCCCTCGACCTCCAGGCCCAACGCTATAAAGCCCTCTATGAATCCTTGCTTCCACCCTGTGGCTAATCCGCTCAAAATTTCCATCGTGACCCCCTCCTTTAACCAAGCCACCTTTCTAGAGGCGACCCTTCACAGCGTCTTGGGGCAGGGCTATCCTAACCTTGAGTATCGTGTCATCGATGGTGGCTCCAGCGACAGCAGCCAGGAGATTCTAGAACGCTACAGCAACCAACTATCCTCCTGGTGCAGCGAACCCGATCAGGGCCAATACGACGCCATCAACAAAGGGTTCCACCCCAGCAGTGGCGACATTATGGCCTGGATTAACTCCGACGATATGTATACTCCCTGGGCCTTTCAAATCGTCAACGAAATCTTCACCACCCTGCCCGACGTGGAATGGTTAACTACCCTATGTCCCATCGTGTGGAATGCCGCAGGTAGCCCCATCTACTGCGCCCAGCGCGGTGGCTACACCCGCCAAGGGTTTTTCAAAGGCGAAAACGTGCCCGATAGTGCCTGGTATAGCCTAGGTGCCATCCAACAAGAGTCAGTCTTTTGGCGACGTTCCCTCTGGGAAAAAGCCGGGGCCAACCTCGATACCCGCTACCCCCTCGCCGCTGATTTTGAACTATGGGCCAGATTCTTTCAGCACGCCGATTTGTACACGGTTTCCGTTCCCCTTGGGGGTTTTCGTACCCACGGCAACCAGCGATCCGTTGCCCAGGCAGCGCAGTATCAGGCCGAAGTGAACGCGATCCTAAAGGACTATGGCGGGCGCACCCTGGGTAAGCTAGGAGCAATCACCACCAAAATCCTCAAAGACTATGTACGCCTACCCTATGCGGCCCGTCGGCGAATGACCACCTGGAAGCTAAAACCCGTCCACAAACATTGCGCCTACGATCCCACCACCCAGCGCTGGCAGGTCACTAACCTATGAACCCATTGGTCTACATCCTCATCCCCGTCCACAACCGCAAGGTCGTCACCCTTACCTGCCTAGAGACGCTACAGCGCAATGGCGACCTCGCACGGTATAGGGTCGTGGTGATTGACGATGGTTCCACCGATGGCACCGCCGAGGCGATTCAGAGCCAGTTTTCTCAAGTCACCATTCTCAAAGGTGATGGTAATCTGTGGTGGACGGGGGCCATGGTCAAAGGGATGGAATATGCCTATGAGAAGGGAGCTGACTTCTTTATTTGGCTGAATGACGACACATTACCGCTGCCTAATGCGATCTCTACCCTAGTGGATACTTGCACTCAACGACAAAAGACTATTGCGACTGCTCAATGCTACAGCTCCAAAGACAAACACCCACCCACCTATGGAGGGCAAATTAGAGGAACATGGTCGCTCAAGCCTATTTGTGTTCCAGAAAATCATTGTCAATCTTGCGATTGTACAAGTGGTAATCTAGTATGTCTGCCTAGGTCTGTGGTTGATCAAATTGGATATCCCCCTAGTCAGAGACTTCCGCAGTGCTTTGCTGACGTCGTCTATACCTGGGAAGCGAAAAAGAGGGGATATCAACTAGAAGTCATTGGCAATGCGAAAGCTTTTTGTGAGTTTAATGAACTAGAGCAAAACTGGTTGACTAGCTCAAAGTCAATCCTTAAACAGTGGCAGCGTATAAAAACCAAAAAGTCTAACCTCTATCCATCAGCACATTGGTACTATTGCACTAAATTCTACGGATTTTTATCACCCCTTGTATTTGTACATATTTATCTCAAGCTCATCTTAATTACCTTAATTCGATGGCTGGTGCCAAAGTATTTTTTAAAGAGGCAAAAGCGAATGACTAAGGATTATTAAATGTTTTATAAGCCAAGTGTTAAAATAAGAATAGCAATTGATTGCTCACTTTTAGGAATGGGATATGTCAATGTAAAAGCGAGGACGGGGATTTTCCGTGCTTTTGATCAAACCCTTTCATCTCTTTTAGAACGCCAAGATATTGAGTTTGATCTAGTAGGGCTTAACAACGAAACTAGCCCTTGGTATCGACGTAGCACACAGATTTATCTTCAGGATAATAAACTCAAGTTTAGAGAATCTGAGTTGATATCAACCAATGCGTTTGAACGACTCCTGGATATTCCTATCAGCGTCCAAAAAAAAGCTTTAGGCTATTTTTCGTCGATGCCATTGATGCGCAAAATGGCTGTCGCGATGCAATTTCCTTTTGATTGGCTGCTTAATTCATTTTCAAAATCCAAAATCAACCTCAGTCAATGTCAAGTTTACCATTCCCCTTACTTTCCGTTACCTAAAGAACTCAAAGGATTTCCCATTGCAAGGATTATCACCATTTATGATCTAACACCCATCCACTACCCTCAATTATGTTCTGATCGAACAATTACGCAGTTTCATCGCATTCTGAAAAGCATTGATTATCACCATGATTGGGTAATTTGCATTTCAGAGGCTACAAAGCAAGATTTTTGCACGTACACTGGGATGAATGAAAATCGAGTCTTTGTAGTTCCCTTGGCGGCATCGGGAATGTTCAAGCCAGTACCACATTCGGATGAGTCTTTATCGCTATCAAGCCACCCCCTAAGCAATAAGCCTTACCTGCTTAGCCTTGCCACCCTAGAGCCGCGCAAAAACCTAGATTTTCTAATTACTGGTTTTCTAAGGTTTCTGAGAGAGCAGCCTAATTTAGATATCAATCTAGTCTTAGTAGGTGCAAGTGGCTGGAAAAATAAGAGGATCTTTGAAGCTATCAGTCAATTTCCTGACTTGCAAGATCACATTATTTTCACAGGCTTTCTTCCAGACCAAGACCTAATCTCAATTTACAATGGTGCGCTAGGCTTTGTGTATCCCTCACTCCATGAAGGCTTTGGTCTTCCTCCCCTAGAGGCCATGCAATGCGGCGTTCCTGTCATCACCTCAAACACCAGTTCTCTGCCAGAAGTGGTGGGCGATGCAGGAATTATGATTGATCCTAAGGATGAAGACGCCCTATGTCAGGCCATGCTGGCTCTCATCAATAATCAGACATTAAGAACCGAACTATCTCACAAGGGATTGGATCGGGCTAAACAATTTAGCTGGGCCAAATGCGCCGAACAAACCGTTAATGTGTACCGCATCGCCGCCGAAAACCTCCCATGAACCTCCTCTACACCCTCACCGCCTATCCGCCCTACATTGGGGGTGCCCAGCTTCACCAGCACCTGTTGGCGCAGCAGTTGCAGGGGCGGCATTCCATCCAGGTCGTCACCTTTTGGAACCATAACCGTACCGACTGGCTGCTGGGCACCACCCTCAAGGCCCACGGTCGGCCCTACGACTACGAGGTGGATGGGGTTTCCGTTCATCGGTTGGGCTTTGGCTGGCCGGAAAAACTGCGGATGGCTCCCTGGTTGCCGTTGTACTACCCCTGGATGGCGGTGGCCTTGCCCCCCATTGCGGCGGTGATTGCGGAATCCATACAGGAATTTGCCCAAGCGAGTGACCTGATCCACAACGTCCGCATTGGTCGAGAGGGGCTGACCTACGCCAGTTGGCAGATGGCGCGGCGGCGAGGGATTCCGTTTATTTTGACGCCTGTCCATCATCCCCGCTGGGTGGGCTGGCGCTATCGGGAATACATTCAGCTCTATCAACGGGCTGATGCAGTGATTGCCCTCACCCAGGCCGAGGCCCAGATTCTACACGGGTTGGGCGTTCAGGAAAGCCGTATTCACGTAACCGGGCATGGCCCTGTGCTGGCTCCCCAAGCCGATGCCCAAGGCTTTCGGCAGACCTACGGCATTACCGGGCCGATGGTGTTGTTTTTGGGGCAGCACTATCCCTACAAGGGGTTTCGGCAGGTGTTGGAGGCGGCCAAGACCGTGTGGGCACAGCAGCCAGAGACCCAGTTTGTGTTCATTGGCCCAGCGGTGAAGGATTCTGAGACCGCTTTTGCGGAGATGGCGGATCCGCGCCTTCATCGGTTGGGGGCGGTGGATTTGCAGACGAAAACCAACGCCCTGGCGGCCTGCGACCTGCTCTGTGTGCCCTCCAGCCAGGAGAGCTTTGGCGGTGTGTATACCGAAGCCTGGAGCTTTGGCAAACCTGTGATTGGCTGCAACATTCCGGCGGTGGCGGAGGTGGTGAGTGATGGGCAGGACGGCTACCTAGTGGAGCAATCCACGCCCGAAATCGCGGATCGGATACTGGATTTGCTCAACCATCCTGAAACCGCCGCCCGGATGGGGCAATCGGGCTACCAAAAGGTGCAGGAACGCTACAGTTGGCCTACCTTGGCGAAAAAAACAGAGGCGGTTTATCGGGGGCTGATGGGGTCGTTGGAGCCAAGCATACAGGACTGAGGCAGGAGAGCGATGAAGCGGGCACTGATTACGGGCATTTCTGGGCAAGACGGCTCCTATTTGGCGGAGCTGCTGCTGACCAAGGGCTACGAGGTGCATGGCCTGGTGCGGCGGGAGGCGATTGAGGATGCGTCTCGCAAATTGGCCAACCTCAAGGCGGTGCGGAATCAGATTACCTTCCATGCAGCGGCCTTGGATAACGATCTGTCCCTGTACAAAGTGATCACCAAGGTGCAGCCCGACGAGTGCTACCACCTGGCCGCTTCCAGCTTTGTCAGCTACGCCTTTGAGGACGAATCCTCTATCCTGCATACCAACTTCAGCGGCACCCATGCGCTGCTGTCTTCCCTCAAGGAAGCCAACCCCGACTGTCGGATCTTTTTTGCGGGCTCCAGCGAAATGTTTGGCACCGTGGCAGCGGCTCCCCAAACCGAAGACACCCCCTTCAACCCTCGATCTATCTACGGCATTGCCAAACTGGCCAGCTACCACCTGGTGCGGAACTATCGCGCCCAGTATGGCCTATTTGCCTGCACAGGCATTTTGTACAACCACGAATCTCCCCGCCGCGATTTCAAGTTTGTCACCCGCAAAATTACTGCCCAGGCCGCACGAATTAAACTGGGTTTAGCGGATAAACTCTACCTCGGTAACCTCGATGCCCTACGCGACTGGGGCTATGCGCCAGAATATGTGCAGGCCATGTGGCAAATGCTGCAACACCCCACCCCCGACGACTACGTGCTAGCCACGGGAGTCAACCATTCCGTGGAGGAATTTGTGGATATCGCCTTTAGCCACCTGGGTCTCAACTATCGCGACTATGTGGAGGTGGATCCCCGCTTCTATCGCCCCGCCGAGGAGGTGCCCCTCTGCGGCGATGCCCGCAAAATTCGCCAAACCCTGGGCTGGCAACCCACCAAGCCCCTGCCCGACACCATTGCCGAAATGGTCGATCACGATCTGCGCCTGCTTGCCCCCTAGGGAGCATAAAATCCAAGATTGGCAAGTCTGGACAGGGCCGCATCTACCCTAGGGTAGGGGCCGTGGGCTTATCGATCCCTTATCTTTCTGACTTAGGATCGAAGATTAGAGTAAAAATGGTTACACCCACGTTTACCTCCGATTTCCCTGAAACTTTGTTATTGATGATTGCGCCTAATGTCTGACACTTTCCCGGTCAATCAGGTTCAGCACCTTCTAAACCGCCCCCTAACCCATCTAGAATCTACGATTTTGGTGGCGTCCTGGGAAGGTCGCCGCTATAGCGCGATGGCGAAACAATCGGGATACGGGGAAGAATATTTAAAGCAAATTGGAGCCAAACTTTGGAATGAGCTATCCAATTATTTTGAGATCACGATAACAAAGAAAAATCTGCGCCTGATCCTCCAACAAAAGTTTCAAGAACAGGAGGATGAAGCCTGCTCAGTGGAGGAGACAGCCCTAGCGGCCCAGACGCAACCGCTGCCATCGACCACCCATCGGTTTCCATCGGGGCCGTTACCGTCAGATTCCTCGCTCTACATCCATCGCCCCCCCGCCGAGGCCATCGCCTTTGCTGAAATTGATCAGCCCGGTTGTTTGCTCTGCATCCACGCTCCCCACCGCTACGGCAAAACCTCGCTACTGCGACAACTGATGGCCTATGCCCAAAGCCAGCAGTACCGCGCCTGTTTGCTCGATCTCCAGGAGGCCGATGGGCGCATGTTACGGCGGGCCGATTTACTACTGCCCTGGCTCTGCCATCGCATTGCTGAGGAACTGGGCTTGGCCACGGAGGACGAGATTCCCTGGGATCCGCGTCTGGGGGTAAAGGTGAACTGTGGCCGCTACCTCCAGCGGGTGGTGCTAGAGCCCACCGAAACCCCGGTGGTGCTGGCTATCCATGCCCTAGAAGTTGGCCTAGGGCAAGCGTCGGTGGCCCAGGATTTGCTGTCGATGCTGCGGCTGTGGCACGAACAGGCCCAGGGCACTCCCCTATGGGAGCGGCTGCGCCTGGTTTTGGTCTACGCCACCGATAGCCCCACCGCCTTTACCCAGCCCACTCCCCAGCCCCTACTATCGAGCGTTGCGCCCATGAACCTGGGCCGATCTCTGGGGTTGCCACCCCTCAGCCTTGATCAGTTTGTGGCCCTGGGCCATCGTTACCAGATTGAAGCCTTCCACGATGCCAGCCAGCGCTCTGTCGCCGCTGACCTCTATGAGCTCATTGGTGGCCATCCCTACCT
Source organism: Leptolyngbya sp. BL0902 (assembly GCF_016403105.1). Lineage (NCBI taxonomy): Bacteria > Bacillati > Cyanobacteriota > Cyanophyceae > Leptolyngbyales > Leptolyngbyaceae > Leptolyngbya > Leptolyngbya sp. BL0902. The sequence continues at coordinate 2,981,694 of NZ_CP046155.1, forward strand.
CGCCCACCTCAGTTGCTATGCCGTCCAACAAGGGCGGCAAAGCTTGCTGGATATTGTCGCCACAGCGGCTACCCCAGACAGCCTTTTTTGGCCCCACCTCCAAGAGCGTCTGGCCCGTCTCCAGCACTATCCCAAGGCCAGAATGGCCCTGCGGCGGGTGGTGACAGGACGGGGGGTGCGAGTGGAAGGGCTGGCCCTCCATCAACTGATGAGCCTCGGTTTGGTGCGGGTCGATGATGGGCTGGTGTATCCCCTAGGCGATATCTACCGCCAATTCTTCGCCGCTTACCTCCTAGAGGAAGTAGCGGCTGTGGCCTCCTAGGGGTGGCCTGCGGAGCCTTCGCCCCCTAGGGAACCTGCCAGGTACCGGGTAGGGCTCCCCATTCCTGGGTTTCGGCGGGCATGGTAGCAATGGGCATGACGCGGTAAACATCCTGCATCACCTCGGCATAGATCACCTGGTTGGGCTCGATCACCAGCAGTTGCGGGGCGGTGCCCACCGCCGTGGTGGCCCCAATCAGGGCTCCCCCCAGTAGGCCAATGCCGCCAAAGCCCGTCAGCAGGGTGAGGGCCAACGCCCCCAGCCCAGCGCCCAAGGCCAAGGTGCCGCCGCTCACTTGGGGCGAGTTGTAAACATAGTCGGAGGTGCTGGCAAAGGGAACCCGCTGGCCGTTGGGCGCAATCAGCATTTGGCTGACCCACTGGTGGCCGTCGCCGCTGGGCCGAAACTGGCCGATGAGCTGACTGCCTGCCGGGGCCACAAGGCCGTTAGTCATGGGATCGCGGATTTCCGTCTCCAGCACCAGCACTTCTTGGTGAACAGTGCCCGGATCGAGCGCCAGGGAGGAAGGCCCGGTGTAGCGCAACTCTAAAATGCTGCCAGCGGCAATGAGGGTATCTGGGGCCAAGCGCCGATCTGGCCCCGGCGGCACGGCCCCCGGCGACAGGCTACCGGGCAGCGGCTGTCCAAAGGAAAGCGCCGCGTCAGGGCCTACGGCCACGGGGATTGGCTCTACGCTGGGCGGAATCACGACTCCAGCGGCGGCGGTGGGAGGGGTGGGCACGGTGAGAACGGTCGTTGCGGGGGCGGGGGGAACGGTCTCGCTGGCAACGGCATCGGGGCGGCTGGGGGGCGGCACCGTCAAAAAGGGTGGATTTTGGGGCGCTGAGGGCAGGCTGGGGCTGGGAGTGGGGCTAGGCCCCGGAGCCGCTGAGGGCGGTGGGGTGGTGATGGCCGCTGTGGGCACGGGGTTCACCGCAATGGCCTGACCGCCATTGTCTTGATCGATGGCGGCAGGATTCAGGGTTGCCGGATCGGGGGTGGGGGGAAGGATCTGGGGTTGAACGGTCGATGGGGCGGAGGTCGGCAGCGGGGGCAGGCTCGCGGTCGGTGGGGCGTCTGGGCTAGGGGCTGGGGTTGCCGTGGGCGCAGGCACCTGGGCAACGGGCTGGGCTGGGGCCACCGTTGGGGCTGGAGTGACCGCCGGGTTAGCAATGGCCACGCCCACCGCCGCATCCAGCTCTTCTAAGCTGGGCACCGACACCTGCTCCGTCACCGTGGGCAGGCCCAGGTTAAAGGGATCGATGGCCAGGGTTTCCGGCAGGGTGTTGAAGGCGTCCAAATTGGCAGGCCGCATCAGGTTCGCTGCCGAGATGCTGAGCCGTCCTACCCCGGTGTAGGGCCAGTTGAGGTTGGGGTCAGCGGGGAGCGGCGGCAATTCCACAATCATGGCAGGGGGAGCCTCGCTAGCCTGGGCCACCGGGGCAAGTTGGGGCGCATACACCCAGCGGGTTTGCCCCGCCGCTTCCACCGCCACCAGTTGCCCCGGATCAGCTTCTAGGGCCACCCCTGGGGCTAGCACCAGCACAATGTCCACCGCATTATCCCTAGGCAGCAGTTGGATCCGTTGGATGGGGCCATCGTAGGTGGCGGTGGTAGCAACCGTCCCCAGTTGCGTATTGGCCAGGGTGATCACCAGGCGATCCGAGGTCGGCGTTACCGTGGATTGCGGCACTGTCCCCGCTGGCAGGATGAGGGTCAACTGTTGGGTTGCTGGGTCAAATTGCCAATCGACTAAGCTCTCTGCCCGCACCGCCGGACAGTAGGCCACCAGTGCCGCTAGGGCAACCCCAGGCACGACGGCAGAACTCAAGCGGGACGGAGTAAACCATTGCATCGGTGCGTCCTCAAAACCCTACGTTAGGCTAACGGCAAGGGGGAAATTGGCCCAGGCTGTCCGCAAGACGCTGCTCTTCGCCCTTGCTCACCTTGGCCCTCGGCAGACCGATCCCCGAAAAACCTAACTAAGAATACGCACAATTTCTAAAAAAGCAAGCCCCACAGGGGTTGATTTTGCCCATGGCTGGCTTGGGGTGCCCTAGAACCCCCTATTGCCGCCCCGCCAAACTAAAGTTTCGGAACTGCTTGGCCTGCTCCTCAATCCGAGAGGCAATGCGATCACAGACCATGCCACAGAGGTCAAAAATCAAGTCATCGGCCACACTGTAGTAGGCGGAGGTACCCTCGGTGCGGCGGTTGAGGATGCCTGCTTGCAGCATCACCTTCAAGTGTTTAGACACATTGGCCTGACTGGTTTGGGTGGCGTCTACCAGTTCTTGCACGCACTTTTCCCCGTCGCGCAGCAGGTTGAGAATGCGCAAACGCATGGGCTCGCTCAGGACGCTGAAGTATTCAGCTACCTGCTGTACCACTTCGGGTGGAACGGTATCAACCACAGTTCTTTTTGGCCAGCTAGAAGGAATTTAACCCATCTTAACAACTAACGCCCTGTCGTAAATGGGGCCGGGGCAATGCGCCCTCTACGCAGGCGCACCCAGGGCGGAAAATGAGGCACGGTCTATTTCTAGCCTCAAGGTGTAAAGCGCTCCCGTCGCTAAGTTTGGTAAGGTCTAGAAACCTCCTGCTGCTGTACTGAGTGCCCTGCCATGTTGCTGACTGCCCTAACCCAAATTGGCATTGTGCTGACCTGGCTGGGGCTGGTGGGCGGGGCCGCCGAGGCGGTGCGACGGTTTACCTCCGCCAATCCTGAAGTGACTCGCAAAATTGTTCACATTGGGGCAGGGCAGGTCATTGTGCTGGCCTGGTGGCTGCAAACCCCCACCTGGATGGGAATTGTGGCGTCGGCGCTGTTTAGTGGGGTGGCGCTGCTGTCCTACCGCTATCCCATTTTGCCGGGAATCAACGGCGTGGGCCGTCACAGCCTGGGCACCTTTTTCTATGCCGCCAGCATTGGCCTGCTCACCGCTGCCTTTTGGCCCAGCGGACAGCCCCAATACGCCGCCCTCGGCATTCTGGTGATGACCTGGGGCGATGGTCTCGCGGCCTTGGTGGGGCAAAACTTTGGCCGCCACCCCTACCAGGTGTTGGGCAGCAAAAAGAGCTGGGAAGGCAGTCTCACCATGCTGGTGGCCAGTGGGGTGGTCTGCCTGCTCGTGCTCGGCGTCAGTGCCGGGTTTACCGCATCGGTTGTCACCACGGCCATCCTCGTCGCCCTGTCCGCCACCCTGCTAGAAACTCTGTCGTTCTACGGGTTGGATAACCTCACAGTGCCCCTGGGGAGTGCGGTGCTGGCCTATGGGTTAATGGGCCTATGACCAAAACCGCCGCCCCCCGGTGTGGCAATGCACAGTTGGTCGCCCGGTTCCATCGCCACCGTGGCCTGTCCCGGTAGGGTTTCCACCGTTCCATCGGCGCGAATCACGGTATTTTCACCCACCTGCCCCGGTTCGCCCCCTGCCAGACCAAAGGGCGGCACTTTACGGTGATTAGAGAGAATCGCCGCCGTCATCGGTTCTTGAAATTCAATCTGCCGAATCATGCCATTGCCGCCGGGATATTCCCCGGCCCCGCCGCTGTGGGGCCGAATGGCAAACTGCCGCAGCCGCACCGGAAACCGCCATTCCAGCACCTCCGGGTCGGTGAGGCGCGAGTTGGTCATGTGGGTGTGGACGGCATCGGTGCCCGCAAACCCCGGCCCAGCCCCCGATCCGCCGCAGAGGGTTTCATAGTACTGATACTGGGCATTGCCAAAGGTGAGGTTGTTCATGGTGCCCTGGGAAGCCGCCATCGCCCCCAACGCCCCATAGAGCGCATCCGTCACCGCCTGCGACACCTCCACATTGCCCGCCACCACCGCCGCCGGATAGGTCGGATTCAGCATCGACCCGGCTGGGACGAGGATTTCCAACGGTTTCAGACAGCCCGCATTGAGGGGAATGTCATCCTCCACCAGGGTTCTGAACACATACAGCACCGCCGCCTTTGTCACCGCCAAGGGCGCATTAAAATTGTTGGGCCGTTGCGAAGAAGTCCCCGAAAAATCAATCTGGGCGCAACGCTGGGCACGATTCACCGATACCCGCACCACAATCTGACTACCGTCATCCATCAAATAAGAGAACTGACCATCCTGAAGCCGATCAATCACCCGCCGCACACATTCTTCAGCATTATCTTGAACGTGCTGCATATAGGTTTTAACTGTGGCAAGGTCATAGCGATTCACCAGTTTTTGGAGTTCCTGTACACCCTTTTCATTCGCCGCAATCTGAGCCTGAAGATCCGCAATATTTTGCACCACATTTCGCACAGGATAGGCCGCTGTGGTGAGGATTTCCCGTAATTCTTCCTCCAAAAAGCGACCCTGATCCACAAGCTGAACACTATCCAACAACACCCCTTCTTCCTCAATGGAGGTGCTATCCGGCGGCATAGAACCGGGGGTAATTCCGCCAATATCCGCATGGTGTCCACGGGAAGCGACGTAGAACTGGGGAAGTCGGGAGTCGGGAGTTGGGTAGGGGCGAGGTCTTCTCGCCCCTGAAAGTTGAGGATCAGGAGTCGGAGAATCTAGAAAAACCGGGGTGATGACGGTGATATCTGGTAAGTGAGTGCCGCCGTTGTAGGGATTATTTTGCAGGTAAACATCCCCAGGTTTGAGATCTTTGCCTTTAGCCTCAATCAAACTCCGCACACTTTCACCCATAGAACCCAAGTGAACAGGAATATGGGGTGCATTGGCCACAAGTTGACCCTGTTGGTCGAATACCGCACAGGAAAAATCCAATCGTTCTTTAATATTCACCGAATAGCTAGTATTTTGCAGCGTCACCCCCATTTCTTCCGCCACTGCTCGGAAGAGGTTGTTAAAGATTTCTAACAAAACGGGATCGGGAGAGATTGGGGAGTCGGGATTCGAGAGTCGGGATTCGGGAGTGTTCTCTGTGAAATTCTCGCCTTTTTGCACGTTGAATTTTGAATTTTGAATTTCCTTCCCTTCCGCCTTCAAAATCAAATGTCCCTTAGCCGTAAAAGTCGCTTGCCAATGAGGTTCAACCACATTGGTTCCCGTCGGTTCAATAATCAACGCAGGGCCAGAAATCACATCCCCAGGACAGAGATCATCCCGGTGATAAACGGGCGTATCGTGCCAAGTATCGGCGGTGTAAACCGAGACAGTGGTTTTGGGAACCAAGGGCGTGGTACGGGGCTTAGATAACTCCGGTTCTGCTGGGCTGTGGGTGTGGCCGATCACCTCAACCGTGGCCGTATCGACGATCAGGCGCTTGTCTTCCTGGGCAAACCCATATCGCTGCCGATGCAACGTTGTGAACTGTGCCGTCATCTCCGCAACGCTGCCAAAATCCAGCGCCAGAGTGGAATCTGTGCCCTCGTATTTCAACAACAGGCGGGGCAGGAGTTGAGGTGAGTCGGGAATCGGGAATCGGGAGTCGGGAGTCGGAAATTCCGAATCAGTCCTCTCCAACTCTTGTCCCCCTCTCCCCATGGGAGAGGGGCTAGGGGTGAGGGCTGCCAAGGACTGGGGCGCGAGGGACTCAAACCCCTGCTGGGCTAACTCCTCAAGTCCCCGATCTGCCAAGGACTTCAGCACTCGTTGAATTTCGGGTAATGTCTCTTCACTCAGGGGTCGTTCTACCGATTGTTCGTGGAGCGACCGCACATCCGCCAAGCCCATGCCATAGGCCGACAGCACCCCGGCATAGGGATGGATGAACACCTCGGTCATGCCCAGCGCTTCGGCAATCAGGCAGGCGTGTTGTCCTCCGGCTCCGCCAAAGCAGCAGAGGACGTAATCGGCCAGGTCGTAGCCCCGCTGCACCGAGATTTTTTTGATGGCGTTGGCCATTTTTTCCACCGCAATGGCCAGAAACCCTGCGGCGACCTGTTCGGGGCTACGGCTGTCCCCCGTTTGGGCGTGGATGTCCTCGGCCAAGGCGGTGAACGTTTGCCGCACCATGTCCGCATCCAAGGGCAAATTCCCCGCAGGGCCGAAGACCTGGGGGAAAAACTCCGGCTGAAGTTTGCCCACCATCACATTGCAGTCCGTCACTGCCAGCGGCCCCCCGTGGCGATAGCAGGCTGGCCCCGGATACGCCCCCGCCGACTCTGGCCCCACCCGATAACGGCTACCGTCGAAACTCACAATCGAGCCGCCCCCCGCCGCCACGGTATGAATCGCCATCATCGGAGCCCGCAGCCGCACCCCCGCCACCTCGGTTTCCAAGGTGCGCTCATACTCACCCCGATAGTGGGACACATCCGTGGAGGTGCCGCCCATATCAAAGCCGATGATGCGGTCGTAACCCGCCTGCCCACTGGTTTGCACCGCCCCCACAATGCCCCCCGCAGGCCCAGAAAGAATGCTGTCCTTGCCCTGAAAAAAATCCGCATCGGTCAATCCGCCGTTGGATTGCATGAACATGATGCGGGGGAATCGGGAGTCGGGTAGGGGTGAGGTCTCCTCGCCCGTAGGACTTAGGAATCGGGAGTCGTGAATCGGGAGTCGTGAATCGGGAGGCGGGAGGCGGGAGGCGGGCTTATCCAACTCCTGTCCCCCTCTCCTCGTGGGAGAGGGGCTAGGGGTGAGGGCCTCCGGGGCATCCGCCTGCAACTGTCCCGCCACCCGCTCCACATACCGCCGCAAAATGGGCGACAGGTAGGCGTCTACGACGGTGGTATCCCCTCGGCTGATCAGTTTGATGAGCGGACTAACTTGATGAGACAGGGAAACCTGGGTAAAGCCGACCGCACGGGCGATTTCACCCAACCGTTGCTCATGGGTGGGATAGCGGTAGCCATGCATGAGGACAATCGCGCAGGAACGAATGCCGCTGGCGTAGGCACCCTGAAGCTCCTGGCGTAGGCGATCTTCTTCGGACGGGGTGAGCGGCGTCAGGATTTCCCCTTGGGCGCTGATTCGCTCCTGCACCTCCACCACCCGTTCGTAGAGCATTTCGGGGAGTTGGATGTGGCGGGCGAAAATGTCGGGTCGATTTTGGTAGCCAATCCGTAGGGCATCGCGGAAACCCTCGGTAATCAGCAGCAACACCCGATCTCCCTTGCGTTCTAGCAGGGCATTGGTGGCCACGGTAGTGCCCATTTTCACCGCTTCGATGGCTTCGGCGGGGATGGGTTCTGCGGGACTGAGCCCCAACAGATTGCGAATGCCTTGAATCGGCGCATCGGCATAGCGGTCGGGATTTTCCGACAGCAGCTTGTGAACGACCAAGGTTCCATCGGGGCGGCGGGCCACAATGTCGGTAAAGGTGCCACCTCGGTCAATCCAAAACTGCCAGCGCTGGGGAGAAGCTAGGACGTCCATTCAGACCTCTGCCAAGTTGTCGGTAGGCTCTTCATTCTATTGAGTTGGGGGAGTCGATGGAATGGGTGAAGGTTGGGGGGTGTTCGCCCTTGGAATACCAAGTCCTAACCCAAAACACCCTAGGGGCGAGGTCTCCCCGCCCGCTTATGCAAAGGGCACGAACCCAAGGGGATCTCAGTTGCGCGATGCGGTCGTTTGCCTGAGATTTCCGTCCCCATCGTCTCTATATAACGTTTTGTGGCTACGCTGGAGGGTAGGGACGGGGATCGGTGAACTCTAGCCTTGGGATCTGCTGTCCGCCATTGCTGCCGTTTGCCTGGAAATGCCCTATGAATGACTTCTTTAAAGGCTTTGAACAACTGCTGGAACTGGCCAAAACCCTAGAGGAAAAGGCCGAAAGCGGCGAACTAAAAACCAATGTGCAGATCAACGCCCGTGGCCTCAGCAGCATTCCCCGCCAGGGCAACATTCCCGATATCGGCGTTAGTCGCATGGGGCGTCCGGGAGCGGGGGTAAGCTCCGACCCGGTGGAGGACGTGATTATCACCCCGCCGCCTAGCCGCAATCCAGCCCCGGCAGATCCCTCGGCTACGTCTCCCTCGTCTCCCTCGTCCCCCGATACGCCTACCGCCACCGCTTCACCCTCGGACGATTCGCCCGAACTGCCCACCCTGCAATCCGTTGGGGGTTTGGCCGATACCCTGCGGGAACTGCGGGAACTGGTGGAAATTCCCCTCAAGCGGCCCGATGTGCTGGCTAAGCTGGGCCTAGAACCCACCCGTGGGGTGCTGATGGTTGGCCCCCCCGGCACCGGAAAAACCCTCACCGCCCGCTCCCTCGCCGAGGATTTGGGGGTGAACTACATCGCCATTGTGGGGCCGGAGGTGATGGGCAAATACTACGGGGAGGCCGAACAACGCCTACGCGGCATCTTTGAAAAAGCCAAAAAAGCGGCTCCCTGTCTGATTTTCATCGACGAAATCGACAGCCTCGCCCCCGACCGCAGCAAGGTGGAAGGGGAAGTGGAAAAGCGCCTAGTTGCCACGTTACTCGGACTCATGGACGGCTTTGCCCAAACCCAGGGGGTGCTGGTGCTAGCCGCCACCAATCGGCCCGACCACCTCGACCCCGCCCTGCGCCGCCCCGGACGCTTTGACCGTGAGGTGCAGTTCCGCGTTCCCGACCGTCAAGGCCGTCTAGAAATTCTGCGGATTCAAACCCGTGAAATGCCCCTGGATGGGGTTGACCTAGAAACCATTGCCGATCAAGCGGTGGGTTTGGTCGGGGCCGACCTCAAAGCCCTGTGCCAAAAAGCCGCCTACCTGGCCCTGCGTCGTCAGGTGCCCAACCTCAGCGCCCCCGTGCCCGACACCATGACCCTCTGCCCAGAGGACTTCGCCCAGGCCCTCAAGGAAATCAAGCCCTCGGTGCTGCGGTCGGTGGAGGTGGAATCTCCCGCCATCGCCTGGGACGACATCGGCGGATTGGAAGCCGTGAAGCAAACCCTGCAAGAATCGGTGGAAGGGGCGCTGCTCTACCCCGAACTGTATGAGCAAACGGGGGCTAAGGCTCCGCGAGGGCTGCTGCTGTGGGGGCCACCGGGCACGGGCAAAACCTTGCTAGCCAAGGCTGTTGCAGCCCAAGCTAGGGCCAACTTCATTGCCGTCAATGGCCCAGAACTGCTGAGCCGCTGGGTTGGCGCTGCTGAACAGGCGGTGCGGGAACTCTTTGCCAAGGCCCGCCAAGCCGCCCCCTGCGTGGTGTTCATCGACGAAATTGATACCCTGGTGCCCGCCCGTGGCCAATACATGGGCGATTCCGGCGTCAGTGATCGCGTGGTGGGCCAACTGCTGACGGAACTGGACGGCCTGCAAGACTGCCGCAACGTGCTGATGATTGGAGCCACCAACCGCCCCAACGCCCTCGACCCCGCCATCCTCCGGGCCGGACGCATCGACCTTCAGCTCGAAATTAGCCTGCCCGATGCCGCCGGACGACTGGCGATTCTGGAAGTCCACAACCAAAGCCGACCCCTAGCGGACGTAGACCTGCCCCACTGGGCCATCCTCACCGATGGCTGGAACGGCGCAGATTTGGCCCTGCTGAGCAACCAAGCGGCCCTCGAAGCCGTCCGCGAATACCGCGCCCAGGCCATGACCGACCCCAGCCAAATCCGCATCACCGCCCAGCACTGGGAAAACGCCCACCAGGCCATCCTCAGCCAGCGGGATTCTGTGGCCAGTCGAGGATAACGCCTGTAGCGTCGGAAAATCATTGGATATCAGCGAATATGGCCTATCGCTGATATCCGTGACCAAAGCCGCGATCTAGCCCACGATGGCCTAATCCACAATGGCAACGCTATTGCCATGCAGCCAAGCGGTGGTGTTAGACCCAGGGAAGTAGACCCGCACGAAGGTTTCGGTTTCATCTCCATTGAATAGGTAGATGACGCCCCGCAGCCGCACCACATCGCCCACCAGGCCGTAGCTGCTGCCCTTGACCAAGTTGCCGTTGCTCGACAAGTTGTAGAGGTACACCCGGCAGGCCGAATTGCCCACAATCACCGCCGGAAAGTCATCGTCGTCAAAGTCGATGGCTTGGGGTTGGGTGTCGTAGCGGCTGGGGGCGTTGCAGTTGTCGGCTTGGGCCTGCACGGGCAACACCAGGGAAGCAGCGGCCAACAGCCCCAGGCTCAGGGCACCGCAAAACCGACGACTAAAAGGCAGGGTGGACAGTAGAGACACGGCGTTACATCCTCAATCGGGTAATGATCAGAAGGCGAAGGGCCAAATGCTAGGTGTAAGTGACCTTTCAGACCTCTTATTGGGATACCCAGGCTATGGAAAGCAGTTCGCACGCCCAGCCTCATTTCAAACAAAACTTCACAAATGCCGCTGCCTGTATGAAGCTAGGCCATCAAGCAAGATAGCCCAAATCCTGCTAGCGTCTCTCAGCACCTGCCAACTAACCGTCCTGATCGGCAGACCCCAGACCGTACCACCCTGGCCGTACTAGAACGGGATTCTAGAACGGGATCGGGCTAGGAGCACTCTCGATACAGGAAATCAGCCGCAGGCGGTGTTGGATGCTCTGTTTCCGGTAGCGGGCGCGATTGGATGGCCGATTTGGGCGACTTCTGGGCAACAATGGTGAATGCCTTCCTGGCTAGATGCCCTGATGGGAGCAGCCAGGGGGCGCAGTATCTTTCCCGTCGGGCGCGATTCTATGTTTGAGCAAACCTTCAGAAATATTGACGATGTGCTCTGGAAGGAGGCGGGTTGCACCACGGAGCTAGACTACACCGAGCAAACCTCGTGGCTGCTGTTTCTGAAGTATCTGAATGATCTGGAGTATGAGCGGGCGATTGAAGCGGAGCTGGTCGGCAAGCCCTACGACTTTTTGCTGGAGGAACCCTACCGCTGGTCGAGCTGGGCGGCCCCCAAGACGGCGGCGGGTGAGTTTGATCACGATAGGGCGCTGATCGGCCCTGACCTGATTGAGTTTGTGAATACCCAGCTATTTCCCTACCTGCAAGGGTTTAAGCAGCGGGCCAGCAGCCCCAACACCATTGAATACAAGATTGGCGAAATCTTTGGGGAGATCAAAAACAAGTTTACGAGTGGCTACAGCCTGCGGGATGCGCTGGAATATATCGACGAACTGCGGTTTGGGTCTCAGGAGGAAAAGCACGAGCTTTCCTATTTGTATGAGGCCAAAATCAAAAATATGGGCAATGCGGGCCGCAATGGCGGGGAGTATTACACGCCGCGTCCGTTGATTCGGGCCATGATTCAGGTGGTGAAGCCCCAACTGGGGGAGACCATTTACGACGGGGCCTGTGGGTCGGCGGGTTTTTTGTGCGAAGCCTATGAGTACCTACGCCGGGGCCAACTGACCACGCAGCAGCTTGAGGTATTGCAGACCCAAACGCTGTTTGGCAAGGAAAAGAAGCCGCTGGCCTTTGTGATCAGCATTATGAACTTAATTCTGCACGGCATTGATGCGCCGAACATCATCCATACCAACACCCTGGCGGAAAATATCAGCGATGTTCAGGATAAGAACCGCTTTGATGTGATCCTGGCGAATCCGCCGTTTGGGGGCAAGGAGCGGAAGGAGGTACAGCAAAATTTCCCGATTAAAACGGGGGAAACGGCGTTTTTGTTTTTGCAGCACTTTATCAAAATGCTGAAGCAGGGCGGCAGAGGGGCGGTGGTGATTAAAAATACCTTTCTGTCGAACTCGGATAATGCGTCCCGTGCCCTGCGGCGAGAGCTGTTGTCGAGTTGTAATTTGCATACGGTATTAGACTGCCCCGGTGGAACGTTTATTGGGGCGGGGGTAAAGACGGTGGTGCTGTTTTTTGAGAAGGGTCCCTTCGACTCCGCTCAGGGTGTAGCCACTAAAAAGATTTGGTATTACCAGCTTGATCCGGGCCGCAATATGGGTAAAACGAACCCGCTAAATGATGATGACCTGAAGGAGTTTGTGGAGCTTCAGGCGACGTTTGCGGAAACGGAGAAGTCTTGGTTGGTGGATTTGGAGGATGTTGACCCCGAAACCTTTGACCTATCGGTAAAGAACCCCAACGCCCCAGAAGAAGCCCCCCTGCGCGACCCGCAGGAAATCATGGATGAGATTGCGGTGCTGGATGCGGAAAGTGCTGAGATTTTGGCAGGAATTGGGGGAATACTGTGATGGGTTTTGGCTTCGGCTGCGCTCAGCCAGCAGGTTGGGACGATCCACGAGGGCTGAGCGAAGTCGAAGCCCGGTCTCTGCTGAAGTAGCAGTGATTGCGGTGCTGGATGCGGAAAGTGCTGAGATTTTGGCGGGAATTGGGGGAATACTGTGATGGGTTTTGGCTTCGGCTGCGCTCAGCCAGCAGGTTGGGACGATCCACGAGGGCTGAGCGAGGTCGAAGCCCGGTATAAGATGCATGAAGGACAGGTGAACTATGCCTCATATGTACATTTTGGAATGCGTCGATGGGTCTTTTTACACGGGCAGCACTAGGAATTTGCCCCATCGCCTATGGCAGCACCAGAACGGTATGGGGGCCAATCATACGGCAAAGCGCTTGCCTGTGAAGTTGGTCTATGCGGAGGAATTTGAGCGGGTAGCGGATGCTTTTTATCGTGAGAAGCAGGTGCAGGGATGGAGTCGGGCAAAGAAAATAGCGCTGATGGAGAGCGATTGGGATCGGTTGCATATTTTGGCGGAGTGCCAAAATGCGACGCATTATTTGGGGGAGGCTGGGGGTTGATGGGTGGGTTTTGGCTTCGGCTTCGCTCAGCCAGCGGGGGGATGGGGTGGGGTAGATTTGGTTTCGGCTGTGCTCAGCCAGCGGGGGGGATGGGGCAATCCACGAGGGCTGAGCGAAGTCGAAGCCCGGTCTCTGCTGAAGTAGCAGTGATGGCGGCGCTGGATGCGGAGAATGCAGAAGAGATTTTGTCGAGAATTGGGGGGATGTTGTGATGGGTTTTGGCTTCGGCTTCGCTCAGCCAGCGGGGGGGGTGGTTGATGGGGTGGGTTTGGCTTTGGCTGCGCTCAGCCAGCGGGGGGGATGGGGCGATCCACGAGGGCTGAGCGAAGTCGAAGCCCGGTCTCTGCTGAAGTAGCAGTGATTGCGGCACTGGATGCGGAAAGTGCGGAGATTTTGGCTGGAATGGGGGGGGATGTTGTGATGGGTTTTGGTTTCGGCTGCGCTCAGCCAGCGGGGGGGATGGGGCGATCCACGAGGGCTGAGCGAAGTCGAAGCCCGGTCTCTGCTGCGGTAGCAGTGATGGCGGCGCTGGATGCGGAGAATGCAGAAGAGATTTTGTCGAGAATTGGGGGGATGTTGTGATGGGTTTTGGCTTCGGCTGCGCTCAGCCAGCGGGGGGGATGGGGCGATCCACGAGGGCTGAGCGAAGTCGAAGCCCGGTCTCTGCTGAAGTAGCAGTGATTGCGGCGCTGGATGCGGAAAGTGCTGAGATTTTGGCTGGAATTGGGGGAATATTGTGAATAACTGGAAATTGAAGTCTCTAGGTGATGTTTGTTTAGTTATTGGGGGTGGTACTCCATCCAAACGAAACAATGACTTCTATGGTGGTTCAATTCCTTGGGCAACTGTCCGGGACATGAAGCATGAAGTCATATCCAATACCGAATATAAAATTACCCAGGAAGCAGTTAAGAATAGCTCAACAAATATTATTCAAAAAGGCAATGTTATTATTGCAACTCGTGTTGGACTGGGAAAGGTTTGTTTCTTGGCGCAGGATACTGCCATCAATCAAGACTTACGCGGCATAATTCCTAAACGTCCTGATCAAGTCAATGAGCGTTTTCTCTTCTGGTGGTTTAAAAGTATAGTTGATTGACTTTAGACTGGGACGTTTTTAAGCTATTTATAAGCGGAGTGATGGTTGAACGAAGAAACGATGCCTTACAGTCTGGATTTAAGGAAGCGCGTGATCGACTTTGTAGAAGGAGGTGGCAGCATCTCGAAGGCGGCGAAAACCTATCAAGTCGGTCGTGCGACAATCTATCGCTGGTTAAATCGAGTCGACTTGGCCCCGACCAAGGTAACCCGACGCCAACGTAAACTCGATTGGGACGCTCTTCGCAAAGATGTGGAGCAGAATCCAGAAGCCACGTTGAAGGAACGGGCTCAGAAATTTGGGGTGAGCATTAGTGCGCTCTCTAAGGTCTTCAAGAAAATGAAAATCACCCGAAAAAAAAAGAACTAAGGTATCGAGAGCGAAATGCAGAAGAACGCATGAAATACTATCGAACCCTGAGAGCATTGATTCAGGTGTATGGCGTCAAAAGCCTGGTCTATATTGATGAGTGTGGGTTTGAGGAAGGCGTGGCTTGTCTGTACGCTTGGTCGAAACGGGGAAAGAAAATCTATGGAGAGCGCCAGGGCAAGCGAGGGAAGAAGGAGAATCTGATTGCGGCCCGGAGGAAAGGCAGAAAAGACTTGATTGCCCCAATGTTGTTTACCGGAAGCTTAGATGCTGAAGGATTTGAGGGATGGTTTAGTCTGTTTTTGTTGACGAACGTCACGACCCCCTCAGTTTTTATTCTAGATAATGCTCCCATCCATCGAAAGACGAAGATTAAAGAACTAGCAGAAGAGGCAGGGCATCAGATTTTATTTTTACCGAAGTACTCTCCCGACCTAAATGATATCGAGCATGACTTTAGTGCCTTAAAGAGAGCCAGAATGTATGCGAAACCCGGCACTTCTCTGGATGACATTATTCGAGACTATTGTGCTTCCTGATGTCTCATTACTAATTCCATCAACTATATTGCATCACAGATTGAGAAGGCTGGGACAGGCATGACTGTCAAAGGTGTCACATTACCTTTTATAAAATCTCTAAAAATCCCAGTCCCCCCAATCGCTGAGCAGAGGCGGATTGTGGCGATTTTGGATGAGGCATTTGAGGGAATTGATGCGGCCATTGCCAACACCGAAAAGAACCTAGCCAACGCCCGCGAACTCTTTGAAAGCTACCTAAATGCTGTCTTCACTCGCAAAGGTGATGGGTGGGTAGAGAAAAAACTAGATGAGATTTGCTCAATCAAGCATGGTTTTGCCTTTAAGGGTGAGTTTTTCACCAACGAGGAAACCGATTATGTCGTACTGACTCCTGGTTCCTTTTATGAAAGTGGAGGTTATCGAGATCAGGGATCAAAGACGAAATATTACACCGGAGAAATTCCAGAAGATTACGTCCTGCGTGAAGGTGATTTCCTGTTTGCTATGACCGAACAGGCAGTTGGTCTTTTAGGAAGCTCATTGATTGTGCCTGAATCAGGAAAATTTCTGCATAATCAGCGACTCGGATTAGTGCAAGTTTTTGAGGATGTCTCCTGGTGCAACGACTTCTTCTTTCATCAATTCAACACAAAACGTTTTAGGGATGCGGTTCAAGATACTGCTTCAGGCGTAAAAGTTAGGCATACTTCGCCTAAAAAGCTCGGCGCTATTCCAGTTTGTTTTCCTCCCACGATTTTGCAGCAACAGCAGGTCGCAGATAAGCTAAACATACTTCACACTGAAACCCAACGCCTCGAAGCCATCTACCAACAAAAACTTGCTGCCCTCAACGAACTCAAGCAATCCATTTTGCAAAAAGCCTTTTCTGGTGAATTAACCGCTGAAGTAGGCGATACAGCAGCGGCCCAAGCCCAGGAGGTGGCGGCGGCATGATTACCCTAGGCGACCTAGAACAGTGGCTAAATGCCCCAGCAGAGACAGAACAACTGGAATTTAAGCAGGCCAAGCAGAGCTTTAGCAAAACCGATTTGCTGCGGTACTGCGTTGCCTTGGCCAACGAGCGAGGCGGCCATCTTGTCTTGGGCGTGACCGATAAACCACCCCGTCGCGTGGTTGGCTCCCAGGCGTTTCCGTCGGCCACCTCTCTCAACGAAGTTAAGGCGCTGATCGTTCAACAATTGGGCTTTCGGGTAGACGTTACAGAATTGCAGCACCCCGATGGTCGAGTGCTGGTTTTTGAGATTCCTTCGCGCCCCCTTGGCCAGCCCCAAGCCTTTGAAGGCACCTATTTGATGCGGGCAGGTGAAAACCTGGTGGCCATGACGCCCGACGTATTGCGGGCCATCTTTGCTGAAGATCAACAGGATTGGTTTTCCCAGCCTGCCCGGTCGGAGGCCAGCGCCGATGATGTGATTGCCCTGCTAGACACCCAAACCTACTTTGAGCTGTTAGATCGGCCCTACCCCACCACCCGCGACAACGTGCTAGAGCGCTTGCAGAGCGAGGGCTTTATTCAGTCCACCAAGGCTGGATGGGTGATCACCAACCTTGCCGCCGTCCTCTTGGCCAGAAAGCTAGAGGCGTTTTCCCCATCGCTGGCTCGCAAGGCTCCGCGTGTCGTCATTTATGAAGGGATCAACAAACTCCAAACCCGCAACGAAATTGTTGGCCAGCGGGGTTATGCCGTTGGGTTTGAAGACTGGGTCACGTTTGTTCATAGCGCCGCTCCCCAAAATCACTTCATCGAAGAAGTGGTGCGCGAAGAAGTCAAAATGTTTCCCAAGCAAGCCATCCGAGAACTCATCGCCAATGCCCTGGTGCATCAAGATTTTTTGGCAACAGGAACCTCGGTGATGATCGAGATGTATAGCGACCGCTTGGAAATTTCTAATCCGGGTCTGCCCCCCATTCCTCCAGATCGCTTCATCGACGAGTACCGCTCTCGCAACGAACAACTCGCCGACATCATGCGCTGCCTCGGCATCTGCGAAGAAAAGGGCAGCGGCATCGATAAAGTTATCCATGCCGCCGAAGTCTACCAATTGCCAGCCCCCGACTTTCGGGTTGGAGAAACCCGCACAACGGCTGTGCTCTTTGCCTACCAAGACTTTGCCGACATGAGTAAATCAGACCGCATTCGGGCCTGCTATCAGCATTGCTGCCTGCTTTATGTCAGCAATCGCCAGATGTCTAACCAGACCCTTAGAGAGCGTTTTCACCTGCCTCCCGCGAGAGCTGCCACGGTATCGCAGATTATTGGCGCAACCAAAGAGGCTGACTTAATCAAAACCGATGACTCTGAATCAGCCTCCACTCGCTATGCCCGCTATCTCCCCTTCTGGGCCTAGAGTGTTTTAACGCAAATCGTTATTAGCCCCCTCCATTCGCTGAAACCCTTGTAAATCAAGGAAAAAAGTGTTTTAACGCAAATCATCAAAGCCCTCATTGAGGCCCAACAACTTGTCTTGTTGCCACATTTCATCTTTCTCAGGCTGGGTTTTCCCCTGAATGCCCTATCTTGGCCACCACCCGCCCCACTACTGACAATGGCCCAACCCCTAGGCCATGATAGAAGCGCCCCCGGAGGGCTTTGGCCTAAGAGTGCTTTAACGCAAATCGTCATTAGCCCCCCTCAATCGCTGAAGCCCTTGTAAATCAAGGAAAAAAGTGTTTTAACGCAAATCGAGATGCCCAATGAACGAAGCCGAAACCCGCGCTGAACTGATTGATCCTGCCCTGAGGGCCGCTGGCTGGGGCGTGGTAGACCATAGCCGGGTGCGGCGGGAAGTCATTGCCCCTGGGCGGCTGGTGGGGAATGGACGGCGGGCCACTGCCGAATTTGCCGACTATGTGTTGGAATATCGCGGCCACAAGCTTGCCGTCATTGAAGCCAAACGACGGAGCGAACCCGATACCCTCGGCGTGGCCCAGGCCAAACGCTATGCCCAAAAACTCGAAACCCGCTTTGCCTACTCCACCAATGGCGACGGCATCTACCAAATTGACCGACACACCGGGGTAGAGGGCTACATCAGCGCCTACCCTAGTCCCGATGACCTGTGGGCCGCCACATACAGCGAAGTTAATCTGTGGCGCGATCGCTTTGCCGCCATTCCCTTTGAAGACCGCAGCGGCACCTGGGAAGCCCGCTACTACCAGCACAATGCCATCCAGCACGTTTTAGAAGCCATCTGTGAAGGACGCAATCGAATCCTGCTGACTATGGCCACCGGAACCGGAAAAACCTTTGTGGCCTTTCAGCTCACATGGAAGCTATTTCAAAGCCGCTGGAACCTCAGCCGCGAACCTAACCGCCGCCCCCGCATCCTGTTCCTCGCCGACCGCAATATCCTGGCCAACCAAGCCTATAACGCCTACTCCGCCTTTC